>CAKTJC010000033.1 GCA_934567355.1 uncultured Oscillospiraceae bacterium
ATCCGGCGATGCAGACTGTACCGAAATGCAGGGGCTGTCGTTGCGCAATGTGGGCGTCAAGCTGCTCAGCGCGAAGGGAAAGGTGCTTTATCAGGATTTCGGCGAGCTGCTCTTTACCCATTTTGGCGTTTCCGGCCCCACAGTCCTCAGCGCCAGCTGCCACCTGAAGGGGGAGGGCTGCCGTTTGCTGATTGATTTGAAGCCGGCGCTGGATGAGGGAAAGCTGGACAGCCGCATTCTCAGAGATTTGGAGCAGTATCAGAATCGTTCCATGGAAAACGCTCTGACGGATCTGCTGCCCCGCTCCATGATACCCGTGGTTCTGCACCGTCTGGAGATCGACCCGGCCATGCAGGCCAATTCCCTGACCAGGCAGAAGCGCCGGTCACTTGTGGAGCTTTTGAAGGCGTTCCCGGTCTCCGTTTCCGGCAAGCGCCCTGTCAGTGAGGCGATCATTACCTCCGGCGGCGTAAAGGTCTCCGAGGTAAATCCCGGCACGATGGAATCCAAGCTTGTCCCGGGGCTGTTCTTTGCCGGAGAAATTTTGGACTGCGATGCCTACACCGGAGGCTTCAATCTGCAAATCGCCTGGGCAACAGCCTATGCAGCCGGGATAAATGCCGCAAAGGCAAAAACGCCGTAAGATTTTGGAGCGCTGCGAAATCAGGCATTGACAAAGTCCTTATCCTGTACTAGAATATTACGGAAATGTTCTACACAGAATATTTGGAGGGAAAGATAGAATGTACGAAAAACTTGTGAAGTACGCTGCCAAGCAGCTTGAGATCGATGCGTCCGAGATCACCCCCGACAGCACCTTCGAGAGCCTGGGCATTGATTCTCTGGATATTGTAGAGATGATCATGGATCTGGAGAGTGAGCTGGGCGTAGAGCTGGACATGGAGGACCAGAAGATCACCACCTTCCAGGAGCTGGCAGACTTTGTTGAATCCAAACTGAACTAAGGAATCTCTGAATCAATCGTCTGCGGCTGGGCAGCGGGTCTTTTGCCCCCATGCCGCAGGATGAAAAATGGGAAATACATACAGTATTCCTCCATTTTCCATCCTTTGCCTGGGAACAAAATCCCTCGCTGCCAGCTCTTGCTGATTTATTCAGAGCTTCCCTAAAACAGAATATTTGATCCTTGTTAGAGCTGTCGGCTTATAACAAGGTCGCACTAGTCGGGGAGTTAGCGGTGCCCTGTACCTGCAATCCGCTATAGCAGGGATGAACCCCCACACCCGGCCAGGTGGATGTGCCATCCGTACCGTGTAAGAGGTGTTGAGAAATCGGTCTTGCGCAATGGGATCCCGTGAACCATGTCAGGTGGGGAACCAAGCAGCATTAAGCGGACCTTCCCGTGTGCCGCGGGATTGCCGATTTTGAGCTTTCTGCATGGCCTCTGGGTATGTCGCCTGTTCAAATGTGGGTGTGCGATCTTGTTATGAGCCGGCATGTTTTATTGCACATGGGAAGGAGGAATTGCCATGGCTGCCTATCAGGCGCTGTATCGTAAATATCGTCCGCAGACCTTTGATGATGTGTCCGGCCAGATGGCGGTGACGCAGACCTTGAAAACCCAGCTGATGACGGGGAAGATGAGCCACGCCTATCTCTTCACCGGCTCCAGGGGCACGGGCAAGACCTCCTGTGCCAAAATTCTGGCAAAGGCAGTCAACTGCGAAAATCCGGATAACGGCAATCCCTGCAACCGCTGTGCAGCCTGCCGCTCTATTGACGACGGCACCTGCATGGACGTGCTGGAGATCGATGCCGCCTCCAATAACGGCGTGGATAACATCCGTGACCTGCGGGACGATGCCGTGTATACCCCGTCCCAGGTGAAAAAGCGCGTATACATCATCGACGAGGTGCACATGCTTTCCCTCTCGGCCTTCAATGCGCTGCTGAAAATCATCGAAGAGCCGCCGGAGCATCTGATTTTTATCCTTGCGACGACGGAGCTGCATAAGGTTCCGGCCACCATCCTGTCCCGCTGCCAGCGGTTTTCCTTCCGCCGCATCAGTCAGGAGGATATTGCAGCCCGGCTTCAGTATGTCGCCTACCAGGAGAACATTGACCTGGACGAATCCGCTGCGAGAGTGATCGCCCGGCTGGCAGACGGCGGCATGCGCGACGGCCTGAGTCTGCTTGACCAGTGTGCCTCTGCGACCGTCGGCGAGTTGACCGCAGAAGCGGTGTATACCTGCCTTGGAATCGCCGGAGAGCGAAAATGCGGAGAGTTGCTGGGCTATATTGCCGCCCATGATGCGAAGAATGCCCTCCAGCTGTTTAATCAGCTATATACCGACGGTAAGGACTTGGGCGCCATGCTTGATGAGCTGGCCTGCCTGATCCGGGATTTGTTGGTGCTCAAAACCGCCCCGGATTCGGGCGTGACCATGCTGTCCGGTGTCGCCTCCGATCAGGAGGCACAGGCGCTTTCAAAGCAGCTGTCCGGCGGGGAGCTGGTTCGGATGATGTCGCTGGTGCAGGAGACCCTGTCCGATTTCACCCGCAGTGCCAGCCGCAGGATGGACGCGGAGCTTTGCATTCTGGAAATGACTCAGCCGGAGCTGAGCCTGGATGCAAAGTCCCTCAATGCCCGCCTGACCCGCCTGGAGGATCAGATCAAAAGCGGGAGCCTGCTGGTTGCTCCGACTGCTGCCGCGCCGACTTCCCCTGCAGCGGAAGCGCCAAAGCAGGAAGCAGTGGAAGAGCCCGCACCGGAGGAAGCGCCGGTGCCGGATGACCAGGTTCCCCTGGGTTTTTGGGCAGAGGTCGTGTCAGCTGTTCGCCAGGAGCTGAAGCCCCCTGTCTCCGGCTTCTTTGTGGCGACGGAAAACGCACCGGTGTACGGCGCGATGAAAAACGGCGTCCTCGAGCTGCGCTGCAAAAACACCTTCACAGCCGATATGCTCGGAAAGCCCGAGATATTGGAGGTCGTGGCGCGTAAAGCAGGCGCGCAGCTGAAAAAACAGGTGAAGGCGAAAATAGTAGATCTTTCTGCAAAGCCGGCAGGCAATTCCAGAATGGAGAACCTGCTCCAATTCGGCCGGCAGCACAGTGACATTGTAAACATGAAAGAATAAACGATCATAGGAGAATGAAAAATGGCTAAAAACGGATTTCGCGGAATACCCGGCGGCATGAACCAGAGCGCCATGCTCAAGCAGGCGCAGAAGATGCAGCAGGAGATGCTGCGGATGCAGCAGGAGCAGGAGAGCAAGACCTTCTCCGCCAGTGCGGGCGGCGGAATGGTCACGGCAACGGTAAACGGCAAGCATGAGCTGGTGAGCCTTGCCATCAAGCCCGAGGCAGTCGACCCGGACGATGTGGAAATGCTCCAGGACACCGTCATCGCAGCCGTAAACGAAGCAATGCGGACGGCGGATAACGAGGCGGCCAACAATATGTCCCGTCTGACCGGCGGGCTGAACCTGGGCGGCCTGTTCTAAGGAGGAGCCATGCAGTTCTTTCCTGCGGCATTACAGGATCTGGCCGACCATTTTGCGAGGCTCCCCGGAATCGGCGGCAAAACCGCCCAGCGGCTGGCGTTCCATGTGCTGGAGCTCCCGCTTGAGGATGCGCAGGCGTTTGCCGATGCCATCATGGAGGCAAAGCGCTCCGTGCATACCTGCCCCTGCTGCCAGAACATCACCGACCGGGAGCTGTGCCCCATCTGCGATGATCCCTCCAGAGAGAAGGACGTGATCTGCGTGGTGGCGGAACCGAAGGACGTGATCGCAATGGAGCGCTCCAGAGAGTTCCGGGGGGTATACCATGTGCTCCACGGCGTGATCTCGCCCCTGAATCATGTGACCCAGGACGACATCCGCATCCGCGAGCTCCTGCAGCGGGTGGGCAAGGGAAACGTGAAGGAGGTCATTATGGCGACCAACCCCGATACCGAGGGCGAGGCCACAGCCATGTACATCTCCCGCCTGCTTCGCCCTATGGAGGTCAAGGTCACGCGCCTTGCCTACGGCGTGCCGGTGGGCAGCCAGCTGGAATATGCGGATGAGGTGACGCTTTCCCGCGCCCTGGAGGGCAGACAAGAAATATAAGATGTCGTTTCGCGGCGTGACTTCGGTCACGCCGTTTCCTGTTTATAAAAAATGAGAAATTCTGCAAAAGATGTTAGGTTCCGGCATGGAAATCCTTCTATAGGGGTGAAGGACAAAACACAGGAGGTGTGAAAATGAATGACGATCAAATCATACAGCTGTTCTTCACTCGAAACGAAGATGCCATCCGGCAGACGGCCTGCCGGTATGGCGCACCGCTGACAAGACTGTCGGAGAATATCATCCGCAACAGCGAGGATGCCCAGGAGTGTGTCAATGATACCTACCTGAAAGCGTGGGAAACCATCCCGCCCGCAAAGCCGAGCCACCTTTTTGCCTACTTGGCAAAAATCTGCCGCAACCTTGCTTTTGATCGGCTGGACTGGAACAATGCCGTCAAACGAAAGGCGGAGGTCATCGCGCTGACCCAGGAGATGGAAGAATGCATCCCGGGCACCTGGCAGGATGAAACTGCGGACAGCGCCGACATCAGCAGATCGGTGGGGGCTTTTCTGCAGAGGCAGACGAAGGAAAATCGGATGATCTTTGTCAGACGGTACTGGTATGGCGACAGCGTCGGCGAAATCGCGCAGCGCTTTGGGGTCAGCCAGAGCGCCGTTATGATGCGGCTGTCCCGGACAAGAAGCAAGCTGGCATCTTACTTAAAAAAGGAGGGTATTTCGGTATGACAGGAAAGGACATGTTAAAGGGCATTCAGAATCTGGATGCGGCATTGATCGAAGAGGCAGAATTTGGAACATTTCAAAAAGAGAAGGCGAAAATAACAGGGAAAAAGAAGCTGCTGATTCTTCTTGCAGCGGCGTTGGCTGTTGGTTCCATGATCGCGGCGGCGGCCTATACCCGCTGGTCGGCAACCATGCAGTTTGGCAGCTACGGCGGCGTTCAGCCATCCGAGGAAATCAAAAAGCAGGCAGAGCAAACAGGTCTTTCCATGATCCCCACCGGGACAGATAACGGCGGACAGGAGACAGTCAGTGCCACGGACAACGGCGTCACCATTACCCTGGCTCAAACAGTGATGGATCAGAACGGCGGCAAGGCGATTTTCCGTATCCAGGGATTGAAGCTGGAGGAGGGTCAATCCCCCTGGGCCTGGTATGACTATACCATCGATGGGAAGGACTGGACGCAGCTGGGGATAAGTGGCGGCTCCCAATTCTTTAACGGTACGACGCTGGATGAGCAGGGAAATTGGGTCAATGTGAAGGACGGCAAGCCGGCCTCCGGCTATGATTATCAGCTGTCCGACGGGAGCATTGAATTCAGCTCTGATTTCGCCTGGGACGGAAAGGATGTGCTTGGAAAGGAAATGGTGTTCACCTTCACCGGCCTTGGTATCACAGGCGAAAAATTCGATGATGAGGATATTATGACCACGCCGGGGAAATGGGAGCTGCGCTGGATTTTGCAGGGCAGCACGGAAGAGGCGAAAAAATGGACGCCCAACGCCAAAATTGGACATTGGAACCTCACCCTTGTGGAGGCGGAAATCGGCCAATACAGCATGAAGTTCATTTATCGGCTGGGAGATGAGTACGCGGATCTGATGGACTTTGTGGAGCGGGAGAGATGGGATCCCACCCCGGCGGGCATTCGCTTGAAGGATGGGACGGATATTCAGAATCCCTCTGGCTCCGGCAGCGGCGAATGGGATGCAGAAAACCATCTGTTTACGGAAATCCACAGTGCACTGGGTACCGTTCTCGACCCGGAGCAGATCGCGGGCTTGTATTTCTATGCCGGGTCTGAGCTGAACGAAGAGGGATTCCGGGTGGAGAAACCGTATTATTACATTCCCCTTGCATAACGAAAGGCAGGGCACCAATTTCGGTGCCCTGCCTTTGACATTTAATAGTGCTGCTCCACTTTCTGCATTTGCAGGGTGTTCATATTCTGAAACCGGCTGGGCATGGTTTTCTCCTGTCCGGCTGTTACTGCGCCTCTTTATTTTCCGGAACCAAAACTTCCTTCGCAATATAGATGGGGCGGTTTTTGCCCTGCTCGAAGGAGCGCCCCACATACTCGCCGATGATACCGATGCAGAATAGCTGCACGCTGGCAAAAAACAGAATCAGCAGCACAATGGTGGCGTAGCCCGGCACATCGATGCCCCAAAACAGCTTCTGCACCAGCACCACCACCAGGTACAGCGCCGCGGCCACGCCGGTTGCGCCGCCCAGCCAGGTGGCCAGCCGCAGGGGGGCAGTGGAGAAGCCGATGATGCCCTCAATGGCGTAGTTCAGCAGCTTGCCGAAGTTCCATTTGGTGGTGCCGTGGGCCCGCTCGCAGGCAGTGTAGGGGATGAATTTCGTCTGATAGCCCACCCAGGCGAAAATGCCCTTGGAGAAGCGGTGGTATTCGCCCAGCTCCAGAATGCTGTCCCGCACGCTGCGGCGGAAGGTGCGGAAGTCGCTGGCATCCGGTTGCAGCGCCACATCGGAGAGCTTGTTGATGATTTTATAAAAGCTCTTTTTGAAGAAGGACAGCATCTTTCCTTCGTTCCGCCGGTCCTGATAAGCGGCGACCACATCATAGTCGGGGTTTTCGTCCAGAAAGGCGACCATCTCCCGCACGATTTCGGGCCGCTGTTGCAGGTCGGCATCAATCAGGCTGACATAGTCGCCGCTGGCGTGCTGCAAACCCGCGTACAATGCCGATTCCTTGCCGAAATTTCGGGAGAAGGAGACGACCTTCACCGGGCATTTGCCCCCAGCGTACAGTTTTTTCAGCTGGTGCAGGGTGGCATCCTGACTGCCGTCATCCACAAATACAATCTCATAGGAATAGCCGCAGCCCTGGAACGCCTTTATGGTTTCCTCCTGAAAAAGGGTCACATTCTCTGCCTCGTTGTAGCAGGGAACCACCAATGATAATTTCAAGTCCATCAACTCATTTCAAAATTTTTACCTATTTTAATCCATTTTTGATGGCGCGTCAAGGGAATAACCGGCGGGTTCACGGAAATGTTGCGATTTGGAAAATTTCTGTTGACAAAGTGGGAAATCCGAAGTAACATAGTCTAACAAACGCAAGGAACGGGAGGAGCAGCAGATTGTCCGCCAAAGAGAGTGTGCGGTTGGTGAGAGCACATGGCAGCATCTGCGGCGGGTCGCCCAGGAGCGGATTGCCCGAAGAAAGTAGGGCAGTACGGGTCAGCCCGTTACAGCGGCAGAGTGCCCGCAGTTGCGGGAATTCAGGTGGTACCGCGGATTTTTTCGCCCTGAGTCAAATTTGGCTCAGGGCGTTTTTGTCTTTGAAAGGAGTATAAAATGGCAAGAGAATTACCAAAGGTCTATGAACCGCAGAATGTGGAAAACCGCATCTATGATATGTGGCAGCAGGGCGGCTACTTCCACGCAGAGCGGGACGAGCAGAAGAAGCCCTTCACCATCGTCATGCCCCCTCCCAACGTCACCGGTCAGCTGCACATGGGTCACGCCATGGATGCAACCATGCAGGATACCCTGATTCGCTTCAAGAGAATGCAGGGCTACAATGCGCTGTGGATTCCCGGCGTTGACCATGCCGGCATTGCCACCCAGGTTAAGGTGGAGGAAGAGCTGCGGGTGAAGGAAGGCCTGACCCGCTATGACCTAGGACGTGAAAAGTTCCTGGAACGGGTGTGGGACTGGAAGCGCCAGTACGGCAACCGCATTGTGGAGCAGCAGAAGAAGCTGGGTGCCAGCTGCGACTGGGAACGTGCCCGCTTTACCATGGACGAGGGCTGCTCCAAGGCTGTCCGTGAGGTCTTTGTCTCCCTGTACGAAAAGGGTCTTATCTATAAGGGCAGCCGCATCATCAACTGGTGCCCCCATTGTGTCACCGCACTGAGCGATGTCGAGGTGGAATATGTGGACAAGCCCGGTCATCTGTGGCATATCCGTTACCCCCTGGCAGACGGCTCCGGCGAAGTGATTGTGGCGACCACCCGTCCCGAAACCATGCTGGGCGACAGCGGCGTGTGCGTCAACCCCAACGATGCGCGCTATGCCTCCATTGTGGGCAAGAAGGTGATTCTGCCCCTGGTGAACAAGGAAATTCCGGTGGTTGCCGATGACTATGCCGAAATGGAATTTGGCACCGGCTGCGTCAAGATGACCCCCGCCCATGACCCCAATGACTTCGAGGTGGGTCTGCGGCACAATCTGGAGGTCATCCGGGTGCTGGATGACAACGGCAAGGTCAACGAGCTGGGCGGCAAGTATCAGGGGCTGGATCGCTACGAAGCCCGCAAGCAGATTGTGAAAGACCTGGAAGAAGGCGGCTACCTGGTGCGTGTGGAGGACTACGCTCACAATGTGGGCACCTGCTCCCGCTGCCATAACGATGTGGAGCCCATCATTTCTGCCCAGTGGTTCGTGAAGATGAAGCCTCTGGCAGAGGAGGCCATCCGGGTGGTGAAGGACGGCGAAACCAAGTTCGTTCCCGACCGCTTCAGCAAGACCTACCTCAACTGGATGGACATTGTCCGTGACTGGTGTATTTCCCGTCAGCTGTGGTGGGGGCACCAGATTCCCGCCTGGACCTGCGCCGACTGCGGCCACATCACCGTGTCCCGGCAGGATGCCTGCCAGTGCGAGAAGTGCGGCAGCACCAACATTGAGCGGGATCCCGATGTGCTGGACACCTGGTTCTCCTCCGCTTTGTGGCCCTTCGAGACCTTGGGCTGGCCGGAAAAGAACCCTGACCTGGACTATTTCTATCCCACCGATGTGCTGGTTACCGGCTACGATATTATCTTCTTCTGGGTTGCCAGAATGATTTTCTCCGGCTGTGAGCATACCGGCAAGACTCCCTTCCACACTGTGCTGATTCACGGTCTGGTGCGGGACGATAAGGGACGCAAGATGAGCAAGTCCCTGGGCAACGGCATTGACCCCCTGGAGATGATTGATAAGTACGGCTGCGATGCCCTGCGTATGAACATGGTCACCAGCAACTCTCCCGGCAACGATATGCGCTTCTATGTGGAGCGTTGTGAGGCCATGCGTAACTTTGCCAACAAGCTGTGGAACGCCTCCCGCTATGTGATGATGAACCTGAGCGAAGATTCCGCCAATCAGCTGCCCGCCATGGACAAGCTGGAAATCTCTGACAAGTGGGTACTCTCCAAGCTCAATACCCTCATTGCCGAGGTGACGGAGAACCTGGAAAAGTACGAGCTGGGTGTGGCCGTCCAGAAGGTGTACGACTTCATTTGGGATACCTACTGCGACTGGTACATTGAGCTGACCAAGGCTCGCCTGTATGGCGAGGACGCAGACCGGAAGCAGACCGCCATCCAGGTGCTGGTGTATGTGCTGGATCAGGTGCTGCGGCTGCTGCATCCCTTCATGCCCTTCATCACCGAGGAAATCTGGCAGAGTCTGCCCCATGAGGGTGACGCTCTGATTGTGGCTGCCTGGCCTCAGTACCGGGAGGACCTGGCCTTCGGCGAGGAGGAGTCCCACATGGAGTCCGTCATGAACGCCATCCGCTCCATCCGCAACCGCCGTGCCGAGATGAACGTGCCCCCCTCCAAGAAGGCAGCGCTGTATGTGCTGACCTCCAAGCCCCAGGTGTTTACCGAGGGCGAGGGCTTCATCCTGCGGCTGGCCTATGCCGACAGCATGACCCTGCTGGATGCAGAGCCGGAAAACCTCAATGGCATGGTCACCTGCGCCACCGCAGATGCAAAGCTCTATATCCCCATGGGACAGCTGGTGGACGTGGCAAAGGAGCTGGAGCGCATCAACAAGGAGCTGGACAAGGCCAGAAAGAATCTGGCATCCCTGGAGGGCAAGCTCTCCAACGAGAGCTTCGCCTCCCGCGCACCGGAGGCAGTTGTAGCTGCCGAGCGTGCAAAGGCACAGAAGGCTCGCGACCTGATTGCCAGCCTGGAAGAAAGCCAGAAGGCCATGCAGGCACTGTAAGAAAAATCAGGAATAAGTGAACATGATGCCCCGGCGGCGCACAAGCTGCCGGGGCATTTCCATAAAAAGAACAGGAGAAAAGGATGAAATCAGAAAGTCCAAGGTCGCTGCTGGAAACAACGCTGAATACCCGTGACCTGGGGTGCGGCAAAAGCACCGTCTCCGGGGAGCACTTGAAGCCGTGGCGCGTGCTGAGAAGTGACATCCAATGTTATCCGTCTGAAAACGATGTGGTGCTGTTGAAGGAGCACGGTATACGCACCATCATTGATATGCGGGGGGAAGCGGATGTGCAGAAAAAGCCCAGCGGATTTTCCGGCAGAGAGGGCTTTGCATACAGGAACATTCCGATTGATGAGGGCAGCGGAATCCCGGAAAATACCGATGCCGTCAGCGGCAGCTATATGAACATTGCCCAGAGCAAAAATGCGGCAGGGGTATTCAAAGCCATTGCATCCGCACCCGGCGGTGTGATGATAAACTGCACGGCGGGAAAAGACCGGACGGGCGTTGTAAGCGCTGTCCTGCTGGGAATCTGCGGTGTTTCAGAGGCGGAGATTGTGGCGGACTATATGCTGACGAAGACGTATAATCAAGAGCGGTTTGAGTTGATTCACCAAAATTTCCCGGACGTTGACATGAACATTGTGATTCCCAGTGAATGGTATATGGAGGAATTTCTTCACCTGTTGAAAGCAAAATACGGCAGCTTTCGGCAATACCTGCTGGCAATCGGCGTGACAAGTGACGAGATAGATGGAATCAAGGAAAAACTACTGTGAAAAGGAGCTGCAATATGCTGCTGTCAACCGACAGGGAAGACGGAGAGAGAACGGCAATTATATGTGGCAAGAAAGAGAATGCCGCAGGGGGAGGAGAAAATGGAGCTTTGGGATTTATACAATGAGCGCCGGGAGCTGACGGGACGTGACCATATCCGGGGTGAAGAAATCCCGCAGGGCTTTTATCATCTTGTGGTGCATGTCTGGATTCGCAACAGCAGAGGCGAATATCTGATCTCCCAGCGAAGTGCGGATCGTCCTGCTTACCCGTTCATGTGGGAATGTGTGGGCGGTTCCGTGCTCAAGGGTGAGGACAGCTTGACTGGAGCCATCCGGGAAACCAAGGAAGAGGTGGGCCTGACGCTATCCCCGGAAGCAGGAAAGCTGATCGATTCTGTGGTGGGCAGGGTTGTAAACGGTGTCAGGTTTACGGATATTTTGGATATTTGGCTGTTTGAGTACGATGGCCCTGTTTCACTGGAGCAGGCGACGACGAAGGAAGTGGCACAGACGACCTGGATGACAAAAGAACAAATCCGAGTCCTTTTTGACTCCGGCAAGCTGGTGCATACATTAGGCTATTTTTTTCAACGAAAGAATTAGGAGGACAAAATGATTCTTGAAGAATTTGATCCCTGCCGGGATGCCGTTATTAACCCGGAGATGTGCATCAAGGGAAAGATAGAGAACTTCCCGGAGGTGACCGTTTCCTGCTTTTCCCATCATCTGTTTGAAGCGGTGCTGGCCTTTTTTGAGCCGGAGGAAATCGGGCGTGTGGGCGGTGCCAACGGCAAAGCGCCGGTTTATGCCGTCACCTACAGGGGAAAGAGAATCGGCTTTTATGAGTCCAGGGTGGGGGAGCCTGCCTGCATCGGGGACTATGAGGATTTGCTTGCCATGGGCATGAAAACCCTGATTCTCTTTGGCAACTGCGGCGTGCTGGACAAGACCATTGAGGACTGCGGCATCATCATTCCCACCAGGGCGTTGCGGGATGAGGGAGCCAGCTTCCACTATGCCCCGCCCGCAGACAGTATTGAAGTGAACCGCAAGCATCAGGATTTGTTCCAGCAGGTCTTGCGGGAGCACGGCTATTCCCATGTGAAGGGAACCACCTGGACAACGGATGCCTGCTACCGGGAGACGCGGGAGAAGGTGGCGCGCCGGAAGGCCCAGGGGGCTATCTGCGTGGAGATGGAGTGCGCCGGAATGCAGGCAGCGGCGGATTTCCGGGGTGCGGATTTCTTTGAATTTTTCTATGCCGGGGATAACCTCGACCAGCCGGTGTGGGATTCCCGCAGCCTTGCCGGTCACGCCCGCTTGGACGACAAGGGTAAGATTGCATTGCTGGCGTTTGAGCTGGGCGTAAAAATTATGGAGCGCGAAAAATAAATTTGGAGCAGGAGAAAACCAAATGCAATGGTTTTTCTCCTGCTCCTTTTTTTGCCCGCAATTCCGACTGCTTTTTTATTTCCTAAGAATTATACTTCTTTTTGCAAAGAAAACAAAGGAGGTTTTCAAAATGTATTTCACCAGTTTTCTGGAAAACGGAAAGCTCACCATAGCCCTTACCGGGGAGATCGATCACCACTGTGCAAAGGCTTACATTCAGATCATCAGCTCCAAAATCGAAGCGTATATGCCGGATGTGTGCGTGCTGGATTTTCACGATGTGACCTTTGTGGATTCCTCCGGCATTGCGGTTGTTATCAACGCCCTGCGGAATATGTCCCAGATAGAAGGAAAGCTCCTGCTTTCCGGCATTTCGCCCCAACCCATGCGGGTGTTCCGGGCGTCGGGTATTGACAAGCTGGTAGAAATTCGGGAGGCAGTATCATGAAATTTGACAACTATATGATTCTGGATTTTCCAAGCCGCTCCACCAACGAGGCGTTTGCGCGGAGCGCTGTGGCCTGCTTTGCCGCCCAAATGGATCCAACGCTGGAAGAGCTGGGAGACATCCGCACGGCGGTATCGGAGGCAGTGACCAACTGCATCGTCCATGCCTATCCCGACCAGATCGGCATCATTACGCTGCGCTGCCGCATTCTCAAGGACAATGTGCTGGATATTGTCATCAAGGATAAGGGCGTCGGCATCCAGGACGTGGAGCAGGCGCGGCGGGCGACCTTTACAACCGGCGGAGCAGAGCGCAGCGGCATGGGCTTTACCATCATGGAGAGCTTCATGACCAGCTTCGATGTTGCCTCGTCCCCCGGAAAGGGCACCACGGTACATATGCGCCGCAAACTTCAGCGCCGCAAATGAGCAGTACGGAGGAATTGATCCGGCTTGCCCAGGGCGGAGACCGGGATGCCTCCGAGCGCTTGGTAACGGAGAATTCCGGCCTGATTTGGTCAATTGCCCGGCGCTTTATTGGTCGCGGCGTGGAAACGGAGGATCTGTATCAGCTCGGCTGCATGGGCTTCCTGAAAGCGGTGGAGGGATTTGATACGGCCTTCGGCACGCAGTTTTCCACCTACGCCGTGCCGAAGATCTCCGGGGAGATTCGTCGATTCCTGCGCGACGATGGGGCGGTGAAGGTATCGCGCAGCCTGAAGGAGCACGCGGCCACCATCAAGGGCGTCCGCAATAAGCTGACGGGGGTGCTCGGCCGGGAACCGACCATTCAGGAGCTGTCGGATCAGACCGGACTGACACCGGAGGAAATCGCGCTGGCAGAAACAGCTACTGCCGCCACGGAATCCATCCATCAGGAGACCGGAGAGGATGGCTTCTGCCTAGAGAATATTCTGACGGACACGGAATCCGAGGAACGGATGGTGGAAAAAATCGCCCTGCGTCAGGCTGTGGAAAGGCTGCCGGAGCGGGAGCGGATGGTGGTTCAGCTGCGCTACTTCCACTGCCTGACCCAGCAGCGGGTGGCGAAGGTGATGAACGTCAGCCAGGTGCAGGTATCCCGCATCGAAAAAAAGGCGCTGGAGAAAATTCGGGAATTCATGCAATAGGGAAGCTCTGATGAAATCGGCAAGAGCTGGCAGTGAGGGATTTTGTTTCCAGGCAAAGGATAAAAAATGGAGGAATACTGTATGTATTTTCCATTTTTCATCCTGCGGCATGGGAGCAAAAGACCCACTGTCCGGCCGCAGACGATTTATTCAGAGGTTCCACAGAAACCACTTTACCTTTTGAGGAAAATGAAGTAAAATAGTGACATCTTACAGATAGACAGGTGCACCGAATGACAGAACAAATGCAGTCCCGCTTTATTGCCGCCCGGCAGAAATATATTGCATCCCAGTTTTCTCAGCTCAACGATATGCAGCAAAAGGCCGTACTCACCACCGAGGGGCCGCTGCGTCTCCTGGCTGGTGCCGGGAGTGGCAAAACCACTGTGCTGATCAACCGAATTGCCAATCTCATGCGCTACGGCAGGGGAAGCGACACTCAGGAAATCCCGCCGCAGGTCGCGGATGAGGATGTTTTATTCCTAGAAGCTCTCACTAAAGAACCTTCCGAAGAAGAAAGGGAGCGTGCCGATGCGCTGTGTGCAGTGGAACCGGCTGTGCCCTGGAGCATCATCGCCATTACCTTTACCAATAAGGCTGCCAATGAGATCAAGGATCGCCTGTCCGCCTTGCTGGGCGAGAATGCACAGGACATCTGGGCAATGACCTTCCATTCCGCCTGCTGCCGGATTTTGCGTCGGGACATCGACGTGATGGGTTACACCAGGAGCTTCACCATTTACGATACCGCCGATTCCGAGCGGGTGATGAAGGGAATCCTGAAGGAACTGGACATGGACGAGAAGACCTTCCCGCCCAAGTATGTCCTGGGTGCCATCAGCAGGGAGAAGGATAAAATGGTTTCTCCCGCCGAAATGCTGGAGGAGGCGGAGCGCTCCAATAATCTCCGGGCAAAATATGTGGCGCGCGCCTATGAAAAGTATCAGACGCAGCTCAAGGACAACAACGCCCTGGACTTTGACGACATCATTTATGTCACCGTTCAGCTTTTGCAGCAGCACGAGGATGTCCGGCGTTATTACCAGAAGAAATTTCACTATGTTCTGGTGGACGAGTATCAGGATACCAACCACATGCAGTATCTGCTGACCTCCCTGCTTGCAGGCGGCTATGAAAACATCTGCGTGGTGGGCGATGACGACCAGAGCATCTACCGCTTCCGGGGTGCGACCATCGAAAACATTCTGAGCTTTGAAAAGCAGTACCATGGCTGCCGCACCATCCGACTGGAGCAGAATTACCGCTCCACCCAGTCCATTCTGGATGCCGCCAATGCCGTGATCTCCCATAATCTGGGGCGCAAGGGCAAGAAACTCTGGACGGCCAACGGAAGCGGTGACCCCATCACCGTTTATGAAGCGCCGGACGAAGGAACGGAGGCTAATTTTGTGGCAGGTCAGATCCTTGCGGCGACCCGTGGCAAGGGAATGCAGGATTTTGCCATTCTGTACCGCACCAATGCCCAGTCCAACGCCCTGGAATATGCCATGAAGCGCAACGGAATTCCCTATCGGGTCATTGGAGGCACCCGCTTCTTTGACCGGGCAGAAATTAAGGACATGCTCTCCTATCTTTGCGTTATCAACAATCGCGCCGATACTCTCCGCCTGCGCCGTATCATCAATAATCCTCCCCGCGGTCTGGGTGCAAAGACTCTGGAAATGGCCGACCGCCTGGCAGAAGCAGAGGGAAAACCGCTGTATTCCATTGTGTCCGACCCCTATTCTTATGCGCCGCTGGAAAAATCCGCCGTTAAATTCCTGCAATTCTCCGCCATGATCGAGGAGCTGGGCAAGCTCCTGGAGAATGGCATGAGTCTGCCGGAATTCTACGATGAGGTCATCCGACGCACCGGCTATGCTGACATGCTTATTTCCAAGGATACCGAGGAAAACAAGACCCGGTTGGAAAACGTGGAGGAACTGAAATCCAGCATCCATTCCTACATAGAGAATACGGAAACTCCCACGCTGGCGGGCTTCCTGGAGGAAATTGCTCTTTATACGGATATTGAGCAGTATAACGAATCGGATGATGCCGTGGTGATGATGACCATGCATTCCGCAAAGGGCTTGGAATTTCCACATGTTTTTCTGGTGGGCTTTGAGGATGGTCTGTTCCCCGGCCAGCGCTCCATCGGTGACGAGGAGGAAATGGAGGAGGAGCGGCGGCTGTGCTATGTCGCGATCACCCGGGCAAAAAAATCGCTGACCATCAGCTATGCCCGTCAGCGCATGATCTACGGGCGCACTTCTTCTTCACTGCCGTCCCGCTTTCTGAAGGAGATTCCGGAGGAATGCATCCGCCGCAAGGGCGGCTTCCACCCGGTGCAGAGTACTGCAGGGCATGCCGAGCGCTCCTATGCCGCCCGCAGCGCCTACAACCGCCCCCGTTATCATAGCGAAAGCTCCATGCTTTCGTCCAAGCCCGCCGCGCCCATGCTGGAGCTGCAGCAGGGCGATATGGTGCAGCACGCCGCTTTCGGCAGAGGTATGGTGCTCACCGTCGCGAAAATGGGCGGCGATGCTCTGCTGGAAATTGCCTTTGACGATATTGGCACAAAAAAGCTGATGCTGAAAACCGCCTCGGCCTATTTGAAGAAGCTTTAATCCCAGTTATCAATTCAGCCTTTTCCGCATACAGTTTCCCGGAGGGGAATATCATGCGGAAAAGGCTGAAAACATTTGGGTTGATTCTTTTGCTGTGTCTGGCGGTGCTGATTGCGGGCTTCTTTTCTCTGCGCAGCAAATACCGCCTGGTAATTCGGGATTTGGCACAAACCAGCGTGAAAAACGCTACGTCCGATCTGGCAAATGATGCCGTCGCAAAGCAGATTGAAAATGGAAACATTCAATATGATCGGATTGTTTACTTTGAAAAGGATGTAAACGGCAGGATTACCGCGTTGAAAACCAATATTGGGGAAGTCAATCATCTGAAAACGGACATTCTGAACATCATCAATGGAAAGATCCTCGCCCTGGACGCAGCGGACATCGGCGTCCCCATTGGAAGCCTGTTCCTGCCGGAATTTTTCTCCGGCAAGGGCTTTACGATCCCCGTGCATATTCTGGCGATTCGGAACAGCGACGCCACCTTTTCCAGCAATTTCCTTCAGGCGGGCATCAATCAGACCCTGCACCAGTTAGTGATGGAGGTGAGCGTGGATGCCGCCGTCCTCGTCCTGGGAGAAACCAGTACCTTTCAGGTTTCAAGCCAGATCGTTGTGGCGGAGACGGTGATCGTAGGCGAGGTTCCCAATACCTTCATTCAGACAGGGGAGGGAACGGAGCGGCTGTTTCAATAAGCAATCCCGTGCAGGGCTGCGGCCTCACCGCTCCTGCACGGGATCGTGCTATTCATCCAAAGAGAAATCGCTGTCCGTAAACCGGGAGAAGGATACTGCTTTCGCCTTGAAGGGCACGCGCTTACAGGGGTCATAGCGGAACCTGCGGCAGCGGTCGTCTTCGCTTTTCAGCCCACGTTTGCTGCACAGTACAGCGCCGTCCTCAAGCTTTGCGCCATAGGCACAATAGGCACAGGAGCGATCAATTTTTTTTCGAAACAGCATAAAGCCCTCCATGTCCCCAAAATGGGAAAGCATCAGAATCTACTGCCCATTATACACCAACGGGCAAAGGATTTCTACTTCTTTTTTCGGCAAATCTCATTCCGAACAGCGCGACCAGCCAGAGGGGCAGAAGCGGCCAGAGCCGGAAGTATACGGCGGCAGCGAGAATGCCCGATGTGACGGCCTGGAGCGTTTTCCCAAGAAGATAACCGCGAAGGTTCAGCCCCGGGCAGACGGAGGCCGTCTGATACGCAACGCAAAGGCCGCCGAAGGACAGCATGACGCTGCATATCAAAAACCTCGTCCCCTCTGCCGGAATTTGACTGAGCATGCAGCATCCGTTGGAGAGCTCCAGCAGTCCGATCACTGCAATTTGAATCTGACTGCTTACCGCCCACAGAATCCAGCGGCAAAGGAATGTAATCAGAACCCGGAACAGGATGACCCAGCCGCAGATTTTCAGCATTGCCCAAACAGCCTGCTCCATTCCGAAGGATGCGGGCAGCGTTTCGCCGGTGCGAAACTGCGCGGCGGAGCAGGAAAAGACAAAGGAGGATGCCCAAACGCTGAGAAGCTGTATGCCCCAAAGGAGCCACAGCGTGCTCCGATTCGGAAAAGCGGCAGGGAGAATGCCAAAGAGAAATGCAGGGCCGACATTGCTGCAATATGCAAGCATGCGCTGGGCGTGAAACTTGTCCACCGCCCCGGCGCGGTAGGATTCATAGACGCACTGCGCGCCCACCGGATACCCGCCCAGCAGAGCAGGAACCAGGATGGATGTCATGTTTGCGGGAATCCCAAAGGGCTTTCCAAGCCACCGTGCAGCACGTCCGCCCCCGCCGCAGGCGTGTGAGAAGGTTCCGGAGAGAAAGAGGAAGGGGAAGAGGGAGGGAATAATTGTTTTCAGGCAGAGTCCCAGCCCCTGCGATGCGCCCACCAGCGCCGTTCGGCTGTCCATGATCAGAACAAAAATTCCGGCAGCAGCTGCCAGGGCGGAAAACCACCTTCGTTTTTCCATTTGCTCACCTCGGAAGAATCTATGCAAGCCGGGAATGGTGCATGCATATGCTTTCCCAAAGAGGTGAGCGAATGAAGCTTAAAAACCGTTTGCTTCCGAACAGTCCGCCAAACCCCGATGTGTTTCCTCTTGTACCGATCGTAGAGCTTGCGGGCAGCTGCAGGGTGCTGGTGGAGAACCACTTGGGCGTGACGGAGTACTCCACAGAGCAAATAGGCATCAAAATGAAATATGGAGAACTCCGCGTCTGCGGATGCGGACTGCGCCTGGAGCATATGACGAAAATCAAGCTCATCATCACAGGGCAGATCGCCGGGCTCTCTCTGATTCGCAGGAGGGAAAAATGAAGCGAGGGGATCAAATTCGGATTCGGGTAGTGAGTGCCGATATTTGGGGAAGCCTTCGGCTTTTGAATGCGAAGGGAATTGAAGTTTTTGCCCTGGAACAGGAGGATGACCTTACTTATTCCTTTGCACTGCAGCGAAAGTTTTTCCCCGCTGCCCGCGCAGCGCTGGAGCGGCGCGGTGACAACGTCCGCGTTCAGGGCATGTCGCGCCTTTTCTACCTTCAGCAGAGCATCCTCATCCGTCCGCTGCTGTATTCCGGGCTGCTTCTTTTGACGATGCTCAGCTTTCTGCTTCCTACCCGTATTCTGTGCGTCCAGGTGGAGGGGAACACAGCGGTTCCCACCAGAAAAATTCTGGAGGCGGCAGAGGAAGCGGGGGTTCATCTGATGGCCTCCTGTGCCCGGGTACGCAGTGAGCGGATGAAAAACGCGCTCCTTTCCGCAATTCCAGAATTGCAGTGGGCGGGCATCAATACCTATGGCTGCCGCGCCGTGATTTCCGTAAGGGAACGCACGGAGCAGCCTTCGGCGGCGGAAAATCAGGAAATTGTCAGCAGCATCGTTGCGGACAGGGACGGTATTGTGGAATCCGTGACGGCGCTCCGCGGCACGTCTCTTTGCCAGCCGGGACAGGCTGTTCGGAAGGGGCAGATCCTTATTTCCGGCTATACCGATTGCGGCATTTCCATCCGAGCCACCCGCGCAGAGGGGGAAGTTTACGCGCAAACCCTGCGCACTGTCCGTGCTCTTACGCCGTCGTATGAGTGGACCCGGGGCGAAGATGTGCGGACACAAAGAAATTTTTCTGTGGTGATTGGAAAAAAACGAATAAATTTATGGAAAGAGAGTGGAATTTCAGATATAACTTGTGGTAGAATAAGCGTGCAGTACCATCTCGTGCTTCCGGGCGGCTTTCCTCTGCCGTTTTCCCTGATTTGCGAGACGGTAACCCAGGGGGCGGTGTCGCAGACCGATGTGAGTGAACAGGAGACGCAGCGCAGCCTTGAGAGCTTTGCACAGGATTATTTATTGAGCCAAATGATTGCCGGGCGGGTTACGTATGCCGATAAGGTGCTGGAAATGTCCGATGGCGCCTATCTGTTGACGGAGCAATTCCTCTGTACGGAGATGATCGGCAGAGAGCATTTGGAGATGGGAGATCATAATGAGCAGAATCGTGGAGCGGATCGTTAATGCGGAGCGGCTGGAAGATATTATTGCCGTTTTCGGTTCCTTCGATGAAAATATCAAGCGGATTGAGGACGCAATGAATGTCCGCATCATCAACCGGAGCACCGATCTGAAGGTTTCCGGTGATGAGGAGATGGTGGATAAGGCGGTTCGCACTCTGGAGGGGCTTCTTTCCCTGGCCTCTAAGGGAGAGGTGATCGATGAGCAGCGGGTGCGCTATCTGATCACATTGGTCAACGAGGGGAATGACCAGCAGGTGGAGCAGATGACAAAGGATGTGGTCTGCATTACCGCCAAGGGAAAGCCGATCAAGGCAAAAACCGTTGGCCAGCAGAAATACATGAAGGCCATCGGCCAGAATACCGTCACCATCGGTGTCGGCCCTGCCGGCACCGGCAAGACGTACCTCGCCGTTGCCGCCGCCGTGGCGGCCTTCCGGGAGCGGACAGTGAACCGCATTGTGCTTACCCGGCCGGCGGTGGAGGCAGGGGAGCGGCTCGGCTTCCTTCCCGGCGATTTGCAGAACAAGGTCGACCCGTACCTTCGCCCGCTGTATGATGCGCTGTATGATATGCTGGGGGCGGAAACCTTTCAGAAATACCAGGAGCGCGGCTCTATTGAGGTGGCCCCCCTGGCCTATATGCGCGGCAGAACCCTGGACGACAGCTTCATCATTCTGGACGAGGCCCAGAACACCACACGGGAGCAGATGAAAATGTTCCTTACCCGTCTTGGCTTTGGCTCCAAAATCGTAATCACCGGTGATATTACCCAAATCGACCTGCCGGATGATAAGACCTCCGGCTTGAAGGATGCCATCCGCGTGCTGGACGGCGTGAAGGACATTGCCATCTGCCGCCTGACCGCCGCAGATGTGGTGCGCCATGCCCTTGTGCAGGAGATCATCAGCGCCTACGAGCGCGCCGCACAAAAAGCGGAAAAATTACCCCGGGAATTCAAGGGACAGTTTAAGAGGAAGTACAAATGAGCAATCGAATCAATCTTGTGTTTGAAGGGAATCCTTTTCAGAAGATCCTGATCAGATCCATTATCCGCACCTGCATCAACCAGACGCTGCGGGCGGAGAAAATCACGATCCCATGTGAGATCAACGTCCTTGTGACCGACGATGCGGGCATACAGACCATCAACAAGGCAAGCCGAAATATTGACAAGCCCACGGATGTACTCAGCTTTCCCATGTTCAATCTGACTGCCGGGGCGCCCCCGCAGGATTGGAGCGAATACATCGACCCCGGTACCGGCCTTTGCCCCCTGGGGGATATGTGCATCTCCCTGGAGCGGGCGGTGGTGCAGGCAAAGGAATACGGCCATTCCACCAGGCGGGAGGTTGGCTACCTGACCATCCATTCCATGCTCCATCTGCTTGGCTACGACCATATGGATGAGGGAGAGCAGAAGCGTCAGATGCGTGATCGCGAGGAAACCATCGCTGCCCAGATCCCCGGAATGCAGCGCAACTGAATCACATCAAAACAGGAGACAACATATGAAAACAAAAACCGCAATGATTACCATTGCAGGCCGCCCCAATGTGGGAAAGTCCACGCTGGTCAATTATCTGGTGGGCGAAAAAATTGCGATCGTGTCCAATAAGCCGCAGACCACGCGCAATCGGATTTGCGGCATTGTCACCCGGGGCAATACCCAATTTGTGTTTGTGGATACGCCGGGCTTCCATCGCGCCCGTACCAGGCTGGGAGATTATATGGTGAACGTGGCGCAGGAGTCCATTGCGGATGTTGATCTGACCATTCTGGTGGTGGAGCCGATCGCATCCGTGGGTGCCCAGGAGGAGGAGCTTCTTCGTCAGATTCAAAGAAGCCGTTGCCCCGTCATTCTTGCGATCAACAAAATTGACACGGTGGAAAAGGACAGGCTGCTGGAAGTGATTGCCGCGTATTCCCAGAAGGCAGATTTTACCGCGATCATCCCCATTTCGGCCAAAACCGGCGATGGCGTCGGGGAGCTGCTGAAGGAGTGCGAAAAGAGCGCACAGGAGGGTTATTTCCTCTTCCCGGAGGATGTCACCACCGACCAGCCAGAGCGGCAGGTAATGGCAGAGATCATCCGCGAGAAGCTGCTGTGGTGCCTTGACCGGGAAGTTCCCCACGGGACGGCAGTGGAAATCACCCGCTTTTCCGAACGGGACAACGGAATTATCGATTTGGATGCAACGATTTATTGCGAGAAAGCCAGCCATAAGGGCATTATCATCGGCAAGGGCGGAGAGATGCTGAAAAAGATTTCCTCCATGGCACGCGCCGACTGCGAGAAATTTATGGGTACCAAGGTGTATCTGACGACCTGGGTGAAGGTAAAGGAGAACTGGCGAGACAGCGATTTTCTTGTGCGCAATTTTGGCTATCACGAATAGCCGCTCACTATTTTTTCCAGGTGTATTCCGGCTCTGACTGCGCAAGCTAATCCCGGAGGGATGGAAATGAAGTCCGCAGATTTTTGGAGCGTTTTTATGGAAACCGGTGCGCCGGAGGCGTATCTGCTGTACAGCGCCGCACTAAAAACGGAGGGAAAGAATGTACCTGACGATCCGGGGCGTTGTCCTGAGAGTATCGGATTACAATGACCGTGACGCACTTCTGACGGTTCTGACCCAAAAGTATGGAAAACTGACCGTCAAGGCCAGGGGACTGCGACGGAAGAACAGTCCCCTGACGGCGGTTTGCCAGCTGCTGGCCTTTGGGGAGTTTACCGTCTTTGAATACCGCGGTCAGTACACGATCAACGAGGCGCATGTGCTGAACCTTTTTCAGGGACTGCGTGCGGATATGGAAAGCCTGGCGCTGGCATCCTATTTTGCCCAGGTGGCGGAGGTGCTCTCCCAGGAGGATTACCCCACACCGGAGCTGCAGTCGCTGCTGCTGAACTGCCTGTATGCACTGGCGGAATTAAAGCTGCCCTTTGCGCAGGTGAAGGCGGTGTTCGAGCTTCGTGCAGCCTGTCTGGCTGGATTTATGCCCGACCTGGTAGGATGCCATGTCTGTGGGAGCCAGGAACCCACCCGCTTTGACCTGTCCTCAGGCTTACTGGAATGCGAGAACTGCCGGGATGCAGCCTCTTCCGGCATCCGAATGCCGGTGACGCCCTCTATGTTGGAGGCAATGCGCTATATTTCCTTCTGCGACCCGAAGAAGCTGTTTGCCTTCCGCCTGCCGGAGCAGGAGCTGACCCGCCTGTCCTCCCTGACGGAGGGGTTCCTTTCTACGCAGCTGGAGCGTTCCTTTTCAGCACTGGATTTCTATAAATCTCTGCATATTCCCATGGAATCTACATAAAACAGGAGAAAACAATGTCTGAACTATATGAAAAATCCCTGGTGAAGCTGGAGCTTGACCAGGTGCTGGCGCGACTGGCGGACTGCGCCGGGAGCGAGGGCGGCAAGCAGTGCTGCCTGGATCTGCGGCCTACCTCCGATCTGGAAGAGGTGGAGCAGCTGCTCCGGCAAACCAGTGCCGCCTATGATCTGAGCACAAAGAAAGGCTATCCATCCTTCGCAAGTGCCGCGAATGTATCGACAAGCCTGGAGCGGGCGGACAGAGGGGGAAGCCTTCAGTCCAAGGAGCTGCTGGTCATCGGCGGCGTTCTGCGCTGTGCCCGGTCTGTAAAGGACTATATCACGCCAGAGGACAAGGAAACGGTGCTCGAACCGCTGTTCCATTCTCTGACGCCCAACAAATATCTGGAGGAGCGGATCCTCACCTCTATTCTCTCTGAAGAAGAGATCGCGGATACCGCCTCGCCGGAGCTTGCCGACATCCGCCGCCATATGCGCATTCAGTCCGGTAAGATCCGGGACAGTCTGCAAAAGGTGATTTCGTCCCCCGCATACAGCAAATTCCTGCGGGAGCCCATTATCACCATCCGCCAGGGGCGCTATGTGGTGCCGGTAAAATCCGAATGCAAGAACGATGTACCCGGTCTGGTGCATGATGTTTCTGCAACCGGTTCCACTTATTTTGTGGAGCCTATGTCCGCTGTAAATGCAAACAATGCGCTGCGGGAGCTTCAGCTGAAGGAGAAGAAGGAGATCGAGCGTATCCTGGCAGAGCTCTCCAGTGAGGTGGCAGCCCACGGGGAAGACATCAATCTGGATTATACTCTGCTGGTGCAGCTGGATGTGATCTTCGCAAAGGCAAAGCTTGCCTTCCATATGCGCGCCTGGGCGCCCATTATGAATGACAGCGGCCGGGTGGAGCTGTATAACGCGCGGCATCCGCTGATCGACCCGCAAAAGGTCGTGCCGATTTCCCTGCGGCTGGGGTCTGACTTTGACACCATGATCATCACCGGCCCCAATACCGGCGGCAAGACCGTCACCCTGAAAACCATTGGCCTTCTGACCCTGATGGCGGAGTGCGGCCTGCATGTTCCGGCAGGGAGCGGCAGTACACTTTCCACTTTCGATGCGATCCTGGCGGACATTGGCGACGAGCAGTCCATTGCCCAGAGCCTTTCCACATTCTCCAGCCATATGAGAACCATCGTGGATGTGGTGGAGCAATGCGACAGCCGTACGCTGGTGCTGTATGACGAGCTGGGCGCAGGCACCGATCCTGCCGAGGGTGCGGCACTGGCGATCGCACTTATTGAATACAGCAGAAAAATGGGAAGCAGAGTGGTGGCGACGACCCACTATGCGGAGCTGAAGCTCTACGCCATGCGCACGAAGGGTGTGATCAATGCCTCCTGCGAGTTTGACGTAGAGACATTGCAGCCGACATATAAACTCTTGATCGGAATTCCCGGAAAGTCCAACGCCTTTGCCATCTCCAGAAAGCTTGGCCTGCCGGAGGATATTCTGAAGGAAGCCGGCGACCTGGTGGGCAAGAGCGACAAGGATTTTGAAGACGTCCTTGCCCAGCTGGAGCAGCAGCGCCAGCAGATGGAGAATGCCCGCATGGAGGCGGAGAAGCTCAAACAGGAGACAGAGAAAATCAAGCAGCAGAGCGAGCAGTACCAGGAGCAGCTTCGCAAGGAGAAGGAGAAGGCCATGGAGGCCGCCCGGCGGGAGGCACAGGGAATTATCGATGAGGCCCGTGCTGCTGCCAACATTGCCTCTGAAGAGCTGAAGGCTCTGCGCAAGCAGCTGCAGGACAGCGCCGATACCACCGGCATCAACCAGCGTCAGGCAGAGCTGCGCCGTACTCTGAACGAGACAGAGGATCGGCTGCGTGCCACGCAGCCCCGGCAATCCCGCCCCCAGCCGACCCGCGAGATCAAGGTGGGCGACACGGTGGAACTGCTGAATCTGGGCATCAAGGCAAGTGTGCTGACCGTCAATAAGAATGGCACCTATCAGCTCCAGGCGGGCATCATGAAGCTGACTGCGAAGGCGGATGAGGTTTATCTTTTGGAAAATGACAACCCCTATAAAGCCAAGGGTGGTCACCCGGCGCATTCCGGTCGGGAGATGAAAACGGCGGCCATGGCATCGGAGATCGACCTGCGTGGGATGGACACGGTGGAAGCGATCTGCGTGCTGGATCGGTATATGGACGAAGCGATGCGCGCCAAGCTGCCCACCGTCCGCATCATCCACGGCAAGGGCACCGGCGCGCTGCGCCAGGCGGTTCATCAGGATCTGAAACGGAATAAATTTGTCAAAAGCTTCCGCCTGGGTGTTTACGGCGAGGGCGAGGACGGCGTAACCATTGCAGAATTTGCATAAAGCATGCAGGACAATCCTGCTGTGGAGAGCAGAATTGTGAAAAATTGCACAAAAATCAGCTTGTTTGTGCAATACAGCCGAAATTTGATTGACTTTTTCAGTGAAAATGGTATTATATAAGTAGATTCATCGCGTTGCTATGGGCGTGATGTAAAGGAGTGTTATGGAAATGTTCAACAAAGAAGTGGTTGTGCGCTGCGAGTCCGGACTGCACAACAAACAGGCGACCTACTTTGTGCAGAAGGCCAACGAGTTTGAAAGCAGCATCTGGCTGGAATCCGAAAGCCGTAAAATGAACGCCAAAAGCTTGCTGGGCATCATGTCTCTGGGAATTGTCACCGGCACCCCGGTCACGCTGAGCGCGGTCGGCCCCGACGCAGAGGCAGCTGTCAATGCGCTGGAAGAGCTGCTCCAGCGGGACGTTTATTGATTTACTGCGGCTGCTCCAATCTCTCACTTCCCGGGGAATTGGGGCAGCCGAATTCCGACTGCCTCGATGCCAACGCTGCATGGAGGCATTTTTTTATGGAGCGAACCCATGACCTTTGATGAACTGAAGGATAAGGCGCTGTCCTTGCCCTATGCCCCGGGTGTGTATATCATGCGGGATAAAACCGACAAGGTGATTTATGTCGGCAAAGCAAAGAAGCTGAAAAACCGTGTCAGCCAGTATTTTCAGGATACCGCTTCCCACACGCCAAAAACAAGAATGATGGTGAGCAAGATCCACCATTTCGATGTGATCGTTGCTGCCAGTGAATTTGAGGCGCTGGTGCTGGAATGCTCACTGATCAAGCGATACATGCCGAAATATAATATCCTTCTGAAGGATGACAAGGGCTACCCCTATCTTCGGCTGGATATGCGGGAGATTTACCCCAGAATCACGCTGGTCAGCAAACTCAGCGATGACGGTGCCCATTACTATGGCCCCTTTGGCAGCCGCGGCGTGACGCACAGTGTGATGGAGGCGATTCTGAAGACGCTGAAGCTTCCCACCTGCACCAGGGAATTTCCGCGGGATGTCGGCAAGGATCGTCCTTGCCTGAATTATCACATGAATCAGTGCGCCGGATGGTGCCAGCCCGGCAAGACCTGCACCGAATACCGGGAGACAATGGAGCAGGCAAAGCAGCTGCTCTCCGGCAGCTATAAGGCGGCAGCGGAGGAAATCAAAGCGCAGATGCTCGCAGCGGCAGAAAATCTGGAGTTCGAACTGGCGGCAACCCTGAGAGACCGATTAAACGCGGTGGAGGCGCTTGGGCAGAAGCAGCTTGTGACGGCAGGCACGCTGGCAGATACCGATGTGATCGGCTTCGGGCAGACGGAGGTAAAGGCATGCTTTGCAGTGCTGCATTTCAGCAACGGGAATTTGCTGGATAAGGAATACGAAGTGTTTCCGACGCCGGATGATCGGGAGGAAGCGGTTTCCAGCCTGATGAAGCAGTTTTATCTCAGCCGGGGCTATGCACCGAAGCAAGTCCTGCTGCCGTTCCCGCTGGAAGACGGCGAACTGTTTTCACAACTGATCGAAAAGCAGTACGGGCGCACGGCCAAGCTCCGGGTACCGCAGCGGGGAGACAACATCCGCCTGGTGGAGTTGGCCTGTAAGAATGCGTTTGAAGAAGCAAAGCGCGTCACGGATAAGGAAGAGCGCAATAATGCAATTTTGATGACACTAGGAAAGATGCTCAATATTCCAACCCCCAAGCGGATCGAATCCTTTGATGTTTCCAACATTTCCGGGACGGACATTGTAGCCAGCATGGTGGTATTCCAGGATGGCAAGCCCAGAAAGAGCGACTATAAGCGCTTTAAGCTGGAGGGGCTGGATAATCAGGATGACTATGCCTCCATGCATCAGGTGGTGACGCGCCGCTTTGTTCACTACAAGGCGGGGGACAAGGGCTTTGATGCCGCCCCCGACCTGCTGCTGATCGACGGCGGCATTGCCC
>CAKTJC010000034.1 GCA_934567355.1 uncultured Oscillospiraceae bacterium
TCCAGAGGTTATTCCATTGACCGGGTACGGCTTTCTGTCAAGGCAGCAAATTGGCAGCGGCCCGTCAGGCTGTCCTCGCTGGGGTATACCAAAGAGGTGCTGCGGAATCGGTTTGACGAGAATTTCTATTCCAATGATTTCCGGCAGAAGTGGAACACCCATCTACCCTATAAGCCTAGGAAATTTCCGTTGGAGTGGGAAATGGACCGTCTGGCATTCACCATTGAGCATAGCCATAACACGGAGGAAGTCTTTGTGGACACGGTGCTTCTGCTGCTGATCCTGGTGATAGAGCTGGTGCTGCAAACCACGGATGTGATTCTTCTCTCTCCTGACCTGCGAGCGGCGGTAAAGGATCTGGAAAGCTACCGTTCGGACTACCGCTTTCTACAGGAAAATGGAATCCACACGATGGCTCAGCTGGAAACCGCAATCCCGGAAATCCAATCCCAGATTGATGTGCTGGAAGCGGAACGCAGTAAAATTGACAACACCCGCCGTAGAGCAAAGATACCGGAGAAGCGGCAAGAGGCCAAAGGCCGCAAAAAGGAACTCACCCAGAAAATTGCGCCGCTGCGGAAAAAGCTACGGCAGGCAAGAAAGATTCTGGACGAGTCCCCACATTTATACGAACTATTGCAAGAAGAACACCGCCTGGAACAGGCGGCATATCAAAGATTCAGAGAAAGGATGAAATGAGAATAGATAATAAATTATGTAAACCTATCGCAATTCCCGTAGAGAAACTTTACCCCTTTGAGGGCCACCCCTATAAGGTCCTGGACAACGAGGAAATGGAAACGTTGACAGAGAGCGTTCACAATGAGGGCATTCTCTCCCCGCTGATTGTTCGCCCATTAGAAAACACAGACGAATTCGAGGTAATCAGCGGTCACCGCAGACTACACGCAGCCCAGCGGGTTGGGCTTTCTGCAGTTCCTGCCCTTGTCTACGAAATCAGCCGGGAGGAAGCGGCCATTATGCTGGTGGACAGCAATTTGCACCGGGAGCATATTCTTCCCAGCGAAAAGGCGTTTGCCTATAAACTGAAAATGGAAGCAATGAAACACCAAGGTCGCACTTCTCCCCAAGTTGGGGAGAAGTTGGTGACAGCCGAACAGGTTGGGGCTGATGGTGGAGACAGTAAGAATCAGGTGTTGCGTTATGTGCGCCTGACCCACCTGATTCCGGAACTGCTTCAGCTTGTCGATGACGGTAAAATCGCCCTCACCCCCGCGGTGGAGCTAAGCTACCTCCCGGAAAAAGCCCAGACCTGTCTCCTGGAAGAAATGCGCCGCAACGACTGCACCCCATCCCTTTCTCAGGCTATTCGCCTGAAAAAGGAATACCAGGCAAAGACTCTGACCGTGCCGAAACTGCGCTCCATTATGGGCGAGGAAAAGGCAAATCAGAAAGAACGATTGAAAATCCCTATGGAACGTATCCGCAAATTCTTCCCCAATAGCTACACGCCTATCCAAATTGAGGAGGCGGTTATAAAGCTCTGTGAGAAGAACTACCGCCGACGAACCGAACAGGAACGATAGGGGGCTGCTGATGGAAGCAGAAGCATTGAATACCCCTACCCCGGATATGAAAACCGTAACCCAGGACGATTCCACACATATCCCCGACTTTGCAATTGAAAGGCTTGCCCGGTTCTTCCTCCCCCTGATGCAGATGTCTCTTTCCGAAAAGCCCGCCGTACATTTGCAGCAAGATCAGAAAGGCGATATGATGCACGGAAAGGAGGTATCAGCATGAACGCAGTCATTTACGCCCGCTATTCTTCGGATAACCAGCGAGAGGAATCCATTGAGGGACAGCTTCGGGATTGCCGGGAATATGCGGAGCGAAACAATCTGACCATTGTGGGAAATTACATTGACCGGGCATTGTCTGCCAGAACGGCGGACCGCCCGGATTTTCAGAGGATGATCCACGACAGCGAAAAGAGGCTGTTTGACGTGGTCCTCGTCTGGAAGCTGGATAGATTCTCCCGTGACCGATATGACAGTGCCCACTACAAGCATATTCTAAAAAAGAACGGTGTGCGGGTCGTATCTGCCAAGGAGGCCATTGCCGACGGCCCGGAGGGAATTATCCTGGAATCCATGCTGGAGGGTATGGCGGAGTATTATTCCGCAGAGTTAGCTGTCAAAGTGCGCCGTGGTCAGCGGGAAAACGCAATGAAATGCCGGAATAACGGCGGTACATTGGCTTATGGGTATTCCGTGAATAAAGGAACCGGCGCACTGGTCGTGAATCCAAAAACTGCCCCTATCGTGCGGGAGATTTTCTCCCGCTACGACAAGGGCGAGCTGATTAAGAGCATTATGAAAGACTTGAACGCAAGAGGCTTGCGCAACAATTTTAACAGGCCATTCCAGGCAAGTGCCATGACGCTTCTTCTGAAAAACAGGAAATATATCGGGGATTACTGCTATGGTGACATGATCATCCCGGGCGGCGTTCCGGCATTGGTTGAAAAAGATGTATTTGAAAGGGTGCAAAGACGGATGGAAGCAAACAAGAAATCCCCGGGAAGAGCCAAGGCAAAGGAAGAATACCTGCTGTCCGGAAAGGTGTTTTGCGGCACCTGCGGTGGCCATATGGTTGGTGAGTGTGGAAAAAGCAGAAACGGCACAGTCTATTACTACTATAAGTGCATCAACGCCAAGCATGGACATACCTGCAAGCGGAAAGCGATTAAGCGGGATTGGCTGGAGCGGGCAGTCGTCGTGGAGACTGTAACCAAAGTTCTCACCGATGAGGTCATTGACCGGGTAGCAGATGCCATCATTGCCATACAGGGACAGGAAAATCCGATGATTCCTTCTATCAAGGAACAGCTTCGTGTATGTGACAACAGCCTGAAAAATCTGCTGAAAGCAATTGAAGCGGGCATTTTTACGCCCACTACCAAAGAGCGAATGGAAGAACTGGAACGGCAAAAAGAGGAACTGAATATCAGCCTGATCCGTGCCCAGATGGTGCAGCCGGTGTTTACCAAAGAGGAAATTGTAAAATGGATCAGCCGTTTCAAATACGGCAATATCAACGACAAGGCCTACCAGCGTGAAATGATTGATACATTTTTGAACTCCGTGTATGTGTATGAGGATAAAATTATTTTCACCTACAATTTCCGGGATCATGCAGAAACCGTGACCCTGGACGAAATTGAATATGTGTTTTGTTCGGATGTAAACGACTGTCCCCCACCAACTCCGCACCAATTTTGGTGCGGAGTTTTTTGTGTGTTCCAACATCATGGCGCCGGGCCTTGTAACAGAAACGCCCCCGCTTCCGGGTGAAGCGGGGGGGGAGTTACTGGTTTGTGATCTGGCGGCAGATCGCGGAGGCGATTACGCGGTTGCCGAAGCTGTTGGGGTGCACGCCGTCGGCAAAGTATTCGCTGTGGCCGTCGGTCAGAGCGTATAGGTCGATGCATTCCGCGCCGTTTTCCTCGGCGCATTTTTTCACGATGGGGTTGATTTCATCCCGGATGGTTTCGTTGATGATGTCAAAGCCCACTGTGTCGCTGCCGTCTGCGGGGCAGGTATAGGGCGGGCACATGAGGATCAGACGCTTTACCGAAGCGCTGGCCTTCAACTCCTTGACGCGCTCATCCAGCTGCGCTTCGTAGCGGCCGCGGTTCCAGTTATAGGGCTTGGAATCGTTGGTGCCCAGCATCAGGATCACGATCTCCGGGTTCAGCGCCAGTGCGGCTTCCGGGAAACCCTGGCAGAGCTTATCCGGCATGTTCCAATAGGGCATGTCGCCCTCGTTTTGCAGGGTCGCGCCGGAGATGCCGTAGTTGAGCACCTGGTATGCGCCGCCCAGCAGCTTTTCCAGCTTGCTTTCCCAGCTGTCGGTAGCTCTTGTTTTGGCAACGCCTGCGCCGAAGGTGATGCTGTCGCCCAGTGCCACGATGATGGGGGCATCGGAGTGTGGCTTTTCCTTCTTAGGGGCGGACATCTCCCGTATTTTGGCGGCTGCCAGCGCTGCCGCCGCAACAGCCAAAGGCATGCCGACCTTCAGCAGTGATTTGATCAGACTCATATAGGGGGCTCCTTTTCTTTTTTGTAAGGGAAACACCTCACAATTGTGTCTGCAAGCCTCAGCCGTCTCTTTGCCCAATTGTGCGGCGCTGCCTAAAGTATACCCGAATTGCGCCGGAATTTCAAGCGCCTTTCTACGGTTGCAAAAAGAAATGTAAGATGTTATACTTTTTACAAAGAACTTGCCCTGCAAGGGCAGAAAAGGAGGCAATTTCCAATGGAACGCTGTCCCTGGTGCCTGGGCACCCAAAAGATGACCCGCTATCACGATGAAGAGTGGGGCATCCCACTCCATGATGATCGGAAGCAATTTGAATTTCTCATGCTGGAGGCCATGCAGTGCGGGCTGAGCTGGAACCTGATGATTGAAAAGCGGGAGATTTTCCGTGCCTGCTTTGACGGCTTTGATTATGAAAAAATTGCCGCCTACACCCAGGCGGATGTGCAGCGGATCCTGGATACCCCCGGCATGATCCGCTCCCCCCGGAAGGTGGACGCCATCATCTGCAACGCCCGCGCGTTCATTCAGATCCGGCAGGAGTACGGCTCCTTCAGCGATTGGCTCTGGCAGTTTACCCAGGGCAGAACCATCCTGTACGACGGGCACAGCCAGGGGCGGATCCCGGCAGCCAACGCCCTGTCGGATGCCGTGGCAAAGGAGCTCAAACGCCGGGGCTTCAAATATCTGGGCAGCATCACGGTGTATTCCCATTTGCAGGCCTGCGGCATCATCAACGATCATCTGGCGTCCTGCTTCCGCTATGCGGACATTCTGGAGCACTATCCGGTACAGCATTGCCCCATTGAAGCGGAACGCTGACTTTTTGAACGGAGGAAACAACAATGCCCGAAAGATACCCGAAGGTCAAAACCGCTGTGGTGGGCTGCGGCTCAATCAGCAGCATTTATATCCGCAATCTCAAGGAGCTGTTCTCCATCACCGACCTGGTTGCCCTGTGCAACCGCACCCGGAGCAAGGCAGAGGAAAAGGCAGCTCAGTTCGGTATTCCCAGGGTGATGACGCTGGACGAGATCGCTGCCGACCCGGAAATTGAACTGGTGGTAAATCTCACGCCGCCGGGCAGCCACTATGCAGTGACCCGGCAGCTGCTGGAGAACGGAAAGCATGTCTACAGCGAAAAGGTACTCACCACCGATCTGAACCAGGCGCGGCAGCTGGCGGCTCTGGCAAAGGCGCAGGGACTGTACCTGGGTGCCGCCCCGGACACGGTGCTGGGTGCTGGGATCCAGACTGCCCGGCGGATTCTGGACACCGGACTGATCGGTACCGTGACATCCGGCTTTGTCAGCGTGACCCGGAGCCACAATCTGATGAGCGAGCTCTTTCCCTTCCTGCGGGGGGACTGCGGCAATCTGCCTTATGACGTGGGTGTGTATTATATCGGGGCGCTGATCGCGCTGCTCGGCTCCGTCAAATCCATCCGCGCCCACACCGCCCCGGCACTGCCCCGGGACAAGCAGCTGCTTTATCTGGAATCCGCCCCGGAGCATTGGCAGATCCCGGGCAGCGCCCAGGTGTGTGCCAGCCTGGAATTTGCCTCCGGCGCGCTGGTGAGCGTGCACATGAACGGCAACACGGTGGGCGACGAACAGAGCCGTTTTGAACTGTATGGAACCCTGGGCGTGATGAAGGTGGGCGATCCCAATACCTTCGGCGCAAAGCCCCGGCTGCTGCTCCCGGAGAGCCCGGCGGTGGAATTTCCCTTTACCCATGGCTACGACGGCCGCAATTGCCTTGGCGCGCCGACACCCTTCGATGGCGGCGGACACCGGGGGGTGGGCGCGGCAGAGCTGGCCTATGCGCTGCGCCGGGGCAGACCCAACCGCCTCAATGCGGCCTATGGCATCCACTGCCTGGAGGTGCTGAAGGGCATCGATCAGGCCGCCGATACCGGCGCAACCTATGTTATGCAGTCCGCCTGTGAAGTCAGGCCCCTTGCCCCCGGCTTCTATTCCTCCGTCTGGGGCAGCGGGCGCGCGGACGCAGAGTGTTCCCTCATCGACTAAGAAGGAGTGATTCCCATGTCCAGTTATGAATTTGACACCAAGTGCATCCAGTCCGGCTATCACCCCGGCAACGGGGAGCCCCGCACGCTGCCCATTTATCAGAGCACGACCTATAAATTTGACAATGCCGATACGCTGGGGCAGCTTTTTGACTTGAAGGCGGAGGGGCACATGTATTCCCGCATTTCCAACCCCACCCTGGCGGCGGTGGAGGAAAAGCTGGCGGATCTGGAGGGCGGCGTAGGAGCCATGCTGGTTTCTTCCGGGCAGAGCGCCAACCTGCTGGCGGTGTTCAATATCTGCTCCGCCGGGCAAAACCTGATCGCCATGAACAATATCTATGGCGGCACCATCAATCTGCTGTCCGTCACCCTGGCGCGGATGGGCATCGAGGTTCGCTATATCCATGACAGGATGACCGATGACGAGGTGGATGCGCTCTTCGACGACAAGACCCGCCTGGTCTTCGGCGAGACCATCACCAATCCCGCCCTGACAGTGCTGGATATTTCCCGGTATGCCTCCATTGCCCACCGGCATGGAGTCCCGCTGATCGTGGATAATACCTTTGCTACGCCTCTGCTGTGCCGCCCCTTTGAATTTGGCGCGGACATTGTGACTCATTCTACCAGCAAATATATGGACGGCCACGCCAATGTCCTGGGCGGCGTGGTGATCGACAGCGGCAATTTCGACTGGGATTCCTCCGGCAAATTCCCGGAGCTGACCACCCCGGACGAGAGCTACCACGGTGTGGTGTATACCAAGCAGTTCGGCAAAGCTGCCTACGTTACCAAAGCGAGGGTGCAGCTGCTGCGGGACTTCGGCTGCACCATGGCGCCGGTTGCGGCGTATCTTCTGAACCTGGGGCTGGAATCCATGCCTCTGCGGGTTCGCAGGCACAGCGAGAACGCCCTTGCGGTGGCGGAATTCTTGGAAAAGCAGCCCCAGGTGCTGTGGGTGAACTACCCCCGACTGAAATCCAGCTCCTATTATCACCTGGCGGAAAAGTATCTGCCCCTGGGCGCCTCCGGCGTGGTTTCCTTTGGCGTCAAGGGCGGCCGGGAGGCGGCCATGAAGCTGATGAACAGTTTGCGCCTTGCCCAGATCGTCGTCCACGTGGCGGATGCCCGTACCTGTGTGCTCCACCCCGCCAGCACCACCCACCGTCAGCTGACCGACCAGCAGCTGAAGGATTCCGGCATCGGGCCGGAATTTATCCGCTTCTCCGTGGGCATCGAGGATGTTCGGGATATTCTTGCGGATCTTCAGCAGGCGCTGGGGCAGCTGGACTGATGTAGGAGTACCGCTGCATGCCGATTCGAATTCCGAACAATCTGCCCGCCAGGGAGATCCTGGAGGGAGAGAATATCTTTGTCATGACGCAGGCGCGGGCGGAATCCCAGCAGATCCGCCCCTTGCGCATCGGGCTGCTGAATCTGATGCCCACCAAGATCACCACCGAGACGCAGCTTTCCCGCCTGCTGGGCAATACGCCGCTGCAGGTGGAGCTGTTTTTGATCCAGGTGTCCTCACATCAGCCTAAAAACACCCCCCAGGAGCATATGATCGCCTTTTACCGCCCCTTTGAAGAGATCGAAAAGGAGTATTTCGACGGTTTCATCGTCACCGGCGCGCCGGTGGAAAAGCTGGAATTTGAGCAGGTGGAGTATTGGGACGAGCTGTGCCGCATCATGGAGTGGACGAAAACCCATGCCCACAGCACCCTGCATATCTGCTGGGGGGCTCAGGCGGCGCTGTATTACCATTACGGGGTGCAGAAAGTGCTGCTGCCGGAGAAGCTCTTCGGCGTGTACCCTCACCGGGTGGTATATAAAAATCCCATCCTGCTGCGGGGCTTCGACGATGAATTCTGGGTGCCCCATTCCCGTCATACCACCGTCCGGTGGGAGGATGTGGAGGCCGTCCCGGAGATCAAAATACTGGCCGGCTCCCGGCAGGCGGGGCTCTATGCCATGTCCACGCAGTATGGCCACCAGCTCTTTATCACCGGCCATCCGGAGTATGACGCCGAGACGCTGCACCAGGAGTACCTGCGGGACAGAGCTGCCGGTCTGCCCATCCGGGTGCCGGAAAACTATTTCCCGGGGGATGACGATACCCTTCCCCCTGTCGACCGCTGGCGCGGCCACGCCAACCTGCTCTTCTCCAACTGGCTGAATTACATTGTCTACCAGACCGTGCCCTACGACGTAATGGCTGTGGGCCGGGGAGAGCGGACGGAATGAAAAAAGCTCCCGCTGCACTCGACAGCGGGAGTATTTTTGAGGAAACTCTGATTAAATCGGCAAGAGCTGACAGCGAGAGATTTTTCACTGGATGAAGGTTTCAAAAGCGGAGGAATACTGTATGTGTTTCCCGCTTTTGAAACCGTACAGCTGGGGAAAAAGATCCACTGCTCAGCCGAAGTCGATTTATTCAGAGGTTCCTTAAGAAAGCAAAGGATCAGATTGACCGAAGCAGTGCCCATAGATTTACGCCGATCATGACCGCGGCAAAAAGAATGAAAGCAACATTGACGACCTTTATGGTTCTGGATGAAGTGCTCCTTATTCCGAAGGACAAATAGATGATCCACAGGGCGTATGCCACGAAAATAATGCCGGAATTGCGAAAAAGCAGCGACAGAAGAAAAGCTGCGTTGACAATTTTCATTCCGCTATCAGAAAAAAGCCACTGCCTGACCTGCTTCACGGGATCGCCTCCTTAAAAACATACGTTTACGGTCGCACATAACATGCACTGCGGCAAAATGTCCGGCGATTATTCTTCACCTTCACCCTCTTCCGGCTGTGCATTGGGAGTACAGTTATGGGAGCCGTTGTTGCTGGCAATGGAGGTGCACTTCTTGGGGCTCACCAGCATGCCGATCACCATGCCCACAGCGGCGCAGGCAATGGCGCCGTAAAGCATTTCGCGGTTGGTGCGCGCGACGGTTTTATCCAACTGAGTCACGGAAGCGGTAAGGTTGGATTTGATGGCTTTCCAGATTCCTTTCATAAAAATTCCTCCTGTTATCGAACGGATTTGGCATATTCTGTAGGGGTAATGCCAAATTTATCCTTAAATTGACGGGAAAAGTGATGGACGGTGGAATATTGCAGGATGGAGGCAATCTGGGTGAAATTCAGGTTGTTTTCCCGAATCATCTGCTTGCTCTCCTGCAGCTTGATCCGGCGGATGTACTCGCCGGGGGAAATTTGCAGATTCTTGTGGAACAGTACAGTCAGATAGCTGGGACTGACCCCCACCCGGTTGGCCACCATGGGCACGGACAGCTTTTCCCGGATGTGCTCGGCTACATACTGCTGCGCCAGGCGGATGATCTCATTTTCATTCTGCACAATATTCGCGTTTTTAACCTTGCTGCCGGTGGGCGCTTCGGATTCCCGCAGCAGATACAGCAGAAGCAGACTCAACTGGGACACAATGATGTCCGTGGAGAAGCTGTCCATATGCTCCTGCTCCCGCAGCATGCTTTGCAGCAGACTGGCCACCGCCTGGGGAGCGGTAAACTTGCGGTTCAGCAGAGGCGTCAGCTCCACGCCCGCCATATCGAAGGATATGGTGACAAAGCGGGGGGCAACACCGATGTCGGCATACTGCATATGCCATTGGTTGGAGCCGTAGATCACCAGGTCGCCCTGCTTGAGCAGCAGATCCTGTCCCTCTACTACGGAGTGGAGCTCTCCCTGATCCACGTAGGTCAGCTCCGGCATGGGATGGGATTCACCCGGGAAGAGGAAACCCTGTTCCTTTTCCTGATAGAAGAAGGTGTAGATGCCGTCCACATGGAGTGTGCGATCCTCCCGCAGCCGCTGTACCGTCTGGGTGCCCAGAAAGTCCGGCTTTTCGGCGGTGGGATAAATCAGCACTTCAGCATTTCCCTTGAAAGCACTGAGGGCAAACCGGACGCCCTGCTTCAGGGAAACGGGCTTGTCCAGGTAAAAATGCAGGTATTCATTCTTTTCGTTGCACACGGAAAGAATGGCCATTCCCTTGCTCCCGGAGATCCAGGTATCGGACTGGGCACAGTAGATGGGAGCGCAGTCGCTGTCCAGGCTGACGACCTCAGCCTGCTCCCGGGGAAAGGGCGAGGCGCTGTGGGCGCGTTCCGGCTGCACAGAGCCGTAAAGGCGGAAATTGACCTGATTCAGATTCCGTATCATGCTGCCGTACCTCCCCTAAAAAATAACAGGGTGCAAATCCTGCCACCCTGTTATTATACAAAATCCTGATTCAAATGCAAACACTTTGTGTAAAATTTTTTGTCCGTGTTTTTGCCGCTGGAAAGCTCAGCGCCGATAGTCGAACTGCAAGTCGTAGATGTCTACGGTGTCGCCGTCCTGGATGCCCATCTCTTCCAGCCGGGCAAAAAGCCCGGACTTGCGCAGCTGCAAGTCAAAGTAGTTCCGGGATTCGTAGTCGTCAAAATTGATGTTCATCACCAGGCGCTCCAGCCATGCACCGGTAACCACCCAGGTGCTGCCCAGGTGCTCAATGGTGAGCTCGGTGGGATCGCCTGCCTGGGGAGCTTCCTCCACATATTCCGGCTCATAGATGGTGACAGGGGGGAGCGTGCGCAGCTTTTCGGCAACCACCCGCATCAGGTTCCGGGTACCCTGGGTGGTACCGGCGGAAATCTCATACAGCTCGCAGCCGGCAGCCTCCACGCAGGCTTTCAGACGCCTCAGGTTGTCGCTGTCCGGGGGCAGCAGGTCAATTTTGTTGGCGGCCACAATCATGGGACGGTTGCTCAAATCTACGCTGTAGTTTGCCAGCTCGTCGCAAATGGCGTTGAAATCATCCACCGGGTCCCGGCCCTCACTGCCGGAAACGTCAACAACATGGACAAGCAGTCGGCAGCGGTCGATGTGCCGCAGGAAGTCGTGCCCCAGACCGGCGCCCTCGGCAGCACCTTCAATGATGCCGGGGATGTCAGCCATGACGAAGGAAACACCCTCATCCACATAGATGACACCCAGGTTGGGGAACAGGGTGGTGAAATGATAGTTGGCAATCTTGGGACGGGCATTGGAGGTAACGCTCAGCAGGGTGGACTTGCCCACATTGGGAAATCCCACAAGACCCACATCCGCCAGCAGCTTGAGCTCCAGGATAATGTCCCGCTCCTGCCCCTTGAGGCCGGCTTTGGCAAACCGGGGCACCTGGCGGGTAGCGGTTGCATAGTGGGCATTACCCCAGCCGCCCCGTCCGCCCTTGGCAATGACGAAATCCTCGCCGGTGGACATATCCACAATAATCTGGTTGGTTTCTGCATCCCGCACCACGGTGCCGCGGGGGACCTCAATGACCAGAGGTTCTCCCCGCTTGCCGCTCATCTTGCGTCCCAGACCGTTGGCACCGGGCTGAGCAGCATACTTGCGCTTATAGCGGAAGTCCAGCAGGGTGGACATATTGTCATTGACCCGAAGAATCACGCTGCCGCCGTGACCGCCGTCGCCGCCGTCCGGGCCGCCGGAGGCAACATATTTTTCCCGATGGAAGGCAACGGCACCGTCGCCGCCCCGTCCGCCGATGACTGTAATTCGGACTTTATCTACAAACATTTTGCAATACCTCCTGTAAAAGGAACGTGGTTTGGTGAATGGTGAAAAAAGAGAGCCATGCACTCTGCTTTCAGCATTCACCAAAAAGCTTTCGTCAATGCGGGAAGCGCTAAAAAAGGACTGCTGCAAAAACTGCGGCAGTCCTTCTGAGGGCTATACGGAATTACTGCTCAGCGTAAACGGAGCACTTCCGGCGATCCTTACCCATGCGCTCGAACTTGACGGTACCGTCAATCAGTGCGAACAGGGTGTCGTCCTTGCCGATACCAACGTTGGTGCCGGGATGGATGTGGGTGCCTCTCTGGCGAACCAGAATGTTGCCAGCCAGAACAAACTGACCGTCAGCGCGCTTGCAGCCCAGTCGCTTGGACTCGGAATCACGGCCGTTCTTGGTGGAACCGCCGCCCTTGTGGTGAGCGAAGAACTGAATACCAATCTTCAGCATTGTGTTACACCTCCAAAACTTCGATATAATCAGGATAGTCATCCCGCAAGCTGCACAGAGTCAGCATCATTCCGGCAAGAACTGCCTGGACGCTTTCCTCTTCATCGCAGGAAGCGGGGAGTGTCAGGGTGATGCGGGCATCCGCCTCCTTGACACGCACCTTGGCCTTTGCGCCGCACACATCATTGATGGTGGCCTCGGCCATGGTAACAACGGCGGTGATGGCGGCGCAGACGATGTCGCTGCCGGCCTCACTGTATCCGCTGTGACCCGAAACGGAGAATCCCGTGATTCTGTCGTTTTCGGTGAAAAATTCGCATCTTGTCATAAATTACAGAGCGATCTTGGTGATCTCCACCTTGGTGTAGGGCTGACGGTGGCCGATCTTCTTCTTCTCGTTCTTCTTGGCCTTGTACTTCAGAACGTGGATCTTCTTGCCCTTGCCGTTCTTCACGACCTTGGCCTCGACAACGGCACCCTCCACAGTGGGAGCACCGATCTTGGAATTCTCACCGTCCAGAACGGCCAGAACCTGATCGAACTTGACATTTGCCTCAGCTTCGACGCCCAGCTTCTCAACGAACAGGACATCGCCCTCGGCTACGGTGTACTGCTTGCCTCCGGTTACGATAACTGCCTTCATTTGTTTCACCTACTTTAATTGTGTAGTCTCGCTCTAAAGGCGGGTGCACATGGGCGCACCAACTTAAGCCTCTTCAATGCGGCTCTGCTATTCTACCATTGCAAAAAACAAAAGTCAAGCAGTATTTTAATTTTTTCTGCTGCTTTTCACCGAATCTGCTGAAACTTTCCCACATTTTCTCCTATCTGCTTTGCATTGCCCGATCAAACAGTGCTGATTCTCCCAAAAAGAGCTTGACAAATGATTTTTCATCCTGTATAATGCCACTGTTACTTCTAAAGGAACTGAAATTCGGACGATTAGCTCAGCTGGCTAGAGCATCCGCTTGACGTGCGGAAGGTCATAGGTTCGAGTCCTATATCGTCCACCAAGAATCCCACCGTGATTTATCAGAATCACGGTGGCTTTTTTCAGTGAAATGACCTTCCAATTTGGCGGACGAGCAGTGTACGGACCGATGCCGATAATCCGCTGGGCAGGGGGCTGACACACTCCGTTTTTTCATTTTTTTAGAAAGGGAGAACGAAAACTATGATCTTTCTACATACCTCCGATTGGCATTTGGGAGCCTCGGAGGGAGAGCAGTTTTTCTGGGAGGATCAGCGATTCTTTATCGATGAGATCTGCCGGATCATTCAGGAAAGAAATGTGGATGCTGTGCTGCTGGCGGGGGATGTGTACGACCGGTCGGTAGCGTCAGCGGCGGCGATCGGGCTGTATGATTATGCCATGAACCGGATCTGCCGGGAGCTGGGACGGAAGGTACTGACCATTGCCGGAAATCACGACAGCGCCGAGCGCCTGTCCGCCTGCGGCAGCCTGCTGGAGCAGGCAGGACTTTATGTAGCCGGTGCGGCAGAACGGGAGCCGAAGGCGGTGGAATTGGAAGACACGCAGGTTTTCTTTTTGCCCTGGATCACGGAGGAAAAGGTGAAGAGCCTCTATCCGGAGGAAAAGGACTCCATTTCCTGCCTCACGGATGCTTACCGGGTGGCAGCCGATCATATGCGGGAGCGGTTTGTCACGGACAAAAGGCACATCGTCCTTTCGCATGCCTTTATCGCCAATGCGGAGACCTCCACCAGCGACCGGGCGGCGGAGATCGGTTTTGCAACGCAGGTATCTGCGGATGTGTTCCGCGGCTTCGATTATGTGGCGCTGGGGCACATTCATAAACCCCAGGCGGTGAATGGGTATATTCGCTACAGCGGCTCCCCCATGCCCTATTCCTTTGGCAAGGAGGAAAAGCAGACCAAGAGCGTGGTGCTGCTCAATACCGAAACCATGGCGCAGGAATTGATTCCGCTGCCGCTGCTGCATCGGCGGGCAACGCTCACCGGCACCCATGAGGAGCTTTTGAATGCGGAATACCCGGAGGAAATCAGAAACGGTTATGTGCGCCTGGACGTAACGGACACGGCTTTGGGGCTGGAACTCATCTCCCGGCTGAGAGAGATCTATCCCCATTCGTTGGTGCTGTCCGGCAAGTCTTACGAGGGGGAGGAAACGACCATCACCCTGACCATGGAGCAGCTGGAGCAGATGGAGAGCGACCCGCGGGAAGTATTCAAATCCTTCTGCCGGGAGGAAACGGCGGAAGAGGCAACGCCTCACTTCCTGGAGCTGTTTGCGCAGGCAGTCAAAGCATGTGAGGAGGCGGAGTGATGAAGCCGTTATTTCTGGAAATTCAGGCATTTGGCCCTTATGTTGAAAAGCAGACCATCAATTTTGAAAAACTGGCGGAGCAGGGGATGTTCCTGATCAAGGGGCCCACCGGCAGCGGCAAGACCACTATCTTTGACGCCATGACCTTTGCTCTGTACGGCGGCAGCAGCGGAGATGATCCCAGAAATAAATTTGGCAGGAATGACCTGGAGGAATGGCGGTGCAACCAGGCGGATGGAGCGGTACCGACGATCGTCGCCTTCACTTTTTCATCCCATGGCCGCCGCTATCAGTTTACCCGGCGCCTGGTGCAGAAGCGGAAGAATTTTTCGGCGGAATACGCGGCGGGAGAGCTGGACGAGGACGGCAATCTGATCCCGTTTTTTGAAAATCCTAAGAAGGACGATCTGACCCGAAAGGCGGAAGAATTGGTTGGCCTGACCAAAGAGCAGTTCCGCCAGGTCGTGCTGCTGCCCCAGGGGCAGTTTGAGCGATTCCTGACGGCTTCCTCCGACGAGAAGGAGAGCATCCTGGAAAAGATATTCGATGCGGAAAAGTGGGACGCCTATGCCCAGCGCTTTTTTGATGCGGCCAATGGGCGAAAAGCAGCTTTGGTGACGGAGAGAAATATTGTGGCAGCATCTTTGGAAGAGGAAAAGCTAACTTCCATTGATGAATTATCTGGCCGGATCGCCGAAACAGAGGACGAAATCAAAAAGTGGGAAGCTGAAAAAGCAGCGTACGATGCAGAAGAAAAACAAAAACAGCTGAACAGCGACAGAGAACTTTCCGCACGTTTTGAGCCACTGCACAGATTGGAAAATGAGCAGCAGAAACTGCAGACCCGCGCAGAAGAAGTGCGGAAAAATCGGCTCCAGTATGAGAAAGCGGAAAAGGCCGAAGCTCTCCGCGAGGTGATCTCGGCTCGCGAACGGGCAGAGGAAGACTACCGGAAGCGACTGGACGAAGCAGCGGGATACAATGCCCAGCTGCCGGATGCCCAGAAAAATTTTCAGACAGCCCAGAAGAAAAAGCAGGACAATGAGGACTGCTCTCCGGTAGCCGGTTTGAATGCGAAAATCGGAGAATATGAGGCAAAGAGATCCGTATACCAGACGCTGAGCCAGCATCAGAAAGTATTTGAGCGGGAAAGTAAGGCGCTTGAAGCGCAGGAAGAGGCGCAGAAGCGCGCCCGGCGGGAGCTTGATGAGGCTGCGAGACAGGCCAAAGATGCTCTTGAAGCATACGATAATGCCAATTTCCAGGCATCCGACCTGCGTGCCCGCTACTACAGCGGGATCTACGGAGAGCTTGCCGCGGCGCTGCAGGAGAATGCTCCCTGCCCGGTCTGCGGCAGCATTCACCATCCTGCGCCGGCACACAGAAGTGACGACAGCGTGAGCAAGGAGACCGTGGAGCAGGCAGAGAAAGCGGAAGAAGCAAAGAAAAAGTATTGGAAGCAGCTGGAAGATAGGCGTTCTGAAAAGGAACAGTGCGCCAAAAATGAGCTTGATAAATTAAAAAACGCACAGATTGTCCAGATGCAGGCAAAAAAAGATATGGAAAACGCCAGAGCCAACCTCATCGACGGAGTTCTCGATTTGAATGCGCTGGACGAAAGACTGACGGGATTCCGCGAAGAGATCAAGCGGTATATGGATACGACCAAAATGCTGGATGACGCGTGGAAGAAGGCCAACGATGTCCTGAATCAGCTGACAGCAAAGATCAGCGGCGCGGAGAAAGAGCGTACCGAGGCAGAGAAAAACCGCGTCTCGGCCAAAGCAGCAATGGAGGCGGCACTGACGGAGGCCGGATATCCGGATTCCCGGACTGCAAAGCAGGATCTGCTATCAAGTGATAAAAGGGCCGAACTCCACACGAAGATCGTTGCGCATGACACGGCGGTTCAGAATAACTCCAAGGCATTGGCAGAAAAACGGCTGGAGTTGGCTGAAAAGGAAGAGCCGGATGCCGCACAGTTCGGGGAGCGCCAAAAGGAAATTCAGGCCAAAAGAGATGAATTTGTGAACAAAATTTCTGCACTGCGAACCATGAGCAAGCGTCTGCAGGAAAAGCGGCAGGATCTGCAGGCCAAGTGGGAGCACTATCAAAGCAACATCCAGGAAGCGGAAAATGATCTGATCTTTGCCAGAAAGCTGCGAGGCGATACCGGCATCGGCCTGCAGCGCTATGTGCTGGCCATAATGTTCAACCAGGTCATCGGCGAGGCCAACCGTATGCTGGAGAAGGTGCATGGCGGCCGCTATCATCTGTACCGCACCGAAGACAAGGGAAAGGGCAATAAACGCGGGCTGGAACTGAAAGTTCATGATAACCGCAGCCCGGATGCGGAGGGGCGGAGCGTAGCCATGCTTTCCGGCGGTGAAAAGTTTCTTGTGTCGCTGTCCCTGTCCATTGGCCTTTCCACTGTCGCACAGAAAAGCGGTGTCCAGATCGAGGCGTTGTTCATCGACGAAGGCTTCGGCACACTGGACGACAGCTCCATTCACGATGCCATGGACGTCCTGGAAAGTGTCCGCAGATCCAGCGGCATGATCGGCATCATCAGCCATGTGCAGCTGCTGGAAAGCAATATTCCCACCCATTTGGAAGTGATCAAATCCAGCTCCGGAAGTACCATTAAGCCTGTATAAAAAACAGGAAAAACGAGAGAAAATCTGAAAAAACATCCGCTGTCAGCACTTCTTAAAAAGCCACCCCGGTACGGCGTCCAGGTCCGTATCCGGGGTGGTTTGCTGTATTTACAGGGGATTGATGAAATGGGGAAAGCGAGCCTTGGCGTATATACCGGTCATGTTTCCGGGCGTTTCCAGTGCTTCAGCTCCGGAAGCTTCTGGGCGAGATATTCCCGCACCTGTGCCTCCGGCCAGGCTTCACTGGCCATGTTCTTTGCGCAGTAATCGATGAGAACATTCATATCCTCGTAGGTGAATTTCCCGTCGGTGTAGCACCATTTGCAGTAGTCTTCGTTATAGCTGCCGTCAGGTTCCCGGCTGAGGATACCGTCTTCCAGCGGCATTCCGCAGCACTGACAAAAAAGCTTCCTGGGACTGCCCAGAAGCGTGTTGATAGATACGTCAAAGAGCCTGGACAATTGTTTTAGGGTTTCCGTATTGGGGACAGTCTCACCGTTTTCCCATCGGGACACTGCCTGCCGGGTGACGTAAATCTTCTGCGCCAGATCGTCCTGAGATAAGCCGCTTTTTGTGCGAAGTTCCAATATAATATCTTTTGTTTCCATTTTTTTCCTCCTTTCCAGTATCATACCAAAGGGAAGCGGGAAATGCAAGCAACCCGGTGTTGCGGAATTATTTCAGCATTGCTGCCATGTCTGCCTCCGGCGTGGTAATGGGGGCAATGCCAAAATTTTTCACAAGGTAGTTCAGTACACCCGGCGAAACGAACGCCGGCAGCGTGGGGCCAAGGCGGATGTTCCTGATACCCAGGTGCAGCAGTGTCAGCAGGATGCACACAGCCTTCTGCTCGTACCAGGAGAGCACCATAGACAGCGGCAGGTCGTTCACACCGCAGCCGAAAGCGTCAGCAAGGGCGACGGCAATCTGGATGGCGCTGTAGGCGTCGTTGCATTGTCCAATGTCCATCAGACGGGGCAGACCGCCGATGGTGCCAAGGTCAAGATCATTGAAGCGGTATTTGCCGCAGGCAAGGGTGAGTACGACGGTGTCGGCAGGCGTCTGCTTTACAAACTCCGTGTAGTAGCTGCGGTCAGGGCGAGTTCCGTCGCAACCGGCGACCAGGAAGAAGTGCCGGATCGCGCCGGACTTGACGGCCTCGATGATTTTGTCTGCCACGCCAAGCACCGTATCCCGGGCAAAGCCGGTCATAACCGTGCTGCCGCCGTTCATGCCGGTGAAATGCCTGTCCTCGGAGTAACCACCCAACTCCAAAGCCTTTTCGATCACCGGGGTAAAGTCCTTGTCCGCTCCAATGTGCGCCATTTCGGGGTAAGATACCACCGCCGTGGTGAATACGCGATCCAAATAGTTTGCTTTCGGCGGCATCAGGCAGTTGGTGGTGAACAGCACCGGCGCGGGAAGGGATGCAAATTCTTTCTGCTGATTCTGCCATGCCGTGCCGAAATTGCCCTTGAGGTGGGAATACTTTTTCAGTTCGGGGTAACCATGAGCGGGGAGCATTTCACCGTGGGTGTAGATGTTGATGTCTTTGCCCGCAGTCTGCTCCAGCAGAAGCTTCAGATCGTGCAGGTCATGGCCGGAGATGACGATAAACGGCCCTTCCTCCACAGTCAGCGGAACGGTAACAGGCGCGGGTGTGCCGTAGCTTTCGGTGTTGGCTTTGTCCAGGAGCGCCATGCATTTGAGATTTTTCTCGCCGACTTCCATCACGATGGGCAGCAGTTCATCCATCCCCCAATCCTCGCCCACGGCGAAGAGCGCCTTGGCGAAGAAACGGTTTACCTCTTCGTCGGCATAGCCCAGCACCATGGCATGATGGGCGTAGGCCGCCATACCGCGCACACCGAAGAGAATGAGGGATTTGAGACTGCGAATATCCTCCTGCGCGTTCCACAGCTGTGCCATATCATAGTCATTGCTCCGCCCGCACGGGCTGGTGCAGACGGCGCAGTCCGGCACAAGCCGCGCCTTTTCTGCGTGTACCCGGTCGATCAGCCCACGCAGTGTTGTTTCGTTGAAATTCACATTGGTGACAGTAGTGAACAGTCCCTCGATCATCAGCTGCCATGTCCCCCTGTTTGCCTCTGGGGCGTTGTCCGTCGCTCGGGCGAGGCCGATAAGTGCATCCGTCAGCACGTCCTGCAGCTTTGCAACTTCGGCAGTCTTGCCGCAGACGCCAGCTTTTCCCGTACAGCCGGTGCAGCCTGCCGTCTGCTCACACTGAAAACAAAACATTTTTCGATCCATCTTGAAATCCTCACTTCCTTTAATCAAGGATATTTCCGTCCGTAGAAATGGTCACAACCTGCCACGGGATGAACTTTCCGCTGTTCTGTAAAGCGGTTTTCGCTGCATGCTCCAGTCCGCCGCAGCAGGGCACCTCCATACGGACAACGGTTACGCTCTTGATGTCGTTGTTCCGGATGATTTCGGTGAGCTTCCCGGAATAATCCACGCCGTCCAGCTTCGGGCAGCCCACGAGGGTGATGTGCCCTTTGATGAACTGCTCGTGGAAAGCGGCATAGGCGTAAGCGGTGCAGTCGGCTGCGATGAGCAGTTTCGCACCGTCAAAATAAGGCGCGTTCACGGGAACGAGTTTGATCTGTACCGGCCACTGAGAAAGACGGCTTTGCGTTTGGGCAGGAGCAGCTTCAATATCTGACGGCTCGGTGTGCCGGATCGTTTTCATCCGAGTCCCGGGACAGCCGCCATGAAGGCGCATTCCTTCCTGCTGCATCTGCTTCTGCTTATTTGCGAGCACCGCCTGTTCGTCATAGGCAGCGGCCTCGCGTTCCACAAAGGAGATCGCCCCGGTGGGACAAGCGGGCAGGCAGTCACCCAAACCGTCGCAGTGATCATCCCGCATCAGCTTTGCCTTGCCGTCCACCATGGCGATAGCGCCCTCGTGGCAAGCGGCAGCACAGGCACCGCAGCCATTGCATTTATTTTGATCGATTTCGATAATTCTCCGTTTCATTGCAATACCTCCTTGCTTTTGTGACTTAATTATAATATAATTAAATCAACAAGTCAGTTGAATTTTCAACGAAAGAGGATTTCATGAAAGATTTTTTGCCTGTGATCCGTTCTTCTCAGCTTTTCTCCGGCACCTCTGAGGAGGAGCTGACTGCGATGCTCTCCTGCCTCAAAGCCGAAAAAAAGGACTTCCCGAAAGAAGCCTTTGTGCTGCGTGCCGGAGACGCGGCGGACTCAATCGGTCTGGTGCTGTCGGGAAATATACTGGTTATACAGGAGGATATCTGGGGAAACCGAAATATCCTTTCCAAGGCAGGAGCGGGGCAGACTTTTGCCGCTGCATATGCCTGCGCGCCCGGTTCCGTTTTGAATGTGAGTGTCATGACGGAAACGCCTGTCACTGCAATGTTCCTGAATGTAAGGCGCATTCTGACTGTGTGCCCATCCGCCTGCTCGCACCACAGCCGGATCATTCGAAATCTGCTCGGCGAGATGGCTGAGAAAAACCTGCGTTTGAGCGAAAAGCTTACCCATATGGGGCAGCGCGGCACTCGGGCAAAGCTCATGTCCTACCTCTCCTCCGAAGCACAGCGGCTGGGCAAATATGAATTTGACATTCCCTTTTCAAGGCAGCAGCTTGCGGATTACCTTGCGGTGGAGCGCAGCGGCCTGTCGCTGGAGCTGGGGAAAATGCGCAGCGAGGGCCTGCTTGATTTTCACAAGAGTCATTTTATTCTGAAGGTATAACGCACATCGCTCCGCGAAACGGCGGAAGCCCTTTCGTGCACCGAAATCGGAGTGAACCGAAGAAGGCAGGGCAGTCCGCCTACGGCCGCGATTGCACGCCTGAACGGAGAGTGACCGCAAGTGGCACTAAGCATGATTTGCTTGTTCGCTGCCTGCTGCGCGGCGGAAATTATCAAGGCACCGTAAACTAATTCTTGACAACCTGATTTGCGTGTGCTAAAATGCATGTCGTTGGAGGAGCGCATCTTCCGGCACGACATAGTTGGCATTGATTGCGATGAGGGTCCACCTGTTCCCATCCCGAACACAGAAGTTAAGCTCATCTGCGCCGACAATACTTGCAGGGTGACTTGCCGGGAAGATAGGTAATGCCAACATAATGCCCCCTTAGCTCAGTCGGTAGAGCAACGGACTGTTAATCCGTGTGTCGTTGGTTCGAGTCCAACAGGGGGCGCCATAGTGAAGTACACGGTTCAACCGACTCTGTGAGGGGCGGGTTGAACCGTGTACTTTTTCTGTTGCGACGGTATGAACTTAAGTTGCAGATTCTGAATGCTGAATTCGGTTTTGCTTTCGGTACAGCGAGGGAGGGGCGCCAATGTATTTTCTGAATACACGGTTGAATTGGGAGAAACTGTTGAAGCCGCACAGCGCGGGGATCTCGGTAATGGGGATATTTGTGTTTATCAGCAATGCCTGGACATTGCGGACTCTGGTCATCTGAATGTAGTCGGTGATGGAAAAGCCGGTGACGAATTTGAAACGGTGTGATAGATAACTGGGGCTGATGTTGTGAGTTTCTGCCAGCTGCTCCAGGCTCAGGGGTTCCGGATAGTGGGCATGAATGTATCCTGCGACTGTATAGATTTTTTCCTCCAGTTCAGACAGAATGGTTTCGTTTTTGTAGATATTGCTGTTCTTGTTCAGAAACAGCAAAATCAGGAATTCGATAAACTTCTGGTGGATGATCAAATTGCGCATCGGGTCAGCTTTGGAGGACAGAAAATAGATGTCGTTTATTTTTCCGTAGAGCCGTCGCTGCAATTCGGAATCGAAACGGAAAATGGGAACTTTCTGATTAAAGATGCCCAGCAGCTGTTCATATTCGTTTGACAGCCCCGGCACATGAGAAGGCATGTTGAACTGGATGATCAGCCGCTTACAGGGCCTGCCGTCTGGGTATTGCGTCTTGTGCAATTTTGCCGGTGGAATTCCCACAATATCAAAGGATTGAATTTCATAGGGAATGCCCTCAATAAAGTGGATCGCATTCGGGCACAGCGGAATGCACAGCTCATAAAAGGAATGGAAATGCTGGAATTCCATATTGATGTCCGCAGTGCGTACATCATAGTCGAAATAATAGAAAATGCTGTCATTTTCCTCATTGACCCGGATGGAATATTTATCTTCGTAATACAGTAAGTTATTCAGAAACATAGGGTCACCTCTGCGTGATTGAGAAGCCGCTGCATTCTTCCAGGATGCAGTCGGAGATGTGCTGGCGTTGGAAGAAGGTGTCAGCTTCGAATGAACAGCCGCGCAGCGAGACGTCAGAAGCGTTACGGGCATAGATAAAATGAGAAGGCTTACACAGTACCTTTGTGCCGAATGTGGGCCTTAGATCGTGACAGCCCTTTTCGTATTCCGTAGCGGAGCGAAGCCGGAGAGAAATATTGTCAAAACGGATCCCGCGTACGGAATTGCTCCCATGGCCGTAAATTAAAATCCCATTCTCACTTATGCAGGAAACATTGCTGAAAACGATATTCCGGACGGTCCCAACCCGGGTGCTTTCACTGCGGGGAAGAACCGTAATGGCGATGGGTTCTGCCTGGCCCCAGAACATCTCGCGGTGAAACAGCCGCGTTTCGATGCTGATGCTATGAAAGCTTACATTTTCAATTGACCCGGCATCACGCAGCTGCAGGGAAATGCCGCGATTGGAGCGGCTGATGCAGCAGTTTTCAACCAGAATGTTACGGAAGACGTCCTCACTTTCACTGCCGAACTTTATGGCAGCGCTGGTGGAGATCAAGGTGCAGTTTGAAACGGCGATGTTTTCACATGGGCCATACTGCATGGCGGATGCGGTGTTCTTGAACACGATGCAGTCGTCTGCACATTCAATGTGACAGTTGGCAATTCGGACGTTCCGACAGTGATCCGGGTCGATCCCGTCGCAATTTGCCATGCGCAGATTATTCAGGATCCGAATGCCGTCGATGAGCACATCGCGGCAGCCTACCAGATGGACTGTCCAGAATGCACTGTTGGACAGCGTTACCTGAGTCATTGTTATATGGGAGCAGTTTTCTAAAAACAGCATCGGCGCCCGCGGGTAGAAGCTGCCTTCGATATGCCATTTGTTTACCTCTCCGTAAAATATTTCTTCATTTCCGTCGATGCGTCCAAGGCCGGTGATGGCGAGGTTGCAGCAGCTGTGCCCGTAAAGGAAATAGTGGTTCGGCGCTCCTGAATAGGTACAGTCCTCATAAGAGGGGATATTTCTTAACTCAGTGGAGCCCTCCGTGTTTACAGGGAGAAGGTAATCCTCCAGACAGTCCGATCCCTTCAAAACTGCTCCGATCTGCATATGCAGTTCCAGATTGGAGCAGAGGATCAGTGCGCCGCTGCGGTAGGTCCTGCAGCCGGGGAGCAGAACCTGCCCGCCGCCTGATTCGCGGCAGCGGTCAATGGCTTTTTGGATTGCAGCGGTATCGTTGGTAATGCCGTCTCCGACGGCACCATAGTCCAGTACATTATAAACCATTCGTTTCTCCTTTTAGGCTCCCGAATAAACCGTCTTCTGCGTAAGCAGCGGTCGGATACTTTTGTGCAGGCAGACCGCTCACGCCATCAATACCGAAATGACCGCACAGCACTCCGTGCTTTGCAGCTTAAGCTGCCTGAAAGATGGTGTGACAGAAATAAGGCGATCCGTGTACAGCCTCCTGAAATCCATTGCATTGTAAATGTAGCACAGAATTTCGTTTGCATCAATATTGTTGTAAGAAAATCATGCAAAAGATATAGAAACTATACGCTATGCACAAAATGAACGTCATGCATATGTGAAATATCAACAGAACGAAAAAATTTGTGCCGTAAAAAAGCTTTAAATGCAATAAAGTTTTTTGAAAAAAGACATGATATGCGTAGACTTTCATTGGAAAAAATGTATAATAAATGGTGTTTAGGAATGGACGTTCTTGAACGGAATAACTAAAAATGGGAGGAACACAATAATGAAGAAGCTTATTTCTTTGCTTCTGGCTCTGGCAATGGTTCTGACTTTGTCTGCAGTGACTTTTGCCACCGAGGCTTCCGCAGCTGAAACCCCCGCCGGTTACTCCGAGGCACCCTCTATCACGGAGCTGGGTACTTACGGCAAGGTAGAGGATCGTCTGCCTGTTGAGGGAGACGTTTTCGTATCTGAGCACGACTCCACCGGTGCTGAGCTTGAGATCGGCACTTATGGCGGCGTGATCAACCTGGTTGGCGGCGGCGGCTCCTGGGATCTTTCCAGACCCACGCTGGAGACCATCATCCGTCGTGATACCGACGGCTCCTACTATCCCAATGTCATCAAGAGCTATGAGTATAACGAGGATTACACTGTTTGGACCTTCCATCTGCGCAAAGGCATGAAGTGGTCCGACGGCAGCGATTTCAACGCTGACGACATCACTTTCTGGTACTATATGTGCCACCTTACCAACTTTGATACCAAGGCAAGCTGGGCTGCCCTGATCGACGGCGAGACCGGCAACTATGCCACCCTGACCAAGGTCGACGACTATACCGTCACCTGGACGTTCGACACCGCCAAGTATCCCGCCGACTTCATCGAGCACGGTGATTTCAAGTGGTGCTGGGCTCCTGCTCATTGGCTCGGCGATCTGATCCCCTCCTCCATCTATGTGGAGAATGAATACTGGGCAGATACCGGCCTGTCTGATGAAGACGTGCTGGCAAATGCACTGGCCAAGGGCGTCGACAAGGCGACCATCAAGGATCTGGGCAAGGCCGTTGCCTATAACTTCTGGAATATTGGCGGCATTCCTTCCGTCAACTCTTTCGTCCTGAGAGAGGGCGAGACCAACAGCAGCTCTGTCTGCCACCTGGATCGCAACATCTACTACTGGAAGGTAGACGCAGCAGGTCAGCAGCTGCCTTACTGCGATGCCATCGTATACACCAAGACCTCTGAGGACGGCCAGGATCAGCTGATGTTCCGTTCCGGTGAGGTGGACATTCTGGGCGTCAACATGTCTGACATTGCTTCCATCCTTGCCGATATGGGCGATGCCGCCGTCCTGCGTACCTTCGCCAGCACCGACTGGGGTACTGTCAACGTCACTTTCAACTATACCCACAAGGACAGCAACTACGCAGAGCTGTTCAACAACATCAACTTCCGTCACGCCATTTCCATCGCCGTTGACCGCAAAGAGCTGTCTGAACTGCTGTATGACGGCTTCCTGGAGCCCGGCCAGTCCGCACCGCAGCCCGGCAACGTCGGCTATGACGAAGAGTGGATCGACAAGTGGACGGAGTACGATGTCGAAGGCGCTAAGAAGCTGCTGGACGAGTGCGGCCTGGTTATGGGCAGCGACGGCTACTACGACTTCGCTGACGGCTCTGACTTCCTGCTGACCTTCTATGGCTACCTGGAATCCGGCGCTGTGGATCAGTATCCCATCCTGGAGCAGTACTACAATGCCGTCGGCATCAAGACTGCCTGGAAGGAATACGAGATGGCCGCCTTCGATATGGAAATCGATAACAACGACTGGACTGCTGTTATTCAGCCTCACACCACCATCGGTGGCCTGTCCATGGCTGACCGCGTTGCTCCCTTCGTTCCCATCATTCAGTCCGCCGAGTGGTACGGCGAGTTCGGCACCTGGTACGGCACCAATGGCGAAAGTGGCGTTGAGCCCACCGGCGATATGGCAAAGCTGATTGAGATCTACGAGAAGTGGGCGGCAACTCCCATCACCGAGGAGAGAGAAGCCTACAACCTGGAGATCTATGAGATTCACAAGGAAAACCTGTGGACGATCGCTTACCTGCAGAGCGCGGGCAACTACAACTTGGTCACCTCCAGCCTGAAGAATTATCCCGACGGCCTGGTCTGGGCTGACCTGTATATGTATGCGAATATTGCTCACTACGAGACTCTGTACAAAGCTGTGTGATATTTGAAAAGAACCCATAACGCATAATCAAAGCTCGGGGGCGGGGAACCAGTTTCCCTGCCCCCGTTTTATACGAAAGGAAATTTGCATGAATGAACAAAAGATAACCCCCAAAGGCGGGCATTTCCTTCGTTCGGTAAAAGATTTTTTTCAGCGGGACCTGGTACAGTACATCATCAAGCGGCTGCTCATGTTCATCCCCACGCTGTTTTTGATCTCGGTGCTGGTATTTTTTGTGATCCAGCTCCCGGAAACAGACTATGTGGACCGGCAGATATCCAAGCTTGCCTCAGAGGGTGAATATGTCAGCCAGGCAGAGGCGGACGCCTTGCGTGCAGAGTACGGTCTGGATCTGCCGATCCATGAGCGGTACATCAAGTGGATCTCCGGTATCATCTGGACACCCACGGACTCCTCCTATTACCGGCTGTACGGCTCCCATCATAACTGGAAATATTCTTTCGCCTACGGCAAAAACGTCCTGTCCGTTATCAACGATCGCCTTCCGCTGACGATTTTGGTTTCCGCGTTGATCCTGGTCTTCCAATACGGCGTATCGCTGCCCATTGCGGTGTATGCCTCCACCCACCAGTATTCCATAGGCGACTATATTTCCTCGTTCTTTGGATTCCTGGGCGCCGCAATACCAAACTTTGTGTTGGCGTTTATGCTGATGTACTGGTCGTACAAATGGACCGGCAACGCCAACGTTGGATTGGATCTATCCGGGTTCTTCCCGTTTTTGAAGAGTATGATCATTCCCTTCCTGGTCATCGGCACCTCCGGTACCTGCGGCATCATCCGCTCCGTGCGCGCTCAGATGCTGGATGAGGTTGGAAAGCAGTATACCCTGACTGCCCGCGCAAAGGGAGTTCCGGAAAGGAAGATCGTCATGAAGTATTGCTTCCGCGCCGCCATCAATCCCACCGTTTCCGGCTTGGGCGGCGTGCTGTCCACGCTGTTTTCCGGCTCCACGGTCACGGCCATGGTGCTGATGATCGACATCCAGGGGCCGGAGCTGCTCAAGGCTCTGCAAACCGGCGACGTGTATCTGGCAGGCGGCATTGTGATGATCCAGGCGATCCTGGTGGTCATTGGTATCCTGCTGTCCGATATTGCGCTGGCATTCCTGGATCCCAGAATTCGTTACTCCGGAGGTGGAAGATAATGCGCTTTTTCGGAAAGATTTTTAAGGCAACACCGCATAAACACCAAAAATCGCATTATACAATAGGTGCCCAATAAAAACGGTGGATAACCTCTGA
>CAKTJC010000035.1 GCA_934567355.1 uncultured Oscillospiraceae bacterium
AATCGTCATTTGTTTATCCATGGCTTTATTATATCACACTTGGCGGTATCTGGCACTTTTTTCTGTGCGGGATTGCCCTAAAACATTCTCCATGATCGTTACTCTCTCCTAATTCTAAAAATATGTTACGCAACTCGTGTTGCCTATTATAGTAACATTTTAAAATTTGTCAAGTCCTTTCTCATCTATACCGTATCCCAAAAGATTCACAGCCAGCACAGGACATTCGCGGTCACGCATAGATGGATTCACACAATAAAGAGCAAAATACCAACGATGCAAATCAAACTAATTACTATGGACATGGAATTAATTGCGCTGGAAAGTCCTGTGTCGCCGTCAAGTTCGCTGGTAAAGGCAGGAACAGCCGAGGAAATTGGACTCAGGGAGAGCATCACAAGAGTTTTACGCACTTCTGCATCCAACGGCAGCAGAAAGAAACAGCCTAAAGCAGTCAAAACAGCCAAGCCATAACGGACGCATAACACTTTGGCGATCGTGCGGATCTGACTTCTGTCGCCAGAAACTTTGAATCCGACACCCAGCATCAACATAGCCATGGGGGCGTTTGCATCTCCCAACAATCCGGCAAACTCTGTCACTGCCCCAGGAAGCTGAATATGAAGCAGTGTCAGCACAATCATCACAATATACACAACAAAAGGAACGGATTTGAGCAGGTCACGCAAAATTCTTGCAACAGAAAATTTTTCACCCCGCAACACCATGGCCGCTACACTGTAGGACGTTCCCAAACAAATAAAGGCATTTCCGGTATCGAAAAGGCTGGTTGTGATCACACCGGCAGGCCCCAGGAACCCCTGTGCAAATGGCAGCGTGAAATTCCCGATGTTGTAGCCGGAGAGATTCAAAATATAGAATGCTTTTTCTGCTTTTCCCTTTCCAAGGGAGAGAAAATATCCGATTCCAATATAAAAAACACCAAGTGCAAAACCAATGGCGCACAAAAGCAGCATGGAAGCAGTGATCTCTTTACCTGCAAAACTGTAAATAATAGAAGCTGGCAGCGTAATTTTCAAAACAATTTTTGCCAGGATACGAAAATCCTCTTCCTTGAAAAGTCCTACTTGCCGTAAAATCCATCCTAGGAAAATAATTGCCACAAAGCAACCGGCTTTTGATAAAATTGCAGCCATATGTTCTATCCCTGCACTCTCTGAATTTTTTCGGTGAACATATCCAATCTTTTGAATAGTCCCCGGTTTCACCGTGAGACCGGAGACCTCATGTATTTCGTATTCGTAAGCAGCCTTTTACACGCAAATTTTAACGATGTTGATTGTAACATAGCGCATTATAATTTGCAATAGAAAGCGCTAAAGAACCATTGGTCATATCATCCGCAGTCGAACAGCGGAGCCGTTGCCTCGCACTTCGCAATTCGGGATACCTCAGTTAGAAACACGTTGTCAACTTTTGCTGATTTACTCAATCACTCACTAAATTGTCTCTTCCTTCATATAACAACTACTCATCTGAAAACTCCATAATCATACCTCCGGCGTTCGTACCAGAAAAAAGGAAGGAACCCCCGAATTAATCGTTCGTAGCTTAACGGCTGACCATTTCCCCAAATGATACGGCTTCAAAGGGGGGATCCCACATGGTATCCCCACATCTTTGAAACCTATATCCGGCGAAAAAATCTCGCTGTTAGCCCTTTCCGATATAGTCAGAGATTCCTTACAATGCATCGATACGGCTGTTTATTTTGCAGAGTTTTCCTGCGTTAACGTGCATCCGTTGAAACGGGTGTATTCAAAATAGGACTTTACTTTATCAGGCTTTGACTATCTCCCAGAATCATACGGACTGCTCCCAGCCAACCACAGTATTTCTTTTGACGAGTATCCACACCCATCTTCGGAACATAGCCGGAATAATTAAGTAAAGAGAAAACTTCATCCGTAAACACCCCGGCAGTCAGGCCAGCCATATAGGCGGCTCCGATGCCGGACAGTTCTTCGCTGGAGGGGACACGCACCTGAGCATTCAAAAGGTCGCTTTGCAGCTGCATCAGGTAGCCATTGCGGGTGGGGCCGCCATCCACCTGAAGCTGGCTTAGTGCCAGCCCCGTATCCTTCTGCATAGCCTCCACTACGTCTGTAATCTGGTAGGCAATGCAGTCCAGCGCTGCCCGGGCAATTTCTGCTTTCCCCGTCAAGCGAGTAATACCACAGATCATAGCTTTGGCCTCATTGTCCCAGTAGGGCGCGCCCAGGCCGGTAAAGGCGGGCACCAGATAGGTAGTATCCTCCGGATTGGCAGACTCGGCCAGCGCCTGGGTCTCCGATGCCTTACACAGGCCTACGTCTTTCTCCAACCATCGCAGAACAGCTCCGGTATAGTTCAGGTTTCCCTCCATGACATAGTTGACCTCGCCCCGGAATTTCCAGGCCAAACTGGTTACCAGACCGTTCTGGCTCTCAATAGGAGCTGTTCCAATATTCATCATGATAGATGAGCCGGTACCATAGGTTGCCTTTGCCATACCGGAGCGCAGGCAGCCCTGTCCAAACAATGCAGCATGGGAGTCTCCCAGCACGCCGCAGATCGGAATTTTGCGGGGCAGCACCCCGTCGATATCCGTCATGCCGAAGCAGGCATCGGAAGATGCCACTTCCGGCAAGTCCGCTGGGTTCAAACCAAAAGCGGCACAAACACGTTCATCCCATTGCAGAGTATTTTACCTATACGGCTACGACAATCTAGAAGAGAAATTCAATGAACTTGCCGCCAGCGACAGCGCAGGCTTTATCTTCTTTGCCACTGAAATGGAACAGAATGACATTCAGCTGTTAGAGCATTTCGACCGCCCTCACATTATTTTGGACAGCTATTTCCCCAAATACCATCACAACTATATCTCCATTGCTAACATGGAAGGAGCATATCTGGCCGCCCGACATCTGCTGGAGCATGGCCATCGGCGCATTGGCTACCTTGCCTCTTCTATCCGCATCAACAATTTTCACGAGCGCCGGGCAGGGCTTCAAATGGCTTTGGACGAATATCCGGATTGCACGTTGGAAGAAATCTTCATATCCCCTACCCAGGATGGCGCCTATCTGGACATGCGTGCCTACTTGGATGAGCATACCATGGACGTCACTGGCTGTTTTGCAGATAACGACATCATTGCTGTGTCCTGCATCCGCGCCCTGAAGGAGAACAACTACCATATTCCTACAGACATTTCTATCACCAGCTTCGATGATATGCCCATTGCCTATTTCACCGCCCCCAAGCTGACAACAGTGCACGTTGCCAAAGAAACACTTGGCCAACGGGCTGTAAAACGCCTGTGCGAACTGCTGGATAACCCTGAAGATCCCCCTATGCTGCAATCCATCGGTGTAACCCTTACCGAACGAGACAGCGTTCGCACGCTGTAAATCTACTTTTTATCTGAAAGGAGCCGTCACGATGCAGGATTTTAGAATTACACGTATTGGCGAGGACATTTATCACATTCTGGACAGCGGAAACTCTTCCTTTTATGTCGTGGAGGGGGCAGAGCGAGCCGCCGTCATTGACACAGGCATCACCCCTGGTGGGAAGATTTTGCCTGTTGTTCGTTCTCTGACACAAAAGCCTCTGTTGTTGGTAGTTACGCACGCCCACATTGACCATTTCCACCATATGGATGAATTTGAAACCGTCTATATGAGCCACCGGGAATTCCAGATGCCGGAAGATTTTCTAACTGGCATGATGGCTGGAAAGAATCTGGCACTGCATGACACCATCGATGTTAACACCGACGATGTCATTGACTTGGGCGGCAATGTCCTGGAAATTTGTGAGGTCCCAGGACATACTCCCGGTTCCATCGTGGTACTGGAGCATAAGGGGCAGCATCTGTTCACCGGGGACGCCATTGGCAGCGGCATGGGCGTGTGGATGCAGGTCCCGGGAGCCATTTCCCTGGAAAAGTATTATGTAAGCTTGGTTAATCTGCTGAAATGGCTGATAGCCCGGGGCAGCCGGATGAAATTCTACGGTGGACATAACTACCAGATTTTTCAATCCACTCTGATTCCCGGCTACAACCCCTTGAATATGGGTCTTCTGTGTGACCTGATCGATCTGGTTGATCAGGTAGTGCATGGAACAATTGTAGGTCGGGTAAGCAATGTAGACAAAACGCTCACTCTGGAACCGGCGCTCTATGCCAGCTTTGGTCGTGCCGAGTTACAATATGACCCTAACAATATTCGCTGAGTCCACCACTTAGGAGGTGCCTTCATGCCATTACAATGTATTGCACTAAAAGAAGGATCGATTTGCGGGGAGGCACACGACGGGTATACTGTCTTTAAGGGCGTGCCTTATGCTGCCCCGCCGATAGGTGCATTGCGTTTTCTTCCGCCCCAGCCCGTCCAACCATGGGCAGGCGTATATGAGGCAAACCACTTTACGGCTGCCTGTCCGCAGCTTCCCCAGATGCCGGGGTCATTCTACGAAAAAGAGTTCTACAGCACCCCGGAGCGGTGGCCACATCTGGATGAAGACTGCCTGTACCTGAACATCTGGACACCAGCAACCAGTTCCCAGGCTAATCTTCCTGTAGCGCTCTGGATTCATGGCGGCGCCTTTGACCACGGTTTCGGCCATGAAATTGAGTTTGACGGCGAGGTCTTCTGTCGGCGAGGCGTTATTCTTGTCACCATCAACTACCGCGTTAATATTTTCGGCTTTTTCTGCCACCCATGGATGGGAGAAAATATGGATAACCTGGGCATCCGGGATCAAATTGCTGCCCTGACCTGGGTACGAGAGCACATCCGCGCCTTTGGCGGCAATCCGGATAACATTACCGTCTTTAGTCAATCCGCCGGCGCCATCAGTACCCAAACCCTTGTCAGCAGCCCGCCGGCAAAAGGTTTGATTTCCAAAGCCATATTCCAAAGTGCCGGCGGTTATGGTACCGGTTTAGCTGCTCAGAGCGAATCAGATGCCACCTCCTTCGGAATTGCCTTTGCCCAGTCTATCGGTGCCCGTTCTCTGGATGATCTGCGGGCTATTCCCGCCATAACACTGATGCAGAAAGCAATGTCCTTTGCCGAAATGTCCGGCGTTCCCCTGCCATTCGCACCGGTTTGCGGCACAGAAGTCCTCCCCGCTCCTTATGACGTATTGGCTCAAAAAGGAGATGTGGCAGACATTCCGTATATCCTGGGAGCCACCCGAAATGATATTCTGGCCACTGACAAATCCAACCCCATTCAATCCGGCTGCATTGCCTGGAGCCAGCTGATGGAGAAAATAAGGCGTAAACCATCCTATGTATACGCTTTCCACCGTGCTCTGCCCGGTGACGATGCCGGTGCCTTTCATTCCTCGGAACTTCGGTATCTTTTCGGCACCCTGCGCCGCTGCTGGCGACCATTTACTCCGGAGGATGAAGTCCTTAGTGCCCGCATGACCGATGCATGGACACATTTTATGAAGTGTGGCACTCCAGATGACGACGGCTCTTGGCTGCCGTGCAGCAAAGATAATCCTTATGTGCAGATTTTCGACATTAGATGAAACTGAGCTTTCTCAGTTCACAACAAAGATAGACAAGGAGACTTCCCCCGTGAAAAACAGCAAACTTCGTTTCCAGGTTCCCGCAAAAAAGATGTACCGCATGATTGTGGATACCGATGCCAAAAACGAGGCAGATGATCAGTTTGCCATCGCTCATCACCTGATGACACCCATGTTCGATGTGAAAGGTATTATCGCCACTCATTTTGAGCACCGGGACGGCCCCGCCTACAACTCCCGCACCACCATTGACGAAATCCAACTGGTGTTGAAACTGATGGGGCTTACCGATGAGTATCCCGTATATAGGGGCTGCGTCAAACCCTTGGACGATGAGACACACTATGTAGAATCCGAGGGTGCCAGGTTTATCGTAGATGAGGCCATGAAGGACGATCCCATGCCTCTGGTCATCGGTTTGCAGGGTGCTATCACTAATCTTGCCTCTGCTTTGCTGATGGAGCCGAAGATTGCGGATCGGATCATCGCTGTATGGATCGGCGGTGACGAGTACCCCAATGGTGGGATGGAGTTTAACCTGAACCAAGACATCAATGCCGCCAATGTGGTGTTCTCTTCCAAAGTGCAGCTGTGGCAAGTGCCCAAGAATGTATACAAAATGATGAACATCTCCCTGGCCGAACTCCAGGCGCGGGTTGCCCCCTGCGGTGAAATCGGCGAGTATCTGTTCCGCCAAATGGTGGAACTAAACGACGCCTGTGGTGACCGTCCCTGGCCCCATGGCGAAACCTGGTGCATTGGCGATCAGCCCACCATTGGTGTCTTCCTGGAGGATAAGGAGCGTCACCATTACACCATCCGCAAGGCGCCGCGCGTTCGTCCTGACTGTACCTACGAGGAATGCCCAACCAACAGAGAAATCCGCGTCTACCACGCCATTGACGCCCGCTTGATCCTGGAGGATTTCTACGCCAAGCTAAAAATCAACTACGGAAAAGAATAATTGTAAGCAAAAGACTCGCAGCAGCTGGATTTTGGGTAATCCAAAACTGCTACGAGTCTTTATTTTTTGCAACTGAACCGCCGTGTATCGAACGACATGCACGGTATAGTGTGAGAGGCCGACTGGATGCCAGTCGGCCTCTCGATCAATTAGCCATTATCCTTTTCAGGATCGGGTGCTGGTTCCTCAACAGAAGGTGCAGGATCCGTCACGGTAGGGGACACTGGGGTTACAGGAGGATTTTCTTCATCCTTGCCGGGAACGGCAGGAGTCTGCTCCCCTTCACCGGGCTGAACAGGAGTCCCATTCTCCTTACCAGACTCCGCAGGATTGGTAGGTTCTGTGGGATCGGTAGAATCCACCGGGTCAACCGGGTCCGTCGGATCTACAGGATCAGTAGGATCAACGGGTTCCGTCGGATCTACTGAGTCGGTGGGATCAACAGGTTCCGTCGGGTCTGTAGGGTCAGCGGGATCCTCGGTGTCGACCTCTGCCCAGGTAGCAGTATAAGTAACGCTTGCAGTCAAGGTCTCGGCCACCTCAGGGGTCCAGCCCTCAAAGGTATAGCCTCCACGGACGGGATCGTCCCCGAAAGCAGGTGTTGTCAGGGTGCCGTTCTTCAGTGCGTTCTGCGCAATTTCAGCAGAGGAAGCAGGAAGCACAAAAGTCTTATCCACAAACACGCTGCCATCTACACCATCGGTATAGGTGACTGTCCACTGCGGCAGTACCCAAATCGTCTTACCACTGTTCTTCTCGCTGTTGCTCCATTCGTCCTTATAAACACTCCAGCCGGAGCCATCCTGTTTCAGGTCGGTCATGGATCCGGTGTACTTCATCCGGTAAGTGATCTCAGAACTGTTCTGCACCGGATCAAGGATATAATTACCGGTGCTCTTTGCCCGCATAGAGGAGGAAATGTAAGCACCCAAGTTGCTGATGGTAACATCCACATAGAATCCGTTATCACGATCACCGTAGACACCACTCACGCTGTAAGTGCCATCAATAGCAGTGGTGGTTCTCTCCCAGTTTCCGAGATTTGTCCAATCCCGAATCCACAGATAAGTTCCAATGCTGCTGGGCGCTGCGGGGCTATCATAACAGGCTACATCCAGTACTGCAGGATTGCCGCTCGCTGCATACCACAGGCCGGTTACCGCGTTACCAGTAGCAGTAGAACCCTGGGCATCCGGGGCAAAATAGACATTGATTGTGGGATTGTTCGTCTCGTAATAATGGGTAATGCCGCCGAAATAGTTTTTCTTGACCTGCGAGAGATCGATATGATTCATAGAAACAGACACATAGCTTTCCCAGCGTTTGGTCTCAGCATTCCACTTCACATTTTTGGAATTGGTGGAGAATGCAGTGCTGTCAGTCCAGGTGTGCTCCTCGTGGGTGGTACACTGGAACTTCAACAGCCCCTCAGAGATGTTGGTTCCAATCTTAGGCATGGTGGGCTTTGCGATAATCCTCGCCGTCAGAATCAAATCTCCGGTCATACCAGCAGGGATAGCGGTCAGCACGTTGCCTTCGCTATCCGCCCAGCCCAAGAAGCCATCCACAGCCAGGTCGGTCAAGGACAGGCCCTCAGCGGTATAGGTATCTGGGTTGGGATTCTCCACGCCCTCAGGCACACCGGCATAAGTAATGCCATAGGAAATCGCAGACCACTTGGCAGCATAGGTAACATCAGCCGTCACGACCTCAGCGACTTCAGGATCCCAACCTTCAAAAGTATAACCTTCACGCACAGGCGTACCTTCAAAGGCAGGGGTTGCATCGCCAGAGAGTACACGGTAGGTCTGGTCAGGGAACACTTCCGCATCTTCCACGCCATCAGTGTAAGTCACTTCGTACTTGTTGGTCACATACAGGATCTTGCTGAGTTTAGCTGTCTCACCGGACAGGTAAGAAGAGCCATCCACAGTCCAGCCGCTGCCGTCCTGTGCGTAGTTCGTCTTGCTGCCTGTATATCTGAGCTTATAGGTGAAGTCCGTGGTGGTCTTCTCCGTATCAACCCAGTAAGCGGGCTCACTGGAATTTTTGCTGTTGAAGGCTGCCAGATAACTGCTGGGTTCAATGGTCAGTGTCACCCAGAAGTCGCCGTTGGCATCCTTCGTCACGGGGCTCATGGTGTAGCTGCCAGCAGTCAGGTACTTGAAGTAAGTGGGGATATTGTGGCTGGTTGCCGTATTGCCAATAGGCTCATCCACACTGAGCACACGGATGGCAGTGGTGGTCTGCTGGCTTCTGGGGGTCAGCATGGTCAGCAAAGGAGCCGCAGGCTCGGTTGCGCACCAGACATTGACAAGCTGTTCGCCATCGGGCACCCACAGGCCGGTGGTTGCAGTGCCGGAAGCATTCAGGCCGGAGGCATTGGCATCCCAAACCAGGTGGATGGTTGCAGTCCGCACAGTATTGCCAGCATCATCAGTATGATAGTGCTTCATACCCCAGACCTTTTCAGGAGCCTTGACGCCCGTGCTGAGCAGAGTCTGCACGTTGGTGATGTTTGCCGTTGCGGTAAAGACGCCGCGGGCTGCATCATAGGCCATGTCACCGTTGTACTTGACATAGCTACCAAACCAGTTAAAGGTCTGGTCGGCATGGCTGTCATCTGCGGTGCAGTGGAACTTGAACAGCTCCTTCTGGCTGTTAGACCCAGAAGGAACAGCAGGGGTCTGAATCCATTTAGCGGTATAGGTGGCATTGGCAATCAGATCCTCGCTGAACTCAGGTTCCCAACCTTGGAAAGTGTAACCTGTGCGTGTGGGGTCGTCGCCGAAGGACGGAGTTGCAATGCTGCCGGTCTTCAGAATATCCTGCGCTACATCGTTGGAAGTTTCAGGATAAACAATGACCTTATCGGTAAATGCTTCGCCGTCCACACCATCGGTATAGGTGGTCGTCCACTGCGGTAGCAGGTAGATAATCTTACCGTTGTTCTTCTCGGTAGCCGTCCATTCGCCGGTGTAGATAGTCCAGCCGGAACCGTCCTGCTTTAGGTCGGTCGAAGAACCGGTGTACTTCATCCGGTATGTAATGGTCGTACCGTTCTGGACAGGGTCAATGACGTAAGTACCGGTAGTCTTGGCCGCCATCTTGCTGGAAATATAGGCACTCAAATCGTTGATGGTCACATCCACGAAGAAGCCGCTGGTGCGGTCGCCGTAGACGCTGCCAACAGTATAGGTGCCGTCAATCAGCTTGGTGATTCTCTCCCAATTGGCCAGTTTTGTCCAATCCCGGACCCAAAGCTTCGTGGTCACAGTCTTGGGAGCTGCGGGTACATCATAACACTCTACATCCAGCACCACAGGGTTGCCGCTTACTGCATACCACAGGCCAGTAACGGGTTTGCCGGTCGCAGTCGTGCCCTGAGCATCAGGCGAAAAGTAGACATCGACCTTGGGGCTGCTTGTCTCGTAATAATGGGTAATGCCACCGAAATAATTCCTCTTGACCTGGGTTAAGTTAATATTAGCCATTTTAACGTAAACATAACTTTCCCAGCGATGTGTCTCGGGATTCCACTTTACGTTCTTAGAGTTGGTGGAGAATGCAGTGCTGTCTGTCCAGGTGTGCTCCTCATGGGTGGTGCACTGGAACTTCAGCAGCCCCTCCACAACATTGGTGCCAATCTTAGGCATAGTGGGCTTTGCGACAATATTCGCTGTCAACACCCGGTCACCGGTACTGCCTGCGGGGATGGAGGTGATTGTATTGCCACCTTCATCCAGCCAACCCAGGAAACCATCGGCGTCCAGTCCTTTCAGCACCACTTCATCAGCAACGGTGTAGGTGGTGGGGTTGGGATTCTCCACACCAGTGGGAACGCCTTCATAGGTGATGGTGTAAATTTGATTCCAAATTGCAGTGTAAGTAGCATTATCCGTCATCTCAGCTGCAATCTCGGGATTCCAGCCTGCAAAGACATAGCCCTCACGAACAGGATCATCGCCAAAAGCAGGCGTTGCAATGCTGCCGGTCTTCAGAATATCCTGCGCTACATCGTTGGAAGTTTCAGGATAAACGATGACCTTATCGGCAAACACTTCGCCATCCAAACCATCGGTATAGGTGGTCGTCCACTGGGGCAGAACATAGATGGTCTTTCCGTTGTTCTTCTCGGTGCCCGTCCACTCGTCGGTGTAAATCGACCAGCCGGAGCCATCCTGCTTCAGGTCAGTCGAAGAACCGGTATACTTCATCCGATAGGTAATGGTCGCACCGTTCTGGACGGGATCGACAATGTAAGTACCGGTGGTCTTGGCTGCCATCTTGGCAGAGATGTACGCACTCAAATCATTGATGGTCACATCTACAAAGAAGCCGTCAGTGCGGTCACCGTAGACACTGCTCACGGTATAGGTGCCATCAATCAGCTTGGTAGTTCTCTCCCAATTGGCCAGCTTCGTCCAATCACGGATCCACAGCTTGGTGGTCACAGTCTTGGGGGCGGCAGGCACATCATAGCACTCCACATCCAGCACCACGGGATTACCATCCACAGCAAACCACATGCCGGTAACAGGGCTGCCTAATGAGGTAGTACCCTGCGCATTGGGGTCAAAGTAAACATTGACTGCAGGGTTGTTCTTCTCGTAATAATGGGTGATGCCGCCGAAAAAGTTTTTCTTGATCTGCGTCAGATTGATCTGATTCAGAGAAACCGACACATGGCTCTCCCACCGCTTGGTCTCAGCATTCCACTTCACATCTCTGGCGTTGGTGGAGAACGCGCTGCTATTCGTCCAGCTGTGCTCTTCATGGGTGGTACACTGAATCTTCAGCAGATTCTCAGACACGTTGGTACCAATCCTGGGCTGAACAGGCTTTTCAATAATCTTCGCCGTCAGCACCCGGTCGCCGGTGCTGTCTGCAGGGATGGATGTAATCTCCTGGCCATTTTCATCCAGCCAGCACACGAAGCCATCAACACCCAGATCATTCAGAACCACTTCATCCTGGATGGTGTAGGTAGAAGGATTGGGGTTCTCTACGCCTTCGGGAATTCCTTCATAGGTGATGGTATAAGTCGCAATATCCCAAATGGCAGTGTAGGTCACATCCTTTTCCACGTACTGGGTACGCTCAGGGTTCCAGCCTGCAAAAATATAGCCGCGACGTACAGATGCAGGATCGAGACTGTCGATCTTGCTTCCGGGCGTCCAGGAATGGGGTGCCACATAGTAGACTTCGCTTCCAAAGGCCTCTCCGTTCAGGCCGTCCTCGTAAACAATGGTCAGATACTCCGGGGTCACAAAGTGCAGCACCACGTGGGTCAGGGTATAGTCCTCATCCTCGGGGATCAAGGTATACTCTGTCTTCAGCTTGACCAGAGAGGCAGCACGGTGTGCCGACCGCCGAACTTTCGTCACTGCCTCAGCGACCTTAGAGGCCTTAAAGGTAACTCTGGCACGTACAATGTCCTCGTCGTCTTTGTAAACGACCACATCAAACTTCACCTTATCCAGGTCAAGCTCGGTCTCGCCGTGGTTGCACCAGCCCTTGACGTCGATCAGTTCTGCAAGCTCCTCGTTGGTGGGAGCGGTCAGTTCATCATCATTTTCGGGCAGCGCATGCTCCTCATCGCGCTTTTGATTGGGATCCTCAATTGCCAGAGGGTATTCCCTATCCAGCTTCCAAACAGTCTCCTCGTCCTCGGTCACCTGGAAGAGGTTGACCGTTGCGGTGTAGACCATATTGGGGTTCAGATCCTCACAGGGTTCTGCCAATACAATGTACTTGTTGGAATATTCCTTAATTTCAGGTTCCTCCAGCGGCACGAACTCGGAAATAACATCCTTTTCGTCCGAAGGAAGCTCTGTCAGCAGGTGCTCTTCAAACCACTGATCATCCGGCTTCTGTTCCTCCGCAAAGACGGAAAAGACACATCCAAAGACGACCAACAGCATTAGGCCACTTGCCAACACTCTTTTGAAATGATGCATATCACCATTCTCCTTTCTGTGCGCATCCCCAGGAAACGTCCGCCCACCGCGGGCATAACGCCGCCACAGGAATACAGGTTGCCACCATTGTAACGATTTGAGCACATTCTGTAAAGCATACAAATTATACAAAATCTTTTTTTGTATTTTTATTCTAAAATGTGTGAAATTACCCATTAAGACACACAAGGTTATCATGGGACGTGAGGTCAAAAAGTTTTTCTGCAGTAAATGCAGAAACATCCAGAGCATATCACAAAAATAAAAACTTACATTCATACTTGACATGGTTACGTCAACACTGCAACCTCAAAAAAGACAATGTGATTTACAAATGAAAAGCTCGCAGCAGCTGGATATTTTGCAATCCAAAACTACTGCGAGTTTCTGTATTTATGTGGTTGAACCGTCATACGCTGAACGGTGTGCATGATTGTGCGAGGGAGCAGCTGTGGAAGATTCCTTGCTTGATCGCAAATTGCTATGAGAGTTAACTTTTCGTTGGCAATTGCTCCGCAGATGTCTTCCCATTCACCCGATAAAGAATCAAAAAATACCCCTCTGCGATCACCATCAGTATGGCACATATCAAAAACAGTATCCGGTAACCTGGCAGGCCACTTTGGTATTCCAGAAGGATTCCGCCCAAGATAGGTCCAATACCCTGGCCGACATCTCCTCCCAAGCTGTAGGTACTTGTGGCAACGCCCCGGTGCTCTTTGCCGGCAGTGCGGATGCACTCCGCCTGAAGTGAAGGATGCGCCGCTCCCTGCCCCAAGGCACGCACTACTGCCGATAACATAATTATCTCTACCGATTTGCCGGCCGCAAGGATCAACATGGAAACTGCTGTCAGCGCAATACCTGGAATAACAGTAAATGCGATTCCCTTTTTATCCATTACCTTTCCAAGCACAGGACGAATAACAAAGAGCAGTAACGCATAAGTTGTAAAATACGCACTGATACCACCAACACCCAGTGCAGAACTAAACAACACAATATAGGTGGAAATAATGCCGTTCATAAAGGAGAAGCAAGCCCCAAGCACCGTATAGGGCAAAGCTTTTCTATAGAAGATATCCCCAAATCGAATTGAACGGGCGGCAATATGTACTGGCTCTGTCTCCGGAAGGTGGCACAGAAGCAACAGCATCAGCGCCACAATGAGCATTCCCCCAGCGCAGAGAAATGTTGCCTGCATTCCAACGGCATCACGCAGGAAAATCCCGACACCGGGAGCAACAGCAGAACTGAATACTACCGCCAGTCCAAAATATCCAAGCCCCTCTGCTGTCCGCTCTTCAGGAATAAACGAGGCTGCATAGCTCACCGTCACTGTTGCAGAAATTGCGAAGCCAATGCCATTCAAAATGCGGAACACTGCAATTAAGCCTGTACTTTTGGCAAAAGCAAATCCAAACAATCCGACTGCCTGAAGAATGCAGCTAATGCAGATCAATTTCACGTTGTAGAATCGGTCTGCCAATACGCCGCAAAGAGGTCTGCATACCAGCGAAGTAATGGAGAACATTCCAACAATTACCCCTGCCATAGAGATAGAGATACCAATTTTCACCAAGTATTCAGACAGAATAGATGCAATAGTATAAAAGGAGAAAGAAATTAAAACATTTACCAGGAATAGACACAGAAAATTCGAACTCCAGAGGGATCTTTTCTTCGCAGACATAAAGCACCAACTCTCTTTAGCCCTTTGTCCGAACCAGGAATGGAGGCAGTTTTGCATACTGCTTTACAAGCGTCGTCAGGTCACTATCAAAATCCTGCTCCATCCGAGTTTTTTTGCTAAAGACCATACATTCCATTTTATCGCCATGGAACCGTTCCCAATGTGGAATGTCATCACAGTCTGGTACCCCATGCTTTGCAAAGGCTGTCCAGGCACCGGATACAGCATTTTGAAGTTCTTCCCGTCCTTCGCCTCCGGCCAGGACTCCCAGATATTGACTATTGCGGAATACAAATGGCAGTTCCTGACAGTGACCGCTGATTTCACCGCCCATAAAAGGGGAAACGTAGTAAAAAAGGTAATTATAACAAGGCGTATCAGTGAAAGAAGAGCGACATTTCAGGAAATTTTGTCCTGGAAGACGGCACACCACATCCACGTGGGCGCAGTAATACTCCGGAAGCTCAGGATATGCCCTGCGGAACGCCTCCAACAGCTGCGGCACATGCTCAGCACCGTATCGCTGCTCCAACACCGCAAAGAGTTGCGCATCACTCATCTCATCCTTATACGCCCACAGTTTCTGCGCTTCAAACTCCGCAAAAACAGAACCAACGATCACTGGAATATTACGCGTTTCCGGCCGAAAGCCTACTACATCCCATGAGCCTTCATATTCACCCACCCCTGGCACTGGTGCCCAGTCGACGCGACGTTGTTTCTTGATTTCATCCACTGCGGCATTAATAACTTCGTAGGGCAGATCTTCCAGTTCCCGAACCGTCACGTCCAATTTCTCTAGAATTTCTGCTGCTGTATTCTTTGCTGCTTCTTTCGTGACCAAAGGTCCCAAGTCCAACACGCCACTTTGAATAATCGCCTTGTGGTACAACCCATCTGCCGATGGCATCTGCATCAGTGCTTGGATTTTTCCTCCACCGCCAGACTGGCCAAAAAGCGTCACATTGTCCGGGTCTCCACCGAAGGCTGCGATATTTTCATGTACCCATCTCAGTGCCATCACCAAATCCAGCATGCCCGCAATGCCAGACTGTGCGTATTCCTCTCCATAGTCTGACAAGTCGAGATAACCCAACAGATTCAGCCGATGGTTCACTGACACCACTACAACGTCCTCGTCTTTTGCAAGATTTGTGCCGTCATAGGCGTACATTTCGATGGAACTTCCATCGTTAAAGCCGCCACCATGAATCCAGAACATCACAGGCTTACGTCTCTCTGGATCAAGTTTCGAGGTCCAGACATTCAAATTTTGGCAATCATCTCCACTGTGCCAATAACGGTGCGGATTCATGGTATCCCCTTCAGAACGTCCTATGGCCGGAATATGGGATACATGACCATAGTCCTGCGCATTGTGAATCCCATTCCATTCCTGCACTGGCTGCGGAGCGTGAAATCGCCGGGCTACTGCATAAGGGACACCGCGGAATGTAAAAACGCCGTTCTGCACAAACCCCCGCAGTTTTCCCTGCTTCGTTTGAACAATGGGATAGTCAGGCAAACAGATATAAGACGAAATTGTTGCAATATTCATATAAAACCTCCCAATCGTTGGCTAAATGGTATGATAGCAATATTAGTGCATAAAAGGTGCCGGGAAATGGGTTTTGGCTCTGCTGCCCATTTCCCAGCACATATTACAAGTCAGTAGCAGCAGCTTTTGCAGCATCCGTAAGATAATAATTTAGAATAATACGCACAACTTCCCTGATTTCCGGCCGCAAATTATACTGTCCATTCAAACCGCACCAGTCAAGGATAACACCACGTACCAATGCAAAGGACTGATCAGCGATATCGCTGGCCCGTTTTTCCTTACGAATAAGTCCCTCCTGCTGCTTTTTCCAAATAAATTCTTCCAGGACACGATGCATAGGGCGATTGGCTTCAGCTTTAGGATCACGCTTGCGTCGACCAACAGTCCTATTATAAAAATCTGTTCCAATCCGTTCATTCATTTCCCCGTACATGTCAAAAAAAGTATACAGGAATTTACAAGGATCCTCAGTCTGAAGATCTGACTGAATTTTTTCTTCAAACCACTGGTCATTTTCCCGCATCAGTTCTGTATTAAGATCTTCTTTAGATGAAAAATAATTGTAAAATGTACCCACAGAGATATTGCAGTTGCGGCAGATCATCTGAATGCTAATCCCCTCATAGCCATAAATATCCATTAACCGGAATGCCTCCGCCCGGATAGCCTGGGCAGTATTTTCTGCCTTCTGAGTCTTCTTTGCAACTTCTTTCCCCGCCATTGCAATTCTCCTTCTTACAATTTTTCTTATTCACGCACACAACATGCAGAAGCATGCTCAGCATCAACTGGCTGGAGTACCGGGTTACACTCAGTACAGCTTTGCTTGGCATAGCGGCACCGGGGTGCAAAGCAGCAACCATTCGGTCGGTGCAGAATGCTGGGCATTTCACCCAACAAAATTTGGCGCTGGCGTTGCCTCTCGATTGCCGGATCCGGAATCGGTACAGCGGACAACAATGCTCTGGTGTAAGGATGCCGCGGCGTGTCACAAACTTTGTCGCAGGAACCGATCTCCACAATATTCCCCAGGTAGATTACTGCGATACGGTCGCTGATATGCCGTACCACAGATAGATCATGGGCAATGAACAAATAAGAAATGCCAGTCTCTCTCTGCAGCCGCTCAAACAGGTTGAGGATCTGTGCTTGAACAGATACATCCAGTGCTGATACCGGTTCGTCACAAATAATCAGTTTGGGATTGCTGGCAAACGCTCTGGCAATACCCACACGCTGCCGCTGGCCGCCAGAAAGCTCATGCGGCATTCGATTCCAGAGTGCCTCATCCAGCTCTACCATGCGAAACAACTCCTTGACCCGCTTGACATAGGCCTGCTTACTGTCTACCAAATGGTGGATTTTCAGCGGATCACCAATGATATCTGCAATTGTCATACGTGGGTCAAGCGAACCAAAGGGATCCTGAAAAATGAACTGAATATCTTTGCGTAGGCTACGGAACTCCGACTCCTTCATATGCAGGATGTCTTTTCCCTCAAAGAAAATACTGCCACCGCTGGCTTGATACAGCTTCAGTATACATTTGGCAATTGTCGTCTTTCCGCAGCCGCTCTCCCCTACGACACCTAGTGTCTCTCCCGGAAAAACCTGAAAACTTACATTTTCCAAGACCGTGTGTGTTTCCGGCTTTTTCAGGAAACCTTGAGAGACAGAAAAGCTTTTACATAAATTTTTGACTTCCAGCAGCGGTACAGTTCCAATCGTTTTTTTCTTGTACACAGTATCCCCTTTTTGAGGCGCTTTGTCAATATTTCTGTTTAAGCATGCCGTAAAATGTTCTTTCTCACACTCCCAAAGCTCTGGCACCCCAGCATTTTCACATTCCGGCAGACGCTGGGTACAACGATCATAGAATGGGCAACGATATAGCGGCGTATTCAGCCGAGGCGGAAGTCCGTCAATGGGTTTCAGATTTCTGCTCTTGTCATCATCCAATCGGGGTACAGATTGCAGTAAACCTAATGTATACACATGGCTGGGGTTACTGAAAATTCTTTCCGCTGTACCGGATTCAATCACCCTTCCCGCATACATTACATAAATTCGGTCTGCATATCTGGCAACGATTCCCAAATTATGGGTCACAATGATCAATGCCATATTAGTTTTACGAACAATTTGCTGTAGTGTCTCCAATATCTGTGCCTGTGTGGTTACATCTAACGCTGTGGTTGCCTCATCTGCCACTAAAAGCTTAGGATTACAGGAAATGGCAATTGCTATCATAATACGCTGACACATTCCTCCAGAAAACTCATGAGGATACTGCGTATAGCGCTTCTCCGCATCCGGGATTCCCACCAACTTCATCAATTCGATGGTGCGAATTTTAGCCTCCTGTTTGCTGATTTTTTTGTGATAGATCAAAGATTCTGCAATCTGCTCACCAATGGTCAGCACTGGATTCAACGAAGTCATCGGTTCCTGAAAAATCATTGCAATTTCTGTGCCTCGAACGCTTTGCAGCTGTTCAGATTTAGGAGAAAACTGCAATAAATCTTCCTTATCCTCCAAAACAGCCTGTCCCTGGGTAACTTTGCCAGGGTAAGACACCAGCTGAACAGCGCTCATTTGAGTCACGGATTTTCCACAGCCGCTTTCACCTACAATTCCGACAATTTCACCCGGATCAATGTAGTACGAGACCCCATTCACTGCGTACACAGTTTTTTCCCGCATAGGAAATTCTGTGTGTAAATTTTTCACTTCCAACACATGGCTCATGCGACAGCCCCCTTAATTCTCGGATCCAATGCATCCCGCAGTGCATCTGCAACGATATTACATGAGAGTACAACAATCATAATTGCTAATCCCGGAATCAACGCCACGTGCGGCTTGGTAGTCAGATAGCCCAATCCGGCAGAAACCATACTGCCCCACGATGCCGTGGGTGACGGAACACCCACGCCCAAAAAACTTAGTGTAGATTCCGACATAATAGCGCCGGCCATACCCATGGCAAAACTGATGATCATCGGAGACAGGCTATTAGTCAGCACATGGCGACGCATGCTGCGTCCGTTTGCTTCACCCAGTACACGGGCAGCCATCACATAATCTCGCTCCTTCACAGAAAGCACCTTGCTGCGCATCATCCGGATATGAGGCGGAATAGAAGAAATGCCAATGGCAATGATCACATTCATTGTACTCTGCCCTAGCGCTGTTGTTACCGCCAACGTCAGGATAATACCCGGAATTGCCATCCAGGCATCTGCAATCCGCATGATAATGTCATCTACAATTCCGCCAAAAAAACCAGCGATCAACCCCAGTATCATTCCAATGGTTCCGCTGATAAGCACGGAAGATGCCGCGATCAGCATGGCGATTCGTGCCCCATAAATCATACGGCTCAATTGATCCCTTCCCAGATAATCTGTGCCGAAGGGGTGTGCCGCACTTGGATCTGCCAATCTGGCTTTCAAGTCACCTGCGTTTGGATCGTACGGAGCAAGCAAATCTGCAAAAACCGCTGCCAGAACGAAAAGCACCAAAATAGCAAAGCAAACCCGTACGATTTTCTTCGTAAAAAAAGCTCTCCAAAAATTCTTGTCAATTCGCATAATTCATTCCTCACTCCCACCTGGGTATCATTTGGCCGCGCCGGAGATACGAATACGGGGATCCACCAGCGCATAAACAATATCCACAACCAGCGTGGTCAGTGTGATAACCGTCGCCATAATAACAACAACTGCTTGAATAATCGGAGTATCCCGATTCATTACAGCAGATACGATCAACTGCCCCATCCCTGGAATATTATAAATCTGCTCCACCAGTACAGAACCGGCAAATAAGGAACCGACGCTCAATCCAAGCAGCGTAAGTAACGGAATCAATGCATTGCGCAAAATGTGCTTATAGAGTATTAGCTTCTCCGGCAGTCCTTTAGAACGAGCTGTACGGACAAAATCCTCATTGATCACATCCAGCATTGCCGCCCGTGTTTGGCGCGTCATCATAGACACTGTGGGCAAGGACATTACCAGCACAGGCATAACCATGTGCATCAAGAATCGACCGAAATTCTCACCGGGCGCAACATAACCCTGAGTGGGCAGAAGCTTCATTTTGGACGCAAACAAGAAAATGAACAACACGCAAATCCAAAATTGAGGCGCTGAAGCGCCAATATTGGCCAGAACATTAATTGCACTGTCTATAGGCTTATTGCGATGCACCGCTGCCACGATTCCCAATAAGATGCCAACCACGAAACTGAATATCAAGGATACTAATCCCAAGCAAAATGTTACAGGGATGCGATCGGAGAGCAGTTCTGTAACAGTTCGATTGTAATGAAAAGAATTTCCGAAATTTCCCCGAAGCATATTGGTAAACCAGTTCCAGTATTGCTCCCACAGGGATTTGTCTAATCCCAACTTTTCGCGCATCGCCTGCAGCTTTTCCGCATCTGCCGCATCCATACCAAGAATGGTAATAGCTGCATCGCCTGGCAGCACCGACATCAGCAGGAAGGCAATGATTGTCACCAAGAAAATGACGAGCAGCGCCTGAAGAATTCTCTTTGATATGTACTTTCCCATAGGTTCCTCCAAAATACTGGATAATGCCAACATAGAGCAAGTGCCGGACAGTCACCCCGTCTCTTCGCCGGGGGGACCGTCCGGCATAAAATATCAGTTATTCAGCCAGATTTCAGTGCAATCCCAACCATTATAGTTAATGTTAACACCTTGCACATAGCCCTTTGCATACCAAATGGTAACCGTTTGGAAGCAAGGGGAAACCGCTTCTTCATTCCAGGCTTTCATTGCTGCCTGAACATCTGCAACTGTGTCGGTCACAAGTTGCTTTTCCATAGCCTTATCAATATTTTCATACCACGCCTCCGGCAGATACATAGAAGCCAGACGCAGAGGCTGCATTTCACGGGTATACATATTGGCAATGGTTTGTAACGGCAGACCAGAACCGTAGTTATTGGCCATCAATACCAAGCCATCCTGCCAACCGGCCACAATAATATCAGAGAAATATCGAGCAGACTCCATCGCATCGATGTTGCACTTAATCCCAACATCCTGCAGATACATGGCAATTGCCTCAGCGGTAGCAGTCCACTTCTGATCCGTTTCACAGCGCAGAGTGATTTCGAATCCGTTGGCATAGCCAGCCTCTGCCAGCAGTTCCTTGGCCTTTTCAGGATTATACTCATATGTGGGAATTGAAGCATCATAAAATACAGAACCTGCAGATGCCCACTGACCAGAGTAACTGTAGGACTCACCCAATACGCTGTCTACAATCGTACCGATATCCAGCGCATAATAGACCGCCTGACGGACGCGGACATCCTTAAACGGAGATTGCTCACCTACGCCAAAATACAGGAATTCGTTGCCTACTGCCGTTTCGGATACGTATTTCACGGATCCAGACTGGCCAGCCAGCATCAGCGCCAAATCACTGCTGCCAGAACCCATCAGCAAATCAACATCACCATTCTGATACGCTGTTGCCAAAACAGTGGCATCGGTAATAATATCGAACTCTACCTCATCCACATATCCGGGAGTCCCCCAGTAGTTTTCATTACGCTCATAAACAATCTTGGAATCCAGTTCCCAGAGTTTAAACTTATACGGGCCCGTACCAACAGGATTCACAATGCACCAATCAGCACCATGCTCGTCAAAAGACTTCTTGGAAATCATCATGGAGCAAAAATTGATCATAAACACCGGCGAAGACTTGGTCAGATTGACCTGGATCGTGTAGTCATCCACAATGTCAACGCTTTCCACGGAAGCATTGCCAGAAACCTGTCCCTCTGCAGAAATCTGGTCAAGATTCCATTTTGCAACTTCTGCATCAAAGTCGGAACCATCGTGGAACTTGACCCCCTTGCGCAGGTAAAATACATAATGGAGTCCGTCCTCGGACACATCCCAGAATTCTGCCAAACGGGGATATGTATTGCCATTACGGTCCATCAGATAGAATGCCTCAATGCAGGGACCTGCAACGGCGCTAACCAGTGAATTAGTCGCCGTGGGAATGTAGCCAATATTCGTTGCTGTCATACCTCCAGGGATTGCCACGTTTAATGTGCCACCGGTTTTGGGTCCCGAAACATTTTCTGAAGCAGTTGATTCAGTAACTGCTTCCGTGGCTTCTGCTGCTTCAGAAGGTTTCTGCGCTGCAGATGTTTCTTTGCTATTACCAGAGTTACACCCGGTAAACACAGTCACCATTATTAACGTCGCTAGGAACAGGGCAAACATTTTCTTCATCTTGAAATCCTCCTATTCTTTCTTTTAAAAATGAACGTAGTTCACTTTTAAATCTATTATACATAATCAACCGTTTATGTCAATATGCAACCAATATATTTGTAATATATTACATTATTTCAGCATATTTTTTGTTATAATCATCCAACTTCTTTTTTATATATGAACTATATTCATTTTTGCGAAAGAAACATACTCGGATTACACGAGCGTGTATTCAAAACGTTTAATTATCATGTATCATAAAAGTCAGTTTCACTTTAGGCAAAAAGAGGCTATCTCAAAATGCATATTATTTGAGAACAACGTCTCTAGAAACTAAAAACCCATGAAAATCCGAAACTTTCCAGATCTTCATGGGTTTTGTTGACTGTATTTTCAGAGATTCTATCCTAAGGCAGGCTTTTTCATCAACCAATTCTGCGCGTCATTACATACACTTTCACCGGAAAAGATTCATTCCCGGGCATTTTTCCCGCTGCTATATGAGCCACTTCAAATCCGGCCTGTTCATACAGCGCTTTTGCCGGTTCATTTCCGACCAGGGCTTCCAGCTCATGTATTCCGGGATATTTATGTACTGCATAATTGACGAGGCTTCTTCCAATGCCTCTTCTCATATGTGCAGGGTCAACATACAGCCAAGCGAGCTCGTCTTCGGTGCAGGCTGCGAAGCCGACAACGGCTCCATCCTGCTCGGCGACAAATAAGCCTGGATATTCAAACAAGCCTTCCCGCTCGGCTGCGACGTGAAGTGGGAGGAATGCCGCTTCCAATCCGGCCAGATGCAGTTCAATTTCTCTGGCAGCGTCATGAATTTGCTCAATGGCGCTCCAGTCCGATGGCTGGTAATTTCGTATTGTGATCATTGCTTTTTCCATTGCATTCTCCTGTCGCGGCAACACCAATACGGTATAGAAAAATCCACCGTAATCACTCGGGAATTACGGTGGATTTATGGCGGAGAAGGAGGGATTTGAACCCTCGATACCCTTTTGGGGTATACACGATTTCCAATCGTGCGCGCTCGGCCAGCTACGCGACTTCTCCATGCGCTGCTCGCTTCGTGCCGTCTCAGTGACAGCTTCCATATAATACAACAGGATACGTCATTTGTCAAGTGGAAAAAATCACTTTTCTTCATCTTCAATGGGACGATTCAGGAACCAATCCTCTATAATATCCTGATGTGTTACGGCCAGCGTAATTTCTGCAAGCTCCTGTTTGGTGAAAAAGCGGAGTTCCCTGGATTCTGCACTGATGTGCATTTCCGGTTCATTCGTCAGCTCCAGGCCATACACCACAATCACCATGCGCCACACGCTGCCATCCTGAAAGGCAGCGATCCGCCCCGGCTCGCCATAGACCTGCAGCTTGTGCAGTTGGGGCGGTGCAATGTGGAGACCCAGCTCCTCGTAAATTTCCCGGATCATGCCCTGCACGGTGCTTTCTGACTTTTTGACGCCGCCGCCGATCAAGCCCCAGGTGTCGGAATCCCGGCGGCGTTCCAGAAGCAACCGCCCGCCGCAGGTAATGACGGCGTTAGCGCCCAGGTGCGCAGGCATAGTCGTTTTCGGTGCGTTGGCCGGGTCGCCCCGGTAGAATGTGACAATTGCCATGGTAATCCCTCCCGCACTCCGATTATACTCCATCGGGAAGGCAATCGCAATGAAAATTTACTCATCTCCGGCGGACGCGAACCAGCGGTGGGAGCGGACAAAGTATTTTAATTCCAAGAGGCTGCACTCCCCTCTCCCGCAAATGCGACACAAGAAGGTGTAGCTCTCCGCTCCAAAGCTGGTATTTCGTCTGCTGCGGAGAATTTCCCGCACACTGCCCACAATCACATGGTCGAAACCCTTTGCTGCGCGAACCCGCAGTGGGCGAATTTCTCCATCCACCCCGCTCAGGAAAATAACATCTACCGGCAGCAAACAGCGGCTCATACACCCACCTCCTTCTCAGCCTATATTAGCACATTTGTTCTAATATAGCAAGTAGATTTTTGTTGCCAATTTCGTGCTGCTTTGCTATAATTCTCCAAAAGGAGATGGTGCAATGCTTCAATACCCCTGCCTGGTGCTGGATCATGACGATACCGTGGTGCAGAGCGAGAGGGACGTCAACTTTCCCTTCTTCCAGTACATATTAAATGAATTCCGCCCGGGCACGCATGTCACCCTGCAAGAATATACGGACGGCTGCTACCATCTTGGATTCGCGGACATGTGCCGAAAGCGGTTCGGCTTCTCCGAGCAGGAGCTGGTGGATGAATATGAGGGCTGGAAGGTATATATTCGCACGCATATCCCTGCTCCCTTCCCCGGGATTGAACGGGTGATCCGCCGCCAGCGGGAGCTGGGCGGAAAAATCTGCGTGGTGTCCCATTCCTGCGAGGAAAACATCACCCGGGACTACCAGACTCACTTTGGCATTCTTCCCGATGACATCTTCGGCTGGGATCTGCCGGAAGAGCACCGCAAGCCCAGCTCCTATCCACTGGAGCAGATCATGGAGAAGTACGGCTTCGCGCCCCGGGAACTTCTAGTGGTGGATGATATGAAGCCCGCGTTCGACATGGCATCCCACGCAGGCGTTCCGATTGCCTTTGCGGCATGGTCGCGGAAGGAGTGCCCGGAGTTAAGCGCAGAGATGAAGCGTCTGTGTAATTTTTCTTTCGATTCCCCCGCGCAGCTGGAGCATTTTCTGTTTGACCGCTTGACAGGCATGATATAATAAATATGCTAAGTAAAGGGGGTGAATTGTTTGGAAAAGGAAAGCATCAAGGTGATGGCACGCAATCGAGAAGCCTACCACGAATACTTCGTTGAAGAAGAAATGGAAGCCGGTATCGAGCTGTGCGGCACCGAGGTCAAGTCCATCCGGCAGGGCACCCTGAACCTGAAGGATTCCTGGTGCGGCATCAAGGACGGAGAGCTGATTCTCAACCAGATGCACATCTCCCCCTATGACCACGGCAATATCTTCAACCGGGATTCCAAGCGCCCCCGGCGACTGCTGATGCACAAGCGGGAAATCATGCGGCTGTTCGGCAAGGTCAAGCAGGACGGCTATGCCCTCATTCCCCTGTCCGTTTATTTCAAGGGCAGCCGGGTGAAGGTGAAGGTGGGCCTGTGCAAGGGCAAAAAGCTATACGACAAACGACAAGCGGCGGCAGAACGGGATGCCAAGCGGCAAATCGACCGCGCCATGAAGGAGCGATAATATGAACCCTACTTTTAAGATTACCATGGAAAACGGCGGTGTCATCGAAGGCGAGCTGTACCCCGAAAAGGCGCCCCAGAGCGTTGCCAATTTCATCGACCTGTGCAATCACAACTACTATGACGGTCTGATTTTCCACCGGGTCATCCCCGGCTTCATGATTCAGGGCGGCTGCCCCGAAGGAACCGGCATGGGCGGCCCCGGCTACTGCATCAAGGGCGAGTTCTTCTTCAACGGTGTGAAGAACGACCTCAAGCACAAGCGGGGCGTGCTGAGCATGGCTCGTTCCTCCTCCCCCAACTCCGCCGGCAGCCAGTTCTTCATCATGCACCAGGATGCCAAGCACCTGGATGGCCAGTACGCCGCCTTTGGCAAGGTCACTTCCGGCATGGACGTGGTGGATGCCATCGCTTCCGTGAAGACCGACCGCAATGACCGCCCCCAGGAGGAGCAGAAGATTGCCTCCATCACTGTGGATACCCACGGCGAAAGCTATGAGGCACCCAAGAAGCTGCCCGATCCCTACGGCAGATTCTGATTTTTAGAAACATCAGCCCCGGAGGGGTTTCCTCCGGGCTCCCATGGGGCCGTACTGGTTTCGACGGGGGTAGTGAGGCTGGAATAGCGGGTCGTGGCGCCTGGCCACGATAAAACGGGCAATTTTTTAAATTTAACTGACAACAATACTGTTGCTCTGGCTGCCTAATTAGGCGCCCATCCTCCCCGGAAGGTCCACGAGCCGGGCTAGGGTGTGATTTGAGTGGAGACCGTGCGTGTGCTAAGCTTTGCGTACACCATGAATCATGAAGCTACCAAGCCCCATAGGGTGTTTGTTCCCGCTGGGGCGAGGGAATGTAAATAACAAACTGCACCCGGAGAAGTTCTTTCCAAGTTGCTTTCGGACAGGGGTTCGATTCCCCTCGGCTCCACCATAAGTCCACCGTAATTCTGATAGAATTACGGTGGACTTTTTCTACGCCCGAAAACCGCTTGAAATAAGGGTTTTCGGCTGTTCCGTCATATAACGAACCCCGCTGCAGACCAATTCTGCGGCGGGGTTCGTGCGTTTTAGGAGGATTGTAGCTTTCTGTGTCGTTGTAATCGTTAAACGGCTGGGGTAATCGTTGAATCACAGAGGCATTCGTTAAACAACCGGGTTCTGATAATACTCCTTATGAGAAAATCGGCGATGAAGTGCATCCTTTGGATACTCCCTTTGATAATCCCGAAAGCTGGGAGTGAATTCGATTTAAAGATTTAGTCGACTATTCGATGGAAAAAACGCCTCCGCGGAAAGAGACGGAATACTGGTGCAACAATACGCTTCCTTGGGCTTCTATTGCGGATTTGATGGCAGATGGGACAATAACTGTAACTAATGGATGTGTCAATAGCCTTGCGGTTGAAACACATTTAGAGGAAAAATCAGCAAGGCTGGTACATTGTTGATGAGTTTCAAGTTGATGGTCGGAAAGGTGTCGATATTGGGAATCGATGCATTTCATAACGAAGCCATCATTTCAATATACCCGTATGTTGACCCCGATAAAATAACCACAATGTTCCTGTTCGCTACGTTGCCGCTTCTCTCACGAAGTGGCAATACAAAATCGTCAATCAAGGGTAACACTCTTAACTCGGATAGCTTAAATCGGAAATCTCCCTGTTCGTCAAGTTTGTAT
>CAKTJC010000036.1 GCA_934567355.1 uncultured Oscillospiraceae bacterium
CCTTTGCTTTGTCGATCTCGGCATTCACTTTGTTGTAGACATCATACACGGTATCCTTTGGAGAGAGGTGGGCTTTGATAATGGTTTCCGGAGACTTGGTGCTCATTTCTTTCTTGATCGTCAGGCAGAACTGAATATCGTCCCCTCTGGAATAAACCTTTTGGCCGGAGATGAAGCGATTCAGCCCCGGATATTTGGCTACCGTGCGGCAATAGCAGGCCAGGAAGACGTGCATAATGCCAAAGTTCGTCAACCCCTCCCGCCGTTTTTGCCGGATGTAACGATCCACATTTGTGATTTCAAATGCCTGTTCGAAGGAATTGGTGGAAGTGTTGCGGGAGACCATAATGTAGGGTGAGACCTGATCCATGGGCGCCAGCGTGCGGATCTTTCTTCCGTCGCTGCGGTCACCCCATCTGCGGTGATACTGCCCGGTGGGATGCACCCGGATGCCAAAGGACATCAGCGTGCAGGCGAGCAGCACGACAATATCCGCATGGATACGCACCAGAATATCCCAATTCCGGTTCAGTACGGCGGAACGATTGTTATAAAGCACTGTTGCCAGTGTGGCAAGCATAAGGATCGGCAGGCACCAAACCATTTTTTGCCGGCTGCCGGAGACGATCTCTCCGTAGATGAAAGTAAGAAAGATCAGTGAGGTAAAGAACAGGCCGATATAGAGCTTTCCTTCAATTGCGGTCGTAACGCAGATGCCGCCGTAAAGTGCCATCATGCCGACGGGGATGGTGGTTTTGTAGAAGCATTCCTCACCGTCCGTCAGGATGATGATCAAATACAGTACGGTCGCTGCAATGGGCAGCATGATCTGCCCCCAGAAACCAACGGTGCCTGCATGCTTTGTGAATCCGAATACAACAATTCTCGCGATCACGGAGTATGCAAGAAGAATTGCTGTCAGCCATGTGAATGCATTTCTGCGGGTAACGTAGAGGTGAATTCTGTTTTCCATGCTTACTCTCTCCTTTTTGTGCGTTGGGGTGCTTTGGATAAAACCCACGCAGGGTTCCATCCAAAGAAAATCTTAAAGCGCTTGCTTCAAAGCTGTGATGAAGGCGGGCGTGGTGCCGCAGCAGCCGCCCAGCAGACGTGCCCCATTGTCTGCGCACTGTTTCATAATTTGCGCAAATTCTTCAGATGTCAGGTCATATTCGGCGATTCCTTGCTCGTTGATCACAGGGTTTCCTGCATTGGGCTTGCAGATCAGGGGGAGGGAAGTATACCGCCTCAGTTTGCTTACCAGATGGGGAGTCATCATGTCTGCGGCGACGCAGTTAAAGCCGACTGCATCCGCGCCTGCTTTTTCCAGCTCCTGCATCACCTTCCCGGCATCGGTGCCGGAGAACAGGGAGCCGTCCGGCTGCATGGTAAAGGAGAACATGACTGCTCCGGCACTTTCCAGCTCGGCTGCTGTCAGAATTGCCTCCGCCTCCTGGGGATAAAGCAGTGTTTCGCCCACCAGAAGATCTGCTCCGCCGTCGATCAGACCACGAATTTGCCGCCGGTACTGCTGCACCATTTCTTCAAAGGTATCCGGATTCCAGCTTTCGCAGTGAGCAGCCAGCGTTGCAATGTCGCCTGCAACCAGGCAGCCGGGGGCGGCCTTGCGGGTCAGCGCGACCAGCTCGGCATTGATCTTTTCGGTTTGATGTGCCAGCCCTTCCTTTTCCAGGGCGATGGGCTGCGCTTGAAAGGTGGGAGCGTAGATGATCTGTGAGCCGGATTCAAAATATGCACGCTGAAGATTGATGATTGCATCCGGATTTTCCAACACCCATTTTTCCGTGCAGCAGCCCTTGGGCATACCGGCCAAGATAAGATTCGATCCGGTTGCCCCATCCAGCAGGCAGATACCCCTGCTCAAAAACTGACGAAATTCCTGTTTGCTCAGCATACTGTGCCTTCTCCCATGCCGTGAAATTATATTTTCACATCATTATATAATATTTGGGATAAAAATGCAACAACCCATTGCTTAAGATATGCTTGACAAATTCAATACGATGATGTATTATCAATATGCTCCAATTGGAGCATATTGATAATACAGGAGAGGACGGGAATATGGGAAATGAAAACTTATCCGAAAAGGTTTCCGTAAATATCAATGCTTCGACCCTGTCTGAAATTGACCTGCTGATCGACAATGGTTATTTTTCAAACAGAAGTGATTTTATCAATCAAGCGCTTCGTGAAAGTCTGCAAAAGCACCGCAATACCCTCGACAGAATCATAGAAAAGAATTCGAAAAACGGAAGGGAAAGCCATGATTGGTGGTTTATCGGGGTACTGCGCCTGGAAAGACGGGACATTGAGGCAGCATTGCACAGCAGTCAGGGAATAACGATCACCGGATACGGAGTCCTTATCATTGGCGAAAAAATGGATGAGCAGGCATTGTTTGCGGCGGTTCGTTCCATCGATGTTAGAGGGAGGGTCGTATGCAGTAAGAATATTAAAGAACATTATCGATTAAAATAATCAAAAGCCAAGTGATTGACCTTTGAGAAAAAATCTGGTAGGATACACTCAATTCAAAAAAAGGAGAAAAAGTTATGAAGAAAACAGTTCTTCGCAAATATGCAAATCTGATCGTCCGCTGTGGTGCGAATGTGCAGAAGGGGCAGATCGTCAATGTCTACGCCGATCTGGATCAGCCCGAGTTCGTACAGATGGTGGTGGAGGAAGCCTATAAGGCCGGAGCCGCTGAGGTTATGGTTCAGTGGAGCTATCAGCCCCTGAACAAGATCCATTGCCGCCACCGTACCATCAAGAGCCTGGGCACGGTGAAGGAGTGGGAAAAGGCACGGCAGGAGTACTATTGCGATGTGATCCCGGTTCGGATCATGCTGATTTCCGAGGATCCTGATGGCATGAAGGGCATGAATATGGAGAAGTACTCCAAGGCGCAGCGGATGGCCTACCCCATCCTCAAGCCTTATTTTGACCGCCGGGAAAATAAGGAGCAGTGGTGCATTGCTGCCGTTCCCGGCGCTGCTTGGGCGAAAAAAGTGTTCCCCGGCATGCGGACGAGCATGGCGATTGAAAAGCTGTGGGAGAGCATTCTGTATACTTCCCGCGTTACTGACGATCCTATCGCCGCTTGGGACGCGCACAATCAGGATCTCGCCGATCGCTGCAAGTACCTGAACAGCCTGAATATCCGCTCCCTGCATTATAAGGCGGACAACGGCACCGACTTTACCGTCGGCATGATCGACCAGGCGCAGTTCTGCGGCGGCGGAGAGACCAGCCTGCAAAACATCTATTTTAATCCCAATATCCCCACCGAGGAATGCTTCATCTCTCCCAAGCGGGGAGAGGCAGAGGGCATTGTGTATGCAACGAAGCCGCTTTCCTACCAGGGGCAGCTGATCGAGAATTTCTCCATTCGCTTCGAGGGCGGCAAGGCCGTTGAGGTTCATGCCGAGAAGGGTGAAGCACTGCTGAAGAAAATGATTGAAATGGATGAAGGCGCGGCCTATCTGGGCGAGTGTGCCCTGGTGCCCCAGGCAAGCCCCATTGCCCAGAGCGGAATTCTGTTCTATAACACCCTGTTTGACGAAAACGCTGCCTGCCATTTGGCGCTTGGCATGGGCTTTGCTGACACGATCAAGGATTTCCACAACAAGACATTGGAGGAGTGCCGCGCACTGGGCGTCAATGATTCCATGATTCATGAAGATTTCATGATCGGCTGCGATACCATGAACATCGATGCCACCTGCGCTGACGGTCGTGTGGTGCCCATTTTCCGTGCCGGCAACTGGGCGTTCTGAGAAAAAATAGATTTTTTGAAAAAAACACTTGCAATCCGCATCGCAATGTGATACTATATCCGAGCGATTAAAAGATTGCCGGGGCGTTGTGCCCTTTAGATGATAAGAAAGAGGTGAACGAAATGAAGGAAGGTATCCACCCCAAATACGAACAGACCACGATTCGCTGTGCTTGTGGTAACGTCTTTACGACCGGCTCCACTAAGAAGGACATTCGTGTTGAAATCTGCTCCAAGTGCCACCCTTTCTATACCGGCAAGCAGAAGCTGGTTGACACCGGTGGACGTGTTGATCGCTTCAACAAGCGTTTTGGCCTGAAGTAAGATTCGAAGTCCGCACTACGGCAACGTGGTGCGGACTTTTTATACTTTTTTCTTGGGAACCTCTGAATAAATCGGCTTCGGCTGAGCAGTGGATCTTTTTCCCTGGCTGTACGGTTTCAAAAGTGGGGAATACATACAGTATTCCTCCATTTTTGAAACCTTCATCCAGTGAAAAATCTCTCGCTGTCGGCTGCTGCCGATTTCATCAGAGCTTCCCTTGTCCGCACCACTCAAAATGTGGTATACTGGCTGCGGTATACCCGGTTTGATGGAGGGTTATATGGAATTGGATGAAAAAATGAAAAACCAGGATCGCGCGGTGCTGGTCGGCCTGAATGCCGACTGCTTCACAGAGGAGCAGACTGCTACCGACGAAACCCTGGAGGAACTGGAAGCACTTTTGGAGACGGCAGGAGGCTTCTGCACCGCGAAGGTTCTGCAAAACCGTCATACCCCTGATTCCCACAGCTTTATCGGCGAGGGGAAGGCACAGGAGGTAAGAATGCTGGCAGAGTCCACCGAATCAAACATGGTGATCTTCGATAACGAGCTTTCCCCGGGAAATATTCGCGCGCTGGAAGAGATCATTGGCGTACCGGTGCTTGATCGGAGCGCCTTGATTCTGGATATTTTTGCGCAGCGTGCCAAGACCAGGGAGGGCCGTCTCCAAGTGGAGCTGGCGCAGAACAAATATCTGCTGCCCCGACTTTCAGGGATGGGAATCAGCCTTTCCCGCCAGGGCGGCGGTATCGGCACCCGAGGCCCCGGCGAAACCAAGCTGGAAACCGACCGCCGCATCATTCGCGACCGCATTAACCGCCTGGAAGCGGAATTGGAACAGGTGCGCCAGGTGCGCAGTGTCCAGCGGGAGCGGAGGATTAAGAATTCCGTGCCGGTCGTGGCTATTGTTGGCTATACCAATGCCGGAAAATCCACCCTGCTCAATCAGCTCACCGGCGCGGGAATCCCGGCGAATAACCGGCTGTTTGACACCCTGGATACGACTTCCCGCCAGCTGACGGTTTCTGATAATCTGGACGTTGTTCTTTCCGATACCGTCGGATTTATTGCAAAGCTGCCGCATCACCTGGTCAATGCGTTCCATGCAACGCTGGAGGAACTGGAGTATGCAGACCTGCTGCTGCACGTGGTCGATGCCTCCGACCCCAATCGGGAAGAGCATATCGCGGTGGTGGATAGATTGATCGCTCAACTGGCGAAGCCCGGAACTCCGGTGCTGCGCTGCTACAACAAGGCTGATTTGGTCACTCCGGAGGATATTCCCACCGGTGACGATGTGGTTGCGATCTCTGCCGCCAGTGGGAACGGCTGCCCGGAGCTGCTGCAGGCCATCGAGCGGGCACTGAACCATGCCAGGCACCATGTGCAGCTTTGCCTGCCCTATGCCATGGGCGGTCAGGTGGAAACGCTGCACGATAATGCGCAGGTGCTCCGTGTGGATTACACGGCAGACGGTATTGAGATCGAAGCGATTTTGGATGATATTTTATATGGAAGACTACGCAGTTATGTAACGAAGGAGAGCTGACCCGTGGAGGAATACCTGGTGCCCACCGGCTTTGGGGAGGATGAATTCATCGAAAAGAAATCCCGCTTCATAGGCCGGGTCTGGCCGGTGGAGACGGAGGAAGAAGCTCTTTCCAGAATTCAGCAGATGAAAAAGCAGCACTATGATGCCACTCACAATTGCTGGGCGTATATCATCCACGGCGGCGCTGCCCGTTTTTCCGACGACGGTGAGCCCGGGGGAACGGCTGGAATGCCCATGCTCCAGGTGCTCCAACGGGAAGGTCTTCACAATATTGTGTGTGTGGTCACCCGGTATTTCGGCGGCATCCTTTTAGGCGCAGGCGGTCTGGTTCGTGCTTATACCAAGGGCGCAAAAATTGCGGTCGATGCCGCGGGAAAATCCATCAAGCGGGTCTGGACGGTGCTGTATGTGCCGTGCCCCTATTCCTTCTATGAGCGTGTTAAGCTGGAGATTGATGCTTTCGGCGGTATCTTACGCAGCACGGAATTCGGCGCGGAAGTGGATATGGAGATTCTTTTTCCGGAGGCAAATGCACAGCCGTTTTTAAGCCGCCTGACGGATCTTACCTCCGGTACTGTGGAGGGGATGGAGATTGGGCAGGAATATCGGGCAATGCCCGTTTGCAAGGAGGAAGCAATATGACCGTTCGAGAAGAACTGGAATTTCAGGAGCACCGCAGATTAAATCCGCTTGCTGCCTTTGCTGACCAGAGTTCCGGCCGCCCCAGACGGGAAGAGCCGTCGGAAAATGATGTGCGCACCGCCTTCCAGCGGGATAACGACCGAATCGTACACTGCAAGGCGTTCCGCCGCCTGATGCACAAGACGCAGGTGTTCCTTCGCCCGGAGGGTGACCATTACCGTACCCGCATGACCCATACGCTGGAGGTCACCCGAATTGCCCGCACCATGACAAGAGCGCTGGGGCTGAATGAGGATTTGGCCGAGGCCATTGCTATGGGCCACGACCTGGGGCACACGCCCTTTGGACATGCCGGAGAAGCGGCGCTGTCCGTGTGTATCGGAAAGCCCTTCCGTCACAACGAGCAGAGCCTGCGCGTGGTGGACTATCTGGAAAACGATGGAAGAGGACTGAATCTGACAAATGAGGTGCGAATGGGCATCGTGGGGCACACGGGAGATTACATCCCGGAAACGCTGGAAGGACAGATTGTCCGCCGTTCGGATCAAATCGCCTATGTGAACCACGATATTGATGATGCCATTCGTGCCGGGATCCTCAGTGAGAGCGATTTACCCAAGGACATCGTGGAAATTTTGGGCGATTCTCATAAAACGCGCATCAATACGCTGGTATGCGATCTGATCTTTACCTCCCGCGAGGCGGGAGCCATTTGCTTGACGCCCGCTGTTGACAAAGCGCTGAAGGATCTTCGCAGCTTCATGTTTGACCATGTTTACCGGAACCCGGTGGCAAAGGGGGAGGAGAGCAAGGCAAAGGCCATGCTTCAATGTCTGTTTGAATATTACATCGACCACCCCGAAGCGCTGCCGCCGGATTTCCAGCCGCAGCTCAGCTTCGACGGGATGGAGCGTATTGTCTGCGATTATATTGCGGGCATGACGGATAATTACGCAGTGGATAAATTTAATGAGATTTTCGTTCCCGCAGGGTGGAATATTCGGGGATGATGTGATACAATATTCCCTATGGAAAGGAGGTGGAACGCATGGCTTTCCCACCGTCGTTTTTAGCGGAACTGGCTGCCCGGAATCCCATTGAGGATGTGGTGGGGCAGTATGTGAACCTGCGGCGTTCCGGCTCCAATCTGTTCGGGCTTTGCCCGTTTCATGGGGAAAAGACTGCGTCCTTCTCTGTTTCGCCGGACAAGGGCATTTTCTATTGCTTTGGCTGCCACAAGGGCGGCAGCGTTATCAATTTTGAAATGGAGATCGAGGGACTGAGCTATCCGGACGCCGTCCGTGCTCTGGCCAAACGCGCCGGCATGGAAGTACCGGAGGATGAGCAGTACCAGAATCGGTACCACATTCAGGAACGGCTGTGGGCGCTGTGCAAAGAGGCTGCTCGTTTTTTCAACACGCAGCTTTATTCGCCTGTTGGCGCGGAAGGTTTGGCCTATGCCCAGAAGCGCGGAATGCCCAAGTCCACACTGACGAAATTCGGCATCGGCTTCGCGCCCGATTCCTGGTCGGCGCTGTGCGATGCCATGCGGGAAAAGGGCTACACGGAAGAGGAGCTGAAGGCAGCCGGGCTTGTCTCTGTTTCTCAGAAAAATGGCCGCATTTTTGACCGCTTCCGCAACCGCTTGATGTTTCCCATCATCGATATTCGAGGGAATGTGATCGGTTTCGGCGGGCGCGTGATGGATAATTCTACGCCCAAGTATTTGAATTCACCGGAGACGGCGATTTTCAACAAACGTAAAAACCTCTTTGCTCTGAATCTGGCAAAGAAGAGCAAATTGGGCTATATGATTTTGGTAGAGGGGTATATGGACGCCATTGCTCTTCATCAGTATGGCTTTGACTGCGCCGTTGCGTCCCTGGGAACCTCCCTGACCGAGGAGCATGCCGCGCTCCTTTCCCGCTACACCGAGCAGGTGATGCTGATTTACGATGGGGACGAAGCGGGTCAGAATGCCACCAAGCGCGCGATTCCCATGCTGGAAAAGGCGGGCTTGCAGGTGAAGGTTCTGCAAATGCGTGATGCCAAGGATCCGGACGAATACTTAAAAAAATTCGGTGCTGACCGCTTCCGGTTGCTTCTGGAAGAATCCTCCAACCGGGTGGAGTATCAGCTTCGCACGATCCAGAAAAAATACGATCTTAAAGAGGATGACCAGCGCATCCAGTTTATTTCCGAGGCGGCAGAGTTGATCGGCACCTTGGGAAGTGCCGTTTCCCGGGAAATATACGGCGGCCGGGTCGCAGAAGCGGCTGGAATTACGCCGGAATCCATGAAAATTGAAGTGACTAAGGCATTTAAGCGCCGCCTTGCGCAGGAAAAGAAAAAGCAGGAACGGATCGACCTGTCACCTGCCACAACGCTCCAGCCGAAGGACAGAAACATCCGCTACGACAATATTAAGTCTGCCATGGCGGAGGAAGGCGTTATCGCCATGATTTTACGGGAGCCCGCACTCATTGGCGTGTGCCAATCCCTTTCGCCGGATTCCTTTTCTTCGCCGGTACTTGGGCGGGCATTTTCTCAGCTGACCCAGGCCTATGCCGGGGGAAACGAAGCGGGGCTGGCATCCCTGACGGATTTTACGCCCGAAGAGATGGCGCATATTGCGCTGATTTCCCAGCGGCATGACGGCCCGGTGTCCGAGCTGGCACTGGCGGATTGCATCCGCACGATCACGACAGAGCATCAGAGCCAGACTGCTGCGAAGGATGACAGCAGCCTCTTGGCTTTTCAGAAACAGCTATCTGCCCGTAAAGGACTAAAAACATGACAGAAGAAATTGAAACAAAGACCGACACGACACTGGATGATGACATTCACCAGTATTTGAATGAAATTCGCGGTATCCCTCTGCTTACTGCGGAGCAGGAGCGTGACCTTGCCAAGCGCTGTGCTGCCGGGGATGAGGACGCCATCCGGCAGATGGTCAATTCCAATCTCCGATTGGTAGTCTATGTGGCAAAGGAATATGCCGGGCGGGGCGTTTCCCTGATGGATCTGATTCAGGAGGGGAGTATTGGACTCCTGATCGCGGCTCGGAAATTTGACTATACCAAGGACTTTCGCTTTTCCACCTACGCCACCAAGTGGATCCGCCAGTGCGTCACCCGCTGCCTGATGAACAACAGCGGCATTATTCGCGTACCGCTGCACACCGGTGAAAAAATCCGGAAGCTTCAGGCAATCCGCAACGCTATGAAGCAGGAATCCGGCATGGAGCCGACCTCCCAGGAGCTTGCGCAAAAGGTGGGGCTTACCCCGGAAAAGGTGGAAGCGCTTTTGAGCCTTTCGCCGGATATTTGCTCGCTGGATGCCCTCACCGGCGACAGCGACAGCAGCACCGTCGGCTCCTTGACGGAGGATATTGATGCCGTGCAGCCCCAGGAGGAGCTGGTGCGCCAGGAGCTGGACAAGACGATGAAACAGATGCTCAGCTCCTTGACCGAGCGGCAGCAGCAGATTCTGCGCCTGCATTTCGGCCTTGAGGACGGCGCGGAGCATTCTTTGGAGGAAATTGGAAAGATCATGGGCATTTCCAAGGAACGCGTGCGTCAGATCGAGCGCCAGGCAATGGACAAGCTCCAGAAAATGGGGACAAGCCTGGGATTGGAGGATTATCTGGAATGAGTGAATTCCTGTTTGATCAAAGCCCCTGGGAGGCATATCTGGATTCCTGCAGGCGCGGTTCGTCCGTTTCTGCGTGGCAGCTGCTTTCCATGCTCGAAAACGAGGATGACGAAGCGGTAGAGGACGCTTTTGCCCTCCTGGCGCAGCGGGAGCTGACACTGGATTTGTCGAGTTTACCTTGCCCGGAGAGTGGAGGGCAGACCGCCCAGCGCCTCAAGCAGGAGGCGGAGTATGTCTGCGGCGGCCTGCGTACCGAAAGCATGGAGGAAAACGATCCGCTCCGGCTGTATCTGGAAGAAATTGCCGGAACACCGTGCTGCGGGGATGAAAAACTTCTGGCGGAGCAGCTGCTCTCCGGCGACCAAAAGGCAGCGGAGCAGCTTGCAAATCTGGAACTTAGCCGGGTGATTGAGATCGCCTGTGAGCATGCCGGAAAAGCGGTGCTGCTCCTGGATTTGATCCAGGAGGGAAATATCGGCCTGTGGGAAGCCATTCAGAGCTACGCAGGCGGAGATTTTGCGGTGTATCGCGACCGGATGATCTGCAATTATATGAATAAGGCGATGATCCTGCAGGCAAGAAGCAGTGGGATTAGTCAGCGGATGCGCCAGTCGCTTCGCAGCTACAAGGAAACGGACGAAGCGCTTCTGGCGGAGTTGGGGCGCAATCCCACGTTGGAGGAAATCGCAGCTCGCATGGGCATCAGCCCTGAGGTGGCGCAGAATATTCAGAAAACCATGTCGGATGTCTTGCTGCTGGCACAGGCGGAAAAGTTGCTCCAGCCGAAGGAGCCCTCCGCCGAGGACAACATGGCGGTGGAGGATACCGCCTATTTCCAGATGCGACAGCGCATCGGCGAACTGCTCTCTCAGCTGGATGAACTGGATTCGAAGATCCTCTCCATGCGCTTTGGGCTGGACAACGGACTTCCCATGAGCGCCGAGGAAACGGCAAGAGCTCTGGGGATCACTTCCGGAGAGGTCACTGCGCGTGAAAACGCCGCTCTTGCGAAGCTGCGTACAGAAAAATAAATACAGAAGGATGAATGTGCTATGAAAACAGTATCTGTAGCCATCGACGGCCCTGCCGGCGCTGGCAAAAGCACCATTGCCCGCCGCCTTGCAGAGGAGCTGGGTTATCGCTATGTGGATACCGGCGCCATTTACCGCACCGTGGCCTATTTTATGGATTTGTGGGGCGTCAGCCCCAAGGATGTGGACGGGGTGAGCCGCTATATTGATGAGCTGACCGTGGCCATTGAGTACGACGAAAATGACGTGCAGCACATGCTGATGAACGGCATGGATGTCACCGACGACATTCGCACTCAGGATATTTCCCAGAAAGCAAGTCTCATCTCCGCCCATGCCTGCGTGCGGGAAATGCTGCTGGATATGCAGCGTGAGATTGCACAGAAATACAATGTAATCATGGACGGCCGGGACATTGGAACCGTTGTGCTGCCGAAGGCCACAGTGAAGATATTCCTGACGGCTTCTGCCGAGGTTCGCGCAAAACGGCGCTGCGACGAGCTTCTTGCCAAGGGGCAGAAGGCAAAGTATGACGCTGTGCTGAAGGAGATCCAGCAGCGGGATTATCAGGATTCTCACCGGGAGATTGCCCCGCTGAAAATGGCGCGTGACAGTATTAAAGTAGATACCTCCGACCTGACCATTGATCAGGTGGTGGAAAGAATAAAGGAAATCATTGCCGAAAAGGTAGGGTAATGGGAATAACAGTTGCAAAAAGCGCCGGCTTCTGCTTCGGCGTAAGCCGGGCGGTTGAGCTGGTGGAGCAAGCGGCAAAGCAGGGGGGACGCACCCTGACGCTGGGGCCGATCATCCACAATCGGCACGTTGTGGCACGTTTTACAGAGATGGGCGTGCGGGTGATCGATCAGCCGGAGGAGGCTGCTCCCGGCGATACGGTTATTATCCGCTCCCATGGTGTCAGCCGTGACGTATACAAAAGATTAGAGCAGCGCGGCGCAGACATCATCGATGCCACCTGCCCGTTTGTTAAACGCATCCATAAACTGGTTGCGCAGGCGGAGTGGGAGGGGAGACTGCCGATTGTTATTGGCACGCCGACCCATCCGGAGGTGGAGGGAATTGCGGGCTGGTGCACAGGCTGCAAGGTGTTTGCGGATGTCGAATCCCTGGCAAAATGGGTGCAGGACGAGCATGTCCCGGCTGATTTGCCAGTTTGTATGGTTTCGCAGACAACGTCCACAGAAATTTTGTGGAAAAAATGCGTCAATTTTGCAAAAAAACAGTTTACTTACTTGCAAACATTTGATACAATATGTAGAGCAACAGAGTGTAGGCAAAGGGAAGCATCCGAACTGAGTCAAAGATGTGAAGCAATGGTCGTTGTAGGAGATCTCAAAAGTTCCAACACAGGCCGTCTTGCGATGATTTGCCGGGAGCACTGCGATAAGGTCATGCTGGTGGATAATGCCTCAGAGCTGAACCCACGAGACTACCGCGGTGTGTCTGATGTTGGAATCACTGCTGGTGCGTCGACACCGGCGTGGATTATAAAGGAGGTCAACAAGACTATGAGTGAAATTACCAATGCTGAGGCTGTACAGGAGGAGAACTTCGCAGAACTTCTCGAGCAGTCCATCAAAACTTTAAATACAGGAGATAAGGTTATCGGAACCGTTACCGGAATCGGTAATACCGAGGTTCAGGTCGATCTGGGCACCAAGCACGCCGGCTACATTCCCTACGACGAAGTCAGCACCGATTCTTCTGTAAAGCCTGAGGACGTGCTGAAGGTGGGCGACGAGATCGAAGTCTTCGTCGTTCGCGTCAACGATCAGGAAGGCACCGTGCAGCTGTCCAAGAAGAAGCTGGATGGTCTGAAGGTTTGGGATGATATGGCAAAGTATGTGGAAGACAAGACCACCATCGATGCCGTCATCACCGAAGAGAACAAGGGCGGTCTGGTTGCCAATGTCAAGGGCGTCCGGGTGTTCATCCCCGCTTCCCAGTCCGGCATTGCCAAGGGCGGCGACATGGCTTCCATGGTTGGCAAGCCCGTGCAGCTGAAGATCACCGAGGTGAATCGTGCCCGTCGCCGTGCCATCGGCTCCATCCGTGCCGTTACCTCCGAGCAGCGTAAGGCCGCTCAGGAGAAGATCTGGAGCGAGATCGAGGTTGGCAAGAAGTACCACGGCACCGTGAAGTCCCTGACTTCCTACGGCGCTTTCGTGGACATCGGCGGTGTGGACGGCATGGTTCACGTTTCCGAGCTGAGCTGGAACCGCATCAAGACTCCCGCCGATGTCGTGAAGGTTGGCGACGAGATCGATGTCTACGTCATTTCCTTCGATCCCGAGAAGCACAAGATCTCTCTGGGCTACAAGACCGACGAGATGAACCCCTGGAATCAGTTCATGAGCAAGTACAGCGTTGGCGACGTGGTCGAGGCCAAGATCGTTAAGCTGATGACCTTCGGCGCGTTTGCTGAGATCCTGCCCGGTGTGGATGGCCTGATTCACATCTCCCAGATTTCCGACCGCCGCATCGGCAAGCCCGAGGATGTTCTGTCCGAGGGTCAGGTTGTTCAGGTGAAGATCACCGACATCGCTGAGAACAAGCGTATTTCTCTGTCCATCCGTGCTCTGTTGGAGCAGAACCCCGAGGATGCCGAGTAAAATTTTTCAGTAAAAAACCGGGGCAGTTATCTGTCCCGGTTTTTCACAACATAAAAGAAAGTGAGTATTGATATGGTTAAGCATATTGTTCTTTACAATCTGAAAGAGGGCGTGGAGAAGGATTCAACCGTGAAGATGATCGCCTCTCTCCTGGAGCCGCTTGTTGGCCAAATTCCCGGCCTGCTTCACCTGGAAATTCGCCGCACCTACAATGGCATGGACTATGCGCTCTATTCCGAATTTGAGAGCAAGGAGGCGCTGAGTTCCTATGCCGTCCATCCGCTGCATCTGGCAGCCAAGGAGCATTTCTTCCACCTGCTGGACAGCCGGGTCGCTGCCGACTACGAGGTATAAGGAGCGCATTGCATGAAGGCAATTGTAACCGTTGTCGGTCAGGATCGGGTGGGCATTATTGCGTCCGTCTGCACGCGGCTGGCAGAGTATAATGTTAATGTTCTGGACATCAGCCAGACAGTTATGCAGGGCTATTTTACCATGATGATGGCCACCGATATTTCAAAATGCACCATTCCCGTGGCTGAACTGGCAAAGCAGATGGAAAAGGTGGGGCAGGAGATGGGGCTGTCCATCCATGTCCAGCGGGAGGACATCTTCCAGGCAATGCACCGCATTTGAGGAACTGCCATGCTGAATCAGAAAGACATCCTGGAAACACAGGCAATGATCGAAAAGCAGCATTTGGATATTCGTACCATTACCATGGGCATCAGTCTTCTGGACTGCTGTGATCCGGATCTCCAAAAATGCTGCGAGAAGATATATAATAAAATTACGCGCCTTGCAAAGAACCTTGTGCCCGTCGGCAATGAAATTGAGGCGGAATTTGGAATTCCCATTGTCAATAAGCGCATTTCTGTTACGCCGATTGCTTTGGTTGCCGGTGCCTGCCAGACGGATTCCTACGTGGAAATTGCGAAAACGCTGGATGCAGCCGCCAAGACCTGCGGCGTCAACTTCATCGGCGGTTTTTCCGCACTGGTGCAGAAGGGTGCTACCACCGGTGATTGGAAACTGATCCGCTCCATCCCGGAGGCCATGGCAGTCACGGAGCGGGTGTGTGCAAGTGTGAACATCGGCTCTACCAAGGCGGGCATCAATATGGATGCCGTCGCCGAATTGGGCAGAATCATCAAGAAAACGGCAGAGCTTACGGTGGATAACGGCTGCATGGGCTGCGCAAAGCTTGTGGTATTTGCCAATGCAGTGGAGGACAACCCCTTCATGGCCGGTGCGTTCCATGGAGTGGGAGAGCCGGAGTGTGTGCTGAATGTGGGCGTGTCCGGTCCCGGTGTCGTGCATCACGCGCTGCAGCAGGTGAAGGGACAGCCCTTTGATGTGGTGGCTGAGACCATCAAAAAAACCGCCTTCCAGGTCACCCGCATGGGGCAGCTGGTGGGCGTGGAAGCGTCCCGCCGCCTGGGAGTGCCCTTCGGCATTGTTGACCTAAGCTTGGCTCCCACTCCTGCGGTGGGCGACAGCGTGGCACGGATTCTGGAGGAAATGGGTCTCGAGGTTTGCGGCACCCATGGAACGACCGCCGCACTGGCACTGCTGAATGATGCGGTAAAGAAGGGCGGCGTGATGGCATCCAATCATGTAGGCGGTCTTTCCGGCGCGTTTATCCCGGTGTCCGAGGACGAGGGGATGATCGCAGCTGCCGAACGCGGAACACTTGCCATCGACAAGCTGGAAGCCATGACCTGTGTCTGCTCTGTCGGACTGGATATGATCGCTGTTCCCGGTGATACCAGCGCTTCCACCATTTCCGCAATCATTGCAGATGAAGCTGCCATCGGCATGGTCAATACCAAGACCACTGCGGTTCGGATCATCCCCGCTCTTGGTAAGACGGTTGGTGACCGGGTAGAGTTGGGCGGCTTGCTCGGAAGTGCACCGGTGATGCCTGTCCACTGCGAAGGCAGCGAAGCGTTCATCGCACGCGGCGGGCGTATTCCGGCACCGCTGCAAAGCCTTAAAAATTAGAAGAAGGCTATCTCTTGGCGCAATCAGGGGAAAACACCGTTTGTAAAAATTAGAAAGAGTCGCGAAAATCCGAGTCTTCTATCGGGTTTTCGCGACTTTTTTTGAGGGCATTTTCAAAATCAAAAGAAATTGCGGACAAGCATCAAAACGTTTAAGAAAGCGAGAGAAATCAAACCGTCAAACCGGAAGCTGACACCCTATCAGAGTCCGTAATGAATAACCCATTTGTCATTGTCCAATGCCTTTTTTAACAGTTCCTTTAATTCGGATAGTTCAGAATTATCAGCAATGGCATCAATAAATGCTTTCAGGGAACTGGGCGGAATAAGCGTGATTCCGCAATAGGAAAGCCCCTTGCCCTCGACAGAAAGCGTGTGCCAATAGAAGTCAATGGATGAAAGCCTTTCAACAATCCCTTCCAAATGGGCATCATCAACGGAAATACAGGCATATTTCCATGGTTCGTACTTGTCATATCTTTTGCCGGGCTGAGGGACGCCCATCATGATTCCAAACTCATGTTTTGCCATATACCTCACGATCCCTTTATAAAATACATCACGAGACAGCACTTTTTCTTAAGGAGCATCCGTGGCACTTTCGGCGTACCCGGGATTGCACCATACTTCTTCCAGATAAATGGAGGTGTGATCAAGCTCTCTGTAGATCTGTTCGCCCGTCTCCCGGTCGTACCGGCAGCGGTAGGCTGCGGCATAGGAGGGGTGGTCATCCACCCGATATTCCATCTTTACATAGTAATCCCGCCGCTCTACTCCCATGATTTTGATTTTAACGAATCCGTCCGATGCCTCGGCAAGGATCTTGACCGGAGTCTCATAGTCGTTGCGAAGCTTCAGGTCTGTGGTGCCCCAGTTCACGGTGGCATCCAAGCCCAAAGGAATGTACTTTGCAGGAAAACCGTGATTCTTTCGCTCTGTCACTTTCAGTTCTGCAAAAAGAGCACTGAGGTATAGGGAAGAGGACACCTGACAGATTCCACCGCCTACTTCATCTATCAGCTCTGTTCCGGAATAAGCAGGGGCGGGGAGATAGCCGGCCTCCCGGGTTCGTTTGCCTAATGTTTCGTTGTAAGACAGCGTCTGCCCCGGCTGCAAAATGATCCCGTTCAGCTTTTCACAGGCCAGGCGGAGGTTTTCGTTGCGATTTTCATTATCATCGGAATATTCTGTTTTGCAGTATCCCAGAATGTCCTGAAACCATGCTTCCTCCTCGCTGGCGGGCGGAATAAATTCCATGGAGATTCGCACCGGCTCGCCGGCTTTTGCAGAGTCCAGCATGACGCCGGCCTTTTCTTCATCAAAGCCATAGCCGTTTCTTCCGGGAATGATTTCCAGAGTTTTGGGGTCAACCCTGGGGTTCTGAGCAGGAACGGTAACCTGCGCATAGACCTGCTCCAAATCCAAGGGGATTGGACTGCGTTCTTCGCCCGGAGCATCCAGTTCTACCCGGAAGGTTTTGCTTTCGTAGGCATTCATTACCTTTTCACACGCGTTCTGCAAATCGACCAGACGTCCGGCAGAGCCGCGGTTAAGCACCAGTGTTTGGCAGGTTCCTGTTTCCTCGTCCAAATCAGGAGCATTGCCCTCCAGCCAATAGCCGGAAGGAACATATACGCCGCCAAGTTTGTTATAAATTTCTTCCAGCGCTTGCTGGATCGCTGTGCGGTTCAGTGAGAGTGCCAGGGAAATAGAGGCGTTGCTTCCGCTTAATGCGGTCTGCACAGCGGCTTCTATATCCAGATGTGCCATGGCCTGCTCAGAGGTTAGCGTGAATGTCTGCGAATCCACCGAGACGGTCATTCGTTCCGCTTGGTATATATCCTTTATCCCTGCACGGACGGCTTCGGCTGCCTCCTGTGCAGTCATGCCGCCCACAGGAATTCCTTCAATTGTCACGCCTGCTGGGATCTTGACCTCCGGCGCTGCGGTTGGAGCAGGAGTTGGTTCAGTTGGCTGCAGCTGCGGTGTTGTGTGCGCTTCTTGCGTGGTGCCCGGAATCAGCAGCAGTGCCATCGCGGCAACCAGCAGAATGGTAATCAGAATGCACCCTGCTGTTATCAGCCGCCGCTGAGCGGCAGCTTTATTTTTTCTGGGGCAGACGGTCTGCTCACTTTCAATTTGCCTGGGGATAGTAATCTCCTCCTTATGGGGTCAGGGAATCGTTTTGAAGAAAGGCTGCCGCACAAAAGTGCAGCAGCCAGCTTTATTTTGCGGACAGATCCACCGCTCTGCGTAAAATGGAGGCTGCGGGAACCGGAGCGGGAAGTTGCATGAAAAATTTCATTTGAGGCGTTTTTGGTTCCGGAAGCGGAAGTCCATCCGAATCCAACATGCCATCGGCCTGAAATGCAACTGGGCGCAGATCAGGTCCAACGACTTCCAATGCATCTCCCTGGCGGAACTTGTTGCGCAGGCTGCAAACGGCGCGCCCCTGAGCATCGCAGGATTCTACGATGGCGCAGACTTGCCACTGCCGGATATAACGGGAATTCTCGGTATACTGCCCGGGTGCGCCGAAATAGAAGCCGGTGGAGTATATACGGTGAGAGACGTGTTCCACCTCGTCCCGCCAGATTGGGTCAATGGGTTTGCCTGCAAAAACATCATCAATGCAGTGCCGGTAAGCGCCTGCAACAGTGGCGGCGTAATAGGCGGATTTCGCACGCCCTTCGATTTTAATGCAGTCGATCCCGGCATCCATCAGCTCCTTCAGGTGGTCAATGGTGCACATGTCGCGGGAATTGAGAATATAGGTGCCTTTTTCGTCTTCGAATACAGGAAAGTACTCGCCGGGGCGCTTTTCTTCCATCAGAGCATACTGATAGCGGCAGGGCTGTGCACAGGCTCCCCGGTTGGAATCCCGGCCGGTCATGTAATTACTCAGCAGGCATCTGCCGGAATAGCTGACGCACATCGCACCGTGACCGAAGGTTTCAATTTCCAGATCAGGGGAGACTCGCTGCCGAATTTCGGCAATTTCGCCGAGACTCAGCTCTCTTGCCAGGACGACACGCTGTGCACCCAAATCGTGCCACGCCTGCGCACAGGCGTAGTTTGCAACCGACTGCTGGGTGGAAATATGCCGCTGGCAGTGAGGGGCATATTTCCCTGCCATCGTAAACGCGCCCAAATCTGCCAGAATCAGGGCATCCACACCGGCACTGTCCAGCTGCTCTAAGTAGGGAGGAAGCTGCATGGCTTCCTCGTTTCGCGGCATGGTATTGACTGTAACATGAACCTTCACATGATTTGCGTGGGCAAATGCCACTGCTTTGGGCAGCTCCTCCGGGGAAAAATTCCCCGCAAAGGAGCGCATTCCAAAGCTTGTTCCGGCCAGATAAACCGCATCGGCGCCGTATTTTACGGACATTTTCAGCTGCTCGGCATCTCCAGCAGGGCACAAAAGCTCCATTTTTTTCATACTACACACCCAGCCTCGCGCGATTTGCCTCATGCTCCTCCTGTGTGGTGGAGAACACATGCGAGCCTGCCGTGGGATCGAGCACATAGTAATAGTAGTTGGTATCCGCAGGCTCCAGAGCCGCCCGCAGACTGTTCAGGCCGGGGTTGGAGATCGGCCCGGGAGTCAGTCCGATGTTGGTGTAAGTGTTGTAGGGACTGTCGACCCGCAGATCCTCAGCGGTCAGATCGGTCTTGCCGTTGAGCGCGTAGATAATGGTAGCGTCGATGTTCAAATAGGCGGGATTTCCATGCCAATAGAACAGACGGTTGTAGATAACCGATGCAATGGTGTAGCCTTCCTCGGCGCTGGAGGTTTCCTTTTCGATCATGGAGGCAACATTTACCACATCCCGAACGGTGAACAGGTGACTGTCGATATAATCCTGTGTCTTTCCGTCCCGGCGCATCAGGTCGGTCAGGTGGGCATTTAGAGTCTGAATCCTGCCGCGCATGTCCTCGTCAAAGCGGGTATCGAAGTTGCTCAGCATTTTGTTGAGGATGCTTCTGGGGGAATCATTCTGATAGAATTCATAAGTGTCCGGGAACAGGAAGCCCTCCAGGCAGTAGCGGTCGCCTCTGGCCACACCGTCCAGGAACCAGTAGTCGTTCAGCTCTCCGGATGCAGCGTAAGACTCAATATCCTGCACGGTGCAAACCTTGTTTTCCTCCAGCAGTGCAAAAATCTGCCGACAGCTGTAGCCCTCGGGGATCATTACCTTTACAACATCCCTGGAAGAGGAAGGAGACATCATTTTGACCAGAGCGTGATAGTCATACTTCGTATTCAGATCCCAGATGCCGGGCTTGATGTCGCCGTCATCCACCGCAAATTTGGCGTAGAGCTTAAACAGACCGGGGTATTGGATCAGCTCGTTTACCTGAAGCTTCCGGGTAATGTCGTCAATGGTGTCGTTTTCGTAGACGGTGATGGTAACCGTCCTGTCCTCCCGCCCGAAGGCGAGAATTTCAGAGGCGCACACCCACGCCAGCCGCCCCAGCGTCACGCTGATCAGCAGAACCAGGCAAGCCCATACGCAGGTTGCGATAATGTTGGGAATTCCCAGCAGGCCTTCACCCTTCCTGCGGCGCGGACGCCCCTTTTTCACGGCGCGCGTTCGATTCCGCGGCTGGGGGGCAGGCGTGGGTTCCTCCGGCGCTGCGTCATATTGCTGCGGCTCGATGGGCGGAACGATGCCGCCGCCATCGTATGAAACAGGCGGCTCTTCTCCCCGACCCTCTGCACTGCCGTAAGGTTCCTGCATAGGCTCACCGTTTTCCGTATCAGGTGCAGCTTCCTCCGGCGCCACCGGCCCCCGTGCGGCAAATCTGCCATGGTAGGCAGTGGGTGCCGCTTCCTCTGCGTCATCCGGTCCAGAGTAGGCTTCAACCTCCTGCGGCTGCTCGTCCGTACTATAGACAGGGGGAGCAGTCTCGGTGTCGGCGGGCAGGGGCTCCATGGGAGTCAAGGAATCTTCGGACGCGGCAGGAATGGCCTCCATTGGCACCAGCTGCACAGACTCCTGCTCATCGGCAGGCGTTTCCATCGGAGGAAGCTCCATCTCTTCGCGCGGAGCGGGGGCATTTTCGGCAGACTCCAGGAGATGTTCCTGCTCCGAATTGGGATCAAAATTCATTGGGATTCCTCCATTATCGAATAACGATTTGTTCTTTTACCTTTTCGGCGGCTTCCTTTCCAACCAAAGCCTCTGCCAAAGCCAGACCAAAGGGAATTGCGCACCCGGCGGAGGTGCCGGTGATCAACATGCCGTCTGCAACCACAGCCGCGTCCTTCTCCATTTTGGCATTGCCCATGTGGATTTCCTGCCCCGGATAGCATGTTGCATGCCGCCCATCGGTGATTCCAAGGTCAGCAAGCACCGTCGGCCCGGCGCAAATCGCGGCCACATATTTTCCGTTATCCCATCCGAATTTCAGCGCCTCCAGCGCAGCCGGACAGGCACGCAGACTGGCGACACCACCCATTCCACCGGGAATAACGATCATGTCCATCTCGGTTAAATCCATTTCCTCCGGTGTGATGTCAGCTACCACCGGAATTTTATGACTCCCGCATACAGTCTTTCCGTCGATGCCCACCGTCAGGACTTTCACACCGGCTCTGCGCAGAATATCCAGGGGGGCAACGGCTTCGGTTTCTTCAAATCCTGTACCTAGCAGCATGTATACCATATATTCATTCCTCCGTAAATCAAATCCATTCCCGTTATGTTATATTGTTCCATCGCAAACGGGAAATATGACGTTACCTCAAACGATTGCATCTTAATATACCATATTTTTCCCCGTTTGTCCACTGTAAGCCATGTTCTAAAAATTAAGATTCTACAAATTTTCTGCTTTATTTGAAAATCTGCAATGAAAGGTTGCAAAAACAGCGTAAAAATGATAGAATCATCTTTACGAAACCAGATTACGATTTAAGGAATGCAGATATGGAAGAAAAAAACATTACATTTGATGACCTCGGCCTATCCGAGGCGATGCTGAAGGCTTTGGAGCAAAAGGGCTATGGTTATCCTACTACGATTCAGGCGGAGGCAATTCCTCCCTTCCTTCAGTGGAAGGACGTGATTGCGAAAGCGCCCACCGGAACCGGAAAAACCTTTGCCTTCGGAATCCCGATGATCGAGCATATCGATGCGGCAAGCCCGGAGGTTCAGGGACTTATTCTCGCCCCAACCCGTGAGCTTGCGATTCAGATCGGTGACGAGCTGCGCGGTCTGCTCACATTCTTTACCGGCATCCGGGTTGCAGTTCTTTATGGCGGTGCGGGGATAGGAAGCCAGATTCGTCAGATGGAGAAGAAGCCCCAGATCGTAGTTGCCACACCCGGGCGCTTGATGGATCATTACAACCGAAAAACCATCCGGCTTGATAAAATTCAAACAGTCGTCTTGGATGAGGCGGATCGCATGCTGGATATGGGTTTCTTCAAGGACGTGACCCGTATCATCGAGAAAATCAAAAACCGCAAGAATCTCGGCTTGTTTTCCGCGACGATCTCTCAGGAGGTCATGACCGTTTCCTGGATGTATCAGCGCGACGAGGTGGAGATCACCGTGGAGCCAAAGCAGGAGGATCGGCCGGATATTGATCAGTTTAGCCTGACCTGCACGCCGCTTGAAAAGGCGGAAACGTCGCTTCGCCTGCTTAAGAGCCAGGGCTATGAGCGCGTGATGATCTTCTGCAACACCAAGCATATGTGCCAGCGCCTGTGTGACGAGTATCAGCGTGCCGGGTTGGACTGCGACTGCCTGCACGGGGATATTCGCCAAACCCAGCGGGAAAAGACCATGCAGAAGTTCCGCACAGGAAAGCTTCCTGTACTGATTGCCACAGACGTTGCCTCGCGCGGCATTGATGTGGATGATGTGGAATGCGTGCTCAACTATGATATTCCTGAGGAGAATGAGTACTATGTTCACCGCATCGGGCGCACCGGGCGGGCAAAACGCAAGGGAATCGCGTGGAGCATTGTCAGTAATTTCCCTGAAAAAGCCAAGCTGGATGAAATTGCAAAATTCTCCAACTACCAGATCAAGCCGATGATCCTGAATGCTGACGGCACACTCAGCGAGGAAGAAATCAAAGCTCCTGCTGCTCCCAAGAGGCGCTTCAGATGAATGCACGCGAGTGCGGTTATCTGCTTCTTTCCAGTAAGCTGGGGGATCCCGACCGGAGACCGCTCAGCACGCCTCAGCTTCGGCTTCTTGCCCAGAAGGCACCCTATCTTTCAGACGGCTGCATGGACGCCGACCTAACGGCAGAGCATCTGATTGCGGCAGGCGTGGACAAGGGACTTGCACTGCGAACGATCAATCTTTTAAGTGATGAGCTCCAATTGAAGGCATACCTGCGGAGAGCGAAGCGTCTCGGCCTGTGTGCCATCACCCGTGCCAGCGAAGTTTATCCGCCGCTACTGCGTACACGGTTGGGGCAGGAGGCGCCGGGTTGCCTGTGGGCAAAGGGAAATCTCGATATTCTGAGTATGCCCACCGTCTCTCTGGTGGGCAGCAGGGATTTAAGAGATAAAAACCGGAAATTTGCACAGCAGGTTGGCATTCTGGCAGCGCAGCAGGGGTATGCGCTTGTCTCCGGCAACGCCCGCGGGGCAGACAGCGCCGCGCAGACCGCCTGCCTGGAAGCTGGCGGTTATGTGATCAGTGTGATTGCGGATTCTCTGGAAGAGCATTGCCCGGGCGGACGGGTACTTCTGCTCAGTGAGGATGATTTTGACGAGCCCTTTACCGCCCAGCGTGCGCTGCACCGCAACCGCGTCATTCATGCGCTGGGCGATGCTGTTTTTGTGGCGCAATGCACCTTGTCCAAGGGCGGAACATGGGACGGAAGTGTCCAGAATCTGCGCCGCCATTGGAGTGATCTCTACTGTTTTAGGGACGGAAGCCCTGCAAGTGTGGAGCTGGAGCAGATGGGCGCTTGCCTGATTGAAGCAGAAGAGCTGAATGATTTTAAGAGCCTTCCGCACAGCCCTGCGGGGCTTGGAATGTTATAAAACAGGCGTATCCGAAGGTGGCTGCAAGCCCAACGATCGGATACGCCTTGTTCTTATTGAAAGCAGCACAGATGTTTAATGAACGGAACCAACAATTGTAAGCAGCATTTCGGGACTGTCGGCAATTGCAATTGCCCCTGCTTGCAGGATGTCTTCCACCTTGCCATACCCCCAGGATACTCCGATCGTCTTGATTCCGTGAGCGGAAGCACCAACAACGTCGTAGGCGGTATCTCCGACCATTACAGCTTTGCTACCGGAATGGCTTTTTTCCAGAAGATACGCTATGACATCGCTTTTGCTCACTCTGGAGTGATCGAAGCTCGCGCCGCAGATGCAGCTGAAATACTTTGCAAGATCAAAGTGCTCCAATACTTCAATCGCCGTCTCTTCCGGCTTGGAGGTTGCGATATACAGCTGATGCCCCTGGCGTTTCAGAGTATCCAACATGGTGGCGATACCTGGGTATGGATGGTTTTCGAATTTTCCAATGGTCAGGTATCTGCTGCGAAATATCCTAATTGCTTCATCTGCCCGCTCGGCGGAAATGCCATGCCGGATGAATGAATCCCCCAGTGGAGGGCCGACAAAGGTGCGCAGCTCGGCCTGAGATGGAACGGGCAGGTCGAAACGCTCAAATGTCATTTTCACGCAGTTGATAATTCCTTCGCCGGAGTCGGTAAGGGTTCCATCCAAATCAAAAAGAATCGTTTTAACCACAGTGTGCTCCTTTTTCTTTTTATCATACCATATTGCAGCCGTATTTGCAATCGTCAGCCTAAGGCTACATCCATAATCAGCATCATGCAGAATCCAATCAGCAGAGAATAGGTGGCAGCCCGTTCGTTCCCGTGATCATGGGTTTCGGGAATCATTTCATCGCTGATGACAAACAGCATGGTGCCCCCTGCAAATGCCAGAAGGAAGGGAAGCACTGCCGAGGCGAGGGTGACCGCGTAAAAGCCGACAAATGTGCCGATTATTTCAATAACACCCGTAGCCGCACCGCATAAGAAGGTTTTGCGGGGAGAAATACCGGCTGCCAGCATGGGTGTGACCGTTACCAATCCCTCAGGAATATTCTGGAGCGCGATTCCGCCGGCGATCAAAAGCGTCGCCTTATAGTCCCCAGCGCCAAGGCTGACACCGGCTGCAAGCCCCTCGGGGAAATTGTGAATCGCCATGGCGGCCACAAACAAAACCAGGCGATCTTTTCGTAGGTGATGGATGTTCAAATCTTCCTCCCATCCAATCAACTTGTGAATGTGCGGCACCAGGCGATCAACAAGGCTGATACAGGCTGCACCGAGAAGAATACCACAGATCGTAATAACCAATCCGCCGTTTTCACTATGTTCAATTGCAGGGATGATCAGCCCCCAGATGGCGGCCGCGAGCATGACCCCTGCCGCGAAGGCAAGCACGATGTCGCTGAATCGATGAGAGATTTTACGGCAGGGAAAACCGAGCGCCGTTCCCAGAATGGTTGCGCCGCCAACTCCCAGGGCGGTCAATAAGCATAGCAGCATGAGATGATTTCGTCCTTTCTGCAAGAGATCTCATCTCAGCATATGCACGCCGCAACAAAAAGTCCTTATAAATGCGAAAAAAGAAGAAAATACCCGCCCGAAAAGATCGGACGGGTCAGTTTCATGCACCGGAACGGGAAAATATTTTCTTAAAAGGAAGCTGGGAAATAACAACTCCCGCAAACATCAGGGCGCAGCCTGCAAGCTCTTTGAAGGTCATGGTGTTGTGAAGAATAAGCCACCCGCCCAGGGCGGAAAATACGGACTCGAGACTCATAATCAGCGAGGCGGCTGTGGGCTCCAGATGCTTCTGCCCCACGATCTGCAGTGTGTACCCAACACCCATGGAGAGAACACCGGCAAAGAAAAGAGGAAGCCAGCAGCTGATGATGTTTGAAAACGCCACTGTTTCGCGATTAAGAAGAATACCGGGGATCGATAAAACAGAAACGACAAGCGCCTGAGCACAGTTGAGCCGAATTCCGTCCATATCCTGTGCGTATCGGTCGATGAACAGGATCTGCACTGCAAAGGCGAATGCGCAGGCAATCATAAGCAAATCTCCGATGTTGGTGCCTCCTGCACCTGAAAAGCTGAGAAGATAAAGCCCTGCAAGGGATAGTAGAACGCTGAAACCGGCGCTCACGCCCGGCTTTTGATGTATAAAAAAGCCGAGCAGCGGAACCAGGACTATATACATCGCCGTAAGAAAACCGGCTTTTCCGGGCTCTGTATATACCAGCCCGAGCTGCTGCAGACTTGTGGCAACAAACAGAGCGGCGCCACATATGATCCCGTAGCGCCACAGCTTCCGGTTCTTCCATTTACTGATGAATGTACGGAATCCTTCTTTGAGTCCAAGAAGCAACGAAACGGTAAACAGAAATAAAACGCCCAAGACACAGCGGATTGCTTGAAAGGTAAACGGTCCAATCAGATCCATTCCGACACTCTGGGCAACAAATGCCATACCCCAGATAAGCGTTCCCAACAGAAGCGCGAGGCTTCCCTTTAATTGATCCATTTTAATCACCGGGGATAATTTATCATAGTCTGCCGTTTTTTGCAAGTCCGGTCTGATTTGCTTTTGCAAAAGAAAAGTGATATAATAAAAAAGGAGGGAGATATATGAAAAAATTGTTTATTCCCACACTGCACACCTTTGCAATGAACAATATCTTTACCGGTTCATTGGGGGAATTCCGCTTTCGCGCAGCGCCGGAAATTATTATGGCGACTCCAAAGGAAGTAGATTACGAAAAGAGCAGTATATGCGCTGAATATTGGCACGGACTTTATTGTTATGAGAAAAGCACCATGGAAGGTAAGAAAATTTTCCCCTTATCTGCGGAAGGAAGAGAAGATATGATTGCCTGGCTGGAAGAAAAGCTGAATGAGGGCGAATTTCATGAAGAAAAGGGTTGACAAAAGAGGGATGAGGTAGTAATATAAGCGAGCTGTCCGGGAGCGGGCGGCGAGAAAAACGGTTTAGTACACAGAAACTTAAAGAAAAATTAAAAAAGTTCTTGACAAAAAGTGG
>CAKTJC010000037.1 GCA_934567355.1 uncultured Oscillospiraceae bacterium
TCAGAGGTTATCCACCGTTTTTATTGGGCACCTATTGTATAATGCGATTTTTGGTGTTTATGCGGTGTTGCCCTAAAGAAAAACGGGATCTGACAAACCGGCTCCAGCCTGTCGGTTTGATTTTCTTTGACGAATCTCAACTCAGGAGAAAAGCTGCCCATGAAAAGGATCGTTATCTTAACCCTTCTCATCACCCTGCTGCTGGCGGGCTGTGGGAAGGAGACCGTGCAGGAGACGCTGACGCCGGAGGAGAACCGGCTGGTGGTATATACCTCCCACAAGGAGGAGGTGTACCGCCCCATCATCCGCGAATTTGAGGAGCGGACGGGCATCTGGGTGGAGCTGGTCACCGGGGGCAGCAACGAGCTGCTGGAGCAGCTGCGCGCAGAGCAAGCGTCGCCCCGGGCAGATGTGATGTTCGGCGGCGGCGTAGAGAGTCTGGAAAGCTACCGCGACCTGTTCGAGCCCGTGCAGTGCGCCGACTGCGGCCGGATCTCCGCCGCCCTGCGGGAGCCGGAGGACGCCTGGACGCCCTTTTCCGCCCTGCCCGTGGTGCTCATCTACAATACCAAGCTGGTGGATCCCGCCGACCTGACCGGGTGGGCGGATCTTGCCAAGCCGGAATTTCACGGCGAAATTGCCTTCGCCGATCCCACAAAATCCGCTTCCTCCTTCACTGCCGTTGCCACCATTGTGCAGGGCTGCGGCGAGGAGCTGGCGGCGTCCGTTGCCCGCAATCTTGCCGGGGAGCAGCTCGATTCCTCCGGCCAGGTGCTGACCCAGGTGGCAGACGGTGAAAAGCTGGTGGGCGTCACCCTGGAGGAAACCGCCCTGCAGCGCATCGCCGCCGGGGCAAATCTGGCGCTGGTCTACCCCCGGGAGGGCACCAGCTGCGTCCCGGACGGCACCGCCGTGCTGCGCGGTGCGCCCCACCGGGAAAATGCGCTGAAATTTCTGGACTTCACCCTCAGCCGCGCCGTGCAGGAGCTGCTGGGCAGCCGGTTTTACCGCCGCAGTGTAAGGCAGGATGTGGTGGTCAGCGCGTCCCTGCCCGGCATGGAGGAGCTGACGCTGGTGGACTACGACATTCCCTGGGCGGCGCACAGCCGCAGTGACATCCTGCAAAAATGGAGCAACGACGTGAAGGAGGGCATGCAGTGAGCAGCTTGAAGAATTCCTTCCGCCACCGGCTCTTTGCCGCGATGCTGCTCTCCTCCCTGCTTCCGCTGCTGATCTGCTCCGTGCTGATGGTGCAGATCACCCGGCTGCGGATGGAAAACAAGGCGCGGGAGGACATGGCGCAGCAATCCGCCGTGCTCTGCCAGAGTCTGAGCGAGATCCGGCAGGCCGTCACCGGTGCAGCCGCCCGGCTGACGGACACCGAGGCTGCCATCCACGCCCTGGGTTCCGGGGTGGGCAGCCGGCTTCAGACCAACAGCCTCCTGTTCGATGCCACGGACAGCTGGCGCAACCTCGCGGTTTTTGACCTTTATGACACCGCCGGCGTCTGCCGCTATTCCACCCGGGGCACCCTGTCGCAGAATCTGCCCACGGACTGGGGCGTGCTCTACGGCGCGTTCCAGGCGCAGGGGGAACCGGTGTACTATGCCACGGAGGATCCGGCGGACACCGCCTCCGCCCTGCTGCTGGCAGGCGTCCGGCTGGAGGCGGAGGACGGGTGCAGCGGGTATCTGGTGATGCGGCTGTATTCCGCCGGGTTCCATGTGCTGCTGGACGGAAAATATGTGCAGAGCGACGTGCTGGTGCTCAGCCGCTTCTTCCGCCCCATCTACGGCTCCCAGACCGGGCTGACCCAGGTGCTTGCCCCCCAGCTGCGGCAGGAGCTGCTGGAGGGGAATTTTCCGGAGGACGGCAGCTATGTCTATTCCGTTACCCACCACGACGTCACCGGGCTGAACCTGGTGCTGCGCCAGCCGAAGATGTTCACCGCCACCACCGTGCGGCTGCTGACCACGGCGGGGCTGGTGTGCGTGCTGGTGTGCGTGTTCATTTCCGCCCTGGTCAGCCTGCCCCTGAGCCGCCAGATCGCCGCGCCGCTGGAGAACCTGATGGCCGCCTTCGGCCGGGTGCAGCAGGATAAGCTGGAAACCCAGCTGCCCGTGGATCGGCAGGATGAATTCGGCCAGCTGGCCGACCGGTTCAACCACATGGTGCACGCCCTCAGCGTCAACCGGCAAGAGCTGCTGACCAATCAGCAGGAGTTGAATCAGGCGCAGATCCGCATGCTCCAGGCGCAGCTGAACCCCCATTTTCTGTGCAACACCCTGGACACCATGAAGTGGATCAGCAAGATCAACAAGGTGCCCCAGGTCGCCATGATGGCAACCAACCTGGCGGACATTCTGCGTTTCTGCATCTCCGCCGAGGAATTCGTGCCGCTGTACCGGGAGATGGAGATTCTGCACCGCTACATCGAGATACAAAAGCTGCGCCTGTCGGATGATTTTTCCTTCAGCGAGTGCATCCCGGAGGAGCTTTACGACTGCATGGTGCCCAAAATGATTTTGCAGCCCATTGTGGAAAACGCCATTCTCCACGGCATCGACGGCCAGTCCGGCAGCACCATCCGCATCTGTGCCCGGGTGGCGGACGGCCTGCTGCAGATCGACGTGACGGACAACGGCAGGGGCTTCCCCCAGGAGATGCTGGGGCAGCCCTACGGGCGGGACAAGGGGCTTGCAAAAGGCCACCTGGGACTATATAATGTGGACATGATTCTGCGCAGGAACTATGGGGAGCACTGCGGCCTGTTCCTGGACTGCGGTGAAGGCGGCGTGGGCGCAAAGGTCACCGCGACGCTGCCGATCAGCTATGAGGAGGAACACGAATGCTGAAAGTGCTGATTGTAGAGGACGAGGAGATGATCCGCAAGGGCATTGTGCTCACGGTGGATTGGGCAGCGCTGGACTGCGTGGTGGTCGGCGAGGCCGCCAACGGCGTCCAGGGGCTGGAAGCCGCCCGGCGGCTGGAGCCCAGCCTGATCATCACCGACCTGAAAATGCCCCAGATGGACGGCATTGAAATGCTCACCGCCCTGCGCAAGGAGGGCTGCACCGCCTACGTCATCATCCTGACCGCCTATGATAATTTTGCCTATGCCCAGAGCGCTCTGCGCCTGGGGGCGGTGGACTATCTGCTCAAGCCCTTCCACGACGGGGATCTGGAAAACGCCATCACCCGCATCCAGCAGCGCCTCCAGCCCGCCGCCGGAGCGACCCCCATCGGCGTCCCCCGCAAGGGCGACAAGAGCAAATACGTGCTCGAGGCCATGGACTATATCAGCAAGCACTATAACGAGCCGGACATCAGCGTGGGCACCGTCGCCCAGAGCCTGAACATCAGCGAGGGCTACCTCAGCCACACCTTCAAAAAGGAGACGGACTACACGCTGCTCAATTATCTCACCCGCTACCGCATCCACAAGGCCATGGAGCTGCTGAAGGACTGCCGCGTCAAGGTATACGAGGTCGCCGAGCAGGTCGGCTACCGCGACATCGCCTATTTTTCCGCCACCTTCAAAAAATACACCGGCATCTCCCCGTCCGAATACCAGCTTTCCAGCAGATGACCGTCCCGGAGATGCCCAAGGAGAAAACGCATGATCAAACTGATCGCAACCGACATTGACGGCACCCTGCTGCAAAACGGGGAGACGGAAATCAGCCCCCGGTTCTTTGACGCCGCCCGGCGGCTGATGGATTCCGGCATCGCCGTGTGCGCCGCCAGCGGGCGGCAATACAAAAGCCTTTTGAGCCTCTTCGCCCCCACGGCGGAGCGGATGTACTTTATCTGTGAAAACGGCGCGGTGGTCTATGGGCCGGGCGCGCAGCTGCTGTCCAAAACCGTGATCGACCGGGCGCTGTCCCTGCGCCTGTGCCGGGAGATCCTGGACATTCCGGATTGCGAACTGCTGATCTCCGGGACGAATATGAGCTATCTGTGCCCCAAAACGCTGGAATATCTGAACCATATCCGCTATTTTGTCGGAAACAACGTGACCGTCCTCCCCCGCCCGGAGGATATGCCGGAGGATTTTGTAAAGATCTCCGCCTTTTATCTGCCCGGCGCGGAGCAGGTCGAGACGATTCTCCGGCCGCAGTGGGAGCGGGATTTTCAGGTCGCCATCGCAGGCAAATGCTGGCTGGACTTCACCCTGGCGGACAAAGCCACCGGCATGCAGGCGCTCTACCGGGCGCTGCACATCACACCGGAGGAGGCAATGGCCTTCGGCGACAACTACAATGATGTCCCCATGCTCGACTGCGTGGGTCACCCCTACCTGATGCGCACCGCCGCTGAACCTCTGCGCCGCCGCTATCCCACCCAATGCGCCCGCCCGGAGGACGTGCTGGAGGATATTTTATGCACCCCCGGGAGGCCCTGAAAAGGGGAAACGGCGGCGTTTTTTATCAAACTGTGAACATTCCTCATATCCTTTGTGAACTTTAGCACTCTGCCCTTGACAGTGCTAAAATTGGTGCTATAATACAGGTGTTCCTTGAGAGAGGAACGGGAAACAAAGTGAATCCGCCGAAAGGCCGGCGCAGATGCCGGCGAAGAAAAGGACGGATTCGATTGGAGGAATGACTTATGTTGCCCAGCATTTTTGGTGAAAACCTGTTTGATGATTTCTTTGCCGATCCTTTCGGCCTGGTAAGCGCAGGACGTACCGACGAAGCACTGTACGGCAAGCATGCGCGTAATATGATGAAAACCGATGTCCGGGAGCTGGATAACTCCTATGAGCTCGATATTGACCTGCCTGGCTTTAAGAAGGACGAGATCAGCGTCGACCTGAAGAACGGCTACCTGACCATCGGCGCGACCAAGGGTCTTGACAAGGACGAGAAGGATGGTAGCGGCAAGTACATCCGCCGGGAGCGTTACGCCGGTGTGTGCAGCCGCAGCTTCTACGTCGGCAATGTGGTTCGCCCGGAGGACGTCACCGCAAAGTATGAGGACGGCATCCTGAAGCTGTCCGTCCCCAAGTCCGTCAAGCGTGAGCTTCCCGAAACCACCAGTGTTTCCATCCTGTAAGCACCGGCTGACGGGTACGATCGGATAAATGAATTCCCCGCAAGGGGCAGGCAGTTCCTGCTCTTTGCGGGGAAATTTTTGCGGTTAACCGTTCTTGTCAATGGCCTCGTAGACACGCAGGATCTCGCCCACGCTCCAGGCCTGGGCAAAGCAGCCCTTGCCGATGCCGGGATTTTGTCCATCGTAGATTTCCGGAAGCTGGCCAATGCAGCCCTCCCGGAGCATGGGCTCCATGGCGGACAGCTGGGCGCGGACGTCGGCGCGGGCTTCGGCGGAATTGTCCCGCACCTTCAGGTATGCCAGATAATAGGCGCCCAGGGGGAATACCCATATGGTGCCCTGGTGATAGGCCAGGTCGCGGGTCATCTGGTCGCCGCCGTAGAAGCCCCGGAACTCCGGGTCGGCGGGGGACAGCGTGCGCAGACCGCAGGAGGTGAACAGGCTCCGCTCCACCGCGTGGAACACCCGGCACTCCTGATCCCGGCTGAGCATGGTATAGGGCAGACTCAGCGCCCAGATCTGATTGCAGCGCAGCTGCTCATCGGCATGGGTGCCGGAGAGAACATCCCGCAGGTAGCCCTTGTCCTCCATGTAAAATTCAGAAATGAAGGAATCCCGCACCTGCCGCGCCAGGTCGCCGTATTCCTTGCCGGAAATCCCGAATCTTTCCGAAAATTCCTCCATGATCTTCAGGGCGTTGTACCAATAGGCGTTTACCTCCACGGGCTTGCCGTGGCGGGGTGTGGGGAGAATGCCCTGGACGCAGATGTCCATCCACGTCACCTGGTCGCTGCCCTCTCCGGCGTGGATCAGGCCGTCGGTATCCATGTAGATGGCATGGTGGGTACCCCGGCGGTAAGCGGCGATGATGCGCTCCAGCGTGGGGTATGCCTCGCGGACGAAATCCCAGTTGCCGCTGCGGCGGACGAACTGCCACACAGCATCAATGAGCAGCAGGGCAGCATCCACGGTATTGTAAACCGGGTCGCTGCCCCCCTCGGGGAAGAGATTGGGCACCAATCCGTCCTTTTCATAGGCCAGGAAGGTGCGCAGGATGCTGGCGGCATCCACAAACCGGCCGGTGGCCAGCGCGCAGCCGGTCAGGGCGATCATGGTATCGCGCCCCCAGTCGGAGAACAGGGGATAGCCCGCCAGAATGGTCATGCCGTTGGTGGAGGCACGGCGGACGATGAAGGCATCGGCGCTGACCGCCAGCTGCCGCGCCACCGGATCCCGGAACCCTGCCCGGCTCTCCAGCTCGCCCTGGTGGCGCAGCTGGGTGGAGAGGATCTCCTCCGCCGTGAGGTACTGGCGGCGGTCGGAGAAAATAATGGAAAAGTCGCGGGACTGCCCCGCTTCCACGGTAAACTCCGCCATGCAGGCAGAAACGGCGGCACCCCGGCCGGGGCGGCCGTCCTTGGCGTCCTCCGGGTAGGCCAGCCACTGCGTACGCGGGGGTGTCTGGCGCAGGAGGCCGGTGGTCGTGATATGCAGCGTATTTGCCCCGCAGGTGATCCTGCCGGAATCGAAGCTGACCACGGGCGCGGACTGCACAGCCTGCTCCTTGGAGGCAAATTTTACAAAGGGCTCGGCAGTAAGGGTGCAGCTCTGGGCGGACTGGTTTTCCACCCGGTAGATCACGGCGGTGGTATTCTGCCCATAGGTCATGGTCATGGTGCGCGTCACCTGAACGCCGCCGATGCAGTAGCGCCAATGGGGGATATTGTCATAGGAAAAGAAGCTTAAATTTCTGTAGCCCTCCTCCGGCGCGGTGCCGTCGGTAAACTCCTGGGTGGACAGAAAATGCTCCTGCCCCTCCACCGTCAGCCGCTCGCTCATGCGGTGCACCAGGGTCACACGTTTATTGGGCGCACGCACTGCCGAAATCAGCAGCCCCTGGTCGCAGCGGTTGGCGGAATATGCCGCCGTCAGCGACGCATATCCCCCCAGTCCATTGGTCAGCAAAAAGCAGCTCTCCTGGCTCCGCGCCAACGTGCGCATCTCCTGCTTGCCGAAAACAAATCGCATACCGTTCCTCCGTCTCCCCGGAAAATTCATAACGTATGTAATAAAGTATATCCATTTTTGTCGATTTCGTCAATCGGAATTTCACCCGCCGAAATTGCGGTCACCCATAGGCGTTCCCAGAACCGCAAGATCATTCGATCCATGTCCAGGAAAGGGAATTGCTGCGATAATTGCATTATGGAAACATTCTTTGGAAGGCTTAAAAATGAGATGTTTTACGGATATGAGAAGGAATATGCCTCTTTTGAAATCTTCTCTGAAGCAATTGCCGACTATATTGATCACTACAGCAACAGAAGAATTCAAGCCAAAACAAAATGAATGCCTCCCGTAAAGTTCCGGGAAGCATCCATGATGTGAAGCTAATTATTCAGTTCAACCGACAGTGTCCAGAAAACTGGGTACATATCACATCCAGGGGGGATGTTTGTCAATCATGGCGCGAAGCGCTGGCTAGGTAAGAGTGAATAGTGGACAGTGAATAGATCCGGCACTGCCGCCTCAGTCCCCGCTACCTAAGCCGTAAGTAGGATAGCAGAAGACCAGCTCCCCCGTCATGTCATAGCTGCGGAAGCACCAATCGTCACTCACGGTTACACAGCCGTCCTGCAATTCCGGCGGCTTGCCAATCACCCGCATCACTTCCGTTTGCATATCCTCCTCCATGATGATGGACTCGAAGCGAAAACCATAAGCGCCATAGCAAATGACGTAGTTCTTGCCCGAAAATGGGTCCGTGGCGTAGTATGCGTTGTTAAAGCGGCTGTCCAGCTCCTCAAAATCCAGGTTCAGCACCACATCTCCCTCCGGTGCCATGATGAAAATGAATTTTTCCGCCCGGTAGCCATAGGAAGCATCCGGGAAGCTGCGGGTCAGGCCGTCCGGCATCCGGTGCAGGGTCACGCCGTAATCCCGGCCATTTTCTATAAAGATGCCCGCCCCCTGATACTGCCAGTTCTTGGGAATCTTCCGGTAGAGCAGGTGTCCGTCATTTGCATAAATGGTGACTGTGTCTCCCCGCACCACCTGGAAGCCATCGGTGCAATATTCCACATCGTCATAGTCCCATTCAAATTCGCCGCCATCCTGGTCGATGATAAAGTCCCGGCTGTCCGCCTGAATCCGATAGAACCGTTCCCCCAGATTCGTCACGCTGTAGCTGCCCAGCTCCGGGTCAACCACCGGGGTCAGGTCACGGAACAGCAGGGTGGTGTTCCATCCTTCGCCATACTGGTAGATGATTCCGTTGTGGTCAACCCCCAGATATTGGTCGGATTCCAGCAGCACGTTTCCATCGGCATCCAGCACCGCATAATGCGTCTCCCCCGTGTCGCTGGTGTAGAGTGCGGCATCCACACAGGCCATCAGGCCGCCGGATACATCCGAGGGAAAGTAAACCCGCTCGCCCCTGGTAAAGTCCGCTTCGGTCTTTACCAGATTCAGCTGCTTGTCATACAGGTCAAATTCCGTCTCCTCCTGATTCCGGGTGCCAACCAGCATGTCCCCCACGGAGAAGAAATTCACATAGCAGCAGCCGGTGGCGACGCTGCCGTCCTTGGTAACGAAGCCGCTGTACCCCTCCAAATCCGTCACCACCCAGGCATAGTCCCTGCCGTCATCATCCAGGGGAAGCCGGTAAATAGAGGTGTAGATTGGGTTCGTGACCAGCTCGCCCTTATGGGTGTAAAAGCCTTTCAGGGTGCCTACCTCATAATCATAAATTTCACCGTCATATTCGTAATTGCTGAAATAGCTGCTGCCGTCATAGGGATAAATCTTCCCGTAGTCGCTGCGTGGCTCAAAGGTGTCATGGGCGCAGTCAAACAGGGTGTATTCTGCCGCCTGGCCGCCGTTGGGGACGTAATTGGAGTAGTCCACCGCCACGTTCTCCCCGCTGTCCGGCGCTTCGCCCTTGGCATACACGGGCACATAGCCCTCCAGCTCCAGCAGCCGCTGCCCCGCCTCGCTGACCAGCCAGTTGTACAGCACCCGTGCCGGGTCAGTCTGTGCGGCGCTCGCCGAAATACAGGCATAGTAGCCGTTGCGGAAAGGGTAGCTGCCGTCCTGCAAGCTGGCCGCGCTGGGGGTAACGCCGTCCACACTGAGAATCTTCAAGCCGGAGGCCATTTGCATATCCGCTGCATAATAATACACGGTGTAGCCAATGGCACTGGCGGAGTTATCGTAGCTCTTCACCGCCTCAATCAGCCCCGCCATCTCGCCGGGCACCATGGCGGTGGGCACCTCCATCATGGCCTTGCCCTGCATCACCAGCTTCTCCATCATCACCTGGCTGCCCGCCGTGGCGTTGCGCTGGAAGGCCTCAATGGGCGCGTCATCGCCGCCCACCTGAGCCCAGTTGGTGATGTCACCGGTGTAGATGCCCTGAAGCTGCTCGGTGGTCAGGTTATCCACAGGGTTATCTTCGTTCACCACGAACACCAGCGCCTCGGTGGCAATCTGCTGGATTTCATATTGGCATCCAGCCGCCTCCATTTCCTGGAACACCTCGTTCTTAGGCTCCGCGGCAATCACAATGTCGCAGTACCCCTCCCGCAGGTTGCGGAAGGATTGGGTGGTGCGGTTGAACTGAATCAGCGCCCCGGCCTCCTCCCGGTCAAGCCCCAGCAGAGCGCTGGCGATGCCCGTCCCCAGGGGGATAAGAGACGTGGAGCCGTCCATCCGGGGGAAATTCTCCTGGGTAAACCGGAAGGGCTGTTCCGCGCTCGCCCCCACCGGCAGCACCAGTACCGCCAGCACCAAAAGTACACTGAGCAGACGTTTCATAAAATTCTCCTCCTCATATTGGATGAGGCCATTTTATCATAGAGTTTCAAAAATTTGGTAGGATTTCCCAAATCTTTATAAATATTTAAGAATAACGGCAGCGCCGCTTTCCAGTGACGCTACGAACCCTATCCCAATACGTTGGTTCCCTGCCCCGCCCGGTTCGTTACCACTCAAAAACCGGTTTGCGTATGCCCCGGCGCGAAGCGCCCTCGGCTCCCCCGCTGGGGAGCTGCTGAGCGAACGCGAGGCTGAGGGGGTGCAGTTGGTAAATATGGGAACACTACGATTATATGGACGACACCCCCTCAGTCAGCCCATTCGGGCTGCCAGCTTTTAATTTTGGTATGATTGCCACCGGCAATCATAATTTTGAAAGATTCGCTGCGCTCTGCAACACCCCAGCGGGGGCGCCGAGGGCACTTCGCGCCATAGCACGGAAAAGCCCATGGCCGGTAAATGGTCATGGGCTCTTTCCAATATGAACTTACTTCATCAGGCCATTGCGGCGGTGATGATGGCCATCTTGTAGACCTCGTCGGCGTTGCAGCCGCGGGAGAGGTCGTTGATGGGAGCGGCCAGGCCCTGCAGGATGGGGCCGTAGCCTTCAAAGCCGCCCAGACGCTGGGCAATCTTATAGCCGATGTTGCCGGCCTCAATGCAGGGGAAGATAAAGGTGTTGGCGTAACCGGCAACCTTGGAGCCGGGGAATTTCAGCTGGCCGACTTCGGGAGCAACGGCAGCGTCAAACTGCATCTCGCCGTCGATGGTCAGCTCGGGATCCATTTCCTTGGCAATGGCAGTGGCGTCGTGGCTGAGCTTGACGGTGCCACCCTTGCCGGAGCCGTTGGTGGAGAAGCTCAGCATGGCGACCTTGGGGTCGATGCCGAAGACCTTGGCAGTCTTGGCGGTCTCGATGGCGACCTCGGCCAGCTTCTGAGCGGCGGACAGGGTGACGTTGCCTTCCTTGTCCACGGAGTCCTCATAGCTGATGTTGATGGCGCAGTCGCCCATGGCCAGCTTCTCTTCGCCGCGCACCATGATGAAGCAGGAGGACACCAGGTGGGCGCCCTTCTTGGTCTTGACCAACTGCAGCGCGGGACGGACGGTGTCAGCGGTGGAGTAAGTAGCGCCGCCCAGCAGGCAGTCCACCTTGCCCTGCTTGACCAGCATGGTGCCGAAATAGTTGCCCTTGTGCAGCGCGGCGCGGCACTCGTCGGGGCTCATCTTGCCCTTGCGCAGGGCGACCATGGTATCCACCATCTCGTCCATGCCTTCATAGGTCTCGGGGTCGATGATCTCAACACCCTCGATGTTGAAGCCGCCCTTTTCGGCAGCGGCCTTCACCTCGTCCACCTTGCCCAGCAGCACGGGGGTAAGGAAGCCGCCCTCCACCAGGCGGGCAGTGGCCTCCAGGATGCGGGCATCGCTGCCCTCGGTAAAGACGATGCGGCGGGGATTTGCCTTCAGAGTTTCGATCATTTTATTGAACATGGGAAATCATCCTCCATATTATCGGGGCTTGCGCCCAAATTTACACCTAAATTATAGTACAGTTTTCGCCCGGGTGCAACCCCTTTTGATGAAAATAGTGGTGTTTTCCGACTCGTCCGAAAGATTACGAAACAGGATTTCGTGCAAATTGATGAAATTTCTTTTCCAGGAGGTTTTTTTCCTATTGATTTTTGTGCGTTATTGCTTTATAATGGAGAAAACTATAGGAAGGAACGATTGCCTTGGGCGAATTGATCGCTGTTGTTTCCGGCAAGGGCGGTACGGGGAAGACCTCCGTCTGTGCCGGTCTCGCTGCCGCCCTGGCAGAGATGGGAAAGCAGGTCCTCTGTGTGGACTGCGATGTGGGTCTGCGGAACCTGGATATTTCCCTGGGCATGTCCGAATGCGGCAGCCTTTCCTTCCTGGATGTGGCGGAATACGGCTACGAGCTGGAAAATGCGCCGAAAAGCAGCATTTATCCTACGCTTTCCTTCCTTACCGCCCCCATGAACCGCAGCCCCGAGGAGATCAGCACGGATTCCTTCATCCGGCTGTTCCGCCAGGCGCGGGAGCGCTTCGACTATATTTTCCTGGATGCCCCGGCAGGGGTGGATGCGGGCTTTCGCCTGGTCTGCGCCGCTGCCGACCGCTTCCTGCTGGTCACCGGCCCCGGTCCTGCCGCCGTGCGGGACGCCGCACGGGTGGGCGAGCTGCTGGAGCTGGCGGGCAGGCAGGATGTGCGCCTGATCGTCAACCGGGTGGATAGGAGCATGCTGAGCACTGTCCGTATGACCATCGACGATGTAATGGACACTGCCGGGCTGCCGCTGTGCGGCATCGTCATGGAGGATCCTCATGTGACCCTTGCAGCCGCCTTCGGGCTGCCGCTGCTGAAATATTCCCCCCGGTGCGAGGCCGCGAAGGACTTCCGCCGGATCGCCGCGAGACTTCAGGGGCTGCACAAGCCCATCCCCTGGCGCTGACGAAGACTTACTGATAACAAAGAGGAGTGACTGCTGTGAATATTGCTTTCCTGGCACACGACAAGAAGAAGGAACTGATGGTTCAGTTCTGCACCGCCTATAAGAGCGTGCTGATGAAGCACAATCTCTTTGCCACCGCCACCACCGGCCGGCTGATCGCGGACAATACCGGTCTGCCCATCACCCTGCTGCTTTCCCATAAGCAGGGCGGTCACCAGCAGATCAACGCCCGCATTGCTTATAACGAAATCGACCTGGTGCTGCTGTTCACCGACCCCAACACCACCGACCCCTGGGACGACAGCCAGATGATTGAAACCATCCGCCACTGCGACAAGCAGAATGTGCCCATCGCCACCAACCTCGCCAGCGCCGAAATGCTCATCATGGGCTTGCAGCGGGGCGATCTGGACTGGCGCGAAATGCTGCATACCAGATCCCGTTTTTAATTTTCCAGACGCATATAGTCCGCCCACCCTTTGCGGCGGGCGGATTTTTCAGGATAGAAAGGAATTATCTATGGAAATTATCAAGCCCCGGACCCTGTCCGGCTTCATGGAGCTGCTGCCCGACAAGCAGATTCGTTTTGAAACCATGGTGGACATTCTCCGCCGCACCTACGCCTCCTACGGCTTTGCCCCCCTGGACACCCCCGCCATCGAGGATGCCCAGATTCTGCTTGCCAAGGGCGGCGGCGAAACCGAAAAGCAGATTTACCGCTTTCAGAAAGGCGACAGTGACCTGGCGCTGCGGTTCGACCTGACGGTGCCTCTGGCAAAATATGTGGCGCTGCACTATAACGAGCTGGCATTCCCCTTCCGCCGCTACCAGATCAGCAAGGTCTACCGGGGCGAGCGGGCACAGCGGGGGCGCTTCCGTGAATTTTACCAGGCCGACATCGACATCATCGGCGACGGCAAGCTGGACATCCTCAACGAGGCGGAGATTCCCGCCATTATCTACAAGGTCTTCCGGGGCTTTGGTCTGACCCGGTTCCAGATTCGGGTGAACAACCGCAAAATTCTCAGCGGCTTCTATGCCATGCTGGGGCTGAGCCAGCAGTCCGGCGACATCATGCGCACCGTGGACAAGCTGGATAAAATCGGTGCCGACAAGGTGAAGGTCATTCTCATGGAGGACTGTGGCCTGACCGAAGCACAGGCGGACGAAATCCTGGCCTTTATTTCCATCCGAGGCACCAACGCCCAGGTGATTCAGGCATTGGAGGGCTACACCGGGAAGGACGAGCTGTTTGACCTGGGTCTGGGCGAGCTGAAAGCCGTCACCGCCAACCTCTCCGCCTTCGGCGTGCCGGAGGAGAATTTTGCCGTTGACCTGACCATTGCCCGCGGCCTGGACTACTACACCGGCACGGTGTACGAAACCACGTTGCTTGACCACCCGGAGATTGGCTCCGTCTGCTCCGGTGGCCGGTATGACAATCTGGCAGGCTACTATATTGAAAAGAGCCTGCCCGGCGTGGGCATTTCCATCGGCCTGACCCGCCTGTTCTATGTGCTGGACGAGCAGGGGCTGCTCAATCCCCAGCTGCCCAGCGCTCCTGCCGATGCCCTGGTGCTGCCCATGACCGAGAGCGTCACCCCGGCCATTGCTCTGGCGGAGACACTGCGCAGCGCCGGTCTGCGGGTGCAGCTGTACGGCGAGCAGAAGAAGTTCAAGCAAAAGATGGCCTACGCCAACAAGCTGGGCGTTCCCTTCGCGGTGCTGCTGGGCGAAGATGAGATTGCCGAGGGCAAGTGCTCCGTGAAGAATATGGTCACCGGTGAGCAGCAGAAGCTCACGCCGGAGGAGGCCGCAAGCTATATCAAAAACGCCGTCAGCGTCAGCTGCCCGGTGATTCTGGAAAAATAAACCAGCGGGGGCATCTTTTTGATAAGGTGCCCCCTTTTTAGTGACGCTGCGGACTCTGTACGGATACGGCAGTTCCCTGACCCGCCCGGTAACGTACCACCGAAACCGGTTTGCGCGCGCCAACCGTAGGGGCGGATACCAGCCGCCCGCAACATAAGGATTCCAGCAGGCACCCGGTTGAATGGTAAAAACCGGAACATATGCTTCTCACCCAACTGCATTCCCTGACCAAGCGTTCGCCGCCCCTCATCAGTCTCGCCGACGCTCGACAGCTTCCCCCCGGGGGAAGCCAAGGGGTGTAAACTTTACGCTTTCACCATTCAACGCACCGCTCTATTCCAGAAGCGGGCGGGCGGCTGGTATCCGCCCCTACGGATGGTGTGCAAACAATATGGCTGCCCCTGTAACCAAACAAGTCAAAAATCCCACTATCATAGTGAGGGAACATCGGAGGTTCCAACATGAGAGATGATGAAATCATCGGCCTCTATTTCAGCCGGGACGAGGATGCCATCCGGCAGACCGAGCTTGCCTACGGCGGCAGGCTGTATAACCTCTCCTACCGCATTCTGTGGAGCCGGGAGGACGCCGAGGAAAGCGTCAGCGATACCTACATGAAGGCGTGGGAGAACATCCCACCCACGCGCCCCACATTTTTCTATGCCTATCTGGCAAAGATCTGCCGCTTCCTTTCCATGGGGAAGCTGGACTGGAACAATGCCGCCAAGCGCAAAGCAGAGATGGTGGAGCTCTCCGCCGAGATGGAGACCTGCATTCCGGACGTGTCCCGGGAGATGCAGGTGCAGTCCCAGGAGCTGGGCGCGCTCATAAACGAATTTCTGGGCACCCTCAGCGACGAAAACCGCAGAATTTTCATGCGCCGCTACTGGCATGGCGAGAGCATCGGCGAGATTGCCCAGCGGTTCCACCTGGGGGAGAGCAACGTCAAGACCAAGCTGATGCGCACCCGCAATGCCCTGCGGATATTCCTGGAAAAGGAGGGAATCAAGCCGTGAACGGAAAAGAAATGCTGGAAGCCATGAGCTTCGTCGATGAAAAATACATTGAAGATGCAGAAATTATCCCAAAGCGCCGCCCGCACTGGCAGCCAATTGCCGCCGCGGCTGCATGCCTTGTACTGGTGCTGATCGGCGCATGGAAGGCAACGCCCACGAAGGATGCCGCACCGGAGATGGCCGCAGCGCAAATGGACGAGGCCGCCGTCTACAGCGGAGGCACCGAAGCGCTGATGCCCATGGTGGGCGCGGCGGCAGCCAGAAACGCCATGCCGCCGGAAATGACGGTAACCGTGGTTGAGCAGGATGGCAGCACCCTGCGCTGCACCGTGGACGACCCCGGCACCGGTGAATTTGCCCCCGGTGCGCAGATCACCGTCCTGCTGAGCGGCACCAACGACACGGGTGAAATTTCCATCCCCACTCACCTCAGGATCACCTATGAGCCGGGCACAGAGGAAAGCACCGTCACCGCCTTTGCATGGGAGGACGCAGAGGAACCGTAACGCGCACAAACCCGCAGGGGACTTTCCCCTGCGGGTTTTTTGCAATTATCAGCGGATAAACCGGAATTCCATGAAGTCGAAGTCACAGCCGGGCAGGAAGAGGAAGGTCACATCCTGCTTGCCGGTGACCGGCTCCAGGGGGAAGATGCGGGTCTCGTAATCGTCGCAGCCCGCGAATTCCACCACCCGGCGCTGCTGGGTACCGTTCCCTTCAAAGCGCAGATGGATGGTGTTGTTTTCCAGCTTGCTTCTGCCCCGGATGGCGACGGCCGTGAAGCCCTGCGCGCCGAAGTCCAGGCCCTTGAATACCAGGGATACGTTGTTGCCGATGCCCTCCACGGTGCTTTCCGTCAGGGTAAACTTATCGCCGTATACGCTGGTATAGGAACGGGCCGGGATGGTCCCCCAGGCGATGGCGCGCTCTTTGAAGGTGAAGCCCTTGATGTGCACCTTGCAGCCCATCTCAATACCGAACACATCCTGCCCGGTCAGCGGCTCATCCAGCACATAGGTATCCGGCTGGTACACATTCCACTGGGAGGGCTTGTCATAGATCCGCTCGCCGATCATCCGGCTGCCGGGGGTGTAGGGGATACCCTTCCAGAAGCGGATGGGGGTAGGAACACTGGACATTTCAAATACATCAATGGTGAGTTCCCGGGCGCCTGCCGGGCCAAAGTCCAGCTGGTCAAAAGCGACCCAGCTCATGCCCTTGCGGCTGGTGGTGATGCCCCGCTCGTTGCCGTTGCCGATCTCGCCCTGGGAATCGGTAAACAGCGCCGCGCTTACAAATTCATAGGGGTTGAGGAACAGGCTGCCCAGTCCCTCTACGCTGACCTCCAGATCGGACAGCACCACGCCGCCCATGCAGCGGATGCGTACCCGGCCGTCACCCACGCCGGTGATGCGCACCTGGTTATTTCCGATCTCCTCCAGCCTGACATTGGTCACAGTGACGCCCTGGTCATCCGTCACCCGCCAGGAAAGATGCCGGTCGGCGGCATTTTCCGGGTAGATCCTGGCTGTGATCACCGCCTGGGGGGCATCCTTTGTCAGGTGCAGGGCGGTCGCGCTCAGCTCAATCTTCCGCACAGGCACGGCGGGGAACGCCTCCCGGTGCAGGATCTTCGGCAGGATCTCACTGTGATGGGCTGCATCCTCCACCCGGATCTCCACGGCGGCTCCCTCCAGAGCCGGGGCGCTGACCCGGATGATGCCGGTGCCCGGCTTGCCGGAACCGGCGGCCACGGCCAGCAGCATGCCGGAGAAAAGCTGGCGGCAATCGGTCTTATATTCGTCCATATCATTGCTGTTGCCGTTGTCCAGTCCCACCAGCTCCAGGGGGCCCTCGGTGCTGACCCGGACGGCATCCACCGCATTGCGGACGGGGTATCCCTGGGCATCCACAGCGGTGATGGTGCAGAACACCAGGCTGGTGCCGCTGTTATCCACCACCGGACGATCCGCAGTGATCCGCAGCGCCGCAGCGCCGCCGAAGGAATCCTGCCGGTCCCGGGCCACTTCCCACCCTGCGTTATCATAGCCGATGGCCTCGATGTAGCCGGGGGCATAGGGCACCTGCCAGCTGGCCCGAATATCCGAACCGCCCCGGAGGCTGAGCCTGCCCTGGCTCACGCCATTGACGATCAGTTCTACCTGGGGGAGGTTGGAGAGGATGCTCACATCGATCGTCTGACCGGGATTGAAATCCCAGTAGGGCAGCAGGTGAAGCACCGGCTTTTGCTGCCAGGTATGCCAGCCTGCCTGGTAGGCATAGAAATAATCCTTGGGGAATCCGGCGGTATCCACCAGGCCGAAATAGCTGTTTTTGGTGTGGTAGGGCGTAGGCTCGCCGATGTAGTCGATGCCGCTCCACAGGAACTGCCCCAGGTTATAGGGATAAAGCTCGTCGGATGCGATGCAGGCCTGGTGGCTCTCTGCGCCCCAGCTGGTGCGGCTGTTGCCCAGGCTGGAGCACTGGAAATCGTCATCCACCAGCAGCGGCTGCGCCAGGGGGAAGTGGTAAATGCCCCGGCTCTGCACCACGGAAGCGGTCTCGCTGCCGTAGATCACCCAGTCCGGGTGCGCCGCGTGGTGGTCGTCATACAGGTTTTCGCCATAGTTATAGCCCACGGCATCCAGCAGCGGGGCGCAGTGCTGGGTATTCTCCCACGCCATGTAGTTGGAGCCGAAGGTAGTAAAGCCGTTCTTCCGGGGATCGTGGAGGGCAACCTCTTCGCACAGCGCCTTGGTCGTGGCGTAGCCTTCCTCGGCGTCCCGGTGAGTATCGTAGATCTCGTTGCCGATGCTCCACATCAGCAGGCTGGGATGGTTCCGGTCCCGGCGCACCCAGCTGGCTACATCCTTTTTAAACCACTGAGGGAAGAAGCGTGCATAGTCATAGGGGGTCTTGCTCCGCAGCCACATGTCAAATGCTTCGTCCAGCACCAGGATGCCCATCTCATCCGCCAGATCCATCACAGCGGGGGCGGGCATGTTGTGGGAGGTACGCAGGGCGTTGACGCCCATCTCCTTCATGATCTCCAGCTGCCGCCTGGCGGCATCCCGGTTGAAGGCCGCGCCCAGGCAGCCCAGGTCATGGTGCAGGCACACGCCGTGAAGCACCACCCGCTGCCCGTTGACCAGCAGCCCCTTGTCCGGTGAGAGCTCCAGGGTGCGGAAGCCGCAGCTCGTGGTCAGCTCGTCCAGCACCTCTTCGCCCCGCAGCAAAGCGGCTCTGAGGGTATAGACCTTGGGGGTATCCACCGACCACAGGGCGGGATCTTCCACCGGGAAGGAAATTTCGGCATCGCAGGCGGCCTCCGCCGCGGCGACGGTCTCCCCCTCCGGACTCAGGAAGGTATAGACTACCCGGTCGCCGGGCTGGGCGTGCTCCGTTTCGGAGGATACCGTCACCTGCCAGCTGCCTCTCTCCTGCTTCCGGGGGGAGACGTACAGGCCGTCGGTGACCAGATGGGTGCTGCCGTATTCGATCGCCCACACATCCCGGTAGATGCCCGCGCCGGAATACCAGCGGGAATTGGGATGCCGGAGCAGGCAGCGCACCAGCACGGTGTTCTCCCCTGCGCACAGGTACTGCGTCACGTCTGCCTGGAAGGAAGAGTAACCATATTTCCACTCGGCTGCCGGCTGCCCGTTGACATACACCGCCGCATCCATGTATACGCCCTCAAAGTACAGGCAAAACCGGCGGCTGGGGGTATAGGAAAAGGTCTTCCGGTACCAGCCGGTACCGTCCTGATACAGCTCGCCCACATGCCAGATCTGCCAGTCGTGGGGCAGCGTCACCGGCACCCAGTCCAGCTTTCCTGCCGGAAGCACCTCGCCGCACTGCCGGTCCACATAGCATTCCCAGCCGCAGTTCCAAAGAGTTTTTGTTCTCATCTCTTATTTTCCTTTCATGGGTGATGAAGCACATTTTCAGCCGGGAGCTCCCGCGTCCCGGCGCTGCCTTGGGGAAGCTCTGATTAAATCGGCAAGAGTTGTGAGCGAGAGATTTTTCGGCCAATCGAGGCACCGAAAACGGAGGAATACTGTATGTATTTCCCGTTTTCGGTGCTGAAGAGTGGGCGGAAAAGATCCGCTCACAGCCGCAGACGATTTATTCAGAGGTCCCCTTAGATATATCAAAGAATCTCCCGGATTTCAAGTGCAATTTCCGAAAAAGCCGTCCCGGTCCACATTTCCTTTTCCCCGCTGCGCTGCAAAGAGCGGAAGTTTTCCAATGAAACAGCGTAAAAAATCCTTGACAAATGTACGGAAATCCGATAATATAATACGGTCTGCAAATGCGGACAAATCCTTGCTCACGGCGAGTCCGTGGGCCAAAAGTCCAAAAGGAGGTGCAATCAACATGGCTAAGATCACCGGTAAGTATGAGGTGCTCTACATCATCGACCCTGCTCAGGGCGAAGAGGGCATCGCAGCACTTGTGGAAAAGTTCAAGGCAATGGTGGAGGCGGAGGGTACTCTGTCCAGCATTGATGAGTGGGGCAAGCGTCGTCTTGCATACCCCATCAACGACCTGGTGGAGGGCTACTATGTTCTGATGAACATGGAATCCAAGCCCGAGTTCCCCGCAGAGCTGGAGCGTGTGATGAAAATCACCGACGGCATCCTGCGCTGCCTGACCACCGCTGTGGAGGAGTAATTTCATGCTCAACCACATTGTTATCATGGGCCGCCTGACCCGTGACCCCGAGCTGCGCCGCACGGGCAGCGGCATCGCCGTCACCAGCTTCTCTTTGGCTGTGGACCGCGATTTCAGCCCCAAAGACGGCGGAGAGCGGGAGACCGACTTCATCGACTGTGTCGCTTGGCGTTCTACCGGAGAGTTCGTCTCCAAGTACTTCACCAAGGGCAGCATGGCGGTGGTGTCCGGCCGGCTGCAAATCCGCAGCTGGAATGATAAGGACGGCAACAAGCGCCGCAGCGCCGAGGTTGTGGCAGACAATGTCTACTTCGGCGACAGCAAGCGCAGCGGCGACCAGCAGAGATCCGGCTCCTACGACAGCGCACCCGCCCCCTACGGCAGTGCGCCCGGCTATGGCAGCGCTCCCGCAGCGCCCGGCTATGGTGCGGCTCCGGCTCCCAGCTACGGCGGCTATTCCGCCCCCAGCGCTCCAGCATCGGATTTCTCGATGGTGGACGATGACGACGCACAGCTGCCCTTCTAACGAACTTTTTCATCAAGAAACTTACGAAGGAGGTAATTTCCATGGCTAACGAACAGCGTATGCGTCCCCGCAAGCGCAAGAAGGTTTGCGCATTCTGCGTGGATAAAGTGACCAGCATTGACTATAAGGACACCGCAAAGCTCCGCCGTTACCTGTCCGAGCGTGGCAAGATTCTGCCCCGCCGTACCACCGGTACCTGCGCCGCCCACCAGCGTGACCTGACCACCGCTATCAAGCGCGCCCGTCAGATTGCTCTGCTGCCCTACGTCACTGACTGATTGTAGTTCGCTCCTCCCCCGGGCTTTCCCGCCCGGGGGAGTTTTTATGCTCTCCGGGGCGGCAAGGCGAGGCAGCAAAAAAATGGGAATCCATATTCCCTTTTCTCCGCAATTGCGGTATAATACTGCCATAATTGCTGCAAAGAGGAACCGATATGAAGGATTTTATTGAAATTACCGATTTCCAGGATCCCGAGCTGGATGTGTTTGCGCGGCTGACCGAGGCGCAGCTGCTGAACCGGTTTGAGCCGAAGAAGGGAATGTTCATCGCAGAGAGTCCCAAGGTGATCCAGCGGGCGCTGGCTGCCGGGTGCCGCCCGGAGAAGCTGCTGGTGGAGCGCGACCACTGCAACCGGGAGGCAATGGAGGCCATCGAGGCCTGCGGCGATGTGCCGGTGTATACCGCGCCCCTGCCGGTGCTGACCCAGCTGACCGGTTTCCAGCTCACCCGGGGCATGCTGTGCGCCATGTATCGCCCGCCCCTGCGCTGTGCCGGGGATGTGCTGAAGGACGCCCGCCGGGTGGCGGTGCTGGAGGACGTGATGAACCCCACCAATCTGGGGGCGATCTTCCGCTCCGCCGCCGCCCTGAACATGGACGCGGTGCTGCTCACCCCTGCCTGCACCGATCCGCTTTACCGCCGCTGTGCCCGGGTGAGCATGGGCACGGTCTTCCAGGTGCCCTGGGCGTACCTGGAGGGAGATTGGCAGGCGCAGCTCCATGCCTTGGGCTTCAGGACTGCCGCCATGGCGCTGACGGATGACAGCGTCTCCATCGATCATCCCGCCCTGGCCGCCGAGCCGAAGCTCGCCATCGTCCTGGGCACCGAGGGCGACGGCCTCGCGAAGTCCACCATCGCCGACTGTGATTACACCGTAAAGATCCCCATGTCCCACGGTGTAGATTCCCTCAACGTCGCCGCCGCCAGCGCCGTCGCCTTCTGGCAGCTGGGGAAGGTGAAGGCTACGTTGAATGGTATGCAGTTCAACAAGAATGTAGGGGACGATGCCCACATCGTCCCGCAGCCCCACGAAACCACCGCATTGCGTTGAATGGGACGGGGGAAATAACATTTCCCCATTCAACCGGGCACGGAAATATTCCACCCCGGCGCGGGCCGATGTGGGCATCGGCCCCTACAAGGGAACCTGGGGTGCATTCCACGCCAATAATTCAGCGGCAGGAGCCACGGTTTTTCGTGGGTCCTGCCGCTGTTTTTGCTTTTGGAGCTTACTTCAGAATGCTCCCAATATCTTCCCCGTTGAGCAGGAATGCGACATTCTCTGCGTCGTGGGTAAGTGCGTAAACGCCCGCTTCTGTTACATCCGCCAGGTTGAAGGTAGAAGTCGCGCCGTTGGTGATAAATACGATGGTCTCAATTCCCTTCCCCTGCAGGTGGCGCAGGGCGGCGACGGTGCCGGTGAGGGTGGCGTAATCATATTCGGCGGTGATGGTCAGGGTGCTTCCGCTGTAATTGGACTTGTAAACAACACTCTTGCCTGCTTCATCCGTCACCCGGTACAGTGTGAGCTTGCTGCCCTCGTCGGGGATAGTGTCCGTCGCGCCGCAGCCGTAGTCACATTCCGCCGTCTTGGTGCCGTCGGAATCGTAGGTGGCATCGCCGTTGGATACATAGTGGGTGAAGCTATGCGCCAGCATGGTGCCCTCTGCCGTCCGGGTGTCCGTTGCGTCGCAGTGCTTGCACTGGGCGATCTCGGTGCCGTCGGCGGTACAGGTGGCGTCGTCCTGGTAGACGTAAGACCCGTATTCGTGGGGCAGCTTGGAATCGGGAATCTCCCGGGTGTCTTCCGCCCCGCAGCCGTAGGCGCATTTTGCCGTCTCGGTGCCGTTTTCCGTGCAGGTGGCGTCATTGTTGGAAACGTAGTTATCGAACTTGTGTTCCAGCATGGTGCCTTCGTCGGGCACCGTATCCTCCGCGCCGCAGCCATAGGTGCAAGTTGCGGTCTTGGTGCCGTCTGCTGTGCAGGTGGCGTCATTATTGGACACATAGGTGCCGAACTTGTGCGCCAGCATGGTGCCCTCTGCCGTCCGGGTGTCCGTTGCGTCGCAGTGCTTGCACTGGGCGATCTTGGTGCCGTCGGCGGTACAGGTGGCATCGTCCTGGTAGACGTAAGTCCCGAATTCGTGAGGCAGCTTGGAATCGGGAATTTCCCGGGTGTCCTCCGCCCCGCAGCCGTAGGCGCACTTTGCCGTCTCGGTGCCGTTTTCCGTGCAGGTCGCGTTGTTGTCGGGAACGTAGGGATCGAACTTGTGCTCCAGCTTGGAGCCTTCATCGGTAACGGTATTGCTCTCCTGGCAGCCGCCCTTGCCGTAGCGGATGCATTTTGCCGTCTTGGTGCCGTCGGCAGTGCAGGTGGCGTTGTTATCGGAGATGTATTCGCCCAGCTTGTGACCCAGGGCAGTGCCGGCATCGGGCAAAGTCTCGGAATAGGTGCAGCCGGGGTTGGTACAATGAGCCATCTTCGTGCCGTCTGCCATACAGGTTGCGTCATTGTTGGAGGCATATTCCCCCAGCTTATGCCCCAGGGCGGTGTTCAGCAGCTCTGTGGTGATTTCCGTGCCGCAGCTGCACAGGTAGGTAACCGTGGCGTTATTGAGGCAGGTCGCCGCAGTGCTGGATTTCAGGGTCACGCCCGTGTGGATATGGGCACCGCTGCCGTCATTGTGCAGCAGCTTTTCAGGAGCAGAGGTTTCCTTATTCGCTTTGGAATCGTAGTAGGCAATGAAACCATTGGTCAGGTTATCGGTATTGGGGGTGATTTCACCGTTTCCTGAATCACCGCCGCCAATGCCTGCACCATATTTGCCACCGGCGGTTATCACTTCTGCATTGCCGCTGATTGTAATATCGCTGCCCGATCCTTCAACTCCACCGCCAATGCCTGCGCCGTAGTTGCCGCCGCTGGCTGTCACTTCTGCACTGCCGCTGATTGTAATATTGTCACCTTTTTTGTAGGCTCCGCCGCCAATGCCTGCGCCCCACAGGCCACCGGTTGCCGTTACCTCCGCGTTATCGCTGATTTTAATATTGTCGCCATTTCCTTTATTTCCGCCGCCAATGCCTGCGCCGTAGTTGCCGGCCTTGGCTGTCACTTCTGCATTGCCGCTGATTTTAATATCGCTGCCCGACCCATAACTTCCGCCGCCAATGCCTGCGCCGCTGGAGTCGCCGTTGGCTGTCACTTCTGCACTGCCGCTGATTGTAATATCGCTGCCCGACCCATTATATCCGCCGCCAATGCCTGCGCTGTAGAAGCCTCCGTTGGCTGTCACTTCTGCACTGCCGCTGATTGTAATATTGCTGCCCGACCCATAATCTCCGCCGCCAATGCCTGCGCCGCTGTTGCCGCCAATGGCCGTGATGTCGCCGCCGTTGATGGTAATGTCAGAAACGCTCTGCTTGTTCCCACCGCCAATGCCCGCACCATGATAGCCGCCGACAGCTTCCAGCGCACCGTCTGCATCGGCATCCGTAATGGTCAGGTTGCCGCCGTTATTCTTTTCTACACCGGCACGATAGACCCCGCTCTTGGCGGTGTTATCCCCGTCCAGCTCGATGGTCACGTTGCCATCTCCCTCGGCAGAGATGGCAGCATCACCGGAAACTCTATTCGCCTGGTTACCAGTGCCGCTCACATCGATGTTCACATCCGAGATGGTGACCTGGGCAGTCTGATCCTTCTCCGCCTTGATGGTGATGGTATTCGTGGTGGAGGTCGTATCGCTGTCCGTCTGCTTGATGACGGTTTCGGTGGTCTGCTTCACGTTATCCGCAACGCCCTCCTGGGAGACGTACTGCCCATCCTCCCGGGCTTCCACGGTGATGCTGCCCTGCCCCAGGTCATACACCTCCGCCAGCACCGCCAGCGGCAATGTCACCGCCAGCACAAGCGCCATGGTAAGGGCAAGAATCTTCTTTTTCGTCATGGTTGGTTCCTCCTTCTGATACGCAAAAAGCGGTTTCTGTACCAATCTTTT
>CAKTJC010000038.1 GCA_934567355.1 uncultured Oscillospiraceae bacterium
ATATTGATCTGGTGACGGAACACATCCGTAAAAAGTGCCCGGATCGCTGCAGTCTCCATTTCCACCACACTGCGGATCGCAAGACCTACCTGCTGGACGGAGAAAATTTCTGGCGGGTCATGAACTATATCCATTCCGCTACCTACAGCACTACCACCGATCTCGGTATCCTGCGTAATGCGGGTCGCGCCTTTGGCGAGTTCCAGACGCAGCTGGAAGATTTTGATATTGGTTTGTTGATTGATACCATTCCCAATTTCCACAATACCCGCAGTCGCTATGAAAATCTGAAGCAAGCCATCGCGGAGGATCGGATGGGCAGGGTAGCTTCGGTGCAGCCGGAAATTGAATATGCTATGTCCATTCAGGATACTGCCTGCACGCTGACGGATATGGCAGCTCGTGGAGACTTGCCGCTGCGCGTTACCCATAATGATACAAAAATCAATAATATTCTGTTCGATGAAAAAACCAATGATCCTCTGGTGGTCATTGATCTTGATACGGTTATGCCCGGCCTGATCGGCCATGACTTTGGTGATGCTATCCGCTTTGCCGGAAATTATATGATCGAGGATTCGCCGGAATATGATAAGGTCGGCATCAATCTGGATGCATTCACCGCTTTTGCCGAGGGCTTCCTGGAAAAGACTGGTGCGTGTCTGACCAGAAATGAGATCGACACACTTGCCATCAGCTCCTTCTGCCTGACGGCGGAGATGGTCGTCCGCTGGCTGGAGGATTATCTGCGCGGTGATCCCTATTTCAAGCCTCGCTACCCGGAGCATAATCTGGTGCGTACTCGCAACCAGATGGCGCTGTGCAGGGACATGATGAAGAATATGGACAGGATGAACGAAATCGTCCACCGCTGTGTCAACGCCTGATCGTTTGTATTTCCCCGTTTCCGACGAGACGGGGAAATTTTTCTTGCCGTATTCCGGATGGTATGGTAAAATAAACGAATAAATGTGGGAGGCTGAAAAATGAGAGTGATATGGCTTTGCAATATGACCCCAAGTGCCGTCAGCCAGAAAATGGGAAAAAATGCCGGCGGGGGACTGTGGGTCGACCATGTGCTGGAGGATATCCGCGCCCAGGGAGAAGGCAGCCTCCTCCTGCTCTGCCCGGGAAAAGGCCGCGGAGGGCAGCTGGATGAACAGGTAAAGTATGACTTTTTTTCAGAGAAGAAACCACAGAAGTACCAGCCGGATCTGGAGAACTTTTTTTTAGAAGAACTGCGGTCTTACCAGCCGGATGTGATCCATATCTGGGGAACGGAGTATGGACATACCCTGGCAATGGTCAACGCTGCCAAGCGTTCCGGTCTGCTGGATCGGGTGGTGATCAGTATCCAGGGCCTATGCAGCGTCTATGCGCGCCACTTCTCTGAGGGCGTTCCGGAGTGGGCGTGCCGCCGCCATTCCCTGCGGGATGTGCTGAAGTGTGACAATATACGAAATCAGCAGCACCAATTTGCTGTTCGCGGCGCGCTGGAGCAAAGTGCCCTGGAGCAGACCCGGCATGTCGTCGGCAGAACGGATTGGGACAGGGCGGCCACCGGGCAGATTCGCCCCGACCGCATCTACCATTTCTGCAACGAAACCCTGCGCACGGCATTCTATCAGGATACCTGGCAGTATGAAAAATGCACGAAGCACCGGATCTTCGCTTCCAGCTGCGCCTATCCCGTGAAGGGATTTCACTACCTGCTGGAGGCAATGCCGCTGATTTTGCACCGCTACCCCGATGCAGCCATTGCCGTGACGGGGAAAAGCTTCCTGGGCGGCAGCCGTGTACAGAAGCTCAGGCGTGACTATTACCACTGCTATCTTGCCAAATTGGCGATCCGGAACGGCCTTGAGGAAAAGATTCAATTTCTCGGCTGCCTGGATGCGCAGCAGATGAAGGCGGCTTTCCTGGAAGCCAACGTGTTTGCGCTGCCCTCCACCATTGAAAATTCCCCCAATTCCCTGGGGGAGGCCATGCTTCTGGGTGTGCCTTGCGTGGCGGCGGATGTGGGCGGCGTGCGCAATATGATGCAGCCCGGGGAGGGCTTTATCTACCAATCCACCGCACCGTATATGCTGGCAGAGTACATCATGCGTGTCTTTGAAATGCAGGATCAGGCAGAGCAAATGGGCGCCCAGGCGCGAAAAGCAGCGCTGTGTACCCACGACCCGGAGAAAAATCTCAGCGATTTGCTGAATATTTATCGCGAAATTGCCAAAGGGGCGCAGTAAATGGAACGAAAAACTTTGATCAGTGTCATCGTCCCTGTTTACAAGGTGGAGAAGTACCTTCCCCAATGCGTGGACTCCATCCTGAACCAGACCTATCGGGATCTGGAGCTGATTCTGGTGGACGACGGCTCCCCGGACGGCTGCGGGAAGCTCTGCGATGCATACGCCGAAAAGGATGGCCGTGTCCGGGTCATTCATAAGAAAAACGGCGGCCTCAGCGATGCCCGCAACGCAGGGCTCGATGCGGCATCAGGAGATTACCTGAGCTTTATAGACGGCGACGACTGGATCGAGCCGGATACCTATGCCGCCATGCTGGCGGCAGCGGAAAAATATAGCGCCGCGCTGGTATGCGCCGGACGGTATGATGAGGATGAGGAAACCGGGATACGCACAGTGGGGCTGTGCCCGAAGCGGGAGGAGCAGATCTCTTCAAAAGAGATGGTTCGCCGGATATTCCACTGGGAAGCAATGGATTCCTCCGCCTGCGACAAGCTGTATGCCCGGCGCCTGTTTGAGGGCATTCGCTTCCCACTGGGAATGGTCTGCGAGGATGTACCCACTACCTATCGCGTGGTGCTGCGGGCGGAGAAAGCAGTGCTTCTACCAAAGCCTGTGTACCATTACCGTCACCGCGCCAGCAGCATTACCACGTCTGCCGTGTCCGAAAAAAGCTTCCACTTTTCCCGGCACGCCGCAATGATTTATGAGGATATAAAAAAGAACGTCCCCGAGCTGGAGCCGGATGCCCGCTATCTGCTGGTTTGTGCATTGCGGTATAATGTGGAGCTGCTGGAGCATGCACCCAAAGAGGCGAAAAATTGCTTCCGCAAAGAATACCTCCGCTTCCGCAGACAGTTGGCTGGTCAATTGAAATTCGTCCGGCGCAGCGGCTTCTTTTCCCCAAAGGAGCAGCTTGAAATCGTTCTTGCCGCCTGCGGCCTGTATGGTCCGGCATTGCAGACATACCATTTTTATAAGAAGTTGAAGCATAATTTATGAAAAAGAACGTTAACCGGATCGCCTTTTTTAATTTTCTCAGCGTTCTGCTTTTGCAGGGGATATCCCTGATTTCAGCGCCCCTTTTCAGCGGCCTTTTGGGAACGACGGGCTATGGCGATCTGGCCTCCTTCACGGTGTGGGCAAACCTGATGACCACGGTTTTCTCCCTGCAGTCCAACCTGACCATTGTGAACGCCCGGCAGGAGTATTCTGAGCAGGAGCAGCCGGGCTATCAATCCTCGGTGATGACACTGTCGCTGCTGTGCTTTGCGGCAGCCGGGGGACTGATGATGGTGTTCTCGCGCCCATTATCTGCCGCCCTAAAGATGAGCCGGCTGATGCTGGTGCTGATGCTGCTGCAGGCGCTGGGGGCTTTCGGCGTGAATTTCCTGCACAGTAAATTCACCTATGAATTCAAGGCGGACAAGAATATGCTGCTCAGCGTCTTCCTGTCCGCTTCCAATCTGGGCGTGTCGCTGCTGCTGGTGCTGAATATGCCGCAGGAGCAGCGCTATTATGGGCGAGTCCTGGGCACTGTTTTGACCACCGGCATTATTGGCCTGATTGCCTGCGTCAGCATTCTGCTGCGGGGAAAGAAATTTTACGATTCCGTCTACTGGAAGTTCTGCTTCATGCTGGGCTGGCCGCAGACCTTCCAGGCATTGACGTACTATCTGTTGGGCAACAGCGATGTGGTGATGCTCCGGCAGATGACTGGTGCGGACGCTTCCGGTATTTACAGCCTGGCTTTCACTGTGGGGGGCGTTATGTATACTTTGTACACCGCCATTAATAACAGCTGGGTCCCTTTTTTCTTTGATGATATGAAAATGGGAAGACGGGATAATGTTATCCGTCAGGGCAGGAACTACCTGGAGCTGTACACAGTGCTGTCCATTGGCTTTGTGCTGCTGGTGCCGGAGGTTTTCCGCCTTTTTATCAAAGAGGATTTTTGGCAGGGCATTCTTCTGATTCCTCTTTTTACTGCCAATTATTATTGCAACACGCTGTGCACTTTTCCGGTGAATTATGAGGTCCATAACAAAAAAACCTGGGTTTTGACAGCCGGAACCATTTCAGCGACGCTGATCAACCTGGCGCTCAATTATGTGATGATCCGCGCCTGGGGGATGCTCGGCGCGGCGGTTGCCACCCTGATTTCCCGCCTTATTCAGCTGGCAATGCATCAGATTTATGCCCGCTGCATCCTTGGGAAGAGGGATTATCCCTTTCCGCTGGGTCCGGAGTTGGGAGGTATTGCCGCCTTGACGCTTGTCATTGTGCTGTTCTATCTGACCCCGAACGCCTGGTTTATCCGCTGGCCTTTGGGCGCAGCCGTTGGCGTATGGGAGCTTCTTCGTATTTGGAAACGCCGGAGCCTTCTCTGAGTGGAAAAATCGCTGCATTTCCAGAAAAAGTATTGACAAAAATTCCGCCAGAGGTTATAATACTCTGGCAACTGCGAGAGTGTTGGAATGGTAGACAAGCACGTTTGAGGTGCGTGTGGTTACGCCGTGGGGGTTCGAGTCCCCTCTCTCGCACCATAGAGCCACCGTGATGTTGATAGAATTACGGTGGCTTTTTGTGCGTTATTTTTATAAAGTGTGTTTCTAAAGCATATAGCTTCCCCAAAAATCCCCTCACCCACACGCAAAAGAGGTACACTTATGAAAACACTGGAAGAACTGAAAGAAGAAATGGCAGCATCCGGTTTGGATGTTTATTTTGATGTACTTGCACCGTTTGCCAAGGAATCCATTCGAATTACCCTGGATGCACGCGATGAGGATACCATCCCAATGGGTGCTTCTAAATTCGGTGGCTGCCCGGATCTTCCCGGGGATGTTGCGTGGTTTCGGAGGGAGCAGGCGGATATTCCTCTGAGTTTCATAGGTCAGGTGAATTTTACCGAGATCGCACCCTTTGACCTGGAGCACAAGTTGCCGGAACGCGGCATGCTGTATTTTTTCTATGACTGTTCACCTGTTCCCGATGGGATGCCCTGGGGATTTGACCCTGAAGATTCCGATGGATGGAAGGTATATTTCTATGACGGAGATATGTCGGCGCTCTCCAGGAAGACTCCTCCTGCTGATCTGGAGGAGAATGAAAACGGCGTGCTTTTCGGTAGTGTCGGCATACTTTTTGAGACGGCGGTGGAGCTTCCTTCCCCGGAAAGTGATCTGACCAATGACCTTGATTTCCCGGATGACGATGAACTTCAAGATCGGTATTGGGAATGGTTGGATGAACATACTCCGGAACTCAGCAATAAGCTTTTAGGGCATTCGGATAATGTACAGGGTGGTATGGAGCTGGAGTGTGAGTATGTGACGCATGGGAACGATTGCGGTACCCCGGACGGCTACAGAATTGGGAAATCCAAAGGGCTTGACAAAAAAGCTGCACGTTGGAACCTCCTGCTGCAGGTGGACAGCAACGAGGATATCGGCATGATGTGGTGTGATGCAGGACGGTTGTATTTCTGGATCACGGATGAAGACCTTGCCAGCCGCGCATTTGAAAACTGCTGGCTGATTTTGCAGTGCGGCTAGTCCATTCCTGCCGGTTGTAAAAGCGGAGATTGATAATTACTGTTACATCCGCTGAAAGGAGGCCTGTGTGAGTCTCTCTTGGCTTTATGGCCGGGTGGGAATCCGGGTAAAATCGAGACGCTGAAAGCAGTGCGTTTCATTGGAATTTGGTATTCGATCAGAGAAAAGTTTGCCGGGAGGAAAAAGAAAAATGAGATGGTTTAATCTTTACGGTCTTGTTTATATTGCGGTGATCATGATCCCGAATATTATTTTTGCAGTCAAATGCAAGGATGGTTTTGAAAACAAGCGGTGCAGCAAGCTCCTTGAGACAGCGGAGCAGATCGGCCGATTCGGGTGCTTTGGCCTGATGATCTTTAACATTCCCGGTACCTGCTTCGGTTTCCGGACGGACAGTGCGCTGACAGCCTATTTAATCGTGGATACCGCTTTGGTGGCTGCCTACTGCATCATTTGGGCAATCTGTTTCCGAAAGAGCAGTGTATTCAGAGCCTTGGCGCTGTCTATCTTGCCGTCTGCGCTGTTCCTGTTCAGCGGGATCATGAGCCGCTCGATTCTGCTGACTGCGGCGGCGCTCCTGTTTGCGCCCTGCCATATCCTGATTTCCTACCGAAATGCGCGGTAAACCCGGGTGATTTCCCGCTGCATATGAAAACTCCGTCGCACAATTGCGGCGGAGTTTTCGTATATGGATGGTTACGACGCCCTGTGGTAGATCACCACATCTTTATTTTTGGTTTCGCAGCGGGCGTAACCATTCTCTTCCAACAGACTGCACAGGTTGGCAAAGCCGTTGCTTTGACCGTTGGTGTTGTACTTTTTATAGTCGCTGCTGGAGCGGGCGTTCAGGGCAATGTATTCCGCCTCCAGCACATGATCCAGCGAGCAATAGCGCAGGTCGTACAGGATTTTCCGCTGGGAGAGAGTGACGGTGTAGAAGGTCGTGGCGCATACGCTGGCGTCCTCCGGGATCTGTTCCAGACTCTCACGGACGCTCTGATAGTATTGGCTGTACTGCCGGCACTGGGCAGGATAGCTGATGCCTCGCGGAAATACAGTGGAGAAAAAGCATCCGGCAGTGACGGCCACAGCGCAGACCAGCGCTGCCATGCGGCGGCGGGGAATGCGGATGTCTGCCAGGTTGACGATGGTCAGGTAGATCAGCATAGCGGTGGAGCCAAAGGTATACTGATAGTAAATGTTGTATTGGTACTGATAATCCGACATGAGGTTCATCAGCACATAGGGAATCAGCAGAATGTACCGCTCATACCGCCGGGTGATCAAAGGCAGTCCCAGCAGAGCGCCCATGGTCAGCCCCAGCATTCCAAGCTTCTCCGGCTCCATGGATTCGTATACGGCCTTCATGGGGTTCATGAATACGGCCTGCACCAGCGTCAGCAGGGAGGAAGAGTCGTTAAAATAGAAATTCTTATAGCGGTAAGTCATGACGCCTTCGCCGTCGCTGGAAAGGAAGGCAGTAACGCCAAAAAACCATGCAAACGCTGCCGCCAGCAAACCGGCGCTGAGAAGCAGCCGCTTTTTTTCTGCCCCCGCGCCCCGCAGGAGGGAGCGCACGACGGAAAACAGCGCCGCCACTGCCACATATACCGCTGCATCTTCCTTTACAGTCAGGGTCAGCAGCGCGGAGATACAGGCAATGGGAATATTTGCGGTATCCAACCCATAAAGCATCCACAGCAGCAGGGGCGTGAGGAAACAGTTTTCGTGCAGATCGTAGCTGGTGCCGCCGGAGTAGGAGGGCAGCAGGAGCAGCAGCGCGCATACGAGCATCCGGGCGGCGCCGGAAAGTCCGTGGTGCCGGGCGATCTTCCATGCAGGAATCACCGCCGAGGCCAGCACAGCCGCCTGCAACACCTGCAGCGTTGCAGGGTAGGGAGCAAGGGCAAAGAAGGGCAGCATCAGGTAATAGACCGGCGACACATGCACCGCAAAATGGGACATCAGCCCATCCCGCTCCAGCGTGGTCAGGGGAGCGCCAGTGGTACGCAGGTAATAAAACATCTGGCTGAAGATGCCAAAATCGTAGCTGGGTGCGCTGAAGCTGTAAACACGCCCAACCGTCCAGAAACTGTCAAACAGGAGAAATGCCAGTGCCAGCAGAAGCGTGATCCAGGCGAAAATTTTGCGGCTGCCGGGTGCTTCTGCGCAGGGGAGCGGACTGCTGTCCCAGCCGAAAACACGAAATCCCACTGCAACCAGAATCAATAGAACACACGCTCCCAGCAGCGCCCAGCTGAAGGAGGCCAGCAGCGCGCAGATTGCCAGCGCCAGAATCCCGAAAAGGATTCCATCCCGCTCTATTCTCCCGGTGGGGATGAAGCAGGAGAGCAGGCAGAATATGCCCAGGAGACCGGCGAACAGCCCCAGCGACAGTCCAAAGGACATCTGCGCAAGCCCCTCAACCCCGGACAGATCCCGCAGAGATTGGGGCAGAAGCAAATATTGGAGTGCAGCCGTCAGTATCCAGGCTGCAAGCGCCTTGCGTACCAGACTGGAAAAGCTCCACCCATTTTTGAATCGAATTCTTTTCTGCTCACGGTAGGCCATGTCTCCTGCACGCTCCTTTCCTCCTAAAATATAGCATTTCGTGCAGTTTCGGTCAATAGTCTTAATGAAAAAGTAAGATTGTGGCGCTTCCAGCCTCTGCTTGTTTGAAATTTTCTCATCATTTTTTCAGCTTTTTTTCAGCTTCCTGCTGTATCCTTTATTCATAGGTCATGACGATACGGAAAGTCGCCGTGGCTTTGCGGCTGCTGTCCGCCGCGGCGCTGGCCGAAAAGCGGCAGACAAAATACAATCGCCGCAAGGCGTGAAAATAGCATGGAAGGGAGCGGTATCATGAATTTGGAGGGAGCCTACCGCCATGAGCAAAAATATCCCATTACCGAGTCGGACTACCGGGCGCTGCGTCAGCGCCTGCGGGCGGTGATGAAGTCGGATCCCCATGCCGGGGCGGATGGCCTGTACCGCATTTACAGCGTATACTTTGACAACTATCGGGATAAAGCGCTGCGGGAGAAAATCGATGGTGTTCAGCAACGGGAAAAGTTTCGCATCCGCTACTATAATAACGATTTTTCCTATATCACGCTGGAAAAGAAGATCAAGCACAACGATTTGTGCATGAAGCTGGATGCCCTCATCAGCTTGGAGGATTTTCATAAAATCCTCGCTGAACCGGGAGCTTGGATGCTGGAGCATCCTCAAATGCTGGTGCGGGAGCTGTACTGCAAGATGCAGCTTCAGCAGCTTCGCCCCAGGGTGCTGGTGTCCTATACCCGGGAGCCGTATATTTATCCGGCCGGTAATGTGCGTGTGACCTTTGATTCCGACATCCGTTCCAGCCTCTTCCATCGCTTGGAGGCGGGCAAAAGTACCCCGGATATTGCAGCAGCGGAGAGCCAGGAGCAGCGTATCCTGGAAGTGAAATACGATGCCTTTCTTCCGGAATTCCTTTCGGATCTATTGCAGCTGAACGGGCTGCGGCAGCAGGCATTTTCCAAATACGGTGCATGCCGTCGGTTTGGCTAGAGGCTGTCTGAGAGCCTTCAAGGAGCCGCTGCCTGGGCGCTTCGAGGGTTTTCGGATACGGCGCATAATCACGGAAAAAATTTTTGAATATAAAAGGAGAATCCACCCATGAGCTTCAATGATGTTTTCAAATCCAGTTTTCTCGAGAGCGTATCCACTTTCTCCATCCTGGATACGGTGATCGGTTTGGCGGTTTCACTGCTGATTGGCCTGTTCATTTTTGTAATTTACAAAAAGGCCCTGACCGGCGTGATGTATTCCTCCAGCTTTGCCCTGACGCTGGTGGGACTTTCACTGGTGACGACGCTGGTCATCATGGCAGTTACCTCCAATGTGGTGCTGTCGCTGGGTATGGTGGGCGCGCTGTCCATTGTCCGGTTCCGCACTGCCATTAAGGAGCCGGTGGAAATCGTATTCCTTTTCTGGTCGCTGGCAGTGGGCATTGTGGTGGGCGCTGGCCTGATCCCGCTGGCGGTGATCGGCTCGGCGATCATTGGTATTATTTTGCTGCTGTTTGCCAACCGCAAGGTGCACAGCAATCCCTACATCCTGGTTCTGAACTGCCGGGATGAGGCGGCAGAAGCGGCGGCGATCCAGGTGCTGGAACGCTGCACCCAACACAGCGTGGTCAAGGCAAAAACAGTGAATGCAGCCGGGATTGAGCTGACAGCGGAACTGCGTACGAAGGATGCATCTACCGGGTTCGTCAATCAGATCTCCGGTCTGCCCGGAGTGACCAACGCGACCCTGGTCAGTTATAACGGAGAATATCTGTCCTGACAGGGGGGAGGAGCATGCTTGCAAAGAAGAACATCACGACGGTCATCGCCCTGTTGATGGCGGCGGCAGTGTCATTGTGCATCTGTGCCGTGGGTTTCTCCGGGCAAATCACAGCGGCTGCCGATGCCGGGATCGCCATGGAGTACGAGTCCAAGCTCTTTGATACGGATGAGGTGCTGGGTGTAAATATTCTGATGAAGCAGTCCGAATGGGAGGAGATGCTCCAGAATGCAGCGGAGGAGAAATTTTATGACTGCGACGTGGAAATCGGAGGAAAAACCTTTTCTCATGTAGGAATTCGCCCCAAGGGCAATACCAGCCTTTCTGCCATCGTCAACGACCCGGATACCGACCGCTATAGTTTTAAGCTGAAATTCGATTACTATATCGAGGGGCAGACCTGCTTCGGTCTGGATGAGCTGATCCTCAACAATAACTACGCAGACGCGACCAATATGAAGGAAGCGCTGATTTATGATATGTTCGCCTTTGTGGGGGCGGATGCATCACTGTATAATTATGCGAAGATTTCGGTCAACGGAGAATATTGGGGCGTCTATCTGGCGCTGGAGGCAGTGAATGAGAGCTTCCTGCTGCGCAATTACGGTACGCAGAGCGGCAGCCTCTATAAGCCGGAGGGCGAAATTATGGGCGGCTTCGGCAGCTCCGGCAACGGCGCGAATCTGAACTACACCGACGACAGCCTGGACAGCTATTCCGCCATCTGGGACGGTGCAGTGAACCGCAGCACATCTGCCGACCATACCCGGGTCGTTGCCGCACTGAAGAATATCTTCCAGGGAACGGATCTGGAAAGCAATATGGATACCGACAATCTCCTGCGCTATATGGCGGTGCATGTGTTTGCGGTGAACGAGGACAGTCTATCCGGCAACATGGCGCATAATTATTATCTCTATGAATCCAATGGAAAGCTGAACCTGCTGCCCTGGGACTATAATCTCTCCTTTGGCGGTATGGGAGGCCGCAGCAATGCTTCCGGCGTGATCAACAGTCCCATTGAAGATCCCTTCTCCGGTACGCAGTTTTTTGATGCCCTGCTGGATGACGAGGAGTATCATGCGCGGTATGCAGCTTACTTGCAGAAAATTGCAGAAGAATACGTGGCGGGCGGCGGCTTTGATGCATTTTATACCAGAGTGCGCAGTCAGATCGATGACTTGGTTGCGTCCGATCCCACCGCCTTTTATACCGATGACGAGTATCTGACTGCGGCCGATACGCTCTATCAGGTGGTAAAGCTGCGCGGTCAGTCCATCAGCGGCCAGTTGGACGGCACAATCCCTTCTGATGCCAGATCCCAAACCGGCAGTGACGCGCTGCTCGATGGGGAAGACCTGAGCATCAGTGCCATGGGAACCATGAACGCGGGCGGCGGCAAGGGCGGCGATTTTGCGAATGCTCCGGATGCAGTGGAAGCAGGTGCGTTCCCGCAAAACTTCCAGCCGCCGCAGGGCATGGAAAATATGCAGCCGCCCATAGACGGGAATTTTCCGGAATTGCCGGAGGGAATGGAATTCCCGCAATTTGCAGGAATCGAAATGAATCAGGGTGCGCCATCAGCGGAAACACAGTCGGCGGAAACACAGTCGGCAGATACCCAGACAGGAAATACTGCACAGGGCGATTTTGAGGCACAGCCAGACCAGCGTCAGGCTCCTGGCGATTTTCAGAATAATTTCCCAGGTAATTTTCCCGGTGACTTTCCCGGAACACAAAGTCAATCGGCGGAGAATACGGCCAGAAAGGATAATCTGATCTGGTATGCCGTCAGTCTCGCAGTTTTGCTTGCCGCTTTCACAATTGCACTGTGCTTCAGGCAAAAAGTGCGGTAAAGGAATATAAATGCATGCGTTTTGAATTTCTGTATGTCATGTATTACAAAAAGAGTCGGCATTCAGGTGAATATCTCTATTACATTAGCCTATTTTGCAAGTGAAATAACAAAACTTGCAGAAAATGATTGCATTCTGGAAATGATTCTGCTACAATGGGTGGCGTAAATACATGGCGGAGAAACAATTGTGCATGTATCGCGCATTTCCTCCTGCTGATGCGATGTGAAAAGGAGTGCTTACCATGAGCTATGTGAATGAAGTGCTGGAGCGCGTAAAGAAGCAGAATCCCGATCAGCCCGAATTTATCCAGGCTGTCACCGAGGTCCTGGAATCTCTTTCTGCCGTGATTGAAAAGAACGAGGATGCCTTCCGGAAGAATGCCCTGCTGGAACGCCTGACCACTCCGGAGCGGGTCATCATGTTCCGGGTTCCCTGGATTGACGACAAGGGTCAGGTGCAGGTGAACAACGGCTACCGCATCCAGTTCAACAGCGCCATTGGCCCCTACAAGGGCGGCTTGCGGTTCCATCCCAGCGTGAACCTGAGCATCCTCAAGTTCCTGGGCTTCGAGCAAACCTTTAAGAACTCCCTCACCGGTCTGCCCATCGGCGGCGGCAAGGGCGGCGCGGACTTCGACCCCAAGGGCAAGTCCGACCGGGAAGTGATGGCCTTCTGCCAGAGCTTCATGACGGAGCTGTGCAAATACATCGGTGCCGATACCGACGTGCCCGCCGGTGACATCGGCGTGGGTGGCCGTGAAATCGGCTATCTGTTCGGCCAGTACAAGCGCATCCGCGACCTGTACGAGGGCGTGCTCACCGGTAAGGGTCTGAGCTACGGCGGCAGCCTGGCCCGTACTCAGGCAACCGGCTATGGCCTGCTGTACCTGGCGGACGAAATGCTGCGCTGCAACGGCCACGACCTGAAGGGCAAGACCGTGGTTGTCTCCGGTGCGGGCAACGTGGCCACCTATGCCATTGAAAAGGCATGGCAGCTGGGTGCCAAGCCCGTTACTTGCAGCGATTCCACCGGCTGGGTGTATGACCCCGACGGCATTGACGTGGCAACCCTGATTGAAGTGAAGCAGGTCAAGCGTGCCCGCCTGACGGAGTACGCCAAGGCGCGCCCCAACTCCGTTTACCACGAGGGCAAGGGCGTTTGGATCACCAAATGCGATGTGGCGCTGCCCTGCGCCACCCAGAACGAGCTGAACCTGGAGGACGCTAAGACATTGGTTGCAAACGGCTGTTTCGCCGTGGCCGAGGGCGCCAATATGCCTACCACTCTGGATGCCACCAAGTATTTCCAGGAGCACGGCGTCCTGTTCTGCCCCGGCAAGGCTTCCAACGCCGGCGGCGTGGCTACTTCCGCTCTGGAAATGACCCAGAACTCCCAGCGCCTGAGCTGGACGTTTGAGGAAGTGGACGCCAAGCTGAAGGACATCATGGTGAACATCTTCCACAACATTGACGATGCTTCCAAGGCCTATGGCATGGAGGGCAACTATGTGGCCGGTGCCAATATTGCCGGTTTCCTGAAGGTTGCCGATGCCATGAACGCCCAGGGGATTGTCTGATTCCCATAAAAGATCGATCGGGCAGCTTCCGTATGGAGGCTGCCCTTTTTGGGGGTTGAAGTATAAAAAACATTACCTATAATCAGATGCAACGGCGCCGTAATAAAACGAAACGGAGAATTTGCAATGAATTATAAGGTAAAACCCATCGGAAAGTTTGAAGCGGTTGACGGCAGTTTGCGGATCCAAGTTTACCCGGAATACCGAGATGCAATGACCGGATTGGAGGACTTTTCGTATGTGCAGGTACTGTGGTGGTTCAGCCAGTGCGATAACAAAGGAAGCCGCAGCAAGCAGACGGAGCAAAAGCCCTATAAAAAAGGCCCGACCATTCTCGGTACGTTTGCAACGAGAGCACCGGAAAGACCAAACCCGATTGCAGTATCGACGCTCTTTGCTGCATCGGTTGACGCGGAAAACGGAATCATCAGTCTTCCCTACGCGGATGCCTTTCCCGGAACACCGGTTCTTGACATCAAGCCGTATATCCCGAGCCTTGACCGAGTCGAATCGGTTCGGATGCCCCAGTGGTGTGCGCACTGGCCGGCAAGCGTCGAGCAGTCCGGGGACTTTGATTGGGCAAGCGAGTTTAATTTCTGAGAGGCATAATATGGCGCTGAAAGACTATATCAAAGAGAAACCGGCAATAGAAACGAATCGGCTCACGCTTAGACCAATGACAGCCTTGGATGTCCCGTCTCTCGAAGAATGGATGCCGGATAAAAGCATTTATACATATTGGGGAAAAGCGCCGGGCAAAACGGACAAAGCCCCGTCACTAATGTTTCCCAAAGCGGACAGGTCAACGAAGAGCCTCCATCTCGGTATTGTCTTGAATGAAACCCGGAAGGTCATTGGCGAAATCTGGATTTATCTGATTGAAAATGACCGAATGGCGAAGCTTGCCGTCCGGATCGGGCGGAGCTTTCAGGGAAAGGGCTACGGGTCAGAGGCAGTCCGCGCCATGATCGATTTCTGCTTTGAGAAAACCGAGCTGCAGCGCATATGGACGGATGTTCATACGGATAACATTGCCTCTTGCAAAATGCTGGAAAAATGCGGATTTACAAGAGAGGGAAAAATCCGGCAGGGGAAAATGGTATCCATGTGGTGTGATTTTTATTTATATGGATTATTGAAAAGCGATATTATCAGATAACGATTGCATCCGTAATTTCGTACCCGATAATCCCCATTAAAAACAGGGGGCAGCCTCCCATTTCAGAGGCTGCCCCAATTTTTGACATTGAGCCCGAAAAAGTCCGCATGCAAAAGCATGCGGACTTGGCGGAGTGAGAGGGATTTGAACCCTCGCGCGCTTTTTAGACGCCTACTCCCTTAGCAGGGGAGCCCCTTCGGCCTCTTGGGTATCACTCCGAATAGAATAGATATTCACTCGATTGCCAGAGTATTCTAGCATATGACCCTGGAAAAGTCAAGCACAAAATCGTTCTTTGTCAACTTGCTTCTTCATATCATGCTTTCCGTAAAAATGATCCGGATTTCCCAACACTTTTCCGCAGGCCAGAAATACACAAACCATTGCACAGGCTTTCTCCTGCGCTTTTGCACCGCGGTGCCTCGGAAGTTCTGCTGAAGCTGTCTGCGGCTGAGCAGCGGTTTTTTCCATGCCAAGTGCGCCGGATGAAAGGCGAGAAATACATGCAGTACTTCGTCGCTTTTCGTCCGGCACCTGGAGCAGGATTTTAACAGGAAATTAATCAGCACTTCCCTTATACCCAAAATCCGGGATATTCCGCCACCGGCGGCGGAGAAAATGGGCTGCCAGTTTCGGGCGGCGGTCTCGGGTCAGGATGCCTTTTTTGTTGCCGTCCACGCGCATGGGTCCCTGAATGGTAGAGAAATCCGCAAAATTCCAAATCTGCTCGCCAATAAAGAATTTCCGCTTATCAAGCTGGGCATCCAGCCGGGCAAAATAGTCCATCTGAAATTCCTCACTGAACATCTCTCCGTTTGTATTGTGAATACCGGGATAGGTATCCGCACCGTATTCCGTGAACATGACCGGCTTGCCGATTTTCTCCCAGAAATCCAGCTCCGTATTCAGCGCGTCACACGCCGCATCCAGATCGCCGCTGAGATTGTACCAGCCATAATACCGATTCAGGCACACAACATCCATCATGCGGGTGATCCGATCCTTGGTGTAGTCATTTTGGCAGCATACCAAGGTGACCGGGCGATTCTGCGGGTCGCAGGCATGCGCCAATTTATAAAGCGGATAGAAATAGTCGTAGGCAGACTGGGGGAAATGCTCCGTATCCGGCTCGTTGGCAATGGACCACATCACCACGGAAGGGTGGTTCTTATCCCGCGAGATCATTTCCCGGATCACATCTTCGTGATGACTTTTGATCTTCAATGTGTGATAGGGGTCAGTATCGGCACCGCAGCCAATGCCTACCGCCGGCACTTCGTCAATAATTACGATGCCCTCCCTGTCGCACAGATCATGCATTTCCTCAGCATATGGGTAATGACTTGTCCGGAAAGAATTTGCCCCCAGCCAGTGGATCAGAGAAACATCCTTTACATTCAGGCATTCATCCATGCCCCTGCCGCGAAAGAAGCTGTCCTCATGCTTGCCGAAGCCCTTAAAGTAGAACGGCGCACCATTGATCAGCACTTCCGTCCCCCGTACCTCAACCGTGCGGATACCGAAGGTCTGATTATAGGTATCCTCCCCAAAGGTTACTCTCGCCGTGTACAGATAGGCCTTCCCCGGCTGCCAAAGCACTGCATCCGGAATTACAACATCCCCTGCTGTCCCCGTGCAGGAGGCTACCGTCACGCCATGGGTGTCCCGGATCTGCACATGCACTGTTCCCGCGCCGATGGTCCTTACCTCATAATGCACAATTCCCCTGCTGCCGTCTACATCCGTGACCAGAGCTACGTCGGAAATGTAGGACTTTGGCGTTGTATACAGCTTCACAGGGCGCGTGATCCCTGCATAGTTAAAAAAATCAAAATTGGGTCTATTCTGAGGCTTGCAGCGGGTCTTGGCAAGCTCAATTGAGGGGATGCCGGGATTATCTGAACCAAAGAAAGCCACATTGTTCTCGTTTCCCACAGGCAAGGTCGAGTGATTCACCCGGTTGTCCACCGCCACACACAGAAAATTCTCCCCGGCATTCAGGCAGTCGGTGACCTCAAATTCAAACGGCAGGAATCCCCCCTTGTGGGTTCCCTGGTATTTCCCATTGAGATACACCACCGCCGCGTGGGTCACCGCACCGAAGCGCAGAACCACCCGGCGGTTCATTCCAGCATATGGCGCGCAGAAGGTCTTTCCGGATGCGATACTCAGCCAGCGGTATCTGGGTTTTGGACGCCACCAGATTGGTATTGGGGTCAGGAATCATGACGTCCGCCCTGCCCCCGCCATGTAGAGAGCGTACCATGCAGAAGCCGCCCGCATTCCGAACCGTTGCGGAATCTTCGGTAATCTCTTTGGTGAACCACTCTCTGTCATCCGTACTGACAGCAAAGCCGCAGTCATAGGCAGTGCATTCCACCGCGCTGGTGATCCGGTGGGTGCGGATGTGTCCGTCGGCGGTCGGTTCGATCGTCGTTTCCACATGGATCCCTTCCATGGGAGACCACCGTACGCACAGACCGTTTTCACCGATCACATAGTCTTTTTCAATGGTATTTTTTACAAAGAAATAGCCATACACCTGGAATGCCAGCATACTATCGGGAGCATTTTCCGCAAGCGTCACATTGGAGCGGGCAATGCTGAATCCAAATTTGCTGGAATACGCGAATTTTCCATACTTTTCGATGGTATGACTGTGTCCATCCGCCATAGTTCTTCCCGGCACAAGCGCCACAACATTTCCATCGCCCCGCTGTATCAGCATATTCGCGTGCTCCAGATACTTCAGGCTGCCCAGTTCCGGCAGGGGGGCGATCGGTGCCCTCCAGTAGGGATGCTCCTCCGGCAGCGCCAGAAACAGGAAAGCCTTCATGGCCCAGTAGGGGGAGCCGGGGGCATTATAGCTTTCCGACATCTGCAGATTGGGATAACAATATCCGATGGTCAAAACACCGGCATTGTCAAAAATAGGCTGATTGAGCCAGTACACCAAATGCCGGGAGATAATGCCCTTGAGCACCGGGAGCGGGAATACCTCCGTACCGCTGAGAACGCATACGGAAAAATATGCAGTCTGGGCAAACTGGTACGTCATGGATCTCCCGTAAGCAAAGGATTCACCGTTTTCCGAAAACCAGTAGATATAGTCTTTTCCGAATGCCAGCGCCCGCTCCCGGAATCTGGCACAGCGCACAGGATCCTCCTTCTGCATGAACATGGCATAGATCATACCGTATGTCACCATGACAAAAGGATTGTAATAATCCTTGTCTCCGCCGTTTCCGTCATGATACCATCCGCCGCTGTCATAGTAGGCATCAATCAGTTCCAGCCCTTCCTCCATTCCGGATGCATCGTAGGCTCGGCCGACCTTATACATTGCCATATTCGTGATGATCTTAAAAAACTGCCAGTTGCATGCACAGCAGGCATGACGGTTGATCTCCCAGAGCCAGTCAATGAGATGATCTTTGCCCTGCTCCGACAGCGGCTCCCAGAGCTTTTCCGGGCAAAACAGCATGCCAAAGGCAATCGCCGCCATCTCGCAGAATTTCTGATCGTAGTCCCGGCAGGTGTGCCAATATTCGGGATTTTCCGGGTCGGTACCGGCCTCGATGCCCCGGCGGTAGATCTCTTCAAATTCTGTATCGCTCCCGCCGCCTGCCCAAAACGGGATCAAACCCCAGAGCGGTCTTGCGAATGCCTCCATGGGGATCGAATCATTTTCGTAATGGGCGCTGGTCTGCCCTACGTATAAGCGCGCCTTTTGTTCGCTGTACAAAGGTTTCAGCGGATTCAGAATATCCAGGAGCGCCTTTTCGCACGTCCGCTTTGCCGCAAAATCCTCCAAGGTAAATCTTTTCATTTTTCCCATCCAGAGTTCTCCTTTATCAGCGATTTGGCTTTCTCAAGCCGCTGTTTCTACCAATAGCTGTTCCATTTCTTGCTCAGGCGCGTCAGCGCTTCCATATAGAAGTAATCGCCCCAGCTGACGCATTCGTCTACCCCCTCCGGTGTGCAGGTGTTATAGGGGGATTTCTTAGAATAAGTGCCATGGAGCAGCTGCCCGTCGGATGGCGAGTCACAGCCGATGGAATAATTTTCTGCAAGGCTGCCGACCATACGCCGGGCAAGCTCCCGGCAGCGGTCTGCCTCTTGCCCGCTGAAATTCGGCGCCATTTCCAGCAACCCACATGCAACGATCGCCGCACTGGAGGAATCTCTGGGCTCTCCGGAGCCGTCCGAGAAGATCAGATCCCAATAAGGTATCATATCCTCCGGAAGCCGCGTCAGATAGTAGCTTAACGCCTTGCGGAAATAATCCACGCATCGGGGATCCTTTGTATAACGGTAGCTGAGGGCCATTCCATAGATCGCCCACGCCTGTCCTCTTGCCCAGGCAGAATCGTCCCGGTAGCCTTGGCAGGTCACGCCCCTGACGCACTCTCCGGTATTCGGATCCAGAAAATAAGTGTGGTAGGTCGAGCCGTCATTGCGGAAGGAATATTTCAGGCAGGTATCCGTATGTCGCAGGGCGATCTTCCGATATACCTGGTTTCCGGTGACGTCTGACGCCCAGTACAGCAGAGGGAGGTTCAGCAGGCAATCAATGATATACCGGTAGTTCTCCGCTTCCCCCATGGCGCCCCACGCCTGTAAGAAGCCGCCGACCTTCTGGAACCGGGTGATCAGCTGATCCGCCGCAAGGAGCGCTGCTTCCTTTGCCATTTCACAGCCCGTCAGCATCCATGCTGATACGCAGGACGGGCTGTACAGGAATCCCATGTCGTGATGATCAACTTCAATTTTATTCCTGATACGGCGGCAGAAGCTTTCCACCTGGATCAGGCCTGCATTCCTAAATGCAGGGTCGCCTGTATGCTCATAGGCAAGCCATATCTCGCCGGGCCAGAATCCGCAGGTCCATTGGTTATTCTCGCAGGGATGGTACACATTTCCAATGCCGGAATGATTCTGGCAGGTGTAGGTGAACTCCGGCAGATTTCTGCGCACCTGGGCAGCGGCCCGGTCGAGCGCCGCAGCTACTGCTTCACACGAAATCGGTTCCGGTTTCATTCAGTTACCCCTTCAAGCCGCTGGTGGCAATACCCTGCACAAAATACTTCTGCAGCGCCAGGAACACGACCAGTACCGGGATCAGCGCGACCACGGAGGCAGCCATGATCAGGCCATACTTAGAGGAATACTGGCCGATGAACATCCGCAGCCCAAGCTGCAATGTTTTCTTTTCCTGCGTATGCAAATACAGCTGGGGGCCGAGGAAGTCGTTCCAGGTATTGACAAAGGTGAAAATCGTCAATGTCGCCAGACTGGGCTTGGACAGCGGCACCATGATGCGCCACCAGATGCCGTATTCCGTCATGCCATCGATTCGAGCCGCCTCGCAAAGATCGTTGGGGATCCCATCATAGAACTGCTTCATCATAAACACACCAAACGCTGAGAATGCCTGCAGGCAGACCATTGCCAGGAGTTTGTCATTGAGTCCCATGCCGCTCATCATGATGAACTGGGGCACCATGTACACCTGCCAAGGCATTGCGATGGTCGCAATGTAACCCAGGAAGAGGAAATTGCGCCCCTTGAAGCGAAGCTTTGAAAAAGCATAGGCGGCAAAGCTGGAAGTCAGGAGCTGCAGGATTGTCACTACAATGGTCAGGTATACCGTATTGCTCACAAACTTGAGAAGCGGGATCTTTGTCCAGATATCCACATAGTTTTTCCACCTGGGATTGGACGGGATCCACTCCATGGGCCATGCAAAAACATCCTTATTCAGCTTCAGGGAGGCAGACAGCATCCAGACGAAGGGAATGGCCGTGAACAGCGTCAAAATGGCCAGAATTACATAGGCAACGACCTTACTTGCGGGTTTTTTACAATTGCGTTTCATGTTTCTGCCTCCTTACTGTGCCATCTTCTGTTCGCCCCGGAACTGCACCAACGTCACAATCAGAACCAAGGCAAACAGCACCATTGCCACTGCACTGGCATAGCCAAAATTACGGGACACAAACGCATTGTCATAGATATAAGAAACAAGGACACGGGTCTTACCGCCAGGGCCGAAATTGGTGATCATCAGGAAGATGTCATACACCTTGAAGCACTGGATCGTAAGCATGACTGTGATGAAAAACGTGGTAGGCCTCAGCTGGGGCAGTGTCACATAGCGGAACTTCTGCCAGCCGCTGGCACCATCCAGCACTGCTGCCTCGTATAGCTCCGGGCTGATTCCCTGCAGGCCTGCCAGATAAATAATCATGAAATAGCCCATGAATTTCCAGATGGAGAAGAGGATCACTGTCCCCATGCAGATGAACCAGTTGGGATCCGCAGACCAGCGGGGGAGTTTTTCAACACCAAGGGAATAAAGGATCATATTTACAGGTCCCATCGAGGGATTAAAGAGCATATTCCAAACTGCAGTGACAGCGACCATCGACGCGACATAGGGGAAAAACATCATGGTACGGAAGAAGTTCCGGGCAAATATTTTTTGGTTCAGAAGGATCGCAAGCCCCAGTGATGCCGCCATCGTCAGAGGAACCGTGATCAGTGCATATACGATCGTATTAAACAACGCCTGCCGGAATTTTTTGTCGCTGAGCAAACCTTTGAAGTTTTCCAGACCAACAAACTCGATGGGATTTGCCCAGGAACCGTCCCATTTCAAAAAAGCCAGAATAATTGCCAGGATCATCGGCACCAGTGTAAACACCGCAAAACCAATAAAGTTGGGAGCAATGAAGCTGTAAGCAACGAGCCTTTTATTATAGACCCGCCGCCTTCTGGATGCCTGTGCCGCCAGCGCTGCACCCCCCCTGTGAGACGGTGCTGCTTTTACTTTTTAACATATCATCATCCTCTTGCTTGCAAATTGCAAAGACAAGGCGGGGCGGGAAAACCGCCCCGCCGTCCATGTAACGGGTTAATTGTGAATCCGGTGAGATCAGCCGCCCAGGATGGCACTGACTTCCTCATTCATCTTGGCAATGCCCTCTTCGATGGTCAATGCGCCGGTCATGATGCCATCATGTGCCTCGTTCAGGACGACCTCGATGTCAGCTGCCTTGTCGTGCATGGGCATTTCCAGATAGACCTGCGCAGTGGCCAGAGCCTCCTTGCTGTTCTCGTCAGTGGGGAAACCATCCTGCGCAGCCAGCAGCTCCAGAACATCAGCAGTCTTGATTGCGGGGAAGGTTCCGGTCTGAGCCAGAATTGCAGCGCCTTCCGCACCGGCTACGAACTTGGCAAAATCGATTGCGGCATCCTGCTTCTTGGAGTTTGCTGCAACAGCGATGGAGGTGATGGTACCAAGGGTAGTGCCGGCCTCAACGCCTGCGGGGTGAGGATACTTGACAATGCCCCAGTTGGCAGCCTGAGACTCGCCGGTCTTGACCTTTTCGATCTGCGTGGGGATGAACCAGCTGCCCATATTCATCATGGCAACCTGATTGTTGAAGAACACGCCGGAAAAATGGGCGGGGCCGGCTAAGGCGGGAAAAAACTACCAGGCAGACCAGCGGCAATATGCGGATTTTGTAAACGTTTTGGGTGGAAAAGCGCCAAAAACATTTGCAAAGTTCCAGGATTTGAAGTATAATGACAAGGAATCGTGGGAAAAGCTTTGCGAAACGAAGCATCAGACGCAAACGGTAAAAGCAGCACCATGCATGACAACACCGAAAAAGTTCACGGAGTATTTTCTGAAACCGGGGGCGAAGCACGCCGAACAATTTTTTGATGTTGGATATTCCACTGATGATCCCCTTCGGCTGCGTTATGATATGGCAAGGCAGTTTGACATGAGTAAGGCCGTTGAGGTCAAGGATTTGAGCGGCGGTGCAAGGCGGTTTAACATCTACATGGAGCTTGGCGTTACAAAGAAACGGCTTTTTGTCACCGGATGGGTGCAGGATACGCCGGATAGCAAACCGAGGATCGTGACCAGTTTTAGAAAAAACGAGGGAAGAATGAATGATTAAAGAATATGATCATGTAAAAGTCTTAAAGACGGGAGAAACAGGAATTATTGTTGACATCCGTGATACTGGCGGCGTTTATTATCTTGTGGAGTTGGATAAGGATAATGAGCTTATCGACTGCCGGGAATCGGATATTGAAAAAATTTAGGCCAGACACTGCATCTTCCAACCAGATAAAAAAGCGGCGGGCTGGAATCCCTGCCGGTGGCGGGCTATGCGTATGCGCCGCCACGAAAAGGCAAAAGGCTGGCTCTGGAAGAACGGGATCGGAGGTGGGACGCTTTGAGCGCTGATTTTGTGGACAACTCTGCCCAACTGCTGGCGGCGTTCCGGGATGCCTGCGAACGCGGGCTGTGGCGCTGCGGGGAGAAGGCGGAGGAATACGCGAAGGATTTATGCCCGGTTGACACCGGCAATCTGCGAAACAGCATTACTCACACGGAGCACGCGGAGGCGGGCGGCGGGGAAATGTATGTGGGCACGGATGTGGATTACGCCGCATACCAGGAGATGGGAACCGGCATATACATCCCCGGCGGCAGGCCGACACCCTGGTGCTACCAGGACGCCCAGGGCTTATGGCACTGGACGGCAGGCAACCAGGCGCACCCGTTTATCAAGCCCTCCATCGCAGGGCACGAAAAGACGTACTTGAACATCCTGAAAAATGAGCTGGAGGGCAAATAAAAAAGGAGGGCTTCGTGCCCTCCCCCTTTTTATTCGTCACAGTATTTTGCCTGCATCAGTGCCCATTCATGTTCACAAAAAACGAAAGCAGCCCGTTTGGCGCATGAAAGTTTGCGTTAAACGGGCTGCTTTTTTGCTATGATGGGGGGTAAAGGGGAAATGAAAAAATGCGTATCACGACCCTGATGATATGGTACAATCGGGGTGGAAGGGGAAAAGCGGCGCATTTGAGGGCTGGATATGAGCAATGAAGAAATCATAAAAATAATCGAGGCCATTATCAAGCGCGGGAACGATGTGGAGATCCGGCGCAAGGGAGACGGGTATATTATCCTGGAAATCAAAAAACAATTAAATATTCTTCTCCCGCGTAATCGGGCGCGGGAAAGGGCAATCGGAGCCAAGCAATACGCAGTAAATGCGTGTTGTTTGGCTCCTTTTTTATTTATTCAGGCAAAATCCGCAAAGCAGCGCGGTTTTTGATAACACAGTCGCCCCCGAAGGAATGGGGCCGAAGAAAAGGAGACTGACACAATGGCACTTACCAGGAAGATGCTGAAAGCAATGGGCATCGAGGACGAGAAAATTGACCAGATCATTGATGCACACACCGAGACGGTGGAGGGGCTGAAAGACCAGGTCAGCACGTACAAGGCCGACGCGGAGAAGCTGCCCGGCGTCCAGAGGGAGTTGGACGACCTGAAAAAGGAGGGCGCAGACGGCGGGTACAAGGCCAAGTACGAGAAGGAGCACAAGGACTTTGCCGATTACAAGGCGGGCATTGCGGCGAAGGAGAGCGCAGCGGCCAAGGAAAAGGCGGCGCGGGCTTACTTTGCGGGCAAGGGTATCCCGGATGGCAGCATGGCAATGGCGATCCGGGGGGCAAAGACGGAAATTGATGGGCTGGAGCTGGACGGCGAGAAGATCAAGGACGCCGCCGCGCTGGATCGTCTGCTTGCCGGGGACTACAAGGGTCTGATCGGCAAGCAGACCAAGCAGGGCACCGACACCCAGACGCCGCCCGACACCACCGGCGGGGCAAAAAGCCGAGCCGAAATCTACAAAAAGGACGACAAAGGCCGGTACATCCTGTCCACCGCCGAGCGGCAGGCAGCGCTTGCGGAAAGCAAGGCAAGCGAAAATAACTAAGGAACCTCTGAATAAATAGCCCAATATTCTGCTATTCTTTCTATTTTAGAAATTTTTGCAGAATACTGGGC
>CAKTJC010000039.1 GCA_934567355.1 uncultured Oscillospiraceae bacterium
ATGGTAGGCATCGAGACGGGTTTTCTATGAAATCAGATGTCTTAAAACATCGAAGTGCTTTGACGTATTTTCCTTGTATTGCTTGGGAAGAACCGAACATTAATAGGAATAAATTAAAAATACGGAAGAAAATATTCAAAAAGCCGTATTGAAACACATTGAAGGATGTGCTACAATGAGCGATATTTAATCAACTTATGATATGAGTGATAAAAATGAAACGAATTGTAGAATATACGAAACAGCTCCACGCCAGCGTGAGCAATTATTGGATGCAGAAATCATCTCTGTGGATTACGCAGCTCTGCGGCAAAAGCGGAATGGGAAAGACCTCCTTGGCGCAGAGCTACCTGGAAGCATACGGCGGGCAATACTTTTCTTTCCGAAATCTGGATGCGGCATTTGCCCCTCAGATATTCCGGCCCGGGTGCAAGCTGTGGACGGAGTTCTTTGCAGAGATCGGAGAAGCAAAAAATCGCCCAGTCATCTTTTTCGATGACATGGACGATAGAAATGATAAGGAAGAATTTTTGAATGCGCTTCCGGAACTCGTCGGGAAAGCGTATGTTGTACTGATTGTTCGGACGAAGATGGAGCTGCCGTTTCCTTCTGATGTGATACAAATGAAGGCAATTACAGTGCCTATGCTGCTGGCTGAAAACAAGGCACAGAAACCACTGGATGCGCTTCGGACAATTGCGATCACAGACGGTATCCCAGAGCTGGTACAGCTGTTCGACTTTCAAAAGAGCTTTGCGGAAAATCTTCCATCGCTCTTTGTACGTGACTCTGCGTATTTCCGTTATGCGGAATCAGAGCTGCGCAGAAACTTCCGGACACCAGAAACATACAATATCCTGCTTTACGGCATGGCCACAGGACATAATCGCATCAGCGAGCTGTCGGAGTTTTCTGGCTTCCCGCAGAATAAGTGTGATAAGTATTTGAAAGCGCTGGATAAAGCCAGGCTTTTGGAAACGGAACAAAGGAAAGATGTTGCCGGGCATATCCGCACACACTATTATCCCAAAGGCGGCTATTGGAAAACGTGGTTCCGGTATGTGTTTCCGTCCCAAGGTCGCTATCTTGGAGCGCAGGAGGGGGAAGCCCTACAGCAGTTTGCAGATGAAATTGATAAAACGGTTGTTGCAGAATACTTCAAAAAAGTCTGCTGGAACTGGCTGGAGAAAAATTATCACAGCTGCTATTGGGACGGCCTTCTCAAGTTTGATGATCCGAAAAAACGGGATGTAGTGGTCAATGGTGTTCGCTTTGACTATGTGCAGGAGACGAAGGACCACACAATCTATGTGAAAATCTGGGACAATGTTCGGGAAGGATTCCCGAAAGCGGCGTTCCAGGAGATAGAGGCGGCGACTGCTTCAGCTCGTCCGTTTTATGATAATATCTACTACCTGTTCTCTGCTGGTAGAGCCTGTAACTATGTAGAGGAGTTGCGGCATTTGGATACGGTTGCGGTGGTAGATTTGAAGTCGCTGATAGGGTCAAAGAATGCCGAACTGTTTGAAAATTAAATTAACTTCAGTACGCAGTCTATGGTTTCCAACGGTTGTATACAAGGAATATCTCAATCTTAAGTTGGCGCTTCTGCGGGTCCGCTTCATGCACTGTCATTGGAAAGAGGTAATTCTTTACGCGATCAAGGACGTTTTGCTATGCTGCTCCGATATGCATTGGGTGTCATCCCATAATATTTCTTAAATACAGAATCAAAATGTTTTACAGAGAGATACCCGACCTCACTTGCAATGTCACCCACTTTAGCCGCAGTGTGCGTGCGAAGGAGAAGCGCGGCTCGTTCCATCCGAAGGCGGAGTAAATACTTGGAATATGGTTCTCCGCGTTCGGACTTGAAGACGCTGCTGAGATAAGCGGGGTTAACCTCCAAAGCGCTTGCGACTTCGTTCAAAGAAATAGGTTTGGAATAGTTCATTTGGATATAGTCCCTTGCCCGCTGTACCAGGACACTGGATTCGACATCTTCCAAAGGAAAAGCAGCATCCGGAGAAACATGGGCCTTCACTTGAGGAGTTGCTTGCCGGGTCTCTCCGGCAGAACGTTTCTTTGCCAGTTTATCGAGAATGGCGTGCAGTTCTGCGTCCTGAAGCGGTTTAAGCAAATAGTCTGAAACACCACTGCGGACTGCTGCACGTGCGTAGTCGAATTCATCATAACCGGTCAAGAAAATAATATCCGTATCTGCGATGTTGTTATGTACGTATGTCGCAAGTTCCACTCCGGTCATGCGAGGCATCTTAATATCTGTGATAATCAGGTCGAAGTGCTGCTCATTCAGCAGTGCCATTGCTTCCACACCATCTTTCGCACATGCGGCAGTGATCCACTGTTCATGTATTGAAGATAGATTGAACAGCAGGTATTCCCGCATAAGGGGCTCATCTTCGACGATCAAAGCGGTTAACATGGTTTCACACTCCTTGGAATGCTTAAGGTAACAGTGGTTCCGCTTCCTTCTTCGGAAGAAAGGGTAATGCCATAGGGACTACCGAACTGAAAACGAATACGTTTTTGTATGTTGATTAGTCCAATGCCGCTTGTCTGAAATTCTGTATTCTTTTCCGACTCACAATTATCCAATCTGCTCTGCAACTGCTGCAAAGTGACCGTTGACATGCCTGCGCCGTTGTCTTTTACCGAAATAACAAGCACATCGCCGCGATATTGCAGATCTACAAGGATATGTGTCTCTCCTTCCGCTTTTTCACAGCCATGAATCAGCGCATTTTCAATAATCGGCTGGATGGTCAGGGCGGGAAGCGTGCAGGACAAATCAATATCAGACACATAGATTTCGTAAGTCAGATTATCATGGCGTAATTTCTGTAATTGGAGATAACTTTCCACGATTTTCAGTTCGGCTTCCAGTGTAATTTTACGACCGGAGCTAATTACACCCCGGAGCAGGGTGGCCAATTGCTCAATCCCACGCGTTGCTTCCTTGTATCTGCCGCATTTTATTAGCAGATTGATTGTGTTCAGGGTGTTGAATAAAAAATGAGGTTGTATTTGGCGATGTAAAGACTCAAACTGTGCCTCTTTCTGCAGATATTTCGCTTCATATACCTGTTTTGTCAACTGTTTCTCCTGATCCATCATCTCCTGAATCTGCTCCAGCATGTGATTGAAGGCTGAATTCAGAGAGGCAATTTCATCTGTACAGTCTGTGCTCGCACGCACAGTTAGATTACCGGCTTCTACTTCCTCCATCAGATTGACCGTTTGATAAAGTGGCCGTAGTTGTCTGCGGACAAAGAAGATAGAGATGGCAACACCCAAAGCTGCCATTCCAACAGCCATGAGCATATTAAAAATCAGTGTTGCATTGGCACCTTTGACGACCTGATTCCTGGCGTTGATTGCGATGACGCGCCAGTTCGTGGAGGGAATGATCTCGACATTTACAATATACGTTGCTCTATCCAGTCTCCGTGTAGAGTAACCAGACGAAGCCGCCGCGCTGCGGATATCATCGTTCGTGATTGCTGCAGGCAATTTGGAGTTCTGGTACACAGGATTCCAGTTGGAATCCATGATAAAAAGGGCACCGCCCTCGCTTACATTGATGCGGTCACATACCGCCTTTATGCCGTTGTAGTTAGCATCGACTCGGATAACACCGACAGTTTTCTGGTTGTTTTGAAGGCTGCAGAGGCGTTTTGCAATGGAAATAACAAGATTTGCGGAGGAACCTGTTTCTTCAAAATGAGCAGGCAGAAAAATATAGTCACCGGTATTCTGAGCGTTTTGATACCATTCTTCGGATTTATAATCCGAATTCAAACCGCTGTGGCTGCTTTTGGAACTGGAGTATACTGCGTCGGATAAAATATACACCCTTAAAATATCTTCTCTGGGCGTAATCATAACCTGACGAAGATAATCTTCTATTGAACGCCGTTTATCCAGCGCTTCCTGGCTGCTGGAAGATCTGGTATCGAGGTAATTCATGACACTGGAGTTGTAGTAGGGGCTGAGGCACAGTCGAGCCAATTCATCAATATATGTATCAACATTCAAGGCCACCTGTTCGACAACCTGCTGTATGTCTTTTGCCGATTGATCGGTATAGTCGGCAACGAAACGAAGGTGGCTGAAAAGTGAAACCAGTATAATGGAAGAAAAAATGAACATGGAAATGATGAGAAGCAGGCGGCGCTGGATGTTATTAGCGGCAAAAAAAGCTTTGAGTTTAGAAAGCATACACGCTGTCCTCCGAATCGCTTTTGTGCGTTTATTATAGAACACCGAAGTGAAAAATGCAAGGATATGTGCGTGTTGCCTATAAAATATGGACTGCAATCTAAAAAAAGAGGGATTTACCAAGTGAAAAACAGAAACTATAATGTAGTCAGGATGAATCCCACGAAGACATCCGGAAAATAGAATGGAGGAGACAAAATGAAACGTTTATTTGCTTTTGTACTGGCTATTTGCATGCTTACCACAGCGTTTGCTGGCTGCGGCCAGCAGGCGGGCACCCCCACAGAACCCAAGGCTGATCAGGCAAGCACAAACGAGGTTGAAAAGAAAGATGAAAAACCTGCCAAGGATGTAGACTTGACATTCTTTACCGGCAAGGTAGAAACTGTTGACCTGCTGGATGAGATCATTGCTGACTTCAACGCACAGAGCGGTGGTATCACTGTGGAACAGGAATATCAGAACGATGCGAGCAATATCATCAAGATCAAGTTTGCATCCGGCGAAGCTCCCGACATTATGACCACCTATGAGCAGGAATATGTGGATCAGGGCAAGTATCTGGATCTGTCCGATATGGATGAAATCTGGAACAGGCTGATTCCCTCCATGAAGGAAAGCTGCACGGATATCAACAGCGGAAAGCAGTACCGTATCTGCACGAATATGACCATGGCAGGTTTCTTCTACAACAAGGAAATTTTCGCGGAACTTGGCATTGAACCCGCAACCACTTGGGAAGGTTTTGTTGCGAATCTGGAAAAGATCAAAACCGAGATGCCCGATGTTGACCCTTGGTTTATCTTTGGCAGCGAAGCGTGGCATCTGGGCCATCTGATTGAGTTCATTCCCCACGGTTACATCAAGGCAAAATACGGTGCTACCGCAGCAAAAACTGCTATGCTGAACAATGACAAGAGCGTTTTGAATTTTGGCGATCCTGACGGCGCCATGGCTACTTTCGCAGCCGGTTTGCTGGAACTGCAGGAAAAAGGCCTGATTAACGAAGATGTTCTGACTGCAACGAACGATAACTGCGTCGATGCATTTGTGTCCGGTAAAGCTGCAATGTTCAGCAATGGCATGTGGGCTCTGTCCAGTGTACTGGCAAAGGATCCTGAAATGGCAGACAAGATTGGCTTTGCCCCTTATCCTGCTATGATGGAAGACGGTACTCCCATGGTTCTGGTTGCGGAAGACTCCGGCTACAGTATTAGTGCTGATACAGAGCATGTCGAGGAAGCAAAGGCTTTCCTGACTTACTTGTTCAGTGCAGATAATCAGAAGAAGTATGCCGAAAGTCTGGGCTCTCCCTCCGCTTTCATGGATGTTGATGCAAAGTGGGCGCCTGACTCCATTGTTGAAGGCGTTAACAATGCTGTTAGCTCCGCAGCAAACATTGGCTTCACCAATGAGAAACCTGCCGGCTTCTCCGGTGATGATGCTGGCAGAATGGTTCAGGACTTGCTCGCCGGCAAGTATACTGCTGAGGAGTTTGCAAAAGCATATGAAGCTGCATGGGACGCAGGATTTTAATTTTGATACTCTGACATAACCTTATTGTGAATTAATCTAACAGGACTCGGATCGGAGGAATTAAGTTCCGATGTTCCGGGTCCTGGCTTTTTCGGAGGAACATGTATGCGTAGAAAACGAATCGATTGGGCCCAGTTCCTCTCGCTTCCTGCATTGATTCTGTTCTCGATCTTTTTTGTGTACCCATTGCTTAAGGGCATTGGGATGAGCTTGACAGATTGGGACGGTATGGGTCAGGCAGAGTTTGTTGGACTCAAAAATTTTGCGAATTTTTTCTCAGATGACCGGGCAATGCAAGATATCAAAACCACATTGATTTTTGCGATAGGCAGTGCAGCGCTATTGAATTTGGTAGGGTTGTGCTATGCTTTGCTGATGAATTCTGACTTTCGGGGAAAAAGCATTGCGCGTGTCATTATCTACCTGCCTGCTATCATCAGCCCTTTGATTATGGGATACATCTGGTATTTCCTGCTGCAGCCGGGGCGGGGCTACCTCGCCTATGCATTTGCTCAGCTGGGACTCTCGGGCTTGATAGGGAATTGGATGGGCAAATACTCGGTGACACTGCTGGTGCTGATTCTTGTAAACGTCTGGCAATTTTCCGGTATGACAATGATTATTTATTTGGCGGGGCTCCAGTCAATTCCTTCAGAATATGTTGAAGCAGCTACAATTGACGGAGCGGGAAGATGGCAGCGGTTTTCCAGAATCACGCTTCCTTTGCTGATGCCCGCCATCAGAATCAATGTGGTCACAAACATTATTGGCTCACTGTCAGTTTTCGATATCATCATGGCACTGACACAGGGCGGACCGGGATACTCCACAGAAAGCTTAAGTATCTACATTATGCGTATGTGTTATGGCAGTCGAACCGGTTATTCTACAGCTGTTGCGATGATCCTGTTTTTTATCATCCTGATTCCTGTTCTGATCTCCATGCGCCTGACGCGGGAAAAAGACTAAGGAGGCAAATGCATGAAAGGTTTAGAAAAAGTATTAAAATATGCTGCGATTTGCCTGATTTGTCTGATGTGCCTGATTCCTTTCTATGTTTTGCTGGTTCTGGCGCTCAATTCTCCACAGCGTGTTTTTTATGAGGGTAATATTTTTATTCCGGATTTTTATTGGCAGAATTTTCTGGATGCCTGGAGAAAATCAAAGATAGGTACAGCTATGCTGAATTCTGCGATCATTACAGCCGGAACGCTGATTTTGACAATTATTACCGGTGGTCTGGCAGGTTATGCCATTGCAAGGCACAATACAAAGTATAACAAATTCGTATTCGGTCTGCTTTTGTCCTGTATGATGATTCCTGGTATTATCAATACTGTTCCGCTGTACACACTTATGAGAAAAATTCATGCGGTAAATACCCTTTGGGGAATGATTCTGGTTTGCTCCACACTGGCAATGCCGTCTGCGGTGTTCATTTACGCAACATTTATAAAAGCGCTGCCAAGAGAATTGGACGAAGCAGCTGCGTTAGACGGCTGCACAGGATTCAGCGCTTTCTGGAGAGTTATTTTCCCAATCATAAAACCCGCAACGGCATCCTTCGTGATTCTGAATGGTTTTGGAATCTGGAATAACTATGCGCAGGCTACGTTCTTCTTGCAGTCGAGGGCAAAGCAGAACATCCCGCAGGCATTGTCCGTCTTTTTCCAGCAGTTTGGCGGTGGTAAATGGCATCTGATGGCTGCAACGGCAACCATCGCCATTATCCCCGTAGTGATCATCTTCCTGATTTTCCAGAAGCAGTTTATTCAGGGGCTTTCAGACGGTGCTGTGAAAGGATAAGGTGAATTGAATGGATCTATATCCTGTAAAAGCACAGTTTCTGTCCGGTGAAGAAGTTGAGCTTCGCCTTGATACAGATGGACACATCTGTGAATACGCGAAAGTGGCTGTATACCATCTGAATGATTTGGTCTATAAGCAAGAAGTTGCTGATTTTATCGGTAATACACTCATTTCTGTTGGAAAATATGATACCACTTTTGCTGGTTACGGTGCTTCGGTAACGGTATGCACAGGTGACACAAGTATTCTTCTGGAAACAGCTTTTGATGTTGTCGATAACCCCAAGCGGTCTCTCCGCTACGGCTTTTTGAGCGATTTTACGCAGGACGACGCAGATAACGGTGCTGTTGAATGGCTGAATAAGTGTCATATCAATATGGTACAGTACTATGACTGGTCCTATCGGCATGACCATCTGGTCACAGGTCAGGAATTCTACACAGACATGATGGGTAAGCCAATCTCTCGCAAAACCGTGAAGGACAAGATAAAAAAATGCGCGGAGCACGGCATGCATTCTATCGCATACGGCGCAATTTACGCTGCCAGCAAACCCTTCTTTGAGAAGCACACAAATTGGGCACTGTATAATTCCTGCCAGAAACCCTTCGTGTTCATTGATGTGTTTTATATCATGAATATTGCGAAGGATTCGCCGTGGCGGCATCATTTGATTGCGGAGTATAGAAAAGCAATTACGGAGATGGGGTTTGCAGGAATCCATATGGATACCTATGGCTTCCCCAAAACGGCCTATTCTCATTTGGGGGAAAAGCCGGAACTGATTCGCTTGGATCAGGAAATCCCATCTTTGATTGGCCAGACCAGAGACGAACTTGCGGGTGCAAATCAAAACCCATATCTGATCTTCAACAATGTTGGCAACTGGCCTGTATATTCCACCGCCGCTGCTAAGCAGGACGCAGTTTACATTGAGGTCTGGAGTCCCTATGAGCGGTATTCTCATATTGCGCAGCTGATTGATGAGGCAAGACAGCTTTCCGGTGATCACAGGCCGATCATTCTGGCGGCTTATCTGGAACCATTTCGGAAAGATTCCAGAGAGCGGGCAATGAATGCGGCACGAATTTTAACGGCTGCCATTGTTTCAAACGGTGCGTATCATCTGCTGCAAGGCGAAAATCAAGCTGTTCTGACGCAGGGGTATTATAGCGACTATACCCGTCTGAGTGAGAAAGACGCGGCGATTCTCAGACGCTGCAATGATTTCATGATCCGGTATCTGGATTTGTTCTATGACAAGGAACTAAGAAATGTTACCATGACGCACATGGGCTGGGACAATTATGAGTACCAGTGCCCGAGTCATTCTGTCAGTACATATGGTGAAGCAAACAAGCTCTGGCTTACAATCCGGGAAAAAGAATTAAGAAAATGTTTGTATTTTGTGAATCTGTGCGGATGCGAAAATGATTACTGGAACAAAGGAAAGGATACTCCCATTCCGCAGGAGAACATAAGAATTGTAGTGCAGGTGGACAGTCCGGTTAAAGGCGTATATGCAGCGTCACCAGATAGGGAAGCAATGCAGGCTCAGGCAATCCAATATACTGATTTTGAAAGTGATAAGGGGGCATTTATTGAATTTGTCCTTCCGAGAATAGGATACTGGACTGTCGTATGGATTGATCTGCAGGGAGAAAACATCTGAAAGAAATATTGGGCAGGATGCAGAACAGCGTCCTGCCTGACGCCAACAGAAATGAGGAGAAAATAATATGAATTCACCTTGGTGGAAGGAACGGGTATTTTATCAGATATATCCCAGAAGTTTTCAAGATTCAAATAGCGACGGCATTGGCGACATTCAGGGCATCATTTCCAGATTGGACTACCTGAAATGGCTTGGAATTGGAGCAATCTGGCTTTGCCCTATATATGACTCTCCCAATGCGGATATGGGTTACGATATCCGTAATTATGAGAGCATTATGGCCGAATTCGGTACGATGGAGGATTTTGAACAGCTTGTCGAAGAACTCCATAGACGGGATATCAAATTGGTCATGGACCTCGTTGTGAATCATTCTTCAGATGAACATGCGTGGTTTATAGAATCACGAAAAAGTAAGGATAATCCCTATCGTGACTATTACATCTGGAGAGACGGCAAGGACGGGAAAGAACCCAACAATTGGTCATCTTTCTTTACGCCATCCGCATGGAGTTATGATAGGACAACGGACCAATGGTATTTGCATTTGTTCAGCGAAAAGCAGCCGGATCTGAACTGGGAAAATGAAAATATGCGTGCGGAAGTCTATGCAATGATCAATCGTTGGCTCGATAAGGGGGTGGACGGTTTCCGCATGGATGTGATCAGCTTACTTGCCAAAGCACCGGGGTTGCCGGATGGCGAGGGTGAGGGATACGTGTTCTCAGAACAGTATTTTGCATTTCAGCCCAAATTGCATGAATATCTGAAAGAAATGCGACAAAGATGCTTTGCGGGACGTGACTGCATGTGCGTGGGGGAAACTACGTTTGTTACTACGCACAATGCCAACTCTGTGGTTGGAGATGGACAGGAGCTGGATCTGCTATTTCAGTTCGATATCATGGACATCGATGGTAAGGATGGGAAATGGAATGTTATTCTCTTTGATTTGCTGAAGCTAAAGCAGATTATTTCCAGTTGGCAAAAAGCGATTGACTGGAATACGTTGTTCTGGGGTAACCATGACCAGCCGAGGGCAGTGTCCCGATTCGGCTCAACTGAGACAGAAGAACTGCGCGTACAAAGTGCAAAAATGCTTGCAACAGCCATGTATCTGATGCGAGGAACACCGTTCATTTATCAAGGCGAAGAAATCGGAATGACGAACTATCCATTTGTATCGCCGGATGAACTGCGGGATGTGGAGAGTATCAATCTGCTCCATGAGGCGGAAAAGGAAGGCAATCGCGCATGGGCATGGAACGGTGTTCTTCATAAGGGACGGGACAATGCCAGAACACCCGTCCAGTGGGATAGTACAGACAATGCCGGTTTCACAACGGGGAAACCTTGGATTCAGGTAAACCCAAACTACAAACAAATCAATGTAGAGAATGCAGCAGAAGATTCAGATTCCATTCTGCACCATTATAGGAAGCTGATTGCGCTGCGAAATGGTAATGACATTCTCAAATACGGTGATTTTGAAATGCTCCACCCATCTCATGAGAAGCTGTTTATATATCGGCGTGAGTATGAGGCTGGTAGCGTAATTGTTTGCTGTAATTTTGCTAACGAGCAAATTGCGTTGCCTCAGGGTATATCCGGTACGATAATCTTAGGGTCCTTACACACGAAAAATATGCTTGGCCCATATGGTTTTTCCGTTTTTAGTTCGCAAAAGCCTAAATTGTAAGTATCAGAATGTCAATTCCCCGGGACCGCACCACCAGGCGGCTTTGGGACTTTCGGCCTAGGAAACATATACTCACCGGGCGTACATAAGAAAAGCCGGTGTGTCGAGAATCAATCGCGACACACCGGCTTTTTGCCAAGTTAATCTTCCATTCCGTGAAGCACAGTACCCTTTAGGTAACGTTCCATTTCCCCAGACACTACCAGCCCGGCATACTCCATCGGAGCATGGTAAATTAGCCAGTCTAGGTCAGTCATTTGGCTATTTGTGACATTGTAAAAGTTTTCCACTTCTTCGCAGTCGATTGTAAGAACGGAACCATCACTGTAAGTGAGTTCCACGGAATTGGTATCCATATTATAGAAGCCATGAAGTAGTTTAAGCATAATGTGTTCTCTCCCTTTTAATTGTGAAATTCAATAAAAGTCTATGCAAAAGCCGTCTGAACTCTCCAAAGAATTCAGACGGCCCTCATTTTGACACCACTCTTTGCTTGCCGCCTGATCTATCTGTATTCATTGGCGTAAGCTTGGCGTAATATGGCGCTTTTAAGGACTTGAGAATGGGAGAAACTCTAACTTTTAGTACATCTTCGCACCAGCGGGAATATGATTATCCAGCATGATAAGATGCAACTTTTCCTCGCCTTTTTCGTGGTGAACGGCACTAATCAGCATCCCGCAGGAGTCAATCCCCATCATGGGCCTGGGGGGCAGGTTGGTGATGGCGAGAAGCGTCTTGCCCACCAGTTCTTCCGGCTCATAGTAAGCATGAATGCCGCTCAAAATCGTCCGATTTGTGCCTGTTCCGTCGTCCAAAGTGAACTTTAAGAGCTTCTTGGACTTCTTCACAGCCTCGCATTCCAGGACCTTCACGGCACGGAAATCGCTCTTGGAAAAGGTGTCGAAGTCTACAAAGTCCGCAAACAGCGGCTCAATTTCCACATTGGAAAAGTCAATTTTTTCCTCGACCTTGGCGGGAGCGGAAACTGCCTCATTTTCCAACTTTTCGGCGGGCTTTTCCGCCTTGGGTAGGTCCGTGGGCTTCATGGTGGGGAAGAGCAAAACGTCCCGGATAGAGGCGGAATCGGTCAGAAGCATCACCAGGCGGTCAACGCCGAAGCCCAGACCGCCCGTGGGGGGCAGACCGTATTCCAGGGCGGTGACGTAATCGTAGTCCACCTGTGCCTTGGAGTTGGGGTCGAGAGCCAGCCGGTCGGCCACCTGCTTTTCAAAGCGGCCCTTCTGGTCGATGGGGTCGTTGAGCTCGGAGAAGGCGTTGCCGAACTCCGTGGCGTTGATGAAGTATTCAAACCGCTCGGTAAAGGCAGGGTCATTGGGCTTGCGCTTGGCAAGGGGGCTGATTTCCACGGGGTAGTCATAGATGAAGGTGGGCTGAATCAGCTTCTCCTCCACAAAGGCATCAAAGAACTCGGCCAGGATGGCACCCTTGGTGGGAATTTCGGGCAGCTCCACCTTGTGAGCCTTGGCGACCTCAATAGCCTCGGCATCGGAGTGAATCTCGTTAAAGTCCACGCCGGAGTACTTCTTCACCGCGTCAATCATGGTCAGTCGCTCCCAGTGGCTCAGGTCAATGGGGGTGCCCTGGTAGGAAATCTGGAGGGTGCCGCGAACGCGCATGGTCACTTCCTTCATCATTTCCTCCACCAAATCCATCATGCCATGGAAATCGGTGTAAGCCTGGTACAGCTCGATGGTGGTAAATTCGGGGTTATGGGTGGGATCCATGCCCTCATTTCGGAAGATGCGGCCAACCTCATACACCCGGTCCATGCCGCCCACGATAAGCCGCTTCAGGTACAACTCGGTCTCAATGCGCAGCACCATATCCAGGTTCAGGGTGTTGTGATGGGTATAGAAGGGGCGGGCGGAAGCGCCAATTTCAAAGGGGGTCAGGATGGGGGTATCCACTTCCAGGAAGCCCTTGCTGTCCAGGAAATGACGCAGCTGGCGCAGAATCAGGCTGCGCTTGACGAAGGTGTCCTTCACTTCGGGATTCACAATCAGGTCAACGTAGCGCTGACGGTAGCGCACTTCCCGGTCGGTCAGGCCCTTGAACTTATTGGGCAGGGGCAGCAGGGACTTGCTCAGCAGGACGATAGACTTGGCGCGGATGGAGATTTCCTCGGTCTGGGTCTTGAAGACCTGACCCTCCACGCCCACGATGTCGCCGATGTCGTTCTTTTTGAAGCGGTTATATTCTTCCTCGCCCATTTCGTCAATCTTGACGAAAATCTGGATTTTGCCGGTGCCGTCCTGCAAGTCGCAGAACATAACCTTGCCCTGGCCACGCTTGCTCATGAGACGACCGGCAACCCGGACATTTCTGCCCTCGAAGGCATCATAGTCCCCCTTGATAGAAGCAGCGTCGGCGTTAAAATCGAACTTGGTCTGCTGGAAGGGGTCGCGTCCCTCGGCCTGCAATGCCGCCAGCTTCTCCCGGCGAATCTGCATCTGGTCGTTGAGGGACAGCTCCTGCTGGGGTACAAACTTTGCCATCTTTAGCCCTCCCGGGTGACTTCGATCACCTTCATGCTGAAGGAACCGGCAGGGGCGTTGACGACAAACTTCTCACCGGCAGCCTTGCCCACGATGGCGCGGCCAAAGGGAGAGTCGTCGGACAGCCGGAACTCCATGGGGTTAGCTTCCTGGGAACCGGTAATGCGGTAGGTGGTGCGCTTGCCGTTCTCGTCCTCGACGACCACGGTGCAGCCCAGACCCACACGGCCGGTGGCCTCGTTCTCATCCTCGATGATGGTAGCGTGGGACAGCACGTCCTCGATTTCGGCAATGCGGCCATAGAGCTTTGCCTGCTCGTTCTTGGCGGCATCATACTCGGAGTTTTCGGACAAGTCGCCGTAGGAGCGGGCTTCTGCGATCATGGCAGCAACCTCGCGCTCCCGGGTGGTCTTCAGGTAGTTCAGTTCCTTTTCCAGGTCTGCCAGACGCAGGCTTGTGATTTTGTATTCCTTGGCCATATTTCAAAATCCTTTCTTCGGATAAAAATATCCATAGTCTTTGATATTATATCGGTATTTTTTCCCTACGTCAAGAAGAAACCCCCGGAATTTCGGAAAATTCCGGGGAGGCGAAACAGCATATTTTACAGTGCGAGAATTTCTTCCGCGATTTCCTCCGGCGTTTTGCCGTCGGTCGAAATCTTTACGGTATTGAGCCTTTGATACAGGGGGAGTCTGGGAATGCTTCTGGAGAGAATGCCCGCGTCCCGCACGCCTGCGGCGATGTCTGCCTCCAGCTGCCTGCGCAGGGTCTGCGCGCTGCATATCAGAGAGATCGGATGGATGCGGCATGCTCCCGCGTCGATATTTTCCAGAATGGATTCAAGGATGGACTGCTCATGCATGACCCAGCAGAAGATCACATGTTCGTAAGCAGAGCAGCGGAGGAACTGGTTTAGCAGAAAGCAGATATTTTGCATGACCATCTGCTTCGTTTCCTCCGTCACCTGAAACGGATGAGCGTCCCAGCACCAATCCCCATCCAGAAAGACACTGTTTTCAAGCTTCTGCTGCAATGCCCGACATACCGTGGTTTTCCCGATGCCCATGGTGCCGCCGATCAGATAAAGGTTTTTCAGCTTAGGCTCTTTCGAAATATGCATCGCAGAATCCATACCATTTTTCCTCATATTCCCGGTGGCTTACCGGCAGCATGTCCCTTGGCGAGAAAATTCCCCGTGCTCTTGCTTCACGCACAAAGTCGGGAATGTAGTCGTCCGCCTCCGCCTCCACTGCTCTGACGGTGTCCCAGCCCTGCATTGCCGCATAGTATAGCCGGGTGTGACCGTCCAGGGAGACGTATTGCCCATCCAGCTTCGCTACCTGGATGATAATATCCCGGGGCGCATGAATAAAGCTGCTGATTGCCGTGATTTTCTCCTGATCCACATAGAACTGGGACGGCTGAAGCTGCGCCAGAGGCAGCGCCAACAGCACGACATCGGGGAATTCCCGGATGAGAGCGCCGGTTTCATCGAAGAATTTTGTGATGTGGGGTGTGTAGAAGCGGAAATCCTCAATGACCTCTTCAAAGGCAGCGGTATTTCCCCCGCGGACGATCGCCTCGGAATCGGAGACGATCTCGACCTCGCAGGGCTGCCCGTCCGCCAGAAAGCAGCCGTGCTGGAAGAGCACCTTCTGAGAAAAGCGGCTGTCGGAATAGGTGTTGATGCGCTGAATATCCACGAAAATCTCCCCTGTCCCCCACATTGTAGCAGAAAGCCGCAGGAAAGTCCACCGCAAAAACCCGGGGGCTGTCGGAGCCTCCGGGCATGCCGATCATTCTACGGTGACGGATTTCGCGAGATTTCTGGGCTTATCCACGTCCAGCCCCTTTGCAACGCTGACATAGTAGCCCATCAGCTGCAGCGGGATCACCGCCAGCGAGGCGGTAAAATGCGGATCGGCTTTGGGAATATAGACGGTGAAGTCCACCGTATCCTCAATGCTGTAATTTCCGTATGTGGTCAGCCCCATCAGGTAGGCGCCGCGGCTTTTGACCTCAACCAGATTGCTGAGCATTTTTTCATACAGCTCTCCCTGGGTCAGTATGCCCACCACCAGGGTGCCCTGCTCAATCAGACTGATGGTGCCATGCTTCAGCTCTCCGGCGGCGTAGGCTTCGCTGTGGATATAGCTGATTTCCTTCATTTTCAGGCTGCCTTCCAGACCGGCGGCATAGTCCAGCCCCCGCCCCAGGTAGAAAATATCATGGGCGGCAGAGAATTTGCTGGCAAACCATTGAATCCGCTCTTGATCCTGCAAGGTGCGCTCCATCTTGGCGGGAAGCTGCATGATTTCGTCCACCAGACGGATATATTCCGCTTCGTCCGTCTGATTGCGCATGCGCGCGAATTCCACTGCCAGGAGGTAACACGCCGCAAGCTGGGCAGAGTATGCCTTTGTGGTCGCGACGGCAATTTCCGGGCCTGCCAGAGTATAGAACACGTTGTCCGCTTCCCGGGCAATGGAGCTGCCCACCACATTGACAATGCCCAAGGTGCGGATATGCTGCCGCTTTGCCTCCCGGAGCGCCGCCAGACTGTCGGCGGTTTCGCCGGACTGACTGATGACGATCACCAGATCATTTTCCCGCAGCAGCGGTCTGCGATAGCGAAATTCCGATGCCAACTCCACCCGCACCCGTACCTTCGCCAGATCCTCCAGCACATATTGGGCGGCAACGCCTACGTGGTACGCTGATCCGCATGCCACAATGTGAACGGTGTCCAGACACTGCACAATCTCCGGCGTCAGCGCCAGCGCGGAAAGGTCGATGCGTCCATCGCGCACCACGGAGCGGATGGTATCGCCCACGGCGTGGGGCTGCTCGTGGATCTCCTTCATCATGAAGTGCTCATAGCCGCCCTTTTCCGCTGCCTCGGCATCCCACTTGATTTCCGTCAGCGATTTTTCGATAATATCGCCGTCCAGATTATAAAAGCACACATCCCCGCAGGACAGCCGCGCCATCTCCATATTCCCGATGTAATAGACATTGCGGGTATATTTCAGGATGGCGGGCACATCGGAGGCCAGATAGGATTCCCCATCCTCCACGCCGATGATCATGGGGCTATCCTTGCGTGCAACGTATATCTCGCCCGGGTAATCCTTAAACATCACTGCCAGGGCATAGGAGCCGCGGATGCGTACCATTGTTTTTGCGATTGCGTCGATGGGTCCCATGCGGTATTTCTTGTAATAATAATCCACATAGTTGATCAGCGCTTCCGTGTCGGTTTGGCTGTAGAAATGGTAGCCTTTTCGGATGAGTTTTTCCTTGATCTCCTGATAGGACTCAATGATGCCGTTGTGCACCCCAACCACATTCATGTCCTCGCTGCAATGGGGGTGGGCGTTTTTTTCGCTGGGCTCTCCGTGGGTCGCCCAGCGGGTATGACCGATGCCGCAGGAGCCGGGCACCGCCAGTCCGCCGTTTGTTTTCTCGGCCAGGATTTTCAGCCGTCCCTTGGCTTTCACGATCACCGGGTCGTCCGCTCCGTTCCGCACGGCGATGCCGGCAGAGTCATAGCCTCGATATTCCAGCTTGGATAACCCCTCCAGCAGGATTGGAGCAGCGCTCTGCCGCCCGGAAAAACCAACGATTCCGCACATAAATAAACTTCACCCTCCGTTTTGAGAAAGTCAAATATGTGCTATCATAACGTTGTTATGCATCACTGTCAAGTATCAATTTCAACAATAATTTTACATTTTTCTATTCTTTTCTGATTTCATGCCGCAAGGAGCAGTTGAGTTTTCACATGATCCGTGCTATAATCCCCTATCATTTCCCCCGGAGGAAGAGAGTATGCCCGTAACCTTGCTGACCCTGTTTGATTTCATTGGCACCGTCGCCTTTGCCATTTCCGGCGCGCTGGTGGGTATTCATAAGAAGATGGATATTTTCGGCGTCAACGTTCTGGCGGTCACCACCGCCTGCGGGGGCGGGCTGATGCGTGACCTGATCATCGGCTGCACGCCGCCGATGATGTTCCAGAATCCGGTTTTTGTTCTGGTGGCGGTGGTGGTGGCAAATGTTGTTTTTTTGCTGTGCTACCTGCACCGGCATATGCCCAAAAAGCTGGCGCGGTTTTACGACGCCATGCTTTTCTGGTCTGATTCCCTGGGCTTGGCAGCCTTCACCGTGGACGGCGTGATGGCCGGGGTGCGGGCGGGGCAGGGTGAAAATACCTTCCTGATCTGCTTTCTGGGCTTCATGACTGCCGTGGGCGGCGGCGCACTGCGGGATGTGATGGCCAGCCAGATGCCGGATATTTTCCGCAAGCACATCTATGCCGTAGCGGCCATCGCAGGGGCGATCCTGATGTCCGCATTGCTTCGTTTCGTGGGCAGCGAAAGTGTAGCCATGATCGCGGGCTTCCTGCTGGTGCTCGTTCTGCGCAAGCTCGCCGCCCACTTCCGCTGGAACCTGCCCAAGGTCAGCGAAGAAACATGAACAATAACAATGGGTGCGCTGCAATGACGTTTGCAGGCGCACCCATTTTTTACAAGCGACCGATCCGAAAGCGGCGGAATACTGTTCACAGTCGCAGATGATTTATTCAGAGGTTCCGTTATACGTTGTAGCCACGATAGGGCTGAATATATCGTTCGTGGCTGAGGGATTGTGGTCGCGCATAGGAGCCGGAAACCAGACCCATGGTGGCGTAGATGGTAACAACGGAGGAGCCACCGTAGCTGATCAGCGGCAGGGTCAGGCCGATGACGGGCATAACGCCGATGCACATGCCCACATTGATGAGCACCTGGAACATCATGGCGGAGGCCGCGCCGTAGCAGATCAGGCGGCGCATGTAGTCCGGGCAGCGGGAGCCAACCTGGATGCACCGGGCAATGATGGCGAACTCCAGCAGGATCACACCCAGGCAGCCAATGAAGCCAAGCTCCTCGCCCATGGAGGAGAAGATGTAGTCCGTATGCTGGGCAAACAGGTTGCCGCCCTGGGTACGGGTGCCGTTGAAGAGCCCCTGTCCCGTCAGGCCGCCACCGGTGAGGGATTGGTGGTTGATCTTGCTATGGTAACGGGCGCCAATGCCCATCTTGTCATACTCGGGGTCAATCAGAACGAGGATACGTTCCCGCTGATATCCGCCCAGATGCGGCCACAATATGGGGATGCCCACTGCAACGCCTGCAAGACCCGCCAGGAACCACCATAGGCTGATTCCCCCGGCAAAGGCCATGCCGATGAAGATGAACACGAAGATCAGCGACACGCCTGCGTCGCCGGACAGCACCAGGTTCAACCCGACCACAAGTCCCAGATGGAACAGGATGTGCAGCACAGAGCCCAGGCTTGAAATGTCGTTTTGGTGGGATGTCATGACTGACGCCAAAATAATGATGAATGCGATTTTACAGATCTCGGCGGGCTGAATGCTCACAGGCACCAGCGGAATGGTCAGCCAGCTTCGGTTGCCGGTGCTGTGGTCATCGCCGAAGGGGATCAGCAGCAGCAGCATGATCACATTGAAAGCCACCAGCACCCCCCGATGCTCTGACATGAAGTCCACATCAATGGACGAGACAAGGGCGTAAACCATCACACCCAATATCGTCGCCACCAACTGAATGAGAATGTATTTGGTGTTGCTGCCGAATTTTGCCGCGTTGGTGGCGCTGGCCACCATGATGCCGCCGTAGCCGGAGGTCACCAGACATAAAATCAGCAGAACCCAGTCCCCCTTCTTGGGGAAATCCTTTAATTCTTCAATAAATCGACGCAATAAAATATCCTCCTTCCGGGAGTCGGAAATGGCGCAGTTTGTAAAAAGCGAAAGCAGTGCCGCTTCATTTTCAGCCTATGATACCATTTTCAATGGAAAAAGTAAATAGACGAAACAAGAACAATCCGTGAACCCTACAGAAAAGGGGCTGCATCAGCAGCCCCCTCGGATCGTCAATCAGGAAATGCGGACGGCGGCAACCACAAACCGGCCGTTATCAATGGTGTACTCGCAGGTGGACAGGCACAGCAGCTTGTCGCCATAGACGGGGGTGATGCCAGTGTCGTAGAAAGCCAACTCCTTACAGGTGGCGACGAATTGGTTAAATTCCGCCTCATCCTTGGCGTTTGCCATCTGGTGGTAAGCAAAGCCCACATTATCGGTGCCGGAGGTCTTGAATACGGCAAAGATCTGATAGACGTGAGACTCGGTCAGCGTATCGAAGAAGATCATGGGATTATTTTCCCAGGTGGACTTTTCGGCGTAACTGCCCAGGCAGGCAAACATGCTGCCGTCCTTCATGTTGTGACCGAAGAGCGTGATGTTGTCGCTGGGGGCGAACACATCGCAGATCTCGGCGGCATAGATGCTGCCCCGGACGGAATCATTCTTGTCAAAATCCCGGTACAGGTAGAAGTTGGCATTGTCCATTGTGGTTTGCATCACGGGATAGTTGAGCTTCGTGCCATCGATCTGGATCCAGCCGACCATATCGGGATTTTGGGCATGCAGCTCCTGGTACCAGGGCAGGAAATCGTTGCCATTGTCCAGCGCAGGCTTGGTGGGTACGTTTTCCGGCTCGTCAACCACATCGGGCGTGTAATATTCGTCGGCGTGACCGTAGCTTCCGGGAATGCCGTAGGGGCTGGCATCAGCCTCGGTGGCGGCTTCGGTAGCGGAATAATCCTGCTTGATGGAGTTTACCAAATCAGCACGCTGATTGGCTGCCTGCTGATCCTTGGCGCTGCCGGTAAAATATGCAGCGAGATACAGTCCGCTGGCCGCAAAAGCAGCTACCAACACCAGTATCAGCGCCACGAACAATCCTTTTTTCATGGTATATCCTCCAAATTTTATGTCGTTCCCCGTCAGGGGAGATTTATTTCGTCCATTATAGACCAGCCCATACCGTCTGTCAAGCAATACATCACGGAGAAAACCTTGTGATTTTATTAAGATGACACCGCTCTGCACCCGGCAGCTGCACCGGCTCAAAACTTTTTTCTTGCATTTTGCCCCCCAATATGATATAGTGGGCGAGTAGATGCCGGTGTGATGGAATGGTAGACGTAGTGGACTCAAAATCCACCGCTGGCGACAGCGTACCGGTTCGAGTCCGGTCACCGGCACCAAACCAATATAATCCGAACCAGATCTTCCCTGTGGGAGATGGGTTCGGATTATTTGTTTTCTTTGGAAAGTTTGAAGAAACCTATTTCCGAAACGGTGTTATCAAGCGACCGGAATCAAAGCCCAGAGGCCCAAGAAAAAAGAAACAGCTTTAGGAGGACACTGTTATGGATAAGAAAGTTATTTCCTGTGCGTTCAATATCGACACCGCCTGTGTCGAGGTCAGGTATACGGATGGCAGTATGATCTCCATCGACTGTACTCTGGTAGAAGCGGAGGTTGCACGGAATATGTATGAGAGCAGCGAGCTGAAGTGGCTGGTGTATAATGCTCCAGTTGACTATGTGAACCTGCTACTCCATGGAGATATCCAGGGGTATTTGAGAAATGTGACGGAATATTATCCATTTGATTGCTAATGAGTACCCCTCTGACATTTTATCATATTGGTCAGAGGGGGGCTTTTCTAGGATGCAAAAACGTTGCGCCCTACGGAATTTTGATAATCGACAATTTTCTGGTGAAATTCAGTGTTGCATAAATCACTTGAACGATATGAGCAAACTAAACTGCGATACATTTCTTTAGCACTAGGGTTATTACGTTTTTGCGGCATGGAATGTAAACAAACTTGATGGAAATAATGGATGAAATCATGCCCTTGTGTAATTAAGGCAACACCGCATAAACACCAAAAATCGCATTATACAATAGGTGCCCAATAAAAACGGTGGATAACCTCTGA
>CAKTJC010000040.1 GCA_934567355.1 uncultured Oscillospiraceae bacterium
TATTTCCCACTTTTGAAACCGCACAGCCGGGGAAAAAGATCCGCTGCTCAGCCGAAGTCGATTTGTTCAGAGGTTCCCTAAATTGCGGCCGGAGGTACAGGGAAGGGAAGACAGCAAAGAAGGGAAAAGCAATGCTGAGCGAATTCCATCAAACTGTGATTTCTGATCGGACAGCATTCCACTGTAATATTTTTTGCTGCTGCAGCATCTCTCTTCTGAATCCGCCTTTTTCTGCAAAATCGCCCCCGTTTTCCTGCTGTAGCAGAAAACGAGGGCGGCTTAGGACCTTTTTGGCACATGGAAAACCGCTGAGACCGTAAGATCCCGGCGGCTTCCATTTTACATATCAGAATCGATTTTCTCCGTAATTGTATCGGAAACTTTCCAGGCAATGTCCTCAACCTTGTCGGCGGCTTTTTCGGCAAGCTTGCGTGTGGGGTTGTTCTTCGGCATTGCCAGCACGGCGACCATTCCGGCGGCAGCGCCCAGGCCTGCGGTGAGTGCGAAAATCTTCATGTCCATAATTTTACCTCCAATGCAGATGCTCTTTACGGTGCTGTTATTTTACTGGTTCAGAAGTGCTGGGAGTGGTTGTGGTTTTGCCCGCAATGCTGTTCTGCGGCGCAGAGGCAGAGGTAGGCTGAACTGTCCTTCCGTTGACTGTGTTTTCAGGTATGGCGTTATCGTCCGTCGCCTGGGTTGTTGCTTCAGTGGTTGGCTGCGTGGTAGGCTGAGTCGTCGGCTGGGTTTCGGGCATGGTGGTCTCGGTAACGGGAACGGTAGTCATTTCCGTGGTAGCATTGGCATTGCCGTTATTTGTCCGGCAGCCGGAAAGAAGCAGCGCCAGCAGCGCTGCTGCGCAGAGCATTTGAATTGTCGCTTTCATAATTTCCCTCCAAAGTGCTTGTTTCAATGGGAGTATACCCATTGATTCTCATTTCATACCGGTGATTTCTTTTGAAATGCTGCAAATTTGTCCATATTTTACTGATTTATTGAGAAAGCGGATGAAATTGGGCATTGCTATTTTTTTATTTTCGTGTATAATAAAAATGCCCATTTCCAAAAAAACAAAAAGGAGTTGCTCTACCGATATGAAGAAGCTCTCAGTCAAAAAGGATTCCCAGTGTATGGCCTGTCTGGAATGTGTCCGGGCCTGCTCCGTGGCTTTCTATAAGGAATTTAACCAGGATTACAGCTGCATCCAGATCGTTGCCAAGGGTGCCGGTGCAAAGCCAAATGTGTGCATCCAGTGCGGCAAGTGCATGAAAACCTGTGAGCATGGCGCGATCACGCAGAATCCCAAGACCGGCGTGTATATGATCAATAAAAAGCTCTGCGTCGGCTGCGGCAAGTGCGTCGAAGTCTGTCCCACCAAGGTAATGGTGCACAAGGCCGAAAACCCTGTGTCCAAGTGCATTGCCTGCGGCATTTGTGTCAAAGCCTGCCCCATGGAAGTTCTGGAGATCGTGGAAAAGTAATTCCCAATACATATCCGTTTCAGCTGCCGGAGAGCGTGTTCTCCGGCAGCGTTCCTTTTTCGCAGCATATTTCCAGGTGGTGCGCTTCTTTCCCGTTGCGCAATCGAAAAAACTGTGCTATACTGAACGTGATTATACACCCGGAGGCGTTTATTGTGGAATTAAACTCTTTTCAGGAGAAACTGGCGAATGTTCTGCCGCAAATAGAGATCAGATTCAACGAGCCGATGAGCAGGCATACTTCCTTCCGCATTGGCGGAGCCGCAGAGGCAATGGCGTTTCCGAAGAGCGAGGAAGAGCTGGCGCAGCTTTTGAAAGTGTCCAAGGAATTGGACATTCATTGCGCTATACTCGGCGCAGGAACAAATGTATTGGCGCCTGATGCAGGGGTGCCCGGTTTGGTCGTCTGCCTGAAGGACTGCCTGAATGGAATGGAGCTCGTGGGAGAGGGACGCCTGCGGGTGATGGCCGGGGTCACCATGTCCCGCGCGGCTGTTTTCGCTGCAAATCATGACCTTTCCGGGCTGGAATTTGCCCATGGGATCCCGGGGACGGTGGGCGGCGGCGTTTATATGAATGCAGGCGCCTATGGCGGGGAAATTAGCCAGATTTGCATTCAGGTGTCCGTGATGGACAAAGCCGGTCAGCTGCACGTCAGAACCCGGGAAGAAATGGACTTCTGCTACCGGCACAGCCGTTTGGAGGAAACCGGCGAGATCGTAACGTGTGCCGTATTTCAGCTGACGGACGCCCCGCAGGAGCAGGTGAAGCAGCGTATGAAGGAGCTGCAGTCCCGCCGCATTGCTTCCCAGCCGCTGGATTATCCCTCCGCCGGTTCGGCGTTCAAACGCCCGGCAGGCGGCTATGCCGCCGCACTGATCGATCAGGCGGGGCTGAAGGGCTTTCGGGTGGGCAATGCCGCCATTTCCGAAAAGCACGCGGGATTTGCAATCAACCTGGGTGGCGCCACGGCGCAGGATGTGAAGGAGCTGCTTCGGCAGACTTCCGATAAGGTCTATGAAAATTCCGGTATCCGCCTGGAGCCGGAAATCCGAATTTGGTAGATACAGAGGTGAGAGATATGCGCTCGTTTTCCGCCGCAGCCAAGGGGGAAATATGCAAAAATATCCCCCAGTCCGGCTGCTGCACGCTGGCGGAGTGCTTCGGCATCCTGCTCTTCTGCAACAGCTTCCGCAGCGATTCCATCAAGATCATCACCGAAAGCGCCGAGTTTGCCGCGCTGCTGCCCCGGCTGTTCAAAAAGACCTTTGGCTTTGGCTTCGACAGTCAGAGCGGGGAGAGAAGCAAGGCGGTTTTCCAGATTCAGGATGGGCGCAAGATCTCATCCATCATGAATGCCTTCGGCTTTGACCTGGACGAAACCTTTTCGCTCCATGTGAATCTTCCCGTGGTAGAAAACGATTGCTGCAAAACGGCTTTCCTGCGCGGTGCATTCCTTGCCGGAGGCAGTGTGACCGACCCCGGAAAGGGCTACCACCTGGAGCTGGCTACTACCCATCACAGTGTCGCCCGGGAGTGCTATCTTCTGATTCACGAAACGCTGGGCTTTCCGCCAAAGCTTGCCTCCCGCAGCGGCGCAAAGGTGATTTATTTGAAGCAGAGCGAGCAGATCGCCGATTTTCTCACCTTTCTGGGTGCGTCCGTCGCCTCCATGGGCATCATCGAGGCGCGGCTGGAACATGAGCTGAATAATCAGGTCAACCGCCGCTGCAACTGCGATGATGCCAATATCACCAAGGTGGTGGAAGCATCCCAAGAGCAGCTGTCCGCCATTCGCATGCTGCGCGAGCACGGGAAATTTGATGCCCTCCCCGAAAAGCTGAAGCAGGCTGCCCGGGTGCGGGAGGAAAACCCGGAAGCATCGCTGACGGAACTGGCGGGGCTGGTGGAGCCGAAAATCTCGAAGCCCGCCATGAGCCACCGGCTCAGGAGGCTGGCAGAGCTGGCAAAGGAGGAAGAAACATGAGCTTTGTCCACCTGCATGTCCATACGGAGTACAGCCTTCTGGACGGTGCATGCCGCATCGACCGCATGATGGAGCGGGTAAAGGAGCTGGGGCAGGATGCCATTGCCATTACCGACCATGGCGTGATGTATGGCTGCATTGATTTTTACAAGGCAGCCAAGGCTGCCGGGATCAAGCCCATCATCGGCTGCGAGGTATACATGGCGCGGCGGCGCATGGCCGACCGCGTCCACGGCGTGGACAACGACCCCTACCATCTGGTGCTGCTGTGCAAGAACCGTCAGGGCTATGAAAACCTGTGCTACATGGTTTCCGAGGCATTCCTCCACGGCTTCTACGGCAAGCCGCGCATTGATCTGGAGCTTCTGCAGGAGCACCATGAAGGATTGATCGCCCTTTCTGCCTGCCTGGCGGGCGCGATCCCCCAGTATCTGATGGAGGAATCTTACGACAGTGCCAAGGAATATGCCCTGAAAATGGCGGGAATAATGGGAGAAGGAAATTTTTACCTGGAGCTTCAGGATCATGGCATCCCGGAGCAGCAGGCGGTGAATCAGGGCATCCGTCGCATTGCCCGCGAGACGGGACTGCCGCTGGTGCTCACCAACGACGCCCACTACCTGCGCCGGGAGGATGCCAAAATGCAGGATGTCCTGCTGTGCATCCAGACGGGCAAAACCGTGGACGACACGAATCGGATGAAATTTCCCTCCGATGATTTCTATCTGAAAAGCGAGCAGGAGATGCGCACGCTCCTCCCCGGCTGCGAGGAGGCATTTGAAAACACCGTCAAAATCGCGGAAAAATGCAATCTGGACTTTGTTTTCCATGAATATCATCTGCCTGCCTACCCCGTGCCGGAGGGCTATACCAACGAGGAATTTTTCCGGAAGCTGTGCTATGACGGCTTTCAGGAGCGCTACCCGGACGCGCCGGAAGAATATAAGCAGCGGCTGGAATACGAGATCGGCGTCATCAGCCGGATGGGCTATGTGAACTACTACCTGATCGTGTGGGATTTCATCCACTATGCCAAGCAATCCGGCATCCCGGTCGGCCCGGGCAGAGGCTCCGGCGCTGCTTCCATTGCGGCCTACTGCATGCACATCACAGAAGTGGATCCCATGAAATACTCCCTCATCTTCGAGCGCTTCCTGAATCCCGAGCGGGTGAGTATGCCCGATTTTGATACGGACTTCTGCCAGGAGCGCCGGGGTGAGGTCATTGAGTACGTCATGCGCAAGTACGGATCGGATCATGTGGCGCAGATCGTCACCTTCGGCACCATGGCTGCCCGGGGCGCGATCCGGGACGTCGGCCGCGCTCTGAATTTCAGCTACGCCGAAACGGATGTTGTGGCAAAGCAGGTGCCCGGTACGCCCCACATCACCCTGAAGGAGGCAATCGATTCCTCACCGAAGCTGAAGGAGATGTACACCCAGGACGAAAGAATCCACACCCTGCTGGATACCGCCATGTCCCTGGAGGGCATGCCCCGCAATACCTCTACCCACGCGGCGGGCGTGGTGATTACCGCCGATCCGGTGCGCACCTACGTGCCCCTTTCCACCAACGACAACACCGTCGTCACCCAGTACACCATGACCACCATCGAGGAGCTGGGACTGCTGAAAATGGACTTTCTGGGGCTGCGGAACCTGACGGTGATTCGGGATGCCGAGGAGCAGATTCAGAAGTGGAAGCCGGATTTCTCCATTGATAAAATTCCGGATAATGACCCGGAGACCTTCACCATGCTGGCTGAGGGCAAGACCCAGGGCGTATTCCAGCTGGAATCGGCGGGCATGACCGGCGTGTGCGTCAATATGCGTGCCAGTTCCATCGAAGACATCACCGCCATTGTGGCACTGTACCGCCCCGGTCCCATGGAATCCATCCCCACCTTCATTGCAAACAAGCTGGATGCCCGGAAGGTCACCTACAAGACCCCGCTGCTGGAACCCATCCTGAAGGTCACCTACGGCTGCATCGTGTACCAGGAGCAGGTTATTGAGATTTTCCGCACCCTGGGCGGCTATACCATGGGGCAGGCGGACAACATCCGCCGCGCCATCTCCAAAAAGAAAATGAAGGTCATCGAGGCAGAGCGCAAGACTTTTGTCTACGGCGACCCTCAGCAGAAAATTGATGGCTGCATTGCCCGGGGCGTGCCTGAGGCGGTGGGACAGTCCATCTACGATGAGATCGTCGCCTTTGCAAACTATGCCTTCAATAAGGCGCACGCGGTTTGCTACGCCGTTGTCTCTTACCAGACGGCCTATCTCAAATGCCATTATCCCCGGCAGTATATGGCGGCACTGATGACCTCCGTGCTGGACTCCGTGGAAAAAATATCCGGCTATATTGCCGAATGCAAGGAGATCGGCATCGAGACGCTGCCCCCGGACATCAACCACTCTGATGACCATTTCAGCGTGGAGGGCAATTCCATCCGCTTTGGTCTCGGCGCGGTGAAAAACGTCGGGCACGGTCTTATCCGTACCATGGTTGCCAAACGTACCGAGGGTGGCCCCTTCAAAAGTCTGGAGGATTTTCTGGAACGGATGGGGGAGGGCGAGCTGAACAAGCGCGCCGTGGAAAATTTTATCAAATGCGGTGCAATGGACTGCTTCGGCTACCACCGAAGCGAACTGCTTGCGGTGTATGAGAGCATGATGAATTCCGTCTCTGCATCCAGAAAAAAGAATCTGGAGGGGCAGATGGGGCTCTTTACCATGCTTGCAGGCGCAGAGCCTGCGCTCAGCATTGCGATCCCCCACATGGACGAGCTGCCGAAGGCAGAGCTGATGGCCATGGAGAAAGAGACCACCGGCATCTATATCTCCGGCCACCCCATGGATGATTACCGGCAGCTGCTGAAAAACACCAGCGTTGTCCCCATTGCCGCTCTGACCGGAGAGGACAGCCACTTCCAGGATGAGCAGATCGTCAGCATTGCGGGCATCGTGCAGACCGTCAAGATGAAAATGACCCGCAGCAATACCATGATGGCATACGTTACCATCGAGGACGATACCGCCTCCATTGAGCTGATCGTATTTTCCAACGCGCTCAACGAGCACGGCGGCTACCTGCGGGAAAATGCCGCAGTAGTGGTCGTGGGAAGGCTCTCCCTGCGGGAGGATAAGGAGGCGCAGATCATCGTCAACCGCGTGCGCCCTATCTCCGATTTTTCCGACCCCCATGTCAGACCCATCCTGAACGAACTTGTCCCGCCGAGGCAGGAGCCGGCGGAGGGCGGTACACTGTATCTTCGCCTCAGCACGGAGGACTGCAAGGAATACCGCAAGGTGCGGGCAATCATCAATATGTTTCCCGGAAACAGCCAGGTGGTCATTTTCTTCGCGGATACCCGCAGGCGCATGGCCGGCCGGTGTCTGCTTCGCAACGCCATGATAAGCGAGCTAAAAAATGTGCTGGGAGAGGCAAATGTTATCCTGAAATAGCTTTTCTTTTTTGTCGGAATGTGCTATAATACCCTGATGGAAGGAGCTGGTGGCATGAAAAAAAGAATAGGCGTCCTGATACTCGCAATGCTGCTTCTGCTCCTGAGTGGGTGCGCGGCGAAGACGATCGACGAAATGTACGCGCTGCCCCGCCGGTCGGAACGGAACAGCAATCTTCGTTCCGCCATCGAATCGGCGATGGAGGGAAGGGTGTACGCAGCCCCCATCTCCGGCGCCAACCAGGAGTCCGTCCAGACGGCGGATCTGGATGGCGACGGAAAAGAAGAATATCTGATATTTGCAAAATCCGTCCAGGGCGACGCGCTGCAGATTCTCCTGTTCAATCAGGCGGCCGACGAGAACTACGAGCTGTGGGAAACCATCGACTGCCGGGGAGTTTCCTTCGAGCAGGTGCAGTATGCCAATGTGGATGATGCCCCCGGCTGTGAGCTGATCGTCGGCACCCAGCTCAGCGAGAAGGTTACCCGCACGGTATCCATCTATTCTTTTGCGACCAGCCAGGCAGAGAAGATCAAGAGCATTGTGTATGTCAAATTCCTGGTGTGCGACCTGGATGATGACGGCAGAAGTGAGCTGATGATCATTCAGAATGCCGACGGTGATTACGGCAGCGGGAGCGTCCGGCTTTACTATTACAGCGACGGAAATGTGGTCAGCTCCGCAGAGGCAAAGCTCTCTGTCTCCCCGGATTATGTCCGGCGCATTACGGTAAATCATCTGTCCGGCGGAGAGAGCGCGGTATATATTGCCAGTGCTTTTGTGGATAATACCATTGTGACGGATATTTTCGCTCTGCGCGGCGGCGTATTTACCAACGTCGCCCGTTCCAGCGAGCTCAGCACCAGCATGCAGCCGCTGCATAACTACTCCGTTTACGCCGAGGATCTGGACGGGGACGGGATCCTGGAGCTGCCCAGCCTTTTGACCATGATGTATAACCGCACAGAGCAGAATCTGATTCGCTGGTTCAGTGTGGACATCAACGGGGAAGAGACCAACAAGCTCTATACCTTCCATAATTTCGACGACGGCTGGTATATTCAGCTCAACAGTGACTGGATCGACCGGATCGCCGCCGAAAAGAACGGAAATACCTATACCTTCTACATGTGGAACAACAGCTATCGTTCTGCCGTTCCCGTCTTTACGGTCTATGCCTTCACCGGCAGAGACCGGGATTCCCAGGCGGCGATGCAGAACCGGTTTGCACTGTACCGGGGTGAGGATGTGGTGTATGCCGCAAAGCTGGAATCCGGGTCGGCGATTTACGGAATGACCGAAAATTATCTCCAATCCAATTTCCATCTGATCCGTCAGGGCTGGAATACTTCGGAGAGCTGAGAGGTGGACTATGAAAAAAGTTTTGATACTGGAAGATGAAGTGAATATCCGCAGCTTTGTGGTGATCAATCTGAAGCGGGCTGGCTACGATGCCATCGAGGCGGGAACCGGTCAGGAGGCGCTTGACCGTCTGGCAGAGAACCCGGACATCGGCGTTGCCATCCTGGATATTATGCTGCCGGACATCGACGGCTTCGAGGTCTGCCGCCGCATCCGCGCCACCAGCAAGCAGATCGGCATCATTATGCTCACCGCCAGGACTCAGGAAATGGACAAGGTGACCGGCCTGATGACCGGTGCGGACGACTATGTGACCAAGCCCTTCTCTCCCGCTGAGCTGACGGCGCGGGTGGATGCCCTCTTCCGCCGCATCGGCGGCGACAGCGTGGTCAGCTCCGAGCTGTTGACGCAGGGGCCTTTCGTCATGAATACCCGGAACCACACCCTGGAAAAATCCGGAAACCGCATTCGCCTGACCCAGGTGGAGTATGCCATCCTGAAGCTCTTCATGCAGAATCCCGGGCGGGCGCTGTCCCGCGAGGATATTCTTGCCGCCGTTTGGGGCAGGGACTACGAGGGCGAGCTGAAGATCGTGGATGTGAACATCCGCCGTCTGAGGATCAAGATCGAGGACGATACTGCCAACCCCACCTACATCACCACGGTGTGGGGGCTTGGCTATAAATGGGGCGCATAAGGCGGAATGAGTGCAAGAAAGAAGAAATTGCGGGGGCTGCAAAAGCGCTGGCTGGTCAATACCTTCGGCGTGATTGTTGCACTGGGGCTTGTCTGCGTGTCGGCGGTCACGGCGTCCTATGCAGCCTATTATTATTCCAATATGCAGGCGGATCTGCGGCACCGCGCCCAGTCTGCAACCGGCTTCTTTTCCGACAATTCTTATCAGGATTATTCGGAATACTACCAGGCATGCATCACCTATGCCCGCAGCTATGAATCACGGGATGTGATCGAACTGCAGTTTATCGATAAATCCGGCGCGCTGGTGGCGACCTCCTATGGCCTCTGGGGCAACGAGTCGCCGATCACACCGGAGATTTCCCAGGCATTGAGCTCCCGCACTGCCGAATCCTTTGTGGGTGTAGATCCCATTACGGATGAGCATATTATTTCCATCTGCAGCCCGCTGATCTATGCCAGCGGGGAGGTGGTGGGCGTATTCCGCTTTGTCACTTCCACACGGGTGGTAAATCAGCAGATCGTTTTCGTGGCCTGTATTTCGATGGGTGTTCTCGTTGCGTTCATGCTGGTGGTGCTGCTCAGCGGCGGCTTCTTCATGCGCTCCATCATGGTTCCCGTAGCGGAGATCACGGAGAAGGCAAAGCGTATTGCCAACGGCAGCTACGGCGCGCAGATTCAGACCCGTTACGACGACGAGATCCGCGAGCTTGCCGACACCATCAACGAAATGTCTACCAAAATCAGCCAGAACGAAAAAATGCAGGCGGAGTTCATCTCCCAGCTTTCCCATGAGCTGCGCACCCCCCTGACCGTCATCAACGGCTGGAGCGAGACGCTGCTGGCGGACGAGAAGATGGACGACGATACCCGCCAGGGCATGAAGATCATTTCCAGCGAGGCCAAGCGCCTGACCGGAATGGTCACCGAGCTGCTGGATTTCACGCGCATGCAGGATGGCAGAATGACCCTGAATGTGGAGCTCACGGACATCCGCAGCGAATTTGAGGACACGGTCTATATGTACAGCAGCCGTCTGGCACAGGACGGCATCACTCTGGAATATCTGGAAAATGACAGCGAGATCCCCGAGATCCCCTGCGACGGTCAGCGCCTGCGTCAGGTTTTCCTGAACGTCCTGGATAATGCCGCCAAGCACGGCAGGGACGGCAAGCGGATCGAGGCCAGCATTTCCTATGAGGATGACAAGGTCGTGGTTCGCATTCGGGACTTTGGCCCCGGCATCCCGGAGGATGAACTGGGACTCGTGAAGAAAAAATTCTATAAGGGCAGCTCCAAGGCCAGGGGCACCGGCATTGGCCTGGCCGTCTGCGAGGAGATCATGCAGCTGCACAACGGCAGCCTCACGCTGGAAAATGCGCCCGGCGGCGGCACACTGGTCACCATCGCTCTCCCCGCTGCCCAGTAAAGAAAGGAACGCTATGGCAAATACAAAAACGCCCCCTGCAAAGGAAAAATTCAAAACCATGATCGGCGGACAGGCGCTGATCGAGGGAATAATGATGCGCGGCCCGGAAAAGGACGCCATCGTGGTGCGCACCTCCAAGGGCATGGAAACCGAGGTCCATCCCCGGAAGCTCGCGCCCCCCAAGTCCTTCAAGCGCTGGCCGTTCATCCGCGGTATTTTCAATTTCTTTGATTCCCAGGCGGTGGGAGTGAAGGCACTGATGCGCTCGGCGGATCTGGCGCCGGAGGAAATGCAGGAGGAGCCTTCCAAATTTGACAAGTGGCTTGAAAAGGCTCTGGGCAACGAAACCTTCCAGAAGGTGATCGTTGGGATCGCCATGGCGATGGGCGTCGGGCTTTCCATCCTGCTCTTTTTCCTGCTGCCCATGGTGATTTCCGGCTTCATGGATGGATTTATCAAAAGCAACCTCCTTTTGAATCTGGTGGAGGGGTTGATCCGTATGGTCATTTTCATGGCCTACATGATTCTGATCTCCAGAATGGGGGAGATGAAGCGGGTGTTCGGCTACCATGGCGCGGAGCACAAAACCATCCGCTGCTACGAAGCGGGGCTGCCCCTGACGGTGGAAAACGTCCGTGCCCAGACCCGCCTGCACCCACGCTGCGGCACCAGCTTCCTGTTGGTGGTGATGGTGATTTCCATCCTGATTTTCTCCGTTGCCTCTTCACTCCTGCTGGCGGTTTGCCCGCAGCTGGGCGAGATGCGCGGCAGCGGCCTGTACCGCTTTATCATGATCGTATTCAAGCTGCTCCTGCTCCCGCTGGTGGTGGGCATTACCTACGAAATTAACCGCTGGGCGGGCAGGCATGACAATTGGTTTACGAAAATTCTCACCGCGCCCGGCATGTGGATGCAGTATTTCACCACCAACGAGCCGGACGACAGCATGATCGAGGTGGGAATCGCCGCTGTGGAGGCAGTACTTCCTGAAAAGGAAGGGAGTGATCTTTGGTAATGACCCATCGGGAATTGTACCTTTCCGCGCGCAATGCCCTGTGCCAGACGGAGGATCACCAGACAGCCGGGCTGGTTGCCAGAGACCTGATCTGCACCTTCTCCGGCAAGACCCCGGAGCAGATGCTGGCTGATTTGGAGCTGACTGCCCCGGAGCAGCTGGTCAGCAAGGTGCGGGAGGGTGTTCGCCGCCTGCTGCGCGACGAGCCACTGGCCTATGTGCTGGGGGAATGGGAGTTCTACGGTCTGAAGCTCTATGTCAATCAGGACGTCCTGATTCCCCGGGACGATACCTGCGCCGTCACCGAGCTTGCCATCAACCGGAGCCTGTTCCTGGAAAAGGATCCCCGCATTCTCGACCTGTGCTGCGGCTCCGGCTGCATCGGCCTCGCCGTCGCCAGCCGGGTGAAGGATGCCAGAATTACCCTGGCGGATGTGTCCAAAGAGGCGCTTGCCGTTGCCAAGAAGAACATCGCCCGCAACAAGCTGGGCGGAAGAATGAGCATTTTCCAGGTGGATGCCCGCCAGAAGGCGCCCTCCTTCCTGGGTAAATTCGATATGATCGTCTCCAACCCGCCCTATATCACGGCGGAGGAGATGCACCGGCTTCCCAGAAGCGTGGATGATTACGAGCCGCACCTTGCCCTGTTCGGCGGGGAGGACGGACTGGATTTCTACCGCGCCATCATCGAAAATTTCACCCCCATCCTCAAGCCGGGCGGCTGGCTCTGTTTTGAATTCGGGATGGGCATGGGCGACGCGGTCTGTGCCCTGCTGGAGGAAAGCGACTATACCATCATTGAGCGAAAACGGGATTTTAACGACAGAGAACGCGCCGTGCTTGCACAGTACGGCAGGAAAGGATAGATATTATGGCAACCAAGAAAACGGTGTACGAAACGCCCACCCCTGCATCCGATAAGAAAAAGGCATTGCAGACCGCACTGGCACAGATCGATAAGAATTTCGGCAAGGGCACGGTGATGCGCCTGGGCGACCGCCCGGAGATGAATGTGGAAGCCATTCCCACCGGCTCGCTGGCGCTGGATGCAGCGCTGGGCATCGGCGGCGTCCCCAAGGGACGAATCATTGAGATCTACGGACCGGAATCCTCCGGTAAGACCACCCTGGCGCTGCACATTCTGGCAGAGGCACAAAAGCGCGGCGGCGAGGTTGCCTTTGTAGATGCGGAGCACGCGCTTGACCCCGTGTATGCCTCCGCTCTGGGGGTGGATACCGAGAACCTGCTGGTTTCCCAGCCGGATACCGGTGAGCAGGCGCTGGAAATCACCGACGCGCTGGTTCGCTCCGGCGCGGTGGACGCCGTGGTGGTGGACTCCGTGGCAGCGCTGGTGCCCAAGCAGGAAATTGAGGGCGAGATGGGTGATACCTTCGTCGGCCTTCAGGCACGCCTCATGTCCCAGGCACTGCGCAAATTGGCTGGCACCATTTCCAAGACCAACTGCGTCGTGATCTTCATCAACCAGCTGCGTATGAAGATCGGCGTCATGTACGGCAACCCCGAAACCACCACCGGCGGCAACGCGCTGAAGTTCTATGCCTCCGTCCGCCTGGATGTGCGCAGAGTGGAGTCCATCAAGGAGGACGGCAACGTGGTGGGCAACAGAACCCGCGTGAAGGTCGTCAAGAACAAGGTCGCGCCTCCCTTCCGGGAAGCGGTGTTTGACATCATGTACGGTCAGGGCATTTCCAAGTGGGGCGAACTGATCGACCTGGCTGTCCAGCTGGAGATCATCCAGAAGAGCGGCAGCTGGTTCAGCATGGGTGAGGAGCGCATCGGCCAGGGCAAGGACAGCGTGAAGGCGTATCTGCTGGCCAATCCCGAAATCGCCGACAAGGTGGAGACCGAGGTACGCGAGAATCTGTGGAAGATCTGCGGCGGCGCGCCCAAGGCTCCTGCAAAGGCGGCAGCACGTCCCGTTGCCGTAAGCGCCGACGATTTCAACGATGAGGATTGAGCAGCTGAAAACCACGCCGGATCGGGCAGGGCGGTATTTCGTCCTGTTTGAGGGCGGCGCGACCCTGCGGCTGTATCGCCAGACGGTGGAGGATTTCGGCCTCTATTCCGGCCTAGAGCTTTCCCAGGAGCAGTATGATGCGCTGTGCCGCAGCGCCGAAAAGATGTCCGCCCGCATGCGGGCGATCCGCATCGTATCCGCCTCCGGCGTTTCCAAACGGGATTTGGAAAGCCGCCTGGTGCAAAAGGGTGAAAAGCCCGCCGATGCCCGGCAGGCGGTGCAGTGGCTCGAAGAGCTGCACTTGCTGGACGATGAAAAAACCGCAGAGCAGATTGTCCATTCCTGCATTTCCAGGGGCTATGGCAGGGCGCGTGCAAAGCAGGCGCTGTATGAAAAGCGCATTCCAAAGGAGCTCTGGGAGTCGGCACTGGCTGATTACCCGGAGCAGACAGAAAAGCTGGAAGCGTTTCTGAAGGCAAAAATTACAAATCCGGGCGACCAGCGGGAAATTAAACGGGCTGTGGATGCGCTGCTTCGGCGTGGCCACAGCTATCGTGCGATCCGCGAAGCGCTCAACAATTTATCTTTTGATTCCGATGATTTTCCGGGGGATGAATAAATGGCAGTGATAGGCTTTATTTCTCTGGGCTGCGCCAAGAACCAGGTGGACTGCGAGCGGATGATGTACCGCGTCCAGGAGGCGGGCTATACCGTCAGCGGCGAAATTGACGGGTGCGATGTGGTTGTGATCAATACCTGCGGCTTCATCGATTCCGCCAAGTCCGAGGCAATCGACAATATTCTGATGGCGGGTGCACTCAAGGCAGAGGGTAGGATCGGCAAGATCCTGGTCACCGGCTGCCTGTCCCAGCGCTACCAGGGCGACATTATGAAGGAAATGCCGGAGGTGGACGGCGTGCTGGGCACCGGCAGCTATACCGAGATCGTCCCGGCGATCGAAGGTCTGCTCAATGAAAAGGCAGTGTCGGATTTCGGCCCCATCGATGCCCCGGAGGAGGAGACCTGGCGAATTCTGACCACCCCCAAGCACTATGCCTACATCAAAATCGCAGAGGGCTGCGATAACCACTGCGCCTATTGTGTCATTCCCTCTCTGCGCGGCAAATACCGCAGCAGGCAGCTGGACGACGTGCTCTATGAGGCGCGGATGCTGGCTGCGTCCGGTGTGAAGGAGCTGATCGTGGTTGCGCAGGATACCAGCCGCTACGGCACCGACCTGCCGGGACATAAGCGCCTGCTGCCCAAGCTTCTGCACGAGCTGTGCCAGATCGATGGGCTGCACTGGATCCGAGTACATTATGTCTACCCCGATGAGATCGACGATGAGTTTATTCAAACCATGGCGCAGGAGCCGAAGATCGTCAAATATCTGGATATTCCCATCCAGCACTGCAATGATAAAATTTTGAAGCTGATGAATCGCCGTGGCAGCGGCGCATTCCTGCGGCAACTGCTGCAAAAGCTGCGCGACGGTATCCCCGGCCTTGTGATCCGCACCAGCCTGATTACCGGCCTGCCCGGTGAGGGGGAGGCGGAGTTCCGGGAGCTGTGCGATTTCCTGCGGGAAACCAGGATGGAGCGCGTCGGCGCGTTCCCCTTCTCCCCGGAGGAGGGAACGAAGGCTGCCGAGATGGAGCACGTGGACGCGGATACTGCCATGGAGCGCGCCCAGAAGATCGAGCTGATCCAGTCGGAAATCATGGATGAATACAATGCCTCCATGCTTGGCAAGACGCTGGAGGTTCTGGTGGACGGCTACGATGAGGAATTCGAGCAGTTCTACGGACGCACCTTTGCCGACTCCCCGGAAATTGACGGACGGGTCTGGATTGCAGCCCAGGAGCCGCTGCACGAGGGCGACTTTGTGCAGGTAACCATGGACGGCACCCAGGACGGCGACCTGACCGGCTATATTTCGGAGGAGGAAGCGCAATGACGACGGCGAGCAAAATCACCCTGGTGCGGGTGTTCATGATTCCTCTGGTGATGATTGCCATGTATCTGAGCAAGGGCGTGTCCGGGCTGTGGATGTGGATTTCCCTGGGGCTGTTTGTCATTGCCAGTGTAACGGATTTCATCGACGGTCAGATTGCCCGCAAGTGCAACCAGGTCAGCGATTTCGGAAAATTCCTGGACCCTCTGGCGGATAAGCTGCTGACCATTGCGGTGATGACCGTGTTCTGCGAGTGGGGGCGCTTTCCCGCATGGGCGCTGATGATTGTGCTGACCCGCGAGTTTGCCGTCACCGGTCTGCGGCTGGTGGCAGTGGGAAAAGGCACCGTCATTGCGGCGGGATGGAGCGGCAAGGTGAAAACTGCCAGCACCATGATTGGCCTGTGCGCCGTGCTGGTGTTCCCGCAGAATGCGGCACTTTTGTGGGTGGTAACGGCGGTCATCGTGGTGACCACGGTGTATTCCGGTGTCGAGTATTTTGTAAAGAATTGGAACTGCCTGTGGAACTGATGCTCCCAGGGCACAGAAAAATGAATCAGGACCTGCCCCTTCCGGAACAATCCAAAGGCGGCAGGTCCTTTTTTTACCCTTGATGAAACAAATCCCGTATCTCAGTCGTATTCATGGTGAAAGGAGGTGGGAGCCATGACTTCTTTGTTGCGTACGGACAGAGAAATCACGGAAATCTACGGAAGAAATGTGGATACGGTCTACCGTGTCTGTTATTCCTTTATGAGGAACAAGCCGGAGGCGGAGGATATGACCCAAGAGACCTTCCTGCGGCTGATTGCCTCTGGGAAAGCCTTTGAAAATCAACGGCATGAAAAAGCCTGGCTCATCGTGACAGCCTCAAATCTCTGTAAGGACCAGCTCAAGCGGCTTTACAGGCATGAGGAGGACTTGGAGCAGCACACAGAACTGGCAGCGGAATCGCCCCCGGGGGAAAACGCCGTATTGGAGGCCATTCTCAAGCTGCCCATGGATTACAAAACGGTGGTATACCTCTATTACTACGAGGGCTATACCACCGGGGAGATTGCAAAAGCCCTCCATTGTCTCCAGCCCACGGTCCGAACCCGGCTTGCCCGTGCCCGAAAACAACTGAAACTGATGTTAGGCGGTGATTTGGAATGAAAAAACAGAACATTCATCAGGCATACGATTCCATTACGCTGACCCAAGGGGAAAAGGATGCCATGCTTGAACAAATCCTGTCCGTATCCGGTCATCGGCCTGCGGAAAGGAAACAAACCATGAACTATAAAAAGACACTGATGATTGCTGCCGTTGTTGCTGCCATGGCGATTTTTATGGGCTGCGCCGTTGTGGCTCTGACCACAAAGCAATTAAAGCTGGATGAGTACGAAACCACATCCCCCGCCTGGATTGACTCTGACGGACAGCGCCACGAGGCGATGGAGGTCACGAAAACAGTTCTGTCCCTCCAGGGGCTACAGGGAACGCCGGAGCAACTGGCTGCAAAGGAATGGTATGATTTTTGCAAGCACTATGACCCGGATAATTCCATTTATGTTGCTTCCCATGGAAAATTCCAAGCCCCGGAGGAATATGCGGCTTACAATGTCTATTCTCAGGAAATGGTGGAGAAGATTGACGAGATTGCCCACAAATACGGACTCAAGCTCATGGGCAAAATGGGACGGGCTTACCACTACGATTGGAAGCTGGGCTGGGATGCCCTTGGAATCCGGGAGCCGGTGATTTCCGGTACGGATGATACCTTTGAACTTCGTGGCTGTGACTTTTTTGAATCGGGAAGCTATTGCATCTACACAGACTTTCATGTAACAGACCCCGCCTTTTCCTGGCAGCATCCCACCAATCTGGTGCTGCACTGCAATAAAAAAGGCTTTATGGGGAATAAGATTGTCAGCCTGATTAACGGGGCAGCTACAAGAGAATGGAACTATACTAGAAGTGACGGAAAGACCATTCTAATTGTGGTTTCCAGCGACCCAGTTCAGCCGGCAAATGACAATATCTATCTCATCTGTGACCGGGAGGATGCCTTCCTGTATGCGATTTTTCCCCCGGCATACTATCCAAATGGCGGAGAAGGCCCCAGGGAAGAAATGTCCGTCGAGGATATTGAATGGCTGGCAGAGCATATTGATTTCTCCATCCAGACCAAACGGGCGGATATGGATGCGGTGCTGCCGCTGCTTCGAGAGGAGGATGCCGCATATGATGCCCTTTTGGATGCGGATGACCCGTTTGCCCAGGACAGCTACGGGAAGCTGCGGAAGGTTCTGGGGGCGGTGAAGGAATACGCCCTGGTGGATTTGGATGGCGACGGGATAGAAGAATGTTTCTTCTGGGATCAATATGGCAATCCCTCCCTTTACACCATGAAGGACGGAAAAACTGCCCCGGTGCATACCCAGGGAGAGAAAGCCTTCGGCATCCAGGGGACGGTCACCCTCTGCGAAAACAATGCTTTGAAAACCTATGAGGAAGTGGGGCAGGCTTATAAGCTCTGCTGCTTCTATACCGTGGAGCAGGGGACGCTGGTGGAGCAGAACCGGGTGGTCTATGACATTGCCAACGATGCCTGGGGCTTGAGCCTCAGCGGCATCCATATTGATAAGACCCTCAGCCGGGAAGAAGCGGAATCTATCTTGCACACTTACCGTGAGATTCCCTTGGAGCGAGCGCCAATCGAGGATATGCCAACGGACAAGTAAAAAATCCAGAATGGGAGGGGCACGGGCATTCCCGTGCCCTTTCCCAAATTTTCCTGGATTTTCTCCAACGACTGTGCTATAATGTCCTGGCATTTCCAAGGAAAGCGAGGACGATACAATGAACGAAAAGGAAGTTGGCGAAATTCGCCGCCATATGCGGCGGGATCGCAGCAATATGACCGCCATTTACGGCTGCTTTGTCAATGATAACAAGGAGATCATTGCCCAGTACCGTGCCAGCACCGGCATTATGTCCGAAAATGAGTCGGATCGGTATTTTGGCATTTTGCGGAAGGTGCTCTCCGGCTCGGTGGGCAAGAACCTGATTGACCTGACCTTCCAGACCAGCCAGGTATCTGGCGGCCCGGAGCATAAGCTGCTCATGGACCTGCGGGAATGCAAGCTCCAGGATGACGAGCTGCGGGAGCAGCTGTACCAGAAGATGATTGAATCCATCGTGCTGGAGGGGAACTACCTGATTCTTTTGGGCTGCGATACCTATGATGTGCCCTTTAAGAGCAAGGATGACTTCCAGCAGAACGACTCCTCCGACGAGAGCTACACCTATCTTCTCTGCGCCGTCTGCCCGGTGAAGCAGACCAAGCCCAATTTGCATTATGTGCCGGAAGACCAGGTGTTCCACGATGGAGCCATGAGCCAGCCGGTGGCAGCGCCGGAGTTTGGCTTCCTGTTCCCCGCCTTTGATAACCGCTCCACCAATATTTATAATGCCCTCTACTATAGCCGCAACACCAAGGAGAACCAGGATGCCCTGATTGAAGCGGTGTTCAACACCCCGGTGCCCAAGCCCGCCGCCGAGCAGAAGAAATGCTTCGAGGCGCTGCTGACCACCTCTTTGGGGGAAGAGTGCAGCATGGATGTGGTGCAGACCATCCACGAGCAGCTGTGTGAGCGGATGGAACTGCACAAAGAGAGCAAGGTGCCCGACCCGCTGCTCATCGACAAGCAGGTGATTAAGGATGTGCTGACCTCCTGCGGTGTGTCCGAAACCGGTGTTTCCACCTTCAGCGTCCAGTATGACGAGGCCTTCGGCTTTGAAGCGGAGCTGCATCCCAAGAACATCATCGACAGCAAGCATTTTGAGATTCACACCCCGGATATTGCCATCAAGATTGACCCCACCCGCACGGACTTGGTGGAGACCAGAGTGATTGGCGGCGTGAAGTACATCATGATTAACGCCGATGAGGATGTGGAGGTCAACGGTGTCAGCATCCATTTCCAGGGCGACCAGGAAAAGGAACCTGCAAATACTTGAAGTATCCCCGAGATTTAGAAGAAGCACCCGGACATGACCGCCCGGGTGCTTTTTTCACATGGTTGACATCCTCTTGTTTTTCTGATACGCTGTCGTTGTCGTATGGCTGAGCAGGTGGATTAAGTTGCCCAGTCAAAATAATGGAGGTAGACCTGTGTTAAATTATAAGAAAAATAAGAAAACTGCGTGGTGGATGATTGCTGTAGAAGGAATCATTTGTATCATATGTATCATACTGGTTGTTTGCTTCTTTGCAAATGCGATGAAAAGGGAAAAACCGTCTGCAAGTGCGGTACAGGCAGGCAACGAAGATAGCGGCGAAATGATGCAGCATACGATAGAAAACCTGGAAAATAATGGAACTGATACAGCAGCTTTAGACCTGAGCGGCAGCTGGATTCTTGATGAAAGCTATACAGTCCAGTCAAACAATGGCATTGAACTTCAGGCAATCATTGGAACTTCTCCAACAAACAGCCCCAGTACGCTTCTTTTGAAGCCTGACGGAGTCATTGAGTTCACGCTTGGCGGTTACAAAGGGGAAGGCAGATGGCAGCCTGACGGAGATACCGGTCGTTATGTCGCAGATGTGCTTCTGTCAAACGATGGCGGCAACGTTTCGCTCCCGCTGTACGACTTTAGAGAAAGCCCCGATAGCACGCTGTATCTTGTTCTTAAATACAGCAATACATTGTTCTTTTGGACGAAAGAATAATGCCGGATGGCAATCGCTTTAAGCTCGTGAGGATTTTCTAAAAAGGGGCTGTTGCATGATTTTTACAGCAGCCCCTTTTTCTGTAAGGTTGACTTTTTTACGCTTTTTTGATATGCTCGCATTATTGCATGAGAGCGATAAACCGGGATTTATTAAGGAGGATATGGATGAAACTGTTTTTATGTTCGCACTTTTCAAGTGTAGGAAGTTTGATAAAAGA
>CAKTJC010000041.1 GCA_934567355.1 uncultured Oscillospiraceae bacterium
TCGACTTCGGCTGAGCAGCGGATCTTTTTCCCCGGCTGTGCGGTTTCAAAAGTGGGAAATACATACAGTATTCCTCCACTTTTGAAACCTTCATCCGGTGAAAAATCTCTCGCTGTCAGCTCTTGCCGATTTATTCAGAGCTTCCTTAGTGATTCTAATAAAACTTATAATTTACTATTGGCATTTCATAACTATTGAATATAATACAGTAGTGTAAGACAATTCAGAGAGGAGATGCAAAATGAACACGCAATATAAGAAGGGCGTGGTCGAGCTGTGTATTCTGTCTCTGCTGGAAAAGCGGGATTGCTATGGGTACGAAATTTCCGAATTTCTATCCGGGCATATTGGCATTTCCGACGGAACGGTCTACCCCATCCTGCGCAAGCTGAAGGCGGACGGATTGCTCACGACCTTCCTTCAGGAGGAAAGCGGCGGGCCGCCGCGGAAGTACTATAAGCTCACAGCGCTTGGCCGGGAGACATATCACAATGACCGCGCAGAATATCTGAAATTCGCACAGGCTGTCAAAAAATTATTGGAGGGTGACGAAAATGACAAAGAATGAATTTATCACGCTGCTGCATGAAGCACTCCGCAAGCAAAATACCGCCGATGCCACCGAGATCGAGGCAGAATATGAACAGCATTTCGCCTTCAAGCTGGCGGATGGCTATTCTGAAGAGGAAATTTCTGCCCGACTGGGTGACCCGAAAGCTCTGGCCGCTCAATTTGAGCAGCCCGCGCCGCAGCAGAAGCAGGGCTGCAAGCCGCTGGTCATCGCCGGGCTGTGCTTTGCCGACCTGTTGGGCGGAATGTTCTATGTGCTGCTGATCGCATGGGGCATTGTAATGGCCACCGTATCGCTGAGCAGTGCCGTGCTGGCGGTCTGCCTGCTGGGAAAACTGAACATTGCCGGGCTCATCCCGTCGGTTCCCTATGGCTGCGGTGTGATTCTGGCGGTATGCTTTGCCGCGCTGGCTGTACTTGCCGCTGTGGGATGCATCTATTATGCGGCATTTCTGCGGCAGCTGGCACGTGCCTTTGTCCGTTTCCAGCACAATGCGCTTTCCTCCGCTTCCGGCAAAGCCGGACTTCCCCTGCTGGCAGTTAATCCACAGTTTTCCATGGCTTTCAAGCGACGCCTGCGTTCGGCTGCCCTGATTTCGCTGGTGATCTTTGCTGCATCCTTCATTCTCGCCTACATCGTATGCACCCTGAGCGCCGGTTCCATGGAATTCTGGCACGTTTGGGGCTGGTTTGGCAACATTTCCTAGAAAAGCCTGAATAAATCCCCGGTGCGATCATCGAAGATCGTACCGGGGATCGCTGTTTTATTCAGCACCGTAGCTGACAAAGGCGAATTTGCGGCTGTCGGGTGACCAGCTGTTGACGTTGATGGTGCCCTGGCCGCCGAAAAGGCTTAGCAGCGTCACAGGGGTTCCGCCGGATGCGGGAATCAGCCGAAGCTCCACCTGCTTGTCCGGCACATGGTCGCCGGGTGCAAGGTCGCCCTTGTGATAGGCAAGGTAAACAACCTTTTGATTGTCCGGGGAGATATGGGGAAACCAGGAATTTCTGTCCTCATCGAAGGTCATCTGGGTCTGGGCGGTACCGTCGGCGTTCATCTTCCACACCTGCATCAGGCCGGTACGGACGGAATTAAACCAGATGGTGCCGCCATCCGAAGAATACTCCGGCCCATCGTTCAGTCCGGGAGCATCGGTCAGACGGATCTCTGCGCCGCCCTGTGCCGGGCAGGTATAGATGTCCCATTCGAGCTTCTCTCCATATTTCCGGGCGGCGCAATAGGCAAGGGTGCTTCCATCGGGCGACCAGCCGTGCAGATAGCTCAGGGGCTGGGAAACGATCTCCTCTTCCCTGTCCGTGCCCAGCTGCACACGATAGATTCTGCTCATTCCCTCGCTGTCCGTGCTGCCGGAAACAGCCATGGACTTTCCGTCCGGAGACAGGACATGGTCATTGTTGCAATAAACGCATGCGCCGGTGCCGACCGGCTGCTGCTCCTTTGTGGCGAGGTTCAGCCGGTAGATGCGCCCCTCGCAGTTATAATAGAGGCTTCCGCCGTCCCGGGAATAGAAGGGTGCCTCCACCACATGGTCGAAAGCGGCAAGCTCCGTCACGCAGCCGGTTTGCAAATCGAATTCCTTCAAATGGGAGCGCTGCTCCCGGTGCAGGTAGCTGTCGGAAAAGGGCACTGCAATCTCTCCTTTTTATGAAGTATGCTTTCATTATATCAGAGAAATGTGCATCCTGCAATCATTTTGCAGCTTCTTCTGCCCCTGCCTGTGCCTGGTATTCCGGGAAAGCGGAATACAGCGGCTCCACCTTCTTGCCACGGATGACCCGGTCGATATAGTTGGCGGTGATACGGTACACCAGACTGCTCAGGCTGATGACACCAATCAGATTGGGAATTGCCATCAAGCCGTTAAAGGTATCGGACAGATCCCACGCCAAGTCAAGACTCATGGTCGCGCCGACAATGATAAAGGCGACGAACACGATCTTATAGCCGATGGTCGCCTTGGTACCGAATAGATATTCAAAGGCTTTTGCGCCGTAATGGCTCCAGCCCAGGACGGTGGAAAACGCGAACAGCAGCACGGCAATGGCGATGAACCATGCACCGAATTCTCCGAAACTCACTTTGAATGCCTCAGCCACCATGGCGGTCTTCTCCGTGGTCGTGAGCATCGCGCCGGTTTCCAGATCGACCAGGCCGCTGGTGAGTACTGTCAGTGCGGTGAGGGAACAGACGATAATGGTATCGGCAAAGACCTCGAAGATGCCCCACATGCCCTGCATGACAGGCTCCCGCACATTGGAATTGGAATGCACCATGACGGAGGAGCCAAGACCTGCCTCATTGGAGAACACGCCGCGCTTCATGCCCCATGTGACGGCATCCTTCACCGTTGCACCCACCACGCCGCCGAAGGCTGCACGACCGGTAAAGGCACACTTGAAGATAATGCCAAAGGCGGGAATAATTTTAGATGCATTCATGCAGACAACGATCAAGGATCCAAGAATGTACAGCAGCGCCATGAAGGGCACCAGCTTTTCCGTCACCGCTGCAATGCGCTTCAGGCCGCCGACCACCACCAGCGCGGCAATTACCATCAGGCACACACCGGTGACCCACATGGGAATGCTGAACGCCTGCTGCATATTCACGGCGATGGAATTGATCTGGCTCATATTACCGATGCCGAAGGAAGCGATCACACAGAAGCAGCTGAAAAGCACCGCCAGAACCGAACCGATCTTTTTATAGCCAGGGAAGCCGCCCAGGCCATCCTTCAGATAATACATGGCGCCGCCGCACCACTCACCGTCCTTGTTCTTGCGGCGGAAATAAACGCCCAGAACATTTTCGGAATAATTCGTCATCATTCCAAAGATGGCCACGATCCACATCCAGAAAACGGAGCCGGGACCGCCGGTGGCAATGGCCGCCGCCACGCCGGAGATATTGCCGGTGCCGATGGTGGCGGCAAGGGCAGTACACAAGCTCTGGAACTGGCTGATGGATTTGTCTTCCTTCGCCGTATGAGCGGTAATATGCTTGTTTGTAAAGATGCCGCCGATGGTGTGCTTCATCCAATAGCGGAATCTGGTCAGCTGGAATGCCTTGGTCAAAAGCGTCATCAGGATGCCGGTGCCAACCAACATGATCAGCATGGGCATTCCCCACACGAAACCATTGACAGAATTGTTTACATCCGTAACGGTTTGAACGACGTTTTCCATTTTGTTTCCTCCCTTTAATATAGGGAACCTCTGAACAACCGTCTTCGGCTGGGCGGCGAATTATTTGCCGTCAGCTCTCGCTGATTTTTTCAGAGCCTCCTTAGAAAATACGAAAAAAGAGTACCCGCAAGGGGTACTCTCCGTAAAGCAAATTTCCGGCATCGGGGTACAGCACACCCAATGCCTGAAAAAGCTCTGTCCTTTTGCCTGAGAGATTCGGTGGTCAGCCACCCCTTGCACCTTCGGCCTCCGGGCTTGCCCGGGTGTCTCCAGAGTGCGATCCACACACGGTCCTCTTACCTGAGAGTTTCACTCCTTCGGTCGGACTTCCTTGTCCAGTTCTCCGCATGCTTCCTGTCGCACAATATTGAGTTTTCCACCCCAATGGGGCTTTGAAGGAAATATACCATATTTATAAGTTGGATGCAAGCTCTCCTGTGCATTTTTGGAGGAATGAACAGATTGTAAACAGAATGTAAAACCGTTTTTGTAGGAAAACGTTCACCCCGTAAGTACAATTGTGCTTATAGGGTGAACGTTGTGTTATTTGAAATTCAATAAATACTGTTTATTCGGAAATATCCTCGCCAAAGAAACGGATGGACAGCTCAGACAGGACGCCCTCTTCGCGAAGCTCCGCAATGGCCTGGTTGATGGCATCCATGAGCGTCGAAGTATCCTCCTGCTCCGTGCTCTTGCGCATGGGGATGGCAACATTGGAGGCTTCCTCGGTGGTGGCAACCACCTTCAGATTGGAATCTGGGTGCTGCGCCATGTAATCCGTGAAGGAGACGATGGCATTCAGCGTTGCATCCGCCCGCCCCTGAAGCACCATGGTCAGCGTCTCATCCAGGGTCGCCACGCCGTAGCAGGTCGCGCCGTAGCTCTCTGCCAGATTCATATAGGTGGAGGCAATGGAGTTGGCGGTCTTCTTGCCGTCCAGATCTTCGAAGGTATGGATGGTGTCATTGTCGCCGCGAACAATCAGAGCTGTGCGGATGTAGGCATAGGGATCGGCAAAATCGTACTTTTCTTCCCGCTCCTCGGTCATTTCCACGCCGTTGACAACAATGTCATACCGTCCGGCATCCATACCAGCAAACAGGCCATCCCATTCGGCGGGGATAATTTCCGCCTCCACGCCCAGCTTTTCGGCAATGGCCTTGGCGACCTCCACGTCATAGCCGGTCAGCTCGTCATCTTCGCCCACGAACGACCAGGGAGCCCAGTCGCCCTCCAGACCGATGATGATCTTGCCGCGCTGCTGGATCACAGACAACAGATCACTGGGAGCCTCCGCAGAAACCGCCATGGCGAGCATCGCCGCCAGCATCAAAGTGACGCACAGGACAGAAAGAATTTTTTTCATCTTGAATTACTCCTTTTCATGTTGGGAAACGGTTCTCAAAAAAGCGCGGGTGCGCTCTTCCTTCGGGTTTGCAAAGAATTCCTCCGAGGAGCCGGACTCCACGACGGAGCCGTTTTCCATGAAAATCACTCTGGTGGATACGTTCCGGGCAAAGCCCAGCTCATGCGTGACCACCAGCATGGTCATTCCGTCCCCGGCAAGGCTGCGCATAACCGCCAGCACCTCGCCGGTCAGTTCCGGGTCAAGGGCGGAGGTCGGCTCATCAAAATAGATAATTTCCGGATCAGTTGCCAGAGCGCGGGCGATGGCAACGCGCTGCTGCTGCCCGCCGGAAAGGGCATTGGGGTAGCTACTCGCTTTGTCCACCAGCCCTACCCTATCCAGCGCCGCCCGGGCAATCTGCTCTGCCTGCGCCCTGGGCATCTTCCGCGCCACAGTCAGGCCAAGCATTACATTTTGCAGGGCGGTCTTGTTGCGGAACAGATTATAGCTTTGGAACACGAAGGCCGTCTTCCTGCGAATACGCAGAATATCCTTCTTGGAGATCCGGTTGAGCTGGAAATGCTCCCCGTCAAATTCCATATCTCCGGAATCGGCGGTTTCCAGAAAATTGATGCAGCGCAGCAGCGTGGTCTTTCCGCCGCCGCTTTGACCGATGATGGCAATGACATCGCCCTTGTCGACTGAAAGGTCAACGCCCTTGAGCACCTGATTGACGCCAAACTTCTTGGTCAGATTATGTATGGTCAGCATCATGCATCCTCCCTAAAAGCCATAGGCCGCCAGTTTTTTCTCGCAGACGGACTGGAGCTTGGTCAGCACGGTGCAGAACAGCAGATAGATCAGCGCGACCTCGATGTAGAGCGCCAGGTGCTCATAATAGCGCGACGCAATACGCTGGGTGACCATGAACATCTCCATGACGGTGATGTTGGCTGCCAGAGAGGTATCCTTAAGCATGGAAATCAGGGAATTGGACAGTGGCGGGAAGGCAGTGCGAAGCGCCTGGGGCAGCACCACATGCCGCATGGTCTGCATCCAGCTCATGCCCACGCAGACACCGGCCTCCATCTGCCCGCGGGGAATGGACTCAATGGCTGCCCGTATGGTTTCGGCGCAGTAAGCGCCCTCGTTGATGGAAAATACCAGCACCGCCGTGGGGAACGGCTCCAGGACAATCCCCAAATTGGGCAGGCCGAAGAAAACAACATACAGCTGCACCAGCAGCGGCGTACCGCGAATCACCCAGATATAAAACCGAACCAGCTGCTGCAGCACCGGCACCTTCGCCACGCGGATCAGGGCAGCAATCAAAGCAATCACCAGCGCGCAGGCAAAGGAGATGGCTGTCAGCGGGATGGTCATTTTCAGTCCGGGCAGCAGCATTTTGGGGAAGGATTCAATCAAAATTCCCACCAGACGGTTGGACATCAGTTGGGAAAAGGCACTGCTCAGGCTTTCTATCATTCTGTTTTACTCCCCCGGTCAAAATTGCATGGACTCCGCAGTAGAAAAAGCGCACTGCGCACCCAAAAAGCAGAGAAATCGCATTTCCCTCCTTTGATTTCATTATATCATTTCCTGTCAAGTTATAAATAAAATTTTTTCCAGAAATGCAGCGGGCTCCCGAAATGGGGAGCCCGCTTTGCTTCTGTTATTCTTTTGGTTTCGAGCTAAGCAGATAGCTGCAAACAATACATTTTATGGTGACGATGAGATTTCCCTCTCCATCCGGCTCTTCAGCAGGAGTGCCCGGCTGGTGGGAGGTGATGTACCAGCGAATCAGTTTCCCGCAGTCACCGCAGGAAACGTTGATCCGCTGACAGGCATCCGCTGTGGCCAGTACCTCGGCAGTCTCTGTGCCATTGACGTGGTCGTAATACTGGATATCCAGTACTTCCCCACAGTCAGCACACCGCGTGACCATGGCATAGCAGTACGGATGATGCCGCTCGTCCTGAATAAGATTACCGTTCGCATCCAGTGCAGGAATTTCCTGATTGACTTCCTTCACAGCCGTACCGGGTGTGTGGGCCAGGATTGGGATCTCCTCTTGTGCCGTAATGACCTCACCGCAGACAGAGCAAACGGATCCCTCTGTCAGCCCGGGAGTCGTGCAGGTAGGCGGCACCGCCGGAAGCGTCTCGGGCGTATGGGGTAGCTTGTCAATTCTGCGCTGGGGCTGCATGATATAGCTGCAAACCTGGCACGCCAGCCCTTCCGTCCAGCCATAGCTGGAGCATGTGGGTTCCACCGCTGACAAGCCGCCGCGAGTGTGGGGCAGCGCCGGGATCACCTGGCAGGGTTCCAGGACCTCACCGCAGACAGAGCAGATGGAGCCATCCGTATAACCATCTCGGAAGCACATGGGATAGATGCCGTATATCTTCTCCGGTGTATGGGGGAGCTTTTTAATCACAGTCTGACGAACCAATGTCTTGCCGCAGGTGCTGCACTTCTTGCCGTCCGTCAGTCCGGTCTTCGAGCAGGTCGCTTCCCTGCCCTGCACAGTCGTCTCCGTATGGCCAAGAGCAGGTATCTCTTCCTGCGCCGTCAGGATCTTGCCGCAGACCGCGCACCGGCTACCTTCGGTCAGGCCGGCTTGCGTACAGGTGGGCTCTGCAGCCGGGAGCACTTCCGGCGTATGCGCGACGGTAGGAATCGTTTCCTGACGCTGTATCCACCGCTTGCAGACGGTGCAGCGCTGGCCATCCGTCAAACCGGGGCGGGAACAAGTCGGGGCTCTGCCGGGGACTATCGCAGACTCATGCTCTGTCATTGCAACGGGGTCGGATGCTTTCAGCACCTTGCCGCAAATCTTACAGGTAACAGATTCCGTCCTTCCCGCTTTGGTACAGGTAGGCTCTACTGCGGGAAGCACTTCCTCTTCATGTGCCGTCATGGGGATGGTCTCCTGCTTCGTAACCAGCTTACCGCAGACGGTGCAGCGCTCGCCATCGGTCAGGCCGGGGCGGGTGCAGGTTGCGGCGCGGCCGGGAATCGACTTGCAGCTGTGCCCCAGTGCCTGGACGGGCTGCTGTTCAGTTAGAATCTGTCCACAGACGGCGCAGATGCTTCCTTCCGTCAAGCCGGATTTCTCACAGGTGGGTGCCACTGCGGGAACTGCCTGCGGCTCGTGCCCGTGGGTCTTTACGATGCTGCCCGGCTCGATCACCTCACCGCAGACCAGGCAGTGAGTCTCTCCCACTGCACCGTCTTCGGTGCAGGTCGGCTCGGTATCCGGCATTTTTTCGATCTGGTGGCCAGCGGCAGGGATCATCTCCTGGGGAGTAAGGATCTCGCCGCACACACTGCACTCAACGCCGGCAGTTTTTCCTTCCTTTGTGCAGGTCGGTTCTTCGGCCGGCAGCTCCTCCTCAGTGTGCCCCAGGGCAGGCAAAATTTCTTCGTGCACTGCGCCGCAAAGCGTACATTCCTCAACCAGCTTGCCGTCTTCCAGGCAAGTAGGATCCACCTTCTCGACTTCGGCATAGTCGTGTCCAGTTTTCAAGAGATTTTCCAGGGTCTCCTCGGTCAGACAAAGTTCATTTCCATCTTTTGCCAGTTCCAGCAGTCGATTCAGCACAGATGCGGGCAGTCTTCCGTAGGGAATATCGAGGTCAGCTGCTCCGTCGCCCTTCCCCTTTGTGATTTGGAGCGAGCCGGAGTGCCAGGAATCCGGATCGATCTCATCTGCATGGATGAAGGAGGATTTTTTGCCGTCCGTACCGATCAACAACGCCTTCCCTGCCTCGGCGGTCACCTTTTCTTCCGTCCCATTCAGGAGCGCCTCAACGCTCCCCTGGAAAACCTCAACCTGGGTGTAGCCCTCAATTTTGCTGACCCGGACAACTCCCTGCGCAATCGAAATCAGGGCCGCATCGGTCTGAATCTGGAAGAGCTCCCCATCCGCAAGGGGTTCCTCTACGTTTACCAGAACGCCGCCATTCTCTAAATGAATGCGGGTCTTGCCGCTTTCCGGCGTGCCGGAGGCTTCCAGACGGATCTCGGAGCCGCCTTGGATGTAAATATGCTTATTGCCATCGGCGTTCAGCGCCAGCTCTGTATCGGCATCGGTGCGTACGCCGTCGTCACTTTTCAAAAGGTCACCCGGCTCGGCAGGCTGTGTGGTCTTATCCGCGTGGACGATCTCCAGCCCTGCACCGGCAGACTCCACCTGAATCTCTCGGGAAAAATTCCCCGTATCAATTTTTTCCGGCGAATTTTTTTGGGAGCAGCTGCACAGAAGCAGCAAAGCCAGGCAGCACGCCAGCAACGGCAGCAATTTGCGAAGCATTTTCATGTTTCTTCTCCTTTCGATGCAAGGAATTCGGGGGTGAAAAAGTATTCCCCTGGGATTCCACGGTAATTCTATCCAAAAATGGAGGCTTTCACCCATACTGATACGGTTATTATAACACGTCGAACTGATATTGCAAGAATTATTCACAGAATTTTTCGTTGAAAACAAACATTTTTCTGCATTTTCCCGATTCTACGTCTTTCCATCCCGAATACTGCCTTGCACGGAAAGTCCTACTGTGGTAGGATGTAGTAAAAGGAATTTGTCTGGAAAGACTTTTCACGAGACGATGGAGGAAAGTACATGAAAATTGCATTGGTAAGCGCACCCGTGCGGAATCGGGATATTCCATTTAACGTACAGTCGATTATCGGCAGCATCGCAAGGCTCAGCGGGAAAGCAGACGTTCTGCTCTTCGGCGAAACTGCCCTGCAGGGCTTCGACTGCCTGTGTTGGAACTATGAAGAGGATAAGCACCGCGCCGTTACCCTGGAAGACAATTCAATCGAACAAATCAGGGATGCCGCAAGGACATTCAAAACCGCCGTCTCTTTCGGCTTTATTGAACGCTGGGAAAACGCGCTCTACAGCAGCCAGATTTTTATCGGAGCCGGCGGCGAAGTCATTACGGTATTCCGCCGGGTAAGCCGCGGGTGGAAGGATTACACGCAAACGGACAGCCACTACCGCGAAGGCGTACACTTTGAGAAATTCCGGTATGGCGGAAAAACCTTTGCAATTGGTCTGTGCGGCGACCTTTGGGAGGACGGCCGGCCGGAGGAAATGCACGCACTGGAAGCTTCGGTCGTGCTTTGGCCGATCTGGTGTGACTACAGCGCTGCTGACTGGAATGCGGGTATTAAGTATGAATATGCTGCACAGGCTGCACTGTGCGGGGATTGCGTTTTGTTGGTAAATCCTTTTTGCCTCAACCGTGCAGAGATTGCGCTTGCTTCCGGGGGTGCCGCCTGGTTTGCAGGCGGGAAAATCAGAAAAGAGCTGCCCGCCGGAGAAAGCGGACAGCTGATCGTGGAGGTATGAAAATGGGATTGAATGCTGCAAAATTTTGGAATGCTGTGCTGCGTCAGGATGCAGCGGCCATCCGCACGTTTTTTCACTCCAATGCCTGGGTAAACTGGCACAATACCAACGAGCATTTCACCGCAGAAGAATTCATTCGCGCCAATTGCGAATACCCCGGAGAATGGGATGGAGAAATTGAAAACATCGTAACCGCCGGAGATACGACCATCACAGCAACGCATGTCTTTCCGAAAAGCCGGGACGCCTCCTTCCATGTGGTATCCTTCATCCGAGTTCAGGGCGGTAAAATTGCCTCCATTGATGAATACTGGGGCGACGACGGCGACGCTCCTGTCTGGCGGCAGGAGCTGCACATTGGAAGCAGGATAAAATGAATCAGCTTTCGTCCCGGTTTCCGGGCAGGTCAGCTCGAATGCATTTTTTGCGGTTGATGTATTGATGGGATAACAGATGGCTGTAGGCCAATATCATGATGTAATTCATAAGGGGTGGTTTCCACCAAGAATCACATCATGGCAGGTAAGCATTTCAGCGCAAATCATCCATGGACTGCCAGGAAACTGACGCGTAGGTTTTGTTTTCTACCAATGCCGCATAGGCCTGTTTCGTTAAATCGGTATCGTAGTAGCGATCCATGTCCGTATCCTGGAGATAGCGTCCCTCCTGCCCACAATACCACAGGCAAAGCGTTTGCTGCAACTGGCCGCCTGCAATGTGAAAGCGGTTCACGCGCTCCTCCGTGTTTGTCTGCTGGATATATTCCAACGTACCGTCTGTCAGCAGGCGCATATTGGCCCAAATTTGAAGTGCATACGCCCGGTCACACCGCACGGTGTAAACATCCCGGATATAGACCCCGTCCCGGCTGGTCAGCAACTCCCGCTGGCCGTCGCCATCCAGGTCTGCCAGGCAGTAGTAGGGCACCTGCAGCTCCGGATAGGACTTCTGAAGGGTACTGGCACGAATCTCTTTGGCCGTGTCCAGCAGCAGCTTTTCCCGTGCCGCGCCTGTGGGGGTTGGGTGATTTTCCCGCAGCCACTGGCCAAAGGGAATCCCATCCTCCAGCGGGAAGGTCCATAGCGGTGACGTCTCTACCTCTGCCATCGGATGGCGGCCCCGGATGGTCTGGGCCTCGTCCTCCGAAATAGGCGTGTAGTCATCTCCCCAGTTCTCGCTCGCGCGGACCCATTCCCGGCTGACGTGGTCATAACCCACTCCCTCCAATGGCTGCGCGTTTTCGTCGGCAAGGGCACTGCTCCCGTAATAGGTGCGGTACTCCACTGTGGCCGTGCCGCTCTGGGTGACCAACTCATCGTTGCTGCACAGCGCCATCCGTACCCATCTGCCCTCTGTCACCTGTCCGTCCTTTTGGATGCGAATTCGGTCAAACCAGCCGTCGCCGCTGCCAATCAGCAGTGCCTCCGTGCCGTCATCCAGGCTGAGGCAGGTATAAACCATATCCTCCGTGAAATCGGTATAGCTTCCCTTCAGGTAGTCCGAGAAGCTGGTATATTCCGGCAAGACATTCTGGGCTTCCTGCGCGGCATAGTGCGCCTGGCTAGTCTGCTCCAAATGCGCCCGAACCCCCTGGGGATCGCTGAGGGGCTGGGGCTGCATGGTAAAATCGATTGTGTCCGCCAATGCTTCCAGGATAGTTCGGGTGGGCTTTCGCACTGCATTGCTTCCAAACAGGTCAAAGTTCACCACCGCCGTCATGTAAGAATCGGTCTTCTGACAGAACAGTAACGCCATTTTGTCACCCAACGCTATCACCACCGGCATTCCATCCGCCGTGGTGTAGCTCCACTGCTCCATTCCGTTCTCCGGAGAGACTGTCATTGGGAAAAAGGTATCCGTTGGACAGCAAATGAGGCTTATGGAAATCGTGGCGTCCCAATCGGGCAAAACCGCATGCATATCCATGCTGAACGTGCCATTTGGAAACAGGTAACCGTCCAGGCATTGGGCCCACACGACCCGGTCCGCCTTGACCACACCGGAGGTACCCAGAATATCCAGCGCATAGACCTCGTCCCAGCGTCCGAAGCAAATCTCCTCCGGCAGCGCCGACAAATGGTACTGCGCCAGAATTTCCCGGAGCTTGTCATACATGGTTCCGTCAAAGCAGCCATAGAGACTGGCCAGATTTTCTTGCCAGGACTGCCCGAAACATGGTGTATCGCTTTCGATAAAATCCAGCCATTGCAGCGTGGCCCGGTAGTTGTCCGTCCCCTCGTAGCCTGCCAGGGCAACCATGTTCCTGATCTGCTCCGTTGGCTCGATCCAGTTCCCGTCGGCGTCCTTATAGACCGTGCCGGTGCACTGCCCCACCCTGCGCTGCTGCAAACCAATGATGACCGCAACGCAGCCTGCCAGCAGCAGTGCCAGAATAGCAATCAGTGCAATAAGCAGCCGATGCTTTGGCATCGCTTTCTTCACTGCCACCGGACAAGTTTGCAGCTTTGCCGCCTGGACCAGCAGGGCCTCATCCACCCCTGAAAAATTCTCAAACAGCTGCATGGATGTCATAACAGCCCCTCCTTTTCCAAAAAACGGCCCAACGCCTTCCTGCTTCTGCGCAAAGAAGACTTTATACCGTTTTCTGTCAGGCCGGTTTTCTGGCTGATCTCCCGCTGGGTATTGGCAAAATAATATTGGCAGAGCAGCACTGTCCGGTCCTGCTCCGGTAGGGCTTGAAGGAAGTGGTTCAACGCCACGGCAACCTCCTTGCGCATCAGATCCGTCTCCGGGCTTTCCGCGCCGGAGATGCAGTCTGCCAGCTCGTCCAGCACCAGCGTCAGTTCCCCGCCGCCCCGCTTATCCGCAGTGCGTCTGCACCAACGGTCAATGGCCAGATTACGGGTAATACGTCCCAGGAATATCCCCAGCTGCCGGGGCCGCCGGGGTGGGATCCCCCGCCAGGCAGAATAATAAGTATCGTTGACGCTTTCCTCCGAATCCTGCCGATCCTCCAGAATATGATAGGCCACACTGTAGCAGTAGGAACCGTACTTTCTGTCTGTCTCCGCAATGGCCTGCTCCGAGCGGGCAAAATACATGTCCAAAATGGCGCTGTCCTCCATGGCGCATTTCTCCTTTGCTTTTGAGTTCACTAATAGAGACGCAGAAAGAGGGGCTGTGGAACAAGGTGATAGAAATTTTGTTTTTAGGTTAGCATAGACGTGGAGAAATTACAGAGGCGCTGCCTCAAAATATAAAACTGCTTAAAAAACAATTCCAATTTTTTGCAGCACACCCATTTCGTTCAGTTTACGGATAAAATAGTCCGTCCGGATTTGCTTTCCTTCGTCCGTCAGATGATAACTGGTATCATAAAAGTATTCCACAGGATAAAGGCTCTCCTGGTATTCTCCAATAATCTCCACATTCCTGCTTTAAAAAAATCCTTCATTGTATAAGGGAAGGGCGCGTTGCAAAATGGGCCTGCGAGGGAAAAACATCGACCGTCTCGAAGAGGGGCTGGCTGATGCGGTTTTTGCGTTAGAATTAAACTGTCGTGAAAAGCTCTGAAACGCGAAGACAGTATAATGCATCAGATGAGAACAATCAATTGGTAACTATACTGAACAGTGAAATTAAATTATCAAAAGTTGCACCTGTCTGCGTGACCACCGCCCAGTTTGAGGAACTGGACTACAGGAAACTGTACGCAGCGTATTCTTCCAGGGGAAGAAAATCGGTCGCCGACCCGCGGGCGTTGTTCAAGGTAATGACACATGGCTACCAGTGCGGTATCTATTCCAGCCGAAAGCTGGAGGAAGCCTACAAATATCGGGTAGACTTCATGTGGCTTTTGGAAAATGGGAAAGCGCCGGATCACGCCACGTTTTCACGGTTTTGCACCGAAGGATGTGCTGAAGCAGTGGAGGATCTGTTTTACCAGTATGTCGCGTACCTGAAAAAAACAGGGCGAAGCGGATCACAAAAGTGTATTCGTTGACGGGACAAAGCTTGAGAGCCGAGCGGGCAGGTATACTTTTGCCTAGCGGGGCACGGTGGAGAAGAATCTGGGAAAGGTGAAGCAGGCTGTTTTGGAAGAAGCAGGATACGCGAATTCGTAGATTCCTAACAACAGGGAAACAGATCATCCGAATTGAACTGCTGTTTCCGGCACTGGACTTTAATCTCAAGAAACGATGGATGAAACAGAAAAACAGACTAGGAAGGTATTATTCCGAGGAAAAAGTTTCGTAGTCCTAAAAACAAAAAGGATTCCACAGGAAGGCCGGAAAAAATATCTCGTCGGTTTAGCTATGCCTTAAAATTGAAATTTAGACAGTAGTTTGCAATTCGGACTTCGAAATAGAATACTCCGAGCGCAAAAAGTGGGCTGCTGCAAAAACGAATTTCGCAACAGCCCCCGTCTCGTTGAATCATAAAACTGCAATGCAAAACGAACGCTGTCATATTATGTTGCATGTCAGTCCTGCTGAAATTTCCAGCTGTTTTGGGATGAGATCACTGGGAATTCATTGATAAAGTCACGAAGTACGGCGCAATACCGCATATATTGCCTATCTTTCACGTCACTATTCGAGAGTAAAAAAGCTTCCAGACTGCTGACACTTCATTTATGGATTCCCTCGTTTACAGAGCACACCTTTGCATTGGCCATCAGGATTGCATATTCCATGGCATTGACAAGACTTAATTCGTTCGCGCTGCCATCTCCGGCGTGCCCTTCGCCGGTGCCGTGATCAACGGACGCGCGGATGATGGGCAGTCCAAGCGTGACATTGATGCCTGCGACGGCATCCCATTTCTGCTTCTCGCGGTTAAATACGAAGCCCTTAAGCTTCAGTGGGATATGCCCCTGATCATGGTACATAACCACAACAATGTCATACCAACCGCCCAACGCCTTTGAAAATACGGTGTCTGGTGGTGTCGGCTTTTTCTCCGGGATGTTGATCCCTTCAGCCAGAGCGACATCAATCGCAGGCTGGATTTCATCAATCTCTTCCCGGCCAAACATACCGTTTTCACCGCAGTGGGGATTCAGGCCAGCGACACCGATTTTGGGATTTTTGATTCCCAATGCTTTGCAGCCATCGTTTGCAATGCGGATGCAGTCCAGTACACGCTCCTTCTTGACAAGATCACATGCCTCGCGCAACGAAACATGGGTAGAGACGTGGACAACACGGAGATTCTCGTGCGCCAACATCATGGTATACTTGTCGGTGCCCGTATAGTGGGCATAGATCTCTGTATGTCCGTTGAAGTGATGACCTGCCATATTGATATTGTCCTTATTGAGGGCGTTGGTAACGGTCGCGTCAACTTCACCGGCCATGGCGAGCTCGATTACCTTTTTGACATACTGGAATGCGCAGTCGCCGCACATTACCTGACTCCGGTGGTATGCAATTTCCAGTTCCTCGGCAGACATCGTCTGTGCAAGCTTCTTTCTGTCCTTGCGGTAAAGACGACTGGAAATATCCAGCAGCCCCATATCCAGCACGTCAATCGTGCCGGGAATAAAGTTTGCATCCCCCACAGATGAAACAGCATGGATCGTTATGTTTTCTGCCCCAACAACGGTACGTCTCGCTGCCTCCATGGCGCAGGCATCACCTATAATGATGGGATTGCAGCGCTCATAGATTCCGGCAGTCATCAGAGCCTTGACAGAAATTTCAGGACCATTGCCGGAGGGGTCGCCCATGGTAATGCCCAAAATGGGTTTGTTGTTGCGCATATTTTATCCCTCTCTCTTTACAGCAGATTCCGGTTTTCTTCCAGAACCTGCGCCAATGCCTCTATGCCCTCGCTGCACAGATAATTAAATGGCCGCCGGCAGTCGCCCACCGGATAACCCAGCATGGACACCGCCTTTTTGATGATGGTATTGGGGTTTCCAAACTTAAAAACGCTTTGAAGCACGGAAATGGCATCCTGTGCTTGCTGAGCGCCCGCAAGGTCACCGGAAACAAAGCAGTTGTAAATGCTAGCCACTGTATCCGGCCAGATGTTTGCCCGTCCGGCAATGCCGCCCTTGCCGCCCTCCTTCAAGCAAGTGAGGATTGCACCATCGTTACCCGCAAGGATTGCCGTTTCCTTGGGCAACTCTGCAGTAAGGCGAATGTATGCCTTCAGATTTTCAATATCTCCGCTGCTGTCCTTTGCGCCCACAATTACATCCACATCCCGGCAGAGCGCCTGAACCGTTTCCGGCAGCAGCTTATTTCCGGTGCGAGGCGGAATGTTATAAAGAATAATGGGGATATTCACATGCTTGGCAACCGCTACATAATGGTCGTACAACTCCTTCTGAGAAGCCAGCGCAAAACCCGGGGTGATAATGGAAAGTACATCCGCACCCAGTTCCTCAGCCCGTCTGGACATCTGAATGGTGTCCGCCGTGGAGATGCAGCCGGTACCGGCATACACAGGTACGCGACCATTTACCTGATTGATAACGGTTTCCAGAATTGCTTCTTTTTCCTTCATGGAAAGGATATAACCTTCCCCATTTGTACCGAAGGGGAAAAGGCCGTGGATACCGCCGGCAAGAAGCCGCTCTACCTGATTGCGAAGCTCGGCATGGTTGACACTCTGCTCTGCATCGTCCAGCATGGGGGTCAGAATGGGTGGGATAATTCCCTTAATTTCTTTTACGGTAATCATCAGTTTTCCTCCCTACAGCACTTGCTTATAAATATTGCGTGCATCCTCCTGCGTGATTTTGCGCATATTATTATTCAGGAGGCGGGTTACCTCCATTCCAGAGGCAACCAGCGTTTCGAGATCGCTTTCGGGAACACCAAATTGTCTGAGGCTGGTGGGAATGTCCAGATGCTTCACGATGGAATCCATGGTGGTGATAACCCATTCCGCCTTTTCGGCCACGTTGACGGCTCTGCGCTCTCCATGGCAGCAGCGATCATAAACCATGGCAAGACGCTCCTTCACAGCAGCGTTCTCTGCATTGAAACGCATGACCGGAATTAACAATATCGCATTGGAAACGCCGTGCGCAATATGATACCTGCCGCCCAAGGGATAGCTCAAAGCATGAACAGCTGTAGTGCCGGAGGCGGTGATTGCCAAACCGCCGTAATAAGCAGCGATCTGCATACGATTCTTGGCCTCCATTGCCTCTGGATCATCACAGGCGGCAAGAATATTATTCAGAATCAGGTCACAGCCCTCCAGCGCGTACATATCGCTGAAGGGATTGGCCTTATTGGAGGTAAAGCATTCGATGCAATGTGCCAGTGCATCCACACCGGTGGCGGCAGCAATGCTCCGGGGCAGGTTTTTGATAAGGCGGGCATCCAGGATTACGTAGTCTGCAATCATGTTCTCGTTAACGATGCCAATCTTCAGTTCTCTTTCGGGGACGCCAACGATCGCGTTGGGGGTGACCTCAGCGCCGGTACCGGCAGTGGTAGGAATCAGCACAAGTGGAACGCATTTCTTTGCCATCCCAGGGTTATCCAACAGTTCCTTTACGCCATAGGCATCCGTGACCAAAACGGAGGCAAGCTTCGCCGCATCCATGACGCTGCCACCGCCGCAGGCAACAATGAGATCTGCGCCGCTTTTCTTAAATGCGTCCACTACAGCCTGGACAGCCATGTAGGTCGGCTCAGCAGGCAGATCATCAAGGACATAGTACTCGGCTCCGGACTTTTTTACAGCGCTCTCTGCAAGGTCGAAGAACCCCAGTCGGCGCAGCCCTTTATCGGTAAACATTGCCACTTTTTTGGCATGAAGCGCACCGATAATTGCCGTCACATTTTCAATTGAATCAACGCCGCCGTAAACGGCATGCGGCATTTTCAGATTGTATTTTTCAAGCATTTTCTTTTCTCCTGTCGCTTTGTCACTTTTATGGATCCCCGGGTAAAATCGGCACTGCTACCTATTCTTCTTCAGGCGGCTTATTCACAGATCTCTGTTCTGATGCACGCCGGAATAGCTGCACAAGATGCCAGTTTACACGGTTTTATTTCCAATACGCGGGGATCTTCTCTTTCAGTGCGATTGCCATGTCAATCATTTCGTCGCAGATTCGCTGCTGATAGGCATCCATGAAGGTTTCCTTACGGAAATTGACTTCCGAGAACACACCCACCCGCTTAAAATAGTGCTTGTGGAAATAGTTTCCTAGCTTGGAGCCGGCGTAAAGCTGCAGCAGGATCGGAGAGAAATCGTAAAACAGCCTCTGCGCGGCCTCGCGGCTCTTCTCAAAATAGAGCTTATTAACCGCAGAATACAGCTCAAAAAGCCCGGAGGGCATCATACCGACGCAGCCTCGGTCATAAGCTTCGATGGTTGCCGGATTGCCAAAGCCGCCCCATACATTCATTCTGCCGCCGGTCAGTTCGATCATCTTTGTATATTTATGCTCACTGTCCTGCACCTCGATCTTGCAGCCGCGGACGGATTCAAAAGTTTCAAACGCCTGTGCTATCCATTCGGCAGGAAGGCCGTTATCCTTCATGCTGGTATCCTGCAAAAGGAGAAACTGGGGCTTAAATGCATCAACCTCTGAAACCGCCTGCATATAAGCTTCCTCTGTCAGGTCATCACTGTACGGAAGATTCAGGCACAGCGCATTGGCACCTGCCTTCATGTACTGCTCACACTGCTGCTTGCGGGTTTCGCTGTCCTTACCAAGGATGCTGCTGATGATATAGGTGCGCCCAGCCGCCGCATCTACGCCCTCGGTGACCATTTTGGAAAGCTCTTCTTCGCTCATGAAGGCGGATTCCATTGCATTGCAGGGGCAAAGGAAGCCCAGAATATCGCTTTTCGCACCAAGGTCAATTTCACGGCGATAGGAGGCAAAGTCAATACTCTTGTCCTCAAAAAAAGGCGTAATGACCGTGGACACAACGCCGCGCAGATTCATCTTTTCTTTCATAAGCATCCCTCCATTATTTCCAGCCCAGCCTATCATAGACAGCAGGATTTGCCGTCAGCGGCCAGCGCTTCCCTGCCAGTACGGATTCAATGGCATCCACGCAGGAGCGTGCCATCGCGTCCGTTGCCTCGACCGTCTGCGCCGCCACATGCGGGGAAAAAATGATTTTTTCGCAGCTTCTCAGCCGCTGTGTGACCGCTTCAGTTTCCATATCGGCATCATCAAATGCCGCACCGCCAAGGCGGCCATCCTCCACCCGATCGATTACGTCGCCGGCAACCATCAGGCCGCTACGTGCGGTGTTGATGAAAAACGCGCCCTTTTTCATCTTATCCAGAAAAGTGCCATTGACGGTGTTTCGCGTTTCCTCCGTCAGCGGAGTATGGATGGAGACAACATCCGCCTGCGGCAGTCCGTCCTCCATCTGCGCAATGTAATCAACGCCCATGCTCTCCATGGATTCTTTCGTCATATACTTGTCATAAGCGGACACGCGCATCCCCAGCCCGAGGCACATTTTTGCCACCTGGCGGCCAATATTGCCAAAGCCGATCACATAAACACGCTTATCCAGGAACTGATGCTCCA
>CAKTJC010000042.1 GCA_934567355.1 uncultured Oscillospiraceae bacterium
ACCAACGATATTTTCCGCAACGAAATGCTCCATCTCTACGAACAGAAGTCTGATTCCAGAGATGAGCTGGTACGGGAGGCGCGGCGGGCAATGCTGGAGCTTGTGCAGACCATGCGGGATAGTATGTGCGACCACCCGGATGCCGAGCGGCTCGTGTTGGAGCTGGCGGCGCAGCTCGGAACAGTCAGGGGCAAGAAGTCCTACGGCTATCTTCCAAAGCGGCTGAAGAAGCTGGTGGATGAAATTGTTGATGAGATGGAGCGGCTCCCCGGCGTGAGCAAGTGCTATGACCAGTGGCTGATGCTTCAGGGCAAGGTGGACAGCTACTACCACGACAAGCCCCAGGAACGTGTTCCTCTCTCAAAGCAGAAAGAGTTCACACAGATCAAAAATGCAGTCATCCATGAAACGGAGCGCCTGCGGCTGGGTGAGATCACCTTCGAGGAAAAGAATCTCTGTCAGTACGATGAGCCAGAAGAATTACGAAACGAGTCTTGCGACTACTGGGCGCTCCGGGATGTGATCCGGGACGAGAGCCTGACCATGGAGGAGCACGGCGAAGCCGTCTCTGAAATGGAAAGGCTGGCGGAAAGCGGCGATATGTATGCGCAGTACCTGATGGGAAAGCTCTGGCGGGACGGACCTTTGCTGATCCCGGACTCGGTGGAAGCACGGTACTGGTTCGAGCAGGCGGCGGATCAGGGACATCTGGTGGCACAATATTCCCTTGCTAAGTTATACCTCTCGGATGATTTGGAAGTGCGGGATACCCGGAAGGGGATGAACTGGCTCTGCACCGCTGCGGTCAACGGCAGCCACTACGCCATGTACCGTTTGGCTAAAGAACTGTTCAAAGGTGATTTGATCAAACGAAATAGTGATGCCGCCGTGGAGTGGTTCACTCGGTCAGCCGAGCGGGGAAACCCCTACGCCCAGTATATGCTGGGCAAGCTGTACCTTGCTGGTAAGGAGGTTCCCCACGACGAGGAGAAAGCCGCATATTGGCTGACCCAATCCGCCGAGCAAGGCAATCAGTATGCACAGTACCTTCTGAACCATTTGGAGGAAAACCGTCTGCCCTCTGCGATGCTGGCAGTGACCCGGCTGCTCCATCACATGAGCCGGATCTTCCGGGACAACTCCGTCCCCAAGTCCCGGCCCGGCGGAATCCAGATCGACCGCAAGCGGCTGAAAAAGCTGCAGGAGAAGCGCATCGCCTTGGGTCACAAGCCGGATGACCATGAGGAGCAGTGGCCCAATCTGACCATGTAAGAGGCGCAAAAACTGGGTCGCAAAACAAAGAATAAAACCCTTCCGCGCGGAAGGTAGAAAGGAACTGAATGAGAAAATCCAAATACAATTCGTTTGATGAACTCCCACTGATGCTGACCGTGGAGGATGTGTCCCATGTGCTGGGCATCGGTCTGGCCCACGCATACGAGGTGGCGCACCGCAGGGATTTCCCCACCATCACTCTGGGCAGCCGCATCATCGTTCCCCGTGACAAGTTCATGGAATGGATCGACGAGCAGGCCGTGAAAAAGTCTGAAATATTATGATAGCTATTTCGGAGATTCTGTGGTATGTGTTTGTGTTAAAAAGGAGGGATCATAAATGGCAAAGAAACGAGCCAACGGTGAGGGCAGCATCCGCAAAAAGCCCAGCGGCCGCTGGGAGGGAAGATATACCCAAGGCATTGACCCGGTCACCGGCAAGGCTATCCAGAAAAGTGTGTCCGCCAAAACCCAGGCGGAGTGCAAGGAAAAGCTGGCGAAAGCCATTCGGGAAAACCGGGGCGTTCCCATCAATCACACGGGCGACTACACCGCAGCGGAGTGGTGCCGACTGTGGTTTGAAACCTACAGCAAGCCCAACATCCGCTACAACACCGCTAAAGGCTATGAGGGGATCATCGAGCACCACATCATCCCGGCCATCGGTACGATCAAGCTTAAACAGCTCTCGTCCATCCAAATCCAGAGAATGTATAACGATCTGAAAGAAAACGGCAGGATGCAGTGTGGGTCGAAGAAGAACGACAAGCCCCTGTCCAACACCTTCGTGCGGCGTGTCCATGCGGTGCTGCAGGCGGCGCTGAAGCAGGCGGTGAAAGAGCGGCTCATCCCGTACAACCCCTGCGAGAACTGCCGCATCCCGCCCAAGGACAAGAAAGAGATGACCATCCTCCCGCCGGAGAAGATCGGCAGATACCTTCAGGAAGCGGAGAAGTACGGCGTCCTGCCCATGTTCTATCTGGAGTTGTCCAGCGGCCTGCGCCGGGGCGAACTGCTGGCGCTCCAGTGGTCGGATTTGAATGTGAAAGAGCGCATTCTGACGGTGAATAAGCAGGTCACTCGCATGGAGGGCGAGCTGGATGTGACGGAGCCGAAAACGAAAAATTCCGTCCGCAAGGTAGCGCTGTCACAGCAGGCGGTGGATCTGCTGGTGCAGGAGCATGAACAGCACCCGGACAACCCCATCCTGTTCCCGTCGCCCCGGACGGGCGGCTACTGGAGTCCTGACGCGGTGTCGAGGATCAACCGGAAGCTGCTGAAAAGCGCGGGCATCGAGGAGCATGTGCGCTTCCACGACCTCAGACACACATTCGCCACCATGGCAATCTCCAGCGGCGTGGATGTGAAGACCCTGTCCAGCATGCTGGGTCACTACAGCGCGGGCTTCACTCTGGACACCTATACGCACATCACCAACGATATGCAGCGAGGCGCGGCAGAGAAGATCGGCGGCTTTATGGAATCGGTCACGGCAGCCAACACCCCGGAACCTCCCGATCCGCCGGAGGAGAACCGGTGCAAGGTGATACCGTTCGAGAGAGTAGGGTAAAGTAAACGAGGCCCAAGGGACAAATTGTTGTCCCTTGGGCCAATCCTTTTTAGTTGAAAGGAAAACTCCCTCATTTTTTGCGCGAAGGCAAATAGTACACTTTCCCGTCCTTCGAAATCAACTGCACATCTTCAACATAGAGGTCTGAGTTATCATGGTGCAGTTCATTGTGTCCGCCAACCTGCGAATCAATCATATCAGCAGTTCGTTCAGATATGGAGCGGAAATTCCACTCATCATTTATCAGTCCGGGGATGAAATGAATAGCTTTATCCCAACCATCCCTCTTCCGGCGTATTTCTGCAGTATCGACACTAAGACGCTTCGTGGTTCCTTGATGCCAATGCGTTAGGCGAGTTTGTGTTTCTTCGATTTGCTGAGTATAGGTCGGTAGCAATGCAGTACACTGCTCTCTGGACACTGCACCGAGATGCAGAGTGAATCTCAGGTCAGAAATCTTATAAAGCATTTCCAGTAAAGTGTTCTGATAAATGTACCAGTTCTGAGCTTCTTGCAATTCCTTTTCATAGGCTTCAAAATCGAGGTCAGTTTTCTTTGCGAAGCCTGCCAAGGTGAGATTGGCTTGTCCTAAAAGTTTAGTGCATTCTTCTTCCAGACTATCCAACTGTGCGATTTTAGAAAGCCTCAATTTATCGTTTTCAAGAATCTCCACCTGAAACTCAGCGATTGTCTTAACATGGCTGACCAGGGAGAAAACCCGGCTCCGATACTCATTGTCTTGGAAATCCGAATTTTTTGAGATGCCGTCACTGATCTGTCCTAACTCTGCGTTGATTTGTGTCATGTAATATTGACCAACAACCATGGATGCGACACCCATTGCGGCTGCAGCTGTGTTGGCAACAACAGCGCTACCTTTTTGCGCTTCAACTGCAAGTAAATTTGCGTGCCCTTGGATACCATCTGCACCACGATAGAAACCTCGAACAGCACCTTCCATTCCTCTGGAATTCGTTAGTTTTGCTCCGGCAGGAATAATAGCACGATACAAAACCTCTCCTTGGGCTTCCACAGCTTGGACAGCGTTATTCACGGCGTTGCCGGCTTGTACCAAATTGGGAATGAGGTTATTAACTCGAGCCAAGACTTTGCTGTCTGTGATCTCAACCAAACTGCCTTCTTCGCTGATAGCTTCGGCAGGTAGCATTTCTACTTGAATGACCAAATCATGTGCAGACTCACCTTGCGGCGCGGACAGGGATAGTTCTTCGTCTTCTTTGGGCGACACAGAGACTGTTGGTGTCACTGTGGCTTTCGACTTGGGTTTGAAAAATATACGCGCACCAATAGCAACGATTGCTATGAGGCAAATGCCAATTACTATGTACTCCATATATGGTTGTACCTCCTTTTCTACTCTATAAAAGAGGTTGTAAATTTCGCGAGATTACATCGGCAAGGATTGTGCCTACGCATGAAATTCCTATCATAATTTATTATAGTGAAGATTACGCTCAATTTCAATCGCGCATTGCCTGATATGCGATTTTTGTGGGCCGCTCGCTGTTAGGGATGCGTTAGGGATTTTGTGGTCTTCGGCGTTCTTCCATACCGAGGTTGCAACCGCTACTTTGCCGCTCTGACCACAATTGGGATGTGGTCAAGCGCGCTTTCAAAATTGAACTTATAACGCAGAAAAACCGCCTGAAAAGGCGGCTTTTCGGGGAAAGGTGGTGCGGGTGTTCATAACGGATTTGGTTTTGTTGACAGGAACGCACAGATTTTATAATTTACTTCACAAGAACAGACATCAGGAAGGCTCAGATTATCTTAACAGAGTGTGTATTTCTGCGTTCTCCATTGCGGGGATGGAGGTGTACACCGGTGTGGCGGCGGTTACTGGTGTTTTTCCCGGTACTCGCTGGGGGTGCTGCCGACGTAGGATTTGAAGACTCTTGAAAAATGGCTGGCGGAGGAAAAGCCGAGGTAGGAACCGATGGCGGTTACGGGTTTGTCGGAATAGCGGAGGAGGCGTTTGGCTTCCTCCGTTTTTTCTTTAAGGATGAAGTCTGTCAGGCTTTCGCCGGTTTCTTCTTTGAACTTTCGGGACAGATAGGGACGGCTGAGGAAGAGATGGCCTGCGATCTGGTCTACGGTGATGGGCTCGGAGAGGTGCTTCTGGATGTAATTGGCCACATCCACCGTCAGCTTGGAGGGGTGTTTTCCCAGGTGCAGCCGTTCCACCCGCTGGGTATAGTCCAGGATCATGCGGTATTGGAGGTTCATGATGTCCCAGGGGGAGGAAAGAAGCTCGCACTGGCGGATATAGGAATCGCTGTGGGAAAAGGCCTCGTCCACATCCATGCCGCCCCGGATGGCTGCCCTGGAAGCCAACGTGGCACTGACGATGAAGGTGTTTTTCCGCTGCCGCAGCTGCTCCTCGGCCAGAACGCCGCCCCGGATTGCCGGAGCCTGGGCAATCCATTCCTTCAGCGCCGCAGTATCTCCCTTGCGAACCATTCGCATAAGCATCTGCTCCAAATCAAAGGTGTTGTGCAGACTTTGAACCGTATCTGCCTCCATCGACAGCTTTTGCGCCGCCTGCATGGTGTTTTGCTTGGCAAGGAGCTTTTCCTGGTCAGCATCGTAAATGGTGATGTCTTTCAGCGACAGGGTCTCCCCGTTCAAAACATGGTTGAGGGTGCAGAGCATTTGCAGGACGCTCTCAAAGGGCATTCTGATGATGCTTTTCATGCCGGAAATAAAGTCCTCCACGTCATCCTGAGCCACATCCGCCTGAAACGCCAGCTCCCGCAGCTCCTGATCCTGCTCCGCCACCTGTCGGGTGGGGCCAATCACCACCTTGGTGGTGCCTGAATTGACGATGCCGTAATAGTGAAAATGGGGGGTTGTAAGATAACCCACATGCTCCGTCACCCGGAAAATCTGCTCCCGGTGGACAAACATGGGGTCCCGGGGCAGGTATACCTGGGAGTAGTAAAAGGTCAGTTGTTCCCCCTCAAAAATCCGCACGGGAACACCGGACAGATTTCCAATGGTCGTACAAAGATAGGGCAAATCAAACTGTGCCATAGACTTTCCTCCTTCTGGTAACCATTATACCCAAATCGTTACCAATATGCAAGCGGAGAGTAAAATGATTGTGCTATACTACCAATAGAAACAGCTGGCGTATCCAAAATTTCGGCAACAAGACGCCTGCGAATATTGGAGGGACACACCATGAAAAAAGGAACGCTATTGGAAAACAGAGCATTCAGAAGCCGGGTCATAACCCAGAACGTGGGGGCCGGGGAAAAATGGCTGGGGTATCTGCTTGGCCCTGCCGGTGCACTGCTGCTGAATGCAGTGCTGGCTACCTACTTAAATGTGTATTACACGGATGTCTTGAAGCTAACCCATGTCTGGGGCGGGGCATTCCTGGTAATTTTCCCCATTGTCTCCAAAATCATCGATGCCATCACCAATGTGATCATGGGCTACGTTATTGACCGCACCCATACAAAGGAGGGTAAGGCCCGGCCCTGGCTGCTGCTGTCTGCCCCGCTGCTGGCTGTCACCGGCATTCTGCTCTTTACCGTTCCCAGCAGCTCCGAAACCCTACAGGTCATCTGGGTCATGGTCAGCTACAACCTGTTCTATTCCTTTGCCTACACCATTTTCAATATGAGCCACAACCTGATGGTGCCGCTCTCTACCCGCAATATCACGGAGCGGGGCAGCCTGTCGGTGTTTAACCAGATCGCCACCATTATGATGAGCGGCATCCTGGTGGCTCTGGTGTTCCCCATGGTCATCATGCCAATGATCGGCGTGGACAAGGGCAAGTGGATCACCCTGATGAGTGTGCTTTCCATTTTGACCCTGCCCCTGACCCTGCTTGAATACTACTTCACCAAGGAACGTGTGACACTGGAGGAACAGAACGCGGGCCTTGACAAAACGGTATCCTTCGGCAAGCAGCTGAAAGCCATTTTTACCGACAAGTATATGCTGCTGATTTATGCCTATTTTCTTATTTACACCACCGGTTCCTCCATTAAGAACCTCAGCCTGGTTTACTTCTGCAACTATGTTCTGGGCAGCTACAATGACGGCGTTACCCAGACTATGCTTTCCGTCATTGGCGGCATCCCCATGGGCCTGGGCATCTTTGCAGTGTGGCCCCTGGCGAAGAAATTCGGCAAACGAAATGTGACCCTGGCGGGCTTTATTCTCTATGCCGTTGGCGGGGCGATCTGCTGGGCCTTCCCCACCAATATGACCGTCATGCTGGTGGGTCAGTTCATTAAGAACATCGGCGGCTTGCCCTGCGCCTATGTGTTTATGGCCCTGTTTGCCGACGTATTGGATCATCTGGAATGGAAAACCGGCTTCCGGTCTGACGGCGTGGCCATGAGCGTTTACAACATCATCGCTGTGGCCTTGGTGGGCATCTGCACCGGCGTGTTCAACGGCCTGTTGGGGGCTGCGGGGTATGCGGCCCCGGAGATTGTCAACGGCGTGACGGTGGCGGCGGACCAGAGCGCGGCGGTCCAGGGGGTGATCACCTTTGGCTTCGTGGGGCTGGAGGTATTCACCGGTGTGATTCTGGCGGTGCTGCTGGTATTTCTCAATGTAGAAAAGGGCATTGAAAAGAAGCAAGCGGAAATCAAGGCAAGGGAGAAATAAAGCATGAAAAAGATTTGGAAAATCACTGCCATTGGCCTGGCGGCGCTGGCTGGTGCCTGCCTTGTGGGGCTGACGATTACCGGGGCAAAAATCGGCTGGGGCCCCTTTGCATTCCTGCATACATGGGATGCGGATGTAGAAAAAATCCAGCAAACCTATCCAGCCCAGGAGCACCAGAACGGCATCATCTTCTACGGTGCGTCCAATTTTCGGATGTGGACAGAGATGGAAAACGACCTGCCGGAATATCGGGTGCAGAACCACGGCTTCGGCGGCTGCACCGACAAGGATTTGATGCACTATGCAGACAAGCTGCTGTATCCCTACCACCCCGATGTTGTGTTCTTCCAGACAGGGTCGAACGACTATGTTTCCCTGAAAGGAACGGACGAGGAAAAGGTCGCCGCCTGTATGGACTATAAAAAGAAGATGTTTGAGAGCATTCATGAACAGCTGCCGGATGCCGAGCTGGTGGTCATGAGCGGTCTGCTTCTGCCGGGACGGAGCGAATACCGGGAGCTTACCGAGAAAATCAATGGGGCACTGGAGGCACTCTGTGAAGAAACGGACTATCTCTGGTTTGTGGATGCATCGGCGATGACATGGGACAGGCAGCACTATGCGGATGCGCTGTTTATCAAAGACGGCATTCATCTGAACCATGACGGGCAGCTGCTGTGGATGCGGGACTATATCCGCCCTATGATGGAAACGTTGGTATCCGAATTCGATTTGACACAAGTGAAAAAGGAGGGCTGAGAATGCAAGCCATTGGACTGAAAACAGAGCATTTGATAAACCCCATGGGGGTGGACTTCACCGCCCCCCGGCTTTCCTGGAACTGTGACGGCGGCGTGAAGCAGACGGCCTATCAAATTCTTGCCGCCGATGACGCAGGAACGGTCCTTTGGGACAGCGACCGGGTGGAAAGTTCTGCCATGTGGGCCCAGTGGGGCGACGCTCCTGTGGAGCCGAAAACAAAGGTGCTCTGGAAGGTGCGCCTTTGGGATGAAGAGAATACGCCGGGGGATTGGAGCGAAGGGACGTTCGAGACCGGCATCAATGCGTGGAGCGCCCAGTGGATCACCGGGGATTATCCGGTCAATAAAAAAGAGCGGTATCCCGTGGACTGCTTCCGCCGGGGCTTTCATGCCGCCGATGTAAAAAAGGCCCGGCTGTACATCACCGCCTGCGGTCTATACGAAGCGAAGCTGAACGGCCGGCGCATTGGTGATGTTATTCTCGCGCCCGGCATTACGGACTACCGCAAGCGGGTGCAGTACCAGACCTATGATGTGACGGCCCTGCTGCAAGAGGGCGAAAACACCCTGACGGTGCAGCTGGCCGACGGCTGGTACCGTGGCTCCTGTGGAGCCTGGGGGCTGAAAAATCAGTACGGCCGGGAGACGAAGCTGCTGGCGCAGCTGGAAATCATCCATACAGACGGCAGCGTGGAGACCCTTTGCAGCGATGAAAGCTGGGATTGGAGCAATGACGGCCCCATCCGTTTTGCGGACAACAAAGACGGCGAGGTAATCAATGCCAATAATCTCCCCTCCTATCAGGGGAAAGCCAAGGTCACAAGCCATTCGGTCACCCCTACGGCCTCCAACAATGTCCCTGTCACAGAGCATGAGCGGCTGAAGGCGAAGCTGATTACCACGCCCTCGGGTAAAACCGTTTTGGACTTCGGGCAGAATATTGCGGGCTATGTAGAATTTGCCGTGACAGCCCACGCCGGGCAGAAAATCAAGCTTCGTTTTGGGGAACTGCTGGACGAAAACGGCGAGTTTACCCAGAAGAACATCCAGTGTGCCAATAAGAACATCACCACTCCCTTGCAGCAGGTGCTCTACACCTGCAAGGAGGGCGAAAATCACTACAAAACCGCCTTTGCCATTTTCGGCTTCCAGTATGTGCTGGTAGAAACCGATGTGGCGGTACAGCCGGAGAATTTCACCGCCATTGCGGTCTACTCCGATATGGAGCGCACCGGATGGTTTGAAAGCTCCAATACACTTCTTGACAAGTTTGTGGAAAACACCGTCTGGAGTGCCAAGAACAACCATGCCGACCTGCCCACGGACTGCCCCACAAGAGAACGCCACGGCTGGTCCGGTGATGCGCAAATCTTCTGCCGGACCGCCAGCTTCCTTTTTGACTATGATGCCATGGCAAAAAAATACCTGCAAGACCTGTATGACTGGCAGAAGAAAAACGGCTGTCTGCCCCAGATTGCACCGGAGGGCGGTACGGATTTCTATATGGATGCCATGAACGGCTCCGCAGGCTGGGCGGACGCAGGGGTGATCATGCCCTATGTGCTGTGGAAGCAGTATGGCGACCGGGCAGTGCTGGAACGGTTTCTGCCGGGTATGGAGCGCTATGCCCGCTTTATGCAGAACCGATGCGGCAAATGGTACCCCACCGCCAGACGGACCGGACTGCGGGGAGAGGACAAAAAATATCTTTGCAACTACGGTCAGGCCTACGGCGAGTGGGCGGAGCCGGAGAGCGTCCACCATATGAGCTGGAAGGACTGCGCCGTACCCCACCCGGAAACCGCCACGGCCTATACAGCCTTCGTCATGGAGCTGATGGCACAGATCGAGGAGGAGCTGGGAGATTCCCCAAAGGCTCAGAGCTATCGGGACTTTGCCACTGGATGCCGGAAAAGCTATCAGGCTCTGCGCAAAACCAAGGCCTATCCCCTGGATACGGACCGGCAGGCCCAGCTGGTGCGCCCGCTGTATATGGGCCTGTTGGAGGAAACGCAGACCGCCTATGCCCGGAAGCGGCTGGTGCAGGCCCTGGAGCAGTTCAATTGGCGGGTGGGCACCGGATTTTTGTCCACGCCTTTGATTCTAGATGTGCTGACTGACATTGACATTGAAAAGGCCTACCGTCTGCTGGAAAACGAGGAAATGCCCGGTTGGCTGTTCATGCCCAAGAGCGGGGCCACCACCATCTGGGAGGCCTGGGAGGGCAACGCCACGAAAAATGACGGCATCGGCTCCCTGAATCACTACTCCAAGGGCGCAATGGTAGCATGGCTGTTTGAGACCATGTGCGGTATTCAGGTGGCAGGAGAAAACCATTTTGTTATCGCTCCCCATCCCGGCGGACACTTTACCCATGCCAAAGCCATCTATGACAGCGTGTATGGCAAGGTAGAAAGCGGTTGGGAGAAAACGCCGGATGGCTGGCACTATGCCATCACCATTCCATCTAACTGCACCGCCCAGGTGCTGCTGCCGGGGAAAGCCTCGGAGACACTGGGAGCCGGAACCTACCGCTTTTGAGGTGAAACCATGGATATTGAAAAAATCTTACAGAAAATGACACTGGAAGATAAAATCGCCCTTTGCAGTGGCGAAAACTTCTGGGAAACCAAAAAATTTGAAAAGTATGGCATTCCGTCCCTGTTTATGTGCGACGGCCCTCATGGCCTGCGTAAGCAGGAGGATGCGGCAGATATGCTGGGCGTTCACCAGTCCAGAGCCGCCACCTGCTTTCCCGCCGAAGTGACCACCGCCGGAAGCTGGGACCCGGAGCTGCTGACGGCCGTCGGTTCGGCCATCGGCGAGGAAGCCAGAGAACAGGGCGTGGGACTGGTTCTTGGCCCCGGTGCCAATCTCAAGCGCAATCCCCTGTGCGGCCGGAACTTTGAGTATTTCAGTGAAGACCCCTATCTGGCGGGCAAACTGGCGGCGGGGTTCATCCGGGGGGCGGAGTCCCAGGGCATCGGCACCAGCCTCAAACACTTTGCCGCCAACTCCCAGGAACACAGCCGGTTTACCTCCGACAGCGTGATGGATGAACGGACGCTGCGGGAGCTGTATCTTCTCGCCTTTGAGATTGCCGTACAGGAGGGAAAACCCGCCACGGTGATGTGCGCCTACCCCAAGCTCAACGGGGTACACTGTTCGGACAACAAAAAGCTGCTGACGGACATTCTCCGTACCGAATGGGGCTTTGGCGGCATGGTGGTCACGGACTGGGGTGCCATGAATGACCGCATCGAGGGTTTTCGAGCAGGATGTGACCTGAATATGCCCGGCGGCAGCGACTATATGGAAAAAGAGGTACTTCAAGCGGTCAGGGATGGCTCGCTGCCGGAACGCTGCGTGGATGACAGCGCCCGCCGGGTGCTGAAGCTTGTATTCCGGGCGGCAGAGACGCTGAAAGAAAAAACCGACTGCGACTATGATGCCCACCATGCCCTGGCCAAACGGGCGGCGGCGGAGGGGGCGGTGCTGCTGAAAAATGAGGGCGGTATTCTGCCCCTGAAGCAGAATGCCAAAATCGCTGTGATTGGAGCCATGGCAAAAGCCCTGCGTTATCAGGGAGCCGGTTCCAGCCACATCAATCCCACAAAGCTTTCCCAGCCGCTGGACTTCCTGCCGGATGCCCTCTATGCTTCCGGCTGTGACGAACGGGGCGATACAACGGATGCGCTGTTGGCAGAAGCAGGAAAGGCAGCGAAAGCAGCAGAAGTTGCCGTGGTGTTTGCAGGTCTGCCCGACCACTATGAATCCGAGGGCTTTGACCGGGATGATATGAAGCTGCCTGACGGACACTTGCAGATGATTGAAGCTGTCGCCGGTGCAAACCCCAATACGGTGGTGGTTCTGCTGTGCGGCTGCGTGGTGGAATGCCCCTGGGCAGACCGGGTGAAAGGTATCCTCTACATGGGCCTGCCCGGTCAGGCAGGGGGCGAGGCCATTACCGACCTCATCTACGGTCGGGTCAATCCCAGCGGAAAGCTGGCGGAAAGCTGGCCTGTATCTTACAAGGACGTACCGTCTTCGGAAATCTACGGAAAAACTGCCGACGCGCTGTATCAGGAGGGCATTTATGTGGGCTATCGGTACTATGACAAAGCGGGAGTCCCTGTCCGCTGGCCCTTTGGCTACGGCATGAGCTATACATCGTTTACTTATTCCGATTTGTCGGTTGACGGAAACAAAGCATCTGTAACGGTTCAAAATACCGGCGCTTGCAGCGGTGCGGAGGTGGTTCAGCTCTATATTGCAGCACCCCAGAATGGACTCCATCGCCCCTTGCGGGAGCTGAAGGGCTTCCAAAAGGTATTTTTGCAGCCGGGTGAAAGCCGGACGGTCACCTTCTCTTTGACGGACCGCAGCTTCGCTCTCTGGCAGGACGGGTGGAAAATTCCCGGCGGAACATATACCGTCTGCATCGGCGGTCTTACCGCCTCTGTTCAGAAGTCCGGTGAAACCCTGCCTGTTCCTGCGTGGCAGGAGGGCAGTTGGTATGTGCGCTGCAACGGCAAGCCCAACCGGGCAGATTGGGAAGCCATGCTGGGGCATCGCTACACGCCGCCGGTGCTGAAAAAGGGCAGCTTCACCATGGACAACACCGTGATGGAAATGAAAGATTACAGCCTCATCATGAAGATTATGTTCCGTGCGGTAGAATCCACGGTTGCCAAGGGCTTTGGCGGGAAAAAGGACTATCAGAATCCGGAGTTCCGAATGCTGATGAATTCCTCCGCCGGAAGCCCCCTGCGCAGTATGCAAATTTCCGGCGGCATGAAAGGCGGCGTTCTGCCCGGAATGCTGGAAATGGCCAACGGACATTTCTTCCGTGGAATCTGGAAAATGATCAAGGGATGACAAATGCAAGGAGGATGATAACATGAAGGTATTTATGATTGGCGGAACCGGCTTGCTGGGCAGTGAAGCAGCAAAAGTTCTTATTTCACGCGGCCATGAAGTGACCGCTCTGGCGCTGCCGCCGCTGCCGGAGGGCGCTGTACTGCCCCCTGAGATGAAAATCGAGTACGGCAACTATCTGGAGATGAGCGATGACGAACTCCGCACCTATCTGACCGGATGTGACGGCTTCGTGTTTGCCGCCGGTGTGGATGAGCGGGTGGAAGGCCCTGCTCCCATCTACAACCTCTACAAGAAATACAACATTGCCCCCATCAACCGGCTTTTGAAGCTTGCAAAGGAATGCGGTGTCAAGCACGTTTCCATCTGCGGCTCTTATTTCTCCTACTTTGCCAAGACCATGCCGGAGCTGGAATTAACCCGGTGGCATCCCTACATCCGTTCCCGTGTCGATCAGGAGAATGCGGCTATGTCCTTTGCAGATGAAAATTTCAGCGTCGCCGTTCTGGAACTGCCGTATATTTTCGGCACGCAGCCCGGGCGCAAGCCCGTTTGGATGTTCCTCGCGGAGCAAATTCGCAGCTCCAAGGGAAATGTGATGTACCCCAAGGGCGGCTCCACCATGGTCACGGTTCACCAGGTGGGGCAGGCGCTGGCAGGTGCCTTGGAGCATACGCAGGGCGGAAAGTGCTGGCCCATCGGCTACTACAATATGACCTGGAAGCAGATGATTGCCATTATGTGCGGGGCAATGGGCTGCCCGGAGAAGAAGGTCACCACCATTCCGAACTGGATGTTCACCCTGGGCTGCAAGAGCATGGTCAAGGATTATAAAAAGCGCAACATTGACAACGGCCTGTATCTGCCCAAGCTAGCCCAAATCCAGTGCCGGGAACTGTTCATAGACAAGAGCCAGGGCTGTGTCCCCTTGGGGGTGGAGCCGGATGACATTGAAGCCGCCATCGGCGACTCCATGAAGCTGTGTGCAAACATTCTGGATGGCAAAGCAAAAACCATCGGCATGAAGGGAGAATAATTATGTCCAAGCAGCGTGTATTTTTAACCGGTGCAACCGGCGGCATGGGTCTTGCCAGCCTGAAGGAAATGCTGAAGGACACCGATAAGCAGGATATTGTGATTCTTGCCCGGGACTCCGAAAAAAACAGGAAAATTCTTGATTCCTATCGGAATACTGCGGGATTGGAAATCGTCTGGGGCGATCTCAACGACTATGATGTGGTTTTGAAATGTGTCAAGGACTGTGATTTGATCCTGCACATTGCGGCCTTTGTGTCCCCGGCGGCAGACTACCACCCCAAGCAGGCCATGAAGGTCAATTACGGCTCTACCCGGAATCTGATCAACGCCATTGATGCACTGGGGCAGCAGGACAAAACCCGTCTGGTCTATATCGGTACTGTGGCGGAGACCGGCGACCGGATGCCGCCCATCCATTGGGGCAGGGTGGGCGATCCCATCAAACCCAGTATGTTTGACTACTATGCAGTTTCCAAAGTAGCGGCAGAACGGCTGGTGATCGAAAGCGGGCTGAAATACTGGGTTTCCCTGCGCCAGACCGGCATCATCGGCAAGGCCATGAGCCAAATCAATGATGCAATCATGTTCCATAACTGCTTTGACAATGTGCTGGAATACTGCTCCGACCGGGATTCGGCCCGGGCCATGAAAAACCTGTGTGTCTTTTTCCATGATGGCACGCTGGATGAGTCCTTCTGGGGCCATATTTACAACATCGGCGGCGGAGAATCCTGCCGGGTGGATACTTACACCATGTTCCGCAAGCTCTATGGGGAGATTGGTCTGACCAATCTGGACTACATTCTCAGTCCGAAGAAACAGGCAACGCTGAACTTCCATGGCCAGTATTATCTCGACAGTGACAAATTGGAAAACTATCTTCACTTCCGTCACGACTCCATGCAGTATTATTATGACTGCTATCTGGAAATGCTGGGCGGACTGCGAACGGTTTCCCGGATGCTCTGTAAGCTGCCCGGCGGGCAAAAGCTGATGGGCGGCATTATGCGGAAAAAGTTTGACAAGCTGGCCCGCACGGAGCATGGCACGCTTCACTTCATCGAGGACAATGTGGAAGACCATATCGATGCCTACTGGGGCAGCCGCAAGCGCTGGGAGGCCTTGCCCGAAAAAATCTCTGACATGAAGCACTTCACCGATTGGGACACTGTAGTCCCCATCGACCATGGTTACGATGAAACGAAGCCTGAAAGTGAGCTGACACTGGAGGATATGGGCAAAGCAGCCTCCTTCCGTGGCGGCAAGCTGCTGAGTACCGAGATGCAAACCGGCGACTGGAAAACCCCGTTGGAATTTGAATGTGCCTTCGGGCATAAATTCAAGGCCAGTCCCCGGCTGGTGCTGGAGGGCGGTCACTGGTGTGATGCGTGTGAGCGCAAAAGCTGGAACTACGGCAATCGCGCCAAGGTCGATCCCTTTTTCGCACAGGTCTGGAATCCCCTCCACGGCCCGGATGAGTTGAGAGAGTATCCCAAGGAAGTTTCGGAGCTGGATGTGTAAACAGGAGGAAAGACGATGCCCAGTTTTTATGCCCATATAATGAATCTGGTATTCCACTGTATGCCCCAGGACAAGCCGGGGCAGGCCCACGACTATGTGGCGGAGCGAAAACGCAATGACCGCAAGCCCCCCAGGCCGCCCAAGGGCGTGACCGTCCGGCTTGGGGAATTGGATGGGCTGTCGGCGGAGTTCATTCAAAAACCCGGCAATCAAAAGGGAACGGTTTTTTACATTCACGGCGGCGGCTTTACCGTCGGCTCTGCCCGGGAGCGGCGGGCGGTCTGCCAGTATATCACAGCCAACTATGGCTACAACTGCGTGACCTTCAACTACCGTCTTGCCCCGGAAAATCTGTGGCCCGCCCCTCTGGAAGACTGCCTGAGAGCCTATACCGCACTCTTGAAAACCGGCGTTTCTCCCAAGGAAATCGTCTTCATGGGGGAAAGCGCAGGGGGAACGCTGGTGCTGTCCTTGGCCTTATTGCTGAAAGAAAAGGGGCTTCCCCAGCCGAAAGCGTTGGTGGTCCTCTCCCCCTGTGTGACCCAGGCTGACCAGTTTCCCTCCTACATCAAAAACGCGGCAACAGACTATATGCTCCGCACTGCCGTAGCGGAGGGGAAAATCAAGGTGGTATTTGGCGATCGAGCCAGTGATTTGGCGTATTTGCGCCAGCCGACCATCTCACCGCTGTACGGTGATTTTGCCGGGCTTCCGCCGGTATTCTTTTCCGCCTCCGACACGGAGGTGCTGCTGGATGATTCCAAAATGCTGTATGAAAAACTGCAAAAGCAGGGACATCAAACAGCCCTGGATATTCGCCACGGTGTCTGCCATGCTTTTCAGGTGTTTACGGCCATGCCGGAGGCACGGCAGGTGCTTGGGATGATTTTTCATACTTTGGAGGAATGGTGATGAACACTGCCTGGAACCCGGTATTGCCCATTTCCGTCTGTATGGCAGATGGAGAGCCCCATGTGTTTGGCAGCCGGGTCTATCTTTTCGGCTCCCACGATACCCCCGGCGGCGAGAGCTTCTGTTTGGAGGACTACGAATTTTTCTCCGCCCCCCTGGATGATCTGTCCCACTGGACCAGCAACGGCATCAATTACGCCGCCAAACAGGACCCGCTGTACGGCGAAAATGCCCGGTATCTCTATGCGCCGGACGTTGTTCGAGGCAATGACGGTCGGTACTATCTTTACTACTGTCTGTCTGGCTGGAAGGGAAAAGGGGGCTACGGCCACCCCATCAGCGTGGCGGTCAGCGACAGTCCGGACGGAAAATATGATTACTACGGCGTGGTGCAAAACCCGGACGGAACGCCCTATCAGGACTTTGTGTGCTTTGATCCGGCGGTAATGAATGATAACGGCACCGTTCGCCTGTATTTTGGTACCGGCCCCTTCCGGGGCATGGGGGTAACGCCATGGAATGGGTTTGTGCTGTCAAAGGTCTATTCCGGGGTGTTTGAAAAGCCCCCCAAGGCGTTCCGGCAAAACCCCGGCCCTTTGGGGGCCAACGCCGCCGTACTCTGCGAGGATATGCTGACGCTGAAGGAACCGCCAAAACGCATTGTGGATACCCCGGATTTCAAAGGCCATGCCTTTTTTGAGGGCAGCAGCATCCGCAAAATCGGGCAGACGTACTATTTTGTCTACTCCTCCCAGAAAAATCACGAACTGTGCTATGCAACCTCGCCCTACCCTGACCGGGACTTCCGCTTCCGGGGAACACTGGTAAGCAACGGAGACGTGGGCTATGGTGGACGGAAAGAACGGCAGCGGTGCAATGCCACAGGCACGGTCCACGGCGGCATAGAGGAAATCGGCGGCCGATGGTTTGTCTTTTACCATCGGCTGACCCACGGCAGCGACTATTCCCGCCAGATGTGCGCGGAACCTCTGGAACTTCTGCCGGACGGCTCTATTGCACAAGTCGAGATGACTTCCCGTGGGCTGTCGGACGACGATTTGCCCGGCGTGGGGGAATATCCGGCAGCGATCTGCTGTAATCTCACCAACGGAAAAATGCCTCACATTGCCAACCAGATCCGCAAGAATGTCCCCGCCATTACCCACTCCGATATGGAATGGTATGTGGGAAACGCGGCAAAGGGAACGCAGATCGGGTACAAGTATTTCTCCATTCAGGACAATACCATACTGCGTGTGACCGCAAGAGGCAATGGGCGGGTCTGTATTAAAATCAACGGAAGAAGCGTTGGAAGCCTGCCCTACCATTCTGAAAAATGGGCGGCTGCATCGCTGACGATTCCCCGAGGCGGTCCTCATATTGCGCTTTGTCTGACGGTAACGGAGGGCAGCCTGGATATCCTGTCGCTGCATTTTTCTCAGGAGGTGACGGAATGAAATACTTCCTTGCAATCGACATCGGTGCCTCCTCTGGGCGGCATATTGTGGGCTGGCGGGAGGCGGGGAACATCAAAACCGAAGAGGTCTACCGCTTCCCCAACGGCGTACAGGAGCAGAACGGACATCTTGTCTGGGATGTGGACACATTGCTTTCCCATGTGAAAGCGGGCATTGCGGCGGCAAAGGCCGGGTTTTCCGGCATCGTCAGCCTTTCCATTGACACCTGGGGCGTGGACTATGTGCTGCTGCGGGGGAACGAGGAAGTCCACCCGGTGTACGCCTACCGGGACAGCCGTACGGAGGCGGTGATTCCAAAGGTGCATGAAATCCTGCCGTTTTCCAAACTGTATTCCAGAACCGGCTGTCAGTTTCAGCCATTCAATTCTATTTATCAGCTTTATGAGGACAAGCTGGCCGGACGTTTGGAGGGGGTGACGGACTTTCTGATGATGCCGGAATACCTGCTGTGGAAGCTCTGCGGGGTCAAGGCCAAGGAATACACCAACGCCACCACCACCGGCATGGTCAGCGCCGAAACCGGCGAATTTGACCCGGAGATCCTTTCGGCCCTGGGTCTGCCGCCCATCTTCCCGAAGCTCCAAAAGCCGGGAACGGTGCTGGGTTTCTACGACGGAATAAAATGTGTTCTCTGTGCCACCCATGACACAGCCTCGGCGGTGGAAGGCATTCCCATGGAGGAAAATGCACCCTACATCTCCTCCGGCACATGGTCGCTCTTAGGCGTCAAAACGCCGAAACCCATTACGGACGAGGCAAGCCGTGCTGCCAATTACTCCAATGAGGGCGGCGTGGGCTACAATCGCTACCAGAAAAACATCATGGGCATGTGGCTGGTGAATGAACTGCGGGGAGAACTTTGCAGCGGCCTGGGCTTTGCGGAAATCGTCCATGCCGCGAAAGAAAGCTCCTGCGGTGCTATGCTCAATGCCAACGCACCGGAATTTCTGGCACCAAAGAGTATGAAAGCCGCCTTTGACACAGCCACCGGCGGAGTGCTTCACAGCATCGGCGACTATTTCCGCTGCGCCTATCGCAGCCTTGCGGAGAGTTATGCGGAAGCCCTTGCGGAGCTGGAACGAAACACCGGGCGCACCTATGAAAAGCTGTACATTGTGGGCGGCGGAGCGAAAAACGACTTTCTGAACCGCCTGACGGCACAGGCCACGGGAAAAAAGGTCATCGCCCTGCCCATGGAGGCCACGGCCCTGGGCAATCTGAAAGCACAAATGGAAAGAGCGGAACCCCTTGGCTCTCCCTATGGGAGAGCTGGCACGGCGGAAACGCCGTGACTGAGAGGGTCCCTCTCAGCCGTGCTGCCCACGTCAGTTCCCCCAGAGGAGGAACCAAGTACGAAATAAAGGAGGAGAAACAATGCTTGTAGAAACCAAAGCCCGTATCGGCGTATTCGCCATTGCCTTGGGGGCCTATCTCCCCCAGTTTCCGGAACTGGTGCCGGAATTTGAACGCCAGTATGCCGACTTCAAGAAGCGTATTCCCGATTCTGTGGTGCTGATCGATGGCGGCCTGGTTACAACGAAAGAGCAGTCCGCCGCTGCCGGGGACAAGTTCCGCGCTGCGGATGTTGATCTGGTGATTATGCAGCTTCTGACCTAC
>CAKTJC010000043.1 GCA_934567355.1 uncultured Oscillospiraceae bacterium
CTGCAATCTTTGCCTGAGATAGTTTCGCTCTCTGACGCAGTTCCCGCAGCCGCGCACCGATGGTATTCATAACTGTCTCCTCCTGACCTTTGTGTGACTATTATACCCTGTTTTGCATATTAAGTCAATCTAAAATTAACATAACATCATTGTTTTCATAGGGGTTCGCAAACAAAACATAAGCGCCCGTGGGGTGCGCAGCTCACAAGGAACTTGTGATGCAAAGGGTTTGGGATGCTTCCCAACAAGCAGAAAACGCTCAAATCCGCCGGGGCGGAAGTGAGCGTTTTTCGCATATGGCGCGCCATAAGCATTGCTTGCCAGTTGTGGAACGGAATACATACAATGATCCTCAAATGATTGATTTATCACTTTTTCTTCTGGGGAGTTGATATCAAAAGATCCAAGAATACGAACTGGACAATTGGAGCAGCTATTGCATTAATCCAAACAGAGCCAAGCGTTGGAATAAGAGTAAAAAGCCATCCAAATACAGCACCCATAATGAGGCAAACAATACAAATCATAAGGTTATTCTTGAAGAAAAAGCCAATGGTAGTTTTACCGTTCGGATTCTTGTTGAACAAGCAAGCGATGGATAGGATTATACCAACAATCGTACCACTCCAAAATTTAACTGTGGTATCAAACGCTGAAGATTCTTTTACAAAGCCCTCAATAGAGAAACTGACAACTGAATTCTGTCTCGCCGTTTCCATATTCAATAGAATATCCTGATATTCTGCATGCAGTGAGGGGTCCTCGGAAACGGTCATACCACTAATTGAGACCAATTTTTCCAGATTGTTAATACGGGTTTCAATCCGATTGTAGAATAAAAGGTTTGCATCGATAAAGGGGAAAAGAATGAAAAGTGCAACGATAAGGGCAATAACTATTGCCCAAAAAATCCTCGCTTTCTTCCCGGTCGCTAGTTTTTCAATCCATTCAGCAATTTTGTCAGTCATGTTTTCTCTCCTTTTTTCTTAATTATACTAAAAATAGCGGAATAATCAAGTGGCAGGTATGCTAAACATTTGGGGAGCGAAGAAACCGAAATAGTAGTGGCAAGCAATGCATCTGTATGTACAAATGCGAAAAACCATCCATTCCGCTTTCGTGGAACGAATGGTTTTTCTGCTTGTTGAGGCGATGCCCCAAGCCCTGTAGAACACATTGCCGTGTTCTGGAAACGCTGGATAAATCCAGCGGCTGCGCGATTCTTTGAATCGCTTGAGGCACATTCCATCTGGTTCTGTTTGCCCTAGAAATTAGGCTTGGTGCTGCCTCCAATGTGAATGACCTCGTCTGCTGCCTGTGCCAATTCCTTGCTATGGGTCACGACAATCACACATTTCTTTTCCTCGTATGCAATGTGCTTCAACAGGTCAATCACATCCCAAGCGGTGGCTTCGTCAAGATTGCCTGTTGGTTCATCTGCCAGCAGCACCTTGGCATCGCTGGCCAGGGCACGGGCGATGGCTACCCGTTGCTGCTGACCACCGGAAAGCTGCAGGACGCTGCGGTTCCAGTATTCCTCTCCGATTCCCATGCTGCTGAGCAGCGCTTTGGGGTCGCCCTTGCCGCCCAGCTTTACATTTTCCAACGGAGTAAGATAGTCAATCAGATTGTAGCTCTGGAATACCAGAGAAATGTGGTGACGGCGGTGCTCTGCCAGGTCTTTCGTGGTGATGGGCTTTCCGTCATAGCAGATCTCTCCCTGAATGGGTACATCAAGACCAGCCAAAAGGGAAAGCAAAGTTGTTTTTCCGGAACCGCTGGGGCCTAAGATGGCGTACAGCTTGCCGCATTCAAAGCCATAGCTTACATGATCCAGAATCAGCTTGTCGCGCTGCGATTTATAATAATAGGACACATTCTTTACTTCTAAAATCATGCGATCCTCCTTAACTTAGTTCACTCAGGATTTCCCGCGGCTTCTTTCGCAGGACAGGGATTCCGGCAATACCAACGGAAACTACAATCAGAACAATTACGCCTGCGCCGCTGAGCAGCCACATTTCTTCCGTGATTTTCACATCTACACCCATGACTGTCTGTTCCGCTTGTTGAGAGGCAAACATGACCTTACCTGCGTCCCGATCCCTTTGGATTTCCGCTTGCTCCACTTGGGCGGCAATCAGATAATCTGCCACTGCTTCCGAAGCTACTGGGGCAAGGGCAACGGTGACGCCAAAGGACAACAGCGTGATGAGCAGGGCTTCCATGAGGAATTGACCGATGACACTGACTTTCCGAAAACCAAGAGAGAGCAGAATGCCGATTTCCTGATTTCTGTTTTTCGTCCAGAATAGAAATATCAGGAACAGAATGACAAAGCCAGCGGCAAAGGTTAGTACAATCAACACTTTGCTGATTTTCTCAAGATCATGGAAGTTGGATGACATGGTGGCGAGATTTCCGTTTCGGTCAATCAGGTCATATCGCTCCCAGTCAATGTCCGCAGCTTCCACCGCCGATTTCACAGCATCGTATTCATCCACATCTCCAATGCGGAAATAGGCGTGTTCAAAGCAGGGCTCGGTTTCGTTTTCTGCCTTTTCCGGGAAACGGAGGTCGGTGAAAATCACATTTTCCGAACGGTAAGTATCGCCGGACATCAGTGGCTGCATAAGCTGCTGCGTTTGATAGATGCCGATAATGACCGCTTCCCAAATGGGTGCGTTTTCCGGGTCGTGGCAGTCGTTAAATTGCAGGGTATCCCCGATATGAAGGCTGTTGCGCTGTGCCAGTTGTTCCGAAATCACGCACACATCACGATCCTCCATACCGATCATGCGCCCTTCTTTCACTGTCACATTGCCGGACAGAACATTGAAATCCAGTTCCATTTTTCTGTTTCCTAGCAGGGTGACACCACCAATATCGTTATACTGGTCATTATCGGGATCTTCGATCCGGGTAAAGTTGACAGGATTGACTGGGGTGATTTTTGTTGTTACATTGTAGTCAGAAATACCTGGAACAGCAGCAAGTTTTTCGATATCGTCCATAAGCAGGGAATCAAAGGAATTGTCGGCTCCCACATACCATTGGGTGCCGTAGGCAGTTTCCAACTTACGAATGTAAACACCGTCCAACTCCCCTTCGTCCAGATACCCCGGCTGATGAGTGATCTTGTCCGTCGTTTCTTCCAGCCGTTTCGTTCTGTTTGACTCATTGCCATCCAGCCGCAGACCAGCCCCAACTGCCTGCCGGGTGGTGTCCTGGGTCTGAATGCTGGCATTTTGACAAGCCATGCCACACAGAAGTGACAGGCTCACCGTCACGATCACAAGCAGAAGTAAACTGCTTTTGACCGGTTTGCGAATCATGCTTCTCCATGCTCTTTGAAAACTGTTCATGTTATCCCTCCATTCTGGCCAGGGTATCTCTCGGATTTGCCCGGAGTGTGGGAAATACCGACATGCCCACGGCGATCAGTACGATTGCACTTCCCAGAAGAATCAGTGTCAGCAAATGCGTGGGCTCCAAATGTGCACCTGCCATGTGTGCCAGATCACCTGTTGAAAAAAGTCTGTCCATAAGCTTCCCCGCAAACAATCCGCAGATTACCGCTGCTCCCAAAGCCGATAGTATAAAAAGAGTCAGGCTTTCCGTCATTGCCTGCAAAAACAGGCTTCCTTTTGATATGCCAAGACTGATGAAAACGGCCATTTCCTTTGCCCGTGTTCGCATCCACATACAAAGCAGCAGGGAAACCACAATAACCGCTGTAGTTACGATGAGTGCCATCATTAGGACTGTCACGCGTGTTACTTGCTTTAAGGGAGCAATCATCTGCTGATACAGGGCATCCGAGGTTGTAATGCTGACGAAATCATCAACCAGCGGCTCCGCCTGTTCCCGCAGCGCATCCAGACTGTCAGGATCGGAAGTATAAACGGAAACCGAGCAATAGCCATCCGTGTCAAAGAGCGTTTCAAACAAACTGTGATCGACATAGAGCTGATTTTCAATCCGGTATGCTGCTGCCACATTGTCCTCCTGCCTGCGCTCCATGCCTGAAAAGAAAATGCCGATAATCTCGCCGGAGGCGGTTTCTCCGGTTTCTGTTTCCAGCGTGATTGTATTGCCAATTCCTAGACCATTCGCCTGGGCAAGAATGGAATTGATCAGAATGCCGTTCTGGGTCTCCGAAATATGGGTTCCTTCCAGCAGGCGGTATTTCTCTTGGGCAAACAGCCCGTCTATTTCTGTATTGTCACAGGAATGAAGGGTGACGGTCAGATTCAGCGGGTCGGAACCTTCTTTTTTAATGATCGGAGAAAAATTGGCAGGGTATGCTGTACTGCTTGCCGTCCGGTTGATTTTCGTCACAGCAGGCAGTGACAGCAAATGGGAAACGGTTTCGGAAGAAATGCTGTTTTGCCCTCGCCGGTCCTCTAAAATGATCTTTGAACCTGTTTTTTCACGGATAGAGCGATTGACACTTTCCGCCGTTTGCAAGATCATAGCAGCGCACAGAATCAGCGTGCTAATCACCAGAAAACAGGAAAATAGAACAATGCTTTTGCTTTTCTTTCGCCGAAGGTAGCAATAGGCGCGTTGATAAAATGCCATAGACTTACCCCATAAGTCTGTAAAGGAAAACCCGATCTGCGTGAAGCACATTGTCACTGTCATATTCGCCGCAGATGATCAAAGTTGTCTGTTTCTTCACATCGCCCACGGTGGCGGTTTCATAGCGGACTTCTCCGGTTTGCGGATTGGAATAGGCGTACTGGAAGGTGCAGCCGCTGTCATAGGACACCGAAACTTGCTCCCAGTTATCTTCATATCCCGGTGCTGGCATTGCTGCCACATCCCCCTCTTCATGGATCGGGGCTACGGTGCAGCCGTCCTCTGTAAATGCAGAAACGGTTCCGTTCAGCTTGGAAATCGCAAACAGTTCGTCTCCGCTGGCAGGATTGCCGGGTGCTGCTGTCTCAGTGGACGGTGCGTCCGGTATATGCTCCGTTTCTGCTGGTGTTTGTGATACGATTGCCTTAACATTCTTCTGATGTGACGGTTTTAAGCATCCGGCGATGATGATCACAACAAGGATTGTCGGCAGAAAAACAATGACTTTTCGATACATGGTATAAAACCTCCTTTTTGATTTCGGAGCGATCATACCATGCAGGCTCTTGAAAAGTCCTGTAAGAATTCAGGGTATCCTTGCGCATTCTTAAAAGTTTTTTAGAGAATCCTGTGATATAATGAAACCGAAAGGAGGGCTTTCCATGAGGCTTTTAGTGGTGGAGGACGATCAGAATCTCTCAGACGCCATTGCAGAGCAGCTGCAAAAGGAAGGTTATATCACCGACTGCTGTTATGATGGGGAAACGGCGCTGCATTACGCTCTGAATCCCGAATATGGCTATGACATTGTTCTGCTGGACAGAATGTTGCCCATTATTGATGGACTGACTGTTTTGAAAGCCATGCGGCAAAAGCAGATATTTACGCCTGTGCTGATTCTCACCGGGCTAGGAGAGCTGGAGGATAAAATTGAAGGACTGGACTGCGGTGCGGACGATTATCTGGTGAAGCCCTTTCATATCCGGGAGTTGCTGGCGAGAATCCGGGCTTTGACCCGCCGCCCGGTAGAGATTCAGGAGAGAAAGACTATCACGGCATATGGTTTGGTGCTGGATGCCGAATATCGGCGGCTAACCTATCAGGGAAAGTCTGTAATCCTAACCCAGAAGGAAACAAATCTCATTACTGTATTTCTGGAGCAGCCGGATATGGTACAGAGCCGAAGCCAGCTTCTTTGGAAGGTCTGGGGAGGCAATACGGAAGTGGAGGACGGAAATGTGGACAACTACATCCACTTCCTGAGAAAGCGCCTCCGGGAGCTTGGCTGTAAGGTCAGCATCAAGACCGTCTATGGTGCCGGGTATCGTTTGGAGGAAACACCATGATTGAAAAGTTGAGGAAAAAGCTGATGGTACTGTTTCTCACCTGTACCATGCTGATCTTCACCGCTGCTATGTTGGTCATGGCTGGCAATGCAGTGTCTCAGATTCGCAGTGCGGAAATTCAGTACGGAAATAATCTGGCGGACAGTATTTTGGAACAATTCAGCAGCAGGACTTTGGATTTTTCTGTTTACACCAAATCTAATGCCATGGTGCGCCTGTTTGACGGCACCACGACACAATCCAGCCCGGAGTGTTTTCCTACACCCTTGGAAGTTCTGATTGAACGGACGAAGGAATCCGATACTGTTCTTTCCATGCAAGAGGAAGCTGCTGAGAACGGCGCCTATGGCAAAAGCCGCACAGTCTATGCCATTTCCGGGAATCAGAAGGATGGGTATTACGCAATCCATAGTACCGTTCACAACGGCAAGACAATGGTGCTTGACCTGATATTGTTTTATCCCAGGGCTTCTCTTTTGGAGACACTGAAAAACGGCTGCAGTTTGTATCCTGTTATTTGGCTGGGTGTATTGGTGCTCATGTATTTTCTCAGCCGCTTTTTGATTGGAAAGGCAGTAGAACCGGTGGAAGACACCATGAAAAGTCAGAAGGAATTCATTGCATCGGCATCCCATGAACTGAAAGCACCATTGGCTGTGATTCAGGCTAATGCGGAAACCATGGAATCCAGCCAGAAACAGAAAATCATTCTGGATGAGTGCAGCCGGATGAGTAAGCTAGTTCAATCCATGCTTGCTCTGGCTTCCAGTGACGCGGGAAACTGGAAAATGGATATACGGGAGACTGATGTGGATACTCTGCTGATCGAAACTTGGGAGAAGTTTTCTGAAAGCGCAAGAAAGAAAAATCTCCGCTTGAATCTGGACATCGAAGATCATTACCCCAAGACTCACTGCGATAAAGAGCGAATCAGCCAGGTTTTGGGGATTCTGCTGGATAACGCTATTTCCTATTCCAGCCCCGGACAGACCATTGAAATGGGAGCCAAGGTGCTGCCCCAAAAGCTCGCTTTTTTCGTCATTGACCATGGTCCCGGCATCGCGGACGCTGAGAAGGAAAAAGTGTTTGAGCGGTTCTATTCCGGCGATCCTTCCAGAACGGATAAGGGACATTACGGTTTGGGACTGAGTATCGCACAGGAAATTGTAAGGCTGCACCACGGCACGATCCGATTAACAGACACTCCGGGCGGTGGCTGTACATTTGAAATATGCCTGCCAACAGAAAAGCGCTCAGCCAAAACGGAGCAGGAATCTGCTAAGACGGCACTCATGTCATAACGTTGATCGTACTCACGCATTTAGACCGCCAAAAGTTGTTGCGCCGCAACGACTTTTTCTCTCCATTTTGAGAGGGATGGTATAGGTATATTCGGAGGCCGAAAATCGGGTTCTATATGCGGAGAAAGCTCACCTGTCGACATTAGATGGGCGGTTTTCAAAGGGAAAAAATATCCTCAGTTCCTCGGAACTTGGTCAAAAAGGTATTGGGGCACAACAGCTTTTTGATCCAAAATGTCGACACCTGACTGCAAGTTCTGTCCGCCCTCAATCAAGATGTAGAAGAATAGAAGTCGGTTCTTCCAGTGGCTGATACGATTCCCTTGCCGCAAGAAAAACGCAAGGAAAACCTATTGTGGCACAAGCACTTTTTCACCGCTATTGTTCTACATCGCAACCGCTTCCTATGCTATTGACACCCACTACCAATGTGATATAATACAGGAAAGCAAAATGCAGACGCCCACCAAGCCATAGGCTTGACAAGCGCCTGCATTTTCCGTTTCTTAAGAAGGGAGCCGTGCCGTCAGCAACAAATTATCCACCCGACTACAACTGCACCTTAATAATTTCATATCGAACCGGAGGGAACAACCAGCTTGGGCCGCAGGAAAAAGCTCATCAACAATTCAGACATTCCACAGCACGCAATCGAATCCATTGCAAGGTGCATCTTGCCGGATATCCTTGCCTATTACGAAAGCGAGGAAGGGCAGAAAGAATTTGCAAAGTGGAAAGAGGAATGTCTGAAGGAAAGGACGGCTGAGGACAATTAAAAGAAGTCAAAAGGGTCTTCCGGGAAAGATGCTTCCGGACGAGAGGTATTTGTTGTACATTTCGTGTATATGTGATTTTTCTTCCACTGTTATGGGAGAAGTATTCATGTTTTTTATACAATCAAAAACATTGATGAAAAACTTTTCAAATATACGTCCCTGAAAGCACATGGCCATACTATCTAGTATTGAACAAATTTTACTTTCATTTGATAAATCCATTTGACTAATTGCCTTTTCCGCGAATGAAGAATAGTCTGCTTGAGTATCCTTGTCCTCTTTTTGACAGTAAAAAACATGCATCAAATTGTAGTTATCAGTTTCGCTCAAGTCTGCCGCATTTATCAACTTTCTCTCAGTATCGGTGTATCTGTACTCATAAAAAGCATCATATATAGTTTGTGTGGCTATTTCAGAAGACAGATTCATGATCCAGCACCCAGATACCCTAATATCTATCCATTTTATATTATCCTCGCTGTTCAGATGTATCAGGGGCGGACAATCATTCAAAAATAGATTCATCAAAAAAGGCAAGTCTGCTCCTGTATCAAACAAGGAATACGCTGAAAGCTTACCCTCATAGAAAGAAATATGAACGACCATAATGCTATTAAACAAGGAGTTTAAAAATTCTAAACTCAGTTCTCTGTCTCCAAACATGCTTGCAGCAAACACAAACGCTTCCAGTAAAGAACTAAACATTCTAAGGTTATCAAAGCAAGGATTCATCATAGAACTTTCTATAACCGATTTCAAGTCAATCAAATATTGCTTAATTGCGTTCTGTTTGTCACTTCTTAGGATGATGTTTTCTATGATGTTATCTATCAACGACACCTTATTGTCTATCGATGCTGTTTTCTTATATTCAATACAATTAAGTTTACATCTAATCACATCATGAATAAACCGCTCCCCCATCACATCAGAATTGCATACAATAATGACTTTCATCTTATATACTTCTGACATCTCGTTTATTAAACCGATCGCTGCATTGTATCTCTCGTATTCCATCCGTTCAGTATACTTTTCAAATGCGCTCTCCACTTTTCGAAACGAGCTTTCTATCGAGCTAAATTCTCGTTCAATTTCTTTGAATTCGGAGATTGCATCTCTCCCTTTGCTTGCATTTGACAAAAGGAAAGGTGATTTCTTGTATATTGATTCCGGCAAGGAGGCTGCGGATTCTTTTGAAGTAATCCGTTCGAAGTCATCAAATATGAAAATACTTCCTTTTTTTGCGGTGGTATACCCATATTCTTTTCCTAGCAGCTTTGTAAGAATAGGACCTATAACCGGGATAAACTCAACTGTTTTTAATGCAGCTGTAATCAATGATGTGTCTTCGCGCTCCATTACTTTGGAAATTTCTTTTTCTAGTTCCTGCCTAGAAGACATTCCAAAGCAAGATATTCTATAAACCGGAGTAAATGAGCTTTGATAGTATTTTTCAAAGAATCTTTCTACATCAAATGATTTCCCAGTCCCCCACTTGCCGGTTAACATAAAAGTTTTGGGGGCGTTTTTATCTCTTAAATAACGGAGAACTGCTACCTCAAAACGACCGGATCCTCTTTTTTACCATAATACCAAGAAATTATCAGTCTGGCTATGTAAGAAATGCAAGTCACTAGCAATGAAAAAGCAAAAAGAAATCTAAGACCACATTCTATCCTCAAATATATATTATTTACATAGTCAAGGCTTAAGTCCCAATAAAAAGACTTTATATATGCGAGTACCCATTTACATAAGCTGCGTAACGCAGTAATTCGGTACATTAGAATTCCAACAACACAAATAACTGAACAATGATTACTAAATGAAGCTATTTTTTTAAAATTCATCTTTCTTTTCTCCAAAATCACATTTGTTAGCCAGAAATAATTGCAAATCTTTTATTTTTCTAATTTTACCACAAATAACTTTATTTTCAAGATATGCATACAGCATAGAACATAAAACATGTATGTATACATATCAGAACAGAAAGCAAAAATGGGGTGTCATCCCATCAGGTGACACCCCATAATCAGTTCAGTTTTCGAACGGATGATACTCCGTCACATTTTTCAGATACGACTTCACATCCCTATTCAGCACCAGATTGATATAATCCACCGGAGCATTATACACCAGCCAGTCCAGTTCTGACCGTTCATACATATTGTCAGCAACCTCGTTTTCAACTGCGGTACAGTTTACGGCAATCATGCTGCCATCAGAGAATTTTGCCTCCACACAACCTGTGTTGATGTTGAATTCACAGGAAATCAGTTCTTTCATTTTGTTATCCTCCTAATTTGATTTTCTTTTTTCTTGGCCCTCGTGGTTTGGAATCCGGGCGAATCAGATAACCGTTTCGGAAGTATGTCTTCTCATATTCTTCAAAGAAAACAAATAATCCGAACCCATCTCCCACAGGGAAGATCTGGTTCGGATTATATTGGTTTGGTGCCGCTAACCGGACTCGAACCGGTACGGAGTCGCCCCCAGCGGATTTTAAGTCCGCGATGTCTACCATTCCATCATAGCGGCGTACTGTGCCCTGATACGCCGAAATCATAACATACTTTTCTGTTTCCGTCAAGCGCAATCCTCTAGAGGCGGAGGATTGCGCTTTGCCGCTGCAATAAATGGGGCAGCTGTCGGGAAATGCCTCAGCAGCCGAATTTCTCTGCGGTGCGCTTCATCATTTCCCGGATGGGCAGATGATAGGGGCAGCGCTCCTCGCACAGACCGCACTCAACGCACTCGCCGGCAGTGTGCGCCAGCGTAGCGTAGCGCTCTTTTGCCCAGTCCGCCAGGCCGTAGCGGGAGAGGTAGCCCTCAAACAAGAACGCGCTGGGAATGCTGATGCCCGCAGTGCAGGGGGCACAATAATTGCAGCGGCGGCAGAACTGGGTGCCCAGGCTATCCTTTAGCTGCTGCATCTGCTCCCGCTCCTGCTGGGTCAGGGGCGCGGCATCCGCCACGGCGGCGGCATTTTCTTCCACCTCTTTTGGCTCTGCCATGCCGGGGATAACCAGTGTCACGTTGGGATTGGCTGCAATATAGCGCAGTGCCAGGTGGCCATCTTCAATGGCACCGCCAGCCAGGGGCTTCATGCAGATGAAGCCGATGTTCTTCTCGGCGCACTGCGCAATCAACTCCTCCGCCTGATTTTCCACAATGTTATAAGGGAACATGATGGTTTCCACCCAATCGAGCTGCAGCAGGCGGCGGAACACCTCCACAGAGTGGGCAGTCACACCAATGTGACCAATCTTTCCGGCCTGCTTTGCTTCCAGCATGGCCTCCAGCGCGCCGCCGGGGGCAAGAATCTGGTCAAGGGCAGCATCCGAAGGGTTATGGAACTGGTAAAGGTCAATGTAATTGGTGCGCAGATTGTGCAGACTGCGGTCAATGTCCGCTGCCATCTCCTCTTTTGTGGTAGCTCTGCCCTTGGTGGCGAGAACAAAATGCTCCCGGATGCCCTCCAATGCAAAGCCCAGATATTCCTCGCTGACGGTGTAGCCGCGGGCGGTATCGATGTAGTTCATGCCCTCTGCCATCATCACCCGCAGCAGTTCCCGCGTCCCCAGGGCATCAATGCGCTGAATGGGGATGCCGCCGAGGCCAACCCTGGACACCCGCAGGCCGGTTTTTCCAAGAATCCGATATTCCATTTTCATAATCTCCTTATTTCCCAAGCAATTTATTTTTCTCATAGGCCGCCACCACGCAGTCCATGGCTGCTCCCCGGAAACCGTGCTGCTCCAGCACCCGCACACCGGCAATGGTGCTGCCGCCGGGGGAGCAAACGGCATCCTTCAGTGCCCCGGGGTGCAGCCCGGTGGTGAGCACCATTTTGGCTGCCCCCGCCATGGTTGCCGCCGCATATTCCATGGCCTTCGCCCGGGGAATGCCGCAGGCAACCGCGCCGTCCGCCAGTGCCTCAATGAACAGGTACATATAGGCAGGGCCGCAGCCGGACAGAGCGCTGGCCGCATCAATCAGCCGTTCCTCCAATTCGTCCAGATGACCGGAATACCGCATATCCTGCAAAAATTCCTGCACCGTCTGCCGGGACACCTGTGCGTTGCAGCAATATTGGGTCATCCCCTCCCCTACTGCCACCGGTGTATTGGGCATGATACGGATGACCGGCAGGGTGCCGCCTGCCATCTGCTCAATCTGCGCCATGGTCAGCCCCGCCGCCATGGTGATAAGCAGGGGCTTGCGGGCTTGCAGTACACTTTGCAGGGGGCGCAGCAAATCCGCCATCATGTGGGGCTTCACCGCCAGAAAAATGCGGTCACAGGTTCCTGCAATCTCCTCCGCAGAAGCATATTGAATGTCCAATTCAGCAGCAAGCGCCTTTGCCTTTCCGCTGCGGTCGGTAATGAGAATATCACTTGTCGTCTTGCGCAAGGCTTTTGCCAGTGCGCCGCCCATGTTGCCGCAGCCTAAAAATCCATACTTCATACTGCCCCTCCTTTACCGGATGTGTCCATTTCCGTGGATAATATAATGATAGGTGGTCAGCTCCCGCAAGCCCATCGGGCCTCTGGCGTGGAGCTTCTGGGTGGAAATGCCCATTTCGCACCCCAGCCCAAATTCACCGCCATCGGTAAACCGGGTGGAGGCGTTGACATACACCGCCGCACTGTCTACACAGGCTGTGAATTTCTGCGCCGCTGCTTTGTCCCTTGTGATAATGGCCTCACTGTGGCCGGTGGAATGAGCCGCAATGTGGGCGATTGCTTCCTCCACATCTTCTACACAGGCAACGGCAAGAATATAGTCCAAAAATTCCGTGTCAAAGTCCCTGTCCCCCGCAGCAGTGCCAGGGATAATGCTCTGGGCAAACGCATCCAGCCGCAGCTCCACTGGCTGCAACCGGTCTGCAACCAGGCGCTTATAAAGCTTGGGCAAAAATTCCGCAGCAATGGCTTTATCCACCAGCAGCACCTCCTCAGCGTTGCACACGCTGGGGCGGCTGGTTTTGGCATTTTCAATGATATTCAGCGCCATCTGCTGGTCGGCACTTTTTTCCACATACACATGGCAAATGCCCGTGCCGGTAGCGATGCAGGGGACGGTTGCATTGCGCACACAGGCGTTAATCAACCCCGCGCCGCCCCGGGGAATCAGCAAATCCACATAATCCTGCGCCGTCATCAGCGCCGTGGCAGAATCCCGGGAGGTGTCCGTCACCAGGTTCACCGCGTTTTCTGTGATACCCGCCTTTTTCAGCCCCGCTTTCAAGGCATCCACAATGGCAGCTGCGGAGCGGATTGCCTCTTTGCCGCCCCGGAGGATGCACACATTGCCGCTTTTCAGCGCCAGCGCCGCCGCATCACTGGTGACGTTTGGGCGGCTTTCATAGATAATGGCAATCACGCCCATGGGAACGGAAACCTTTTGGATGTTCAGCCCATCCGGGCGGGTGTGCTCCTCCAGCACCTGCCCCACCGGGTCGGGCAGCACAGCCACCTCCCGGATGCCCTGTGCCATTGCCTGAATCCGTGCCGGGGTCAGGCGGAGACGATCCAGCATCACCGCGCTGATGTGTCCCTGGGCGGCGGCCAAATCCTGGGTATTGGCCGCCAGGATTTCCGTCTGCCGGGCTTCCAGGGCATCCGCCATGGCAAGCAGGGCTTCATTTTTCTGCTCGGTGGTCAGCTGCCCCACCGCTGATTTGGCATTTCTTGCCGCCGTCAGTAATTCCGTCATCGGTTTTGCTCCTTTCCGCCGGACACAAATCTTGTTCCAATCTGCTTTCCTTCCAGAATATCATACAGATGCTCCGGGTCGTTGCCGTTGGCAATTACCATGTCGCAGCCGCAGCCCATGCAGATTTCCGCCGCCTGTAGCTTTGTAATCATGCCGCCGGTGCCCTGCTCGCTGCCGCTGACCCCGGCCAGTGCCTTCACGGAATCGTCCAGCACCCGCACCTCGGAAATCAAAGAAGCAGTCGCATCTCTGCGCGGGTCGGAGGTGTAAAGGCCATCGATGTCCGACAGCAGCACCAGCAGCTGTGCCTTCACGCTTTCCGCCACAATGGCCGCCAGCGTATCGTTATCGCCAATCACAATTTCCTCCGTGGCGACCGTATCATTCTCATTGATGATGGGCATCGCCCTCAGCTCCAAAAGCTTATTGAGGGTATTGCTGAAATTGCGATGGCGCTTTTCGCTGGCCACATCTTCACCGGTAATCAGCAGCTGCGCCACAGTATGGTGATATTCGCCAAACAGCTTGTCATAGGTATACATCAGTTCACACTGCCCCACCGCGGCGGCGGCCTGTTTCGTTGGAATATCTGTTGGACGCTGACGCAGCCCCAGCTTACCCACGCCCATGCCAATGGCACCGGAGGACACCAGAATCACCTCATGTCCCGCGTTTTTGATGTCACTGACCACCCGGCACAGCTCTGCCACCCGCCGGATGTTCAGGTGACCCGTGGCATGGGTCAAGGTGGATGTGCCAATTTTCACCACAATGCGCATAAAATACCCCCTCGATGAAGTTTGTTTTCATCATTATACGCTTTTCCTCTTTGAAAATAAAGAGGGTTTTCTCATTTTCGGACTTCCCATGCAGCCGTGATTGCCGGCCTAAGAAAACTCTGATTAGGGAAGCTCTGATTAGGGCCTATCTGGAAGAGCCCTATGTCCCCCACCCCATCATGGAACCGCTGGATGCCAATCCGCCTCAAGGCGTAATCCTGGTCAACGAAAAGAAATAAAAGGCTTTACATCTCCTCGTAACAGATGGTATACTTACCGTGTCTGGCAGGGGCAGCAGGCGTCATTTTGCCTGCTGCCCCTGCGTATATCAAAGGAGGACGGTGCGTACATGCAGCAGAAAACGGACGGAATTTACTATTTGGAACAGCCCGGAAAAAATCTGAGCTGGAGCAAGGACAGCGGCGTAACCCTGATCCGGCAGGATGAGCTTTGCTTTAAAGATCTGGAGCGAACCGGGACGCTGCTCCCCTATGAGGATTGGCGGCTGGACGACTGGACACGGGCTATAGATCTTGCCCAGCGCCTGACGCTGGAAGAGATCGCCGGATTGATGCTCTATTCTCCCCATCAATCCGTGCCCGGCACGCGGATGCCCTTCGTGGGCACCTATGGCGGCAAGCGCTTCCAGGATGCCGGATGCGAGGCACACGCACTGTCCGACCAGCAGCGGGAATTTCTGGGGAAGGAACACATCCGCCACGTCCTGCTGACCACCGTGAAGGACGCCGCCACCAGCGCAAAATGGAATAATGAATTGCAGAAGATGGCAGAGGCAATGCCCCACGGCATCCCGGTCAACATCTCTACCGACCCGCGCAACGGAGCCCGCGACTCTTCCACCGTGGAATTCCGCACCGGCGGCGAGAGCGTAAGCAAATGGCCGGAGGGCGTAGGCTTTGCCGCCTGCTTTGACCCGGAAGTCGTGCGCCAGTTTGCCGAGGATGCCTCCAGAGAATACCGCGCCCTGGGCATCTGCACGGCGCTCGGCCCTCAGATCGACCTGTGCACCGAGCCCAGATGGATGCGCTTCATCGACACCCTGGGAATGCAGACGGAGGCCAGCAAGCAGATGGTAAAGGCCTATTGCGACGGGATGCAGACCACCTCCGCCACCGGCGGCTGGGGCATGGAAAGCGTCAACACCATGGTGAAGCACTGGCCCGGCGGCGGCACCGGCGAGGGCGGACGGGACGCTCACTACGCCTTCGGCGAATATGCGGTCTATCCGGGAAACAACGCACAGGAGCACCTGAAGCCCTTTACCGAGGCCGCCTTCCGGCTGGACGGCGGCACCAAAGCTGCTGCTGCGGTGATGCCGTACTACACCGTCTCCTGGGAACTGGATACCAAAAATCGCAAAAATGTGGGCAACTCCTACAGCGAGTACATCATACACGATCTGCTGCGGGGAAAATACGATTATCAGGGCGTCGTATGCACCGACTGGGGCATCACCGACGACCCGAACCCCACCATCGAGGGATTCGGCTCCCGGTGCTACGGCATGGAGCGCTATACACAGGCCGAGCGGCACCTGATTGCCATCATGAACGGCGTGGATCAATTCGGTGGAAACAGTTCCATCGCCCCCATTGTGGAGGCGTATCAGATCGGCTGCAGGCAGTTTGGCGAGGACGCCATGCGGGCGCGGATGGAGCTGTCTGCAGCGCGGCTGCTGAAAAACATCTTCCAGTGCGGTCTGTTTGAGGATCCGTATCTGGACCCGGAACAGTCCGCAAAAGTCGTCGGCTGCGAGGAATTCGTCCGCCATGGGATGCTGGCGCAGCACAAGAGCGTGGTTTTGCTGAAAAACAAAGGAAGCGTCCTTCCCCTGCAGAAGGGGCTGAAGCTCTATATCCCCAACCGTCACATCGGCGAAAGCATGAGCTTTATGCGCCAGAAGGTACCCGCCCGGGACATCGACCCGGTAGAAGCATCGCTGATCGCGCGCTATGGCACCCGGGTGGAGCGTCCGGAAGAAGCCGATGCCGCCATCGTCTTCATCGAAAGCCCCAGCTGCAACTGCTATAACGCAGAGGATGCAGGCAACGGCTACCTGCCCATCACGCTGCAATACCGCCCGTATACGGCAACGGAAGCCCGTCCCGTCTCCATTGCAGGGGGAGACTTCCGGGAGGACTTCACCAACCGCAGCTATCGCGGAAAAACCAACACCGCATACAACGAACAGGATCTGGACAACATTCTGGAAACGCGCAGGAAAATGGGCGGAAAACCCGTTATCGTCTGCGCCTGCATCAGCAATCCCATGGTCATGGCGGAATTTGAGCGTCAGACGGATGCCATCGTAGCCGAATTCGGCGTATCCACCCAGGCGGTGCTGGACATTGTATTTGGTGACTATGCGCCCACCGGACGGCTCCCGCTGCAAATTCCCCGGGATATGGAAACGGTGGAGCGCCACTGCGAGGACGTGGCGCTGGATCTGCAGCCGCATACCGACGAATGTGGAAACCGGTATGACTACGGCTTTGGACTGAACTACAGCGGAATTATCTCGTAATATTTCGGGGGCATCTCTTTCGGGAGCTGTCCCCGAATTCTTTCTGACTTGACCGCTTTCGCATATTTCCGTTGACTTTCGGACATACCACCCATATAATGACAGGAAGAAAAGGGCGGTGAATGCATGGCAACATTAAAATGCAAATACTGCGGCGGAAATGTTACGCCGTTCCCTGAAAACGACCTGGGCACCTGCGCAAGCTGCGGGGCAGTGATGACGCTGCCAAAGAATACCGATAAGCAGCACGCCGCCGCCCACAACTGCGGCAATTATCTCCGGCGCGCCGGGAAATTCGGCAAGGCGCTGGAGGTCTATCAAAAGCTGCTGGCCGAAGATGAAACCGATGCCGAAAGCTGCTGGTGCAGCGCCCTGTGCCGGTTTGGTGTGCAGTATGTCGAAGATGAAGGCGGTGGCTACCGTCCCGTCGTTCTGCGTCCAGAGGCCGGAAACTTCACGGAATGCGGGGACTATCTGGCAGCGCTCCATTTTTCCGATGGGGCGGTGCATCTGCAATACGAAAAGGAAGCGGCAAAAATCGCTGCCTGTCTGGTAAAACCCGCCGAGCAGCAAGCTGCCCCATCCCCGATGAAGCAAGGGTTTGCGCTTCTGAAACAGGGCGATTTTTCCGCGGCGGACAGCTGCTTCTCCAACGTGCTGGAGGATTCACCCGAAAATGCCATGGCACACTTAGGGCGCTTGCTGGCCGCGTGCAAATGCACCGAGCCAAAGGAGCTCCCCGCCTGTGGTCAACCGATCGCGAAAAGCATACACTATCGCAATGCCCTGCAATACGGGGATGACGATCTGAAAAAGTTCCTGCAATCCGCCGCCCGCCGGTCACAGCAGCAAGGGCAGCCCGACAAGCAGCGCCAGATCTATGCTCATGCGGTCGCTGCCATGGAATCGGCCGCTACCAATGAGGAATACCGTCAGGCGGCGCGAATGTTCGGCCAACTGGGCGACTATCAGGACGCAAAGGCTCTTGCCCAGACATGTCTGCGTCAGGCAGAGGTGCTCCGCAAGGATGGCATCTATCAGGCCGCGGCTGCGGCAAAAAAGCGGGGAGATGCGGCAGGCGCAGCCAAACTGTTCAGCCAAATCCCCGGTTGGCGGGATGCCAACACCCAGGCAGTGCAGAACAAGCAGCGTTCTGAGGCGCAGAAGGCCGCCAAAAATGAGCAGGAGCATTGGGTCGCCAGTGCCGGCAGGCGGATCGCAGCCACGCTGCTGGCAGCAGCGCTGATCATTGCCGGCATCTATTTGTTTATAACGAAATATTTTATTCCCCAGCAAAAATACGAAGCTGCCCAAACACTGCTGGAGGCAGGCAACCGGGAGGAAGCCATCGAGGCCTTCCAGGCATTGGAAGGTTTCAAGGATTCTCCGCAGCGGGTTCTGTCGATCCAGGAGGAGTGGTACAGCCAAGCCGAAGTGCTTTTAAATGCCGGAGACGTCAACCGCGCTGCCGCCATTTTTGGCGGACTGCGGGATTACGAGGATTCTCGCGAGCGCAGTCAGGCACTGTGGGCACAGATCACCCAGCCGGAACTGATCAGTGCCGGCGGCTGGTACACCGCAGCACTGCGAAGCGACAGGATGGTCAATGCGGTTGGGGACAATCGCTCGAAGCAATGCGAGATCGGCTCCTGGATGGGCATTGCGTCCGTCAGTGCCGGATGGGAGCACACCATCGGGCTGCGCACCGACGGAACTGTGATCGCCGCCGGGTATAACGGAGACGGCCGCGGCGATGTGGACGGGTGGCGGAATATGGTTGCCGTCTCTGCCGGTCAGTGGCACACCGTGGGGCTGAAATCCAACGGGAGAGTGATCGGTCTGGGCTGTGACAACGACGGGCGGATCGATTTTGGCACCTGGCGGGACATCATTGCCGTCAGCGCCGGGCGAAACCATACGGTCGGGCTGGAGGCGGACTACACCGCCGTCGCTGTGGGCGACAACAGCAGCGGCCAATGCAATGTGGAGGGCTGGAGCAATCTGCTGGCTGTTTCCGCCGGGGGTGAACACACATTGGGGTTGACTCGCGACGGTAAGGTACTGGCTGCGGGGCGGAAGACCGAGATGCAAAGCAGTGTGGCCGAGTGGGACAACATCATTGCCGTTTCTGCCGGGTACTACCACAGCGTAGGGCTGAAGGCGGACGGAACTGTGGTTGCTGTGGGTGACAACGAATACGGCCAATGCGACGTCAGCGACTGGACAGATATTGTAGCCATCTCCGCAGGCGGCTGGCATACCCTTGGCTTGAAATCCGATGGTTCCATCGTAGCGATGGGCAGAGACGTGAACGGCCAGTGCGAAGTGCTTGGCTGGGACAATATGATGGTGCCGTAAGCAGATATTTTGAATCTTATCTTCTTTCGCCAAAAAAAGTTCCCCGGGAGCGGAATGCTCCCGGGGAACACAGTGTGTCAAAAAAGCCTCGCAGAGTTTGCCGCCCGCAGGCGGCAAATAAAGTCAGATCATTTTCCGCCGGGGCGTGTAC
>CAKTJC010000044.1 GCA_934567355.1 uncultured Oscillospiraceae bacterium
AATGGAGGAATACTGTATGTATTTCCCATTTTTCATCCTGCGGCATGGGGGCAAAAGACCCGCTGCCCAGCCGCAGATGATTTATTCAGAGGTTCCTTTGATTTCGGACTGCTGCCAATGCAGCCCCATGTACTTCCTTCGCCCCTGCTGTCAGGAGCATGCGCGCACATTCATTCATGGTGGCGCCGGTGGTATAAATATCGTCCACCAGCAGGACGGTCTTGCCGCGGACATCCCCGCAGACCCGGTATGCCCCCAGGACGTTTGCCTTTCGCATGGAGGCATCCGAAAGTGTGGACTGGGGCGGCGTATTACGGATCTTACGCAGGGTTCTGTGCACCGGAATGCCCAGCTCGGCACCGGCTGCCTTTGCCAGCAGCTGGCACTGGTCGTAGCCCCGCCGGAATCTGCGGAGGCGGCTGACGGGAACCCAGGTCAGCAAATCGCACTGCTCCATCCCCTGCCGGGAGAGCTTCATTGCAAGAAATCGACCGAATTTGGGCGCGAGGTGCACCGCCCTGCGGAACTTGAAACGCAGGATGCTCCTGCGGACATCCTCTTCATAGTACCAGACAGCGGCGAAACTGTCAAGAAAATGGGCGGCGTTTTTTGCGTCAGCACCCCGATTCTGCCCGCCGGAAGGGTATTCCGGCACGTTTTGAAAGCAGCTGCGGCACAGATCCGTCTCATTTTTCTCCAGAAAACGGCGGCAGAGCATGCAGTGTCTGGGAAACAGCGTGTCCCGCAGCCAGGCAAGGAGCGTCTTCATTCCGCTCTCCCCTGAAGCCGCAGCTTGAGGCCGGAGTAGCGGCGATTCTTCTTTGCGTTGTTCGTCATGGCAGCCACCGTCTCTTCCCTGCCGACGATGATCAGCAGCTCTCTGGCGCGGGTGATGGCAGTATAAAGGACGCTGCGGCTGAGCAGATAGGGCGAACCGCTCCAAGCGGTGAGGATCACCGCGCGGTATTCGCTGCCCTGGCTCTTATGCACCGTGATGGCATAGGCAAGCTCCAGCTCCCCGAGCTGGGTAAAATCGAAGTCCGCCTCGCGGTCGTCAAAGAGGATGGTCATGCGCTCTTCGTTCAGGTCGATCTCCTTCACGGTACCCACGTCGCCATTGAAGACGCCGTTGCCCACAGCGGAGCCATCGCTCTTTTTCCACATTATATCATAATTGTTGCGAATTTGCATCACCCGGTCGCCCTCGCGGAAAATAATTTCTCCGTAGGGCTTTTCCTTTTTCTCCGGGGCGGGCGGGTTCAGCGCCGCCTGGAGCATTTTATTCAGCGCTGCCGTGCCCACGCCGCCCTTGCGAGTGGGGGAAAGCACCTGGATTTCCGATGGCTGGATGCCCATATTTTTGGGAAGACGCAACGTACACAGATCCCGGATCAGCTGATTGACTGCGTCCTCGGAATTGCGGTGCATGAAAAAGAAATCGCTGGTGACGGTTTTCAGCTCCGGCAGCTCCCCCCGGTTGACCCGGTGGGCGTTCATGACGATCAGACTTTTCTGCGCCTGGCGGAAAATTTCCGTCAGGCAGACGGTGGGCAGCTTGCCGCTGCGCAGCATATCGCTGAAGGGGAAGCCGGGGCCGACGGGCGGGAGCTGATCCGGGTCGCCTACAAGAATCAGCCGCTTTCCCCTGGGGATCGCCCGGAGCAGGCTGGACAGGAGCAGCACATCCACCATGGACATTTCGTCCACGACCACCACGTCGCATTTCAGCGGGTTATCCTCGTCCCGGGTGAAAACCATTTTCCCGGTGGCAGGGTCGATGCCCGCTTCCAGCAGGCGGTGGATGGTGGAGGCCTCCTCTCCCGTCACCTCGCTCAGGCGCTTTGCGGCGCGGCCGGTGGGGGCTGCCAGCAGGTAGCTCAGCTGCATATTGCCCAGAAGATTCAGAATTCCCCGCAGCACCGTCGTCTTGCCGGTGCCGGGGCCGCCGGTGATGAGCAGCAGTCCGGAGGATGCCGCCTCGCGGATGGCCTGCTCCTGCTGGGCGGAATAATTCAGTCGGCTTTCCTGTGCAGCGCCCCGAAGCAGTGCATCCAAATTCCGGGGAGACGGAAAGGAATTGCCGGCAAATTCCAGCAGGCGGGCAGTGGCATAGCGTTCCGCCTCCATCAGCTGGGGCAGATAAACCACCTTGATGCCCGCCAAATGGTCGGGCATCACCCGCTGCGCCTCCTGCGCCTGGCTGAGTCCCTGCTGCACCGTTTCCGGCGGAACATTCAGGAGCTGGGCGGTGGCGGCAATCAGCTTTTCTTCCGGCAGGAAGCTGTGCCCGGCAGAGAGGTTATAGCTCAGCTCAAAGAGGATACCGGCCTCCACCCGGCGGGGGTCGTCCCCTGCCACCCCCAGCTCAATGGCGAAGCGATCCACCGCCCCGAAGGAGGCATCCAAGCCGTCATCCATCAAAAGGTAGGGATCATCATATAATAGCTCTGTAGCACTGTCGCCATACAGCTTATAGGTACGCACCGCCAGCTCTGCCGGGAGATGGTGCAGCGCAAAAAATTCGATCAGCTGCCGCATGCCCACCTGGAGGCGGAACTGCTCGCCGATCAGCTTCGCGCGCTCCGGGGAGATGCCCGAAACCTCCGCCAGGCGCTGGGGCTCCCGCTCCATCACAACAAGGGTGTTCTCGCCGAAATGGCTGACGATCCGCGCAGCCGTTTTGGGGCCGATGCCCTTGACCACCCGGCTGGAAAGATAGGCAAGTATTTCCGCCGCAGTCTGGGGCATCATACGGTCAAGGAACTCCGCTTCAAACTGCTTGCCGTAGCTGGAATGGGTGCTCCACCGCCCCGTAACCATCAGCTGCTCGCCGACCACGGGCAGCGGAATGGTGCCGACCACCGTCACGTTCTGACCGCCGCCAATATCCAGCCGCAGCACCGCATAGCCGTTTTCATAATTCTGGAATACCACCGCGCTGATGGCACCCTGAAGGATCTCCATTTCCTGATCTGCCAAGGCTTCTCCCACCTTCTGAATTTCTTCGTAGAACCCCGTAAAGTTTCGTTTATGTTTATCGTTATAGTTTACTATATTCCGACAAAAAAAGATAGTCCTTTCTCCTACAAAGATTTTTAAGTTTTTTGTGATATTGCTGAAAAAAGCACTTGCATCATGGAAGAGAATCCGTTATAATGTGTAATCATGATGGGGGAGGATGGCGTTCATGAAGGATTTGGGACTTTTGGTCTGGCTGACGCAGCTTGGACTGAGCGTCGCCTTCCCTCTTGCAGGCTTTGTTCTGCTTGGGCTTTGGCTCCACCGGAATGTGGGCTGGGGCAGCTGGACAGTCTGGTGCGGCATTGCCGTTGGGTTGATCTGCGCCGTCACCGGCTTCCGGGACTGCCTGAAAGCCATGGATAAGCTCAGCAGAAATAAAAGAAACGAAAAAGATACGTCTGTGAATTTCAACGACCATTTATAAGCAAGGAGCATTGATAACATGGACAATCGGAAAGAAATTCTTCGCCAAACCGGCGAAATCGCGCTGGGTGTCGCCCTGTGCACCGGACTGATGCTGGTTATTTACTACGGGATCGGAAAATTCAGCATGCAGGTGCTCTGGGGCGCCGTTGCAGGATTTGTGCTGGGTGTTTTGAATTTTCTGATTATGGCCGTCATGGCCTGCCGTGCTGCCGATAAGGCGCAGGAGCAGGATGTTAATGCCGGAAAGGTTTTGATGCAGGGCTCCTATTTTGCCCGACTGGTGCTGCTGTTTGCGGTGCTGGTCGTTCTGGTCAAGACGGGCTGGTTCGATCCGCTGGCAATGGTCATCCCGCTGGTATTTGTCCGCCCGGTGATTACGGTGATGGAACTGATGATTAAGAAAAAATCCAAGGAGGAACCCGCAAAATGAATGTTGAAGTAACCGGCCCTTCCATACTCTTCACGCTGCCGATTCTGGGCGGAATTGACGTGACGCAGACGCTGCTGTCCTCTGCCATCGTAACGGTGCTGCTGTGCTGCTGCTTCGTGTGGCTGGGCAAGGGGCTTTCCAATCGTCCCAGCGGCAAGCAGGTGCTGGTGGAAAAGGGCATCGGCATGCTGTATGACATGACCGTCCAGACCATGGGCGAGCACAATGCCAAGTGGTTTCCCTTCATCTGCACCCTGTTTCTGAGCAGCATCTGCGGAAGTCTGATCGGCATGACCGGCTTCCTGCGCTCCTCCACGGCCGACCTGAGCACGACCCTGACCTGGGCGATAATGGTCAGCGTGATCATCTGGTACAACAACATCAAGGCAAACGGCTTCCTGGGCTGGCTGAAGGGCTTTACGGAGCCTGTCGCCGTCATGACCCCCATGAATCTGGTTTCTGAAGTGGCGCAGCCTGTTTCCATGGCTTTCCGTCATTTCGGCAACGTGGCCGGCGGCGGCGTGATCACTTCCATTCTGTACACCGCTCTTTCCATGCTGTCCGCAATCATTCTCAATGCCATCTCCTCCAGCGGAATTGCGGTGTCCATTGTGATGATGGTTCTTGCCGTGGGTCTGCTGGTATGGAACAGCCGGGATAAGAAAAAATGGCGGCTGATCGTCGGCATTCTGTTTGCCCTGCTGGGCGTGTTCGGTCTGCTGCAGGCGCTGGATGTGATCTCCGGTGTGCCGGTGCTGGCGCTGGGCATTCCCGCCGTGCTGTCACTGTACTTCGATATTTTCTCCGGCTTTGTCCAGGCTCTGGTCTTCACGCTGCTGACCATGGTCTATGTAGCCGGTTCCTGTCCCGAGCCCGAAGAAGAGGGCGAGAAGGCGGCAGCCTGATTTACTTTCGTCAACCATAAAAAATTTTATAAATAAACATTAGGAGGAACTTTTTATGGAATTAGCAGAAGCAATCGCAACATTGGGTAAAGCTCTGGGCGCTGGCCTGTGCATGGGCATCGGCGCTATCGGTCCCGCCGTCGGCGAAGGCAACGCCGTCTCCCACGCACTGGAAGGCATGGCTCGTCAGCCGGAGGCTACCAGCAACCTGCGTACCAACATGATCCTGGGCTGCGCCATCACCGAGACCACCGGTATCTACTCCCTGCTGATCGCTTTCGTTATCATGTTCGCCCTGTAATCCCCTTTCGTTTCATGAATTCGAAAGGAGGAAATCACATTGGGTACTGAAGGATTTATCAACGTAAACTTCTGGACTGCCCTGTTTACCCTGCTTAATTTTCTCCTGGTACTGTTCGTGGGTAAGAAATTTCTGTACGGCCCCATCATGAAAATGATTCAGGGACGCCAGAAGGAAATCGACGATATGTACTCTGCCGCAAGCTCTGCCCAGGAGGAAGCACAGTCGCTTCGCAAGGAATACCAGCAGAAGCTGAATGATGCCTCCGCCACTGCCGACCAGATGGTTCAGCAGGCCGTGACCCGCGCGCAGAACCGCGAAGAGGAAATTCTCCGCAAGGCCAATGCCGATGCTGCCGCCATCATGGACAAGGCAAGCGCCGACATTGCACTGGAGAAGAAAAAGGCCGTCAATGATGCCAAAAACGAAATCTCCGGGCTGGCTCTGGCGATTGCCGGTAAGGTAGTCGAAAAGGAACTGGGCAGCGAAGATCAGGCGGCAATGATCGACCGGTTTATCAACGAATTGGGTGATCAGGTATGACCCAGGCAGGAACAGTTTATGCCCAGGCGCTCTATGAGCTCGCGCGGGACAAGGGGCTGGACGAAAGCATTCTCTCCGAGATGAATGCTCTGGAAGAGAGCTTTGACCAGAACCCGGAATATATCCGGCTGCTGCGCTCCGCCAGCCTTCCGAAGGAAGAGCGGTGCCAGGTGCTTGACCAGGGCTTTCGCGGCAAGATTCAGCCCTATCTGCTGAACTTTCTGAAGATTCTGGTAGAGAAGGACTATATTCACCTGTTCCACGACTGCAGTCGGGCTTATACCCGGATGTATCAGCGCGATCACAATATCCTCGGCGTGACGGCATACACTGCCGTGGCGCTGAGCGAGGCGCAGGAGGCTGCACTCATCAAAAAACTTTCCGGCATTACGGGCAAGACCATCTTGCTGCGTAATCAGATCGATCTCGAAATTCTTGGCGGTGTGAAGCTGAGCTACGATGGAAAATGTCTGGACGACACCGTGTCCCATCGGCTCGATAAGGTTCGGGATCTGCTGAAAAACACCGTACTCTGACGAGAAAGCAGGGACTATATGGAACTTAGACCCGAAGAAATATCCAAAATCATTCGCAGTCAAATAGAGAACTACGAAAATAAGATCGAAGCCAGCGAGACCGGCGTCGTCATTCTGGTCGGCGACGGCATTGCGAAGGCCTCCGGCCTGGACAACTGCATGGCGGGCGAACTGGTTGAATTCCCCGACGGCTCCTACGGCATGGCGCAGAATCTGGAAGAAAACACCGTTTCCATCGTCATTCTCGGCTCCGATCAGGGCATCAAAGAGGGCGATACGGTCAAGCGCACCGGCAAGGTCGTTTCCGTGCCCGTCGGTCAGGGGCTGATCGGCCGCGTGGTCAACGCACTGGGCGAGCCCATCGACGGCAAGGGCGTCATCACTGCCGAAGAGTACCGGGCGATTGAATCCCCCGCTCCCGGCATCATCGAGCGTCAGCACGTCAGCCGCCCGCTGCAGACCGGCATCAAGGCCATCGACTCCATGATCCCCATCGGCCGCGGCCAGCGTGAGCTGATCATCGGCGACCGCCAGACCGGCAAGACCACCATCGCGACGGATACTATTCTGAACCAGAAGGGGAAGAATGTTATCTGCATTTATGTTGCCATCGGTCAGAAGCGCTCCACCGTCGCTCAGGTGGTTGAAAACCTGGCTCGCGGCGGCGCCATGGACTACACCATCGTCGTGTCCGCAACCGCTTCCGAACTGGCTCCCATGCAGTATATCGCCCCCTACTCCGGCTGCACCATGGGCGAATACTTCATGCATCAGGGCAAGGACGTGCTGGTCATCTATGATGACCTGAGCAAGCACGCTGTGGCATACCGTGCCATTTCCCTGCTGATCCGCCGTCCCCCCGGACGCGAGGCCTACCCCGGCGACGTGTTCTATCTCCATTCCCGTCTGCTGGAGCGGGCGGCACAGCTGTCCCCCGAGCTGGGCGGCGGCAGTCTGACGGCACTTCCCATTATCGAGACCCAGGCCGGTGACGTTTCCGCCTACATTCCCACCAACGTCATCTCCATTACCGACGGTCAGATCTTCCTGGAATCCGAGCTCTTCAATTCCGGCATCATGCCCGCCGTGAACCCCGGTATCTCCGTCTCCCGCGTGGGCGGCGACGCGCAGATCAAGGCCATGAAGAAGGTTGCCGGTTCCCTGAAGCTGCTGTACTCCCAGTACCGCGAACTGCAGAGCTTCGCACAGTTCGGCTCCGACCTGGACGCTGACACCAAGGAGCGTCTGGCATTGGGCGAGCGCATCGTTGCCGTGCTGAAGCAGAAGAACAATTCCCCCAAGGAAGTGGCGCAGCAGGTGTGCATCATCTATGCCGTCACCCATGGGTATCTGCATTCCATCCCCGTGGAGAAGGTGCCCGAATTCGAGCGGCAGCTGGAAGAGCACATGGAGAATCTCCACAGTGACGTTCTGGAAGCCATCCGCTCCACCGGCAAGCTGGAAAGCAACGCTGAGGCGTCGCTGAAGGCTGCACTGGACGAGCTGGTCAAGCAGTTCTCTCCTGTATAAGGAGGTTTTGCTATGGCTGGCGTATCCACAAAGGAGATCAAAAACCGCATCCGCAGCATGGAGAGCACCAAGCAGATCACCAAGGCAATGGAAATGGTGGCTGCCTCCAAGCTCCGCCGTGCGCAGGCGCAGGTTTTGGATTCCCGCCCTTATTTCCAGATTCTTCACCAGACCATTACCGATATTTCCCTTTCCACTCAGGACTTTTCCTCTGTGTACTTTGGCGAGTCGGGCGCCGCAAAGGTGATTTTCATCGTTGTTGCGGGAGACCGCGGTTTGGCAGGCGGCTACAACAGCAATGTGCTGAAGCTGGTGCAGGAGCAGATCGCCGGCAAGCAGGCCGACGTGCTGCCCATCGGCAAGAAAGCAGTCGACTTTTTCCGCAGCAAGGGCGTGCCTGCCTTTACGGAAAACTACTCCGAGGCGGCCTCCGTATCCATCGGCGACTGCTTCTCCATTGCAAAGCAGCTGTGCAAGGCATTCCGGGAGGGCACCTACAGCGAGATCCATGTGGCCTACACCAATTTTGAATCCATGCTGTCCCAGTCCCCTGCCACGCTGAAGCTGCTGCCGCTGGAGCGTCCCCACTGCGAAGAGGGCACGCGGCACAGCGACATTCTGTATGAGCCGAGCAACGAGGAAGTCTTTGAGACCATTATCCCCGAATATTTGGGCGGACTGCTGTACGGCGCGCTCTGCGAATCCCGTGCCTCCGAGCAGGCAGCGCGGCGCACCGCCATGGACAATGCCACCCAGAATGCCGAGGACATGATCGACGACCTGAGCCTGAAATTCAACCGGGCACGTCAGGCAGCCATCACCCAGGAAATTACCGAGATCGTGGCTGGTTCCTAAGGAATTTATTTTATTGCATTTTGCACTTTCGCATTTTGCATTCTTCTCCCCCATTTTTTAGAAAAAGGAGTTGAATCCAATGGCAAATTACAAAGGAACAGTCATCCAGGTAATGGGTCCTGTTCTGGATATTCGGTTTGCGGATGACCAGCTGCCGAAGCTGCTCAACGCAATCCATGTGAAAAACGGCGACGTAACCATCACCGCCGAGGTCGCGCAGCACATCGGCGATAATGTGGTGCGCTGCATTGCCATGTCCTCCACCGACGGACTGCAGCGCGGCGCAGAGGCCGTCGATACCGGCGCGCCCATTGCCGTGCCCGTGGGCGACGAGTGCCTGGGACGTGTGTTTAACCTGCTGGGCGATCCCATCGACAATAAGCCCGCCCCGAAGACCGAGGTGCGCTGGCCGATCCACCGTCCCGCCCCCTCCTATGAGGAGCAGCAGCCTGCCACCGAGATTCTGGAAACCGGCATTAAGGTCATCGACCTGATCTGCCCCTACGCCAAGGGCGGCAAGATCGGTCTGTTCGGCGGCGCCGGTGTCGGCAAGACGGTTCTGATCCAGGAGCTGATTTACAACATCGCCACCGCCCACAACGGCTACTCCGTGTTCACCGGCGTCGGCGAGCGCACCCGTGAGGGCAATGACCTCTACAACGAAATGACTGAATCCGGCGTTATCTCCAAGACCGCCATGGTCTTCGGTCAGATGAACGAGCCACCCGGAGCCCGTATGCGCGTCGGCCTGTCCGGCCTGACCATGGCAGAGTACTTCCGCGATGTGAAGCACCAGGACGTGCTGCTGTTCATTGACAACATCTTCCGCTTTACCCAGGCCGGTTCCGAGGTGTCCGCACTGCTGGGCCGTATGCCCTCCGCCGTCGGCTACCAGCCCACGCTGGCCACCGAGATGGGCGCGCTGCAGGAGCGCATTACCTCCACCAAGGATGGCTCCATCACCTCCGTGCAGGCGGTTTACGTCCCTGCGGACGACCTGACCGACCCCGCCCCCGCCACCACCTTTACACACCTGGACGCCACCACGGTTCTTGACCGCGGCATTGCCTCCCTGGGCATCTATCCCGCCGTTGACCCGCTGGACTCCACCTCCCGGATCCTCTCCCCCGAGATTCTGGGCAAGGAGCACTATGAAACTGCCCGCGCCGTGCAGAGCATTCTGCAGCGCTACAAGGAGCTGCAGGACATCATTGCCATTATGGGTATGGACGAGCTGAGCGAGGAAGACAAGCTCACCGTCAACCGCGCCCGTAAGGTGCAGCGGTTCCTGTCCCAGCCTTTCCATGTGGCAGAGCAGTTCACTGGCTATCAGGGCAAGTATGTGCCCCTGAAGGAGACCATCCGCTCCTTCAAGGAGATCATCGAGGGCAAGCACGACGACATTCCCGAATCCTACTTCCTGTTCGCCGGTTCCATCGACGAGGTGGTTGCGAAGTTCCGGGGCGGTGAGAAGGCATGACGAGCTTTCCCCTGAAAATCGTCACCCCGGACGGGCTGATTTTCGATGGTGAGGCGGAGGAAGTGATCGTCCGCAGCACCACCGGCGAGGTCGCCGTACTGGCAAAGCACACCGATTTTGTCACCCCTCTGGGCATGGGATGCGCCACGGTCGTATCCGGCGGCATCCGCCGGACTGCCGCCTGCATCGGTGGCATGCTGAGCGTGGTAAAGGGTTCCGTCACCCTGGTGCCCACCACCTTCGAGTGGTCGGACAAAATCGACCTGGAGCGTGCCAACGCCGCCTGGCAAAAGGCGAATGACATTCTGAAAAATCCCCGTTCTTCTGAGAACGATCTGAAGCTTGCCGAGGCAAAGCTTCGCCGGGCTTTGGTCAGAAGAAGCGTGGCATCCAACAAGTAATGCAGCAAAAGCGGGAGCACCCAGTATTGGGCTGCTCCCGCTTTTCATTTTGCCCTGGCTCCCCCGCAGGGGAGCCAGGAAATTTTACTTCTGGAGATGGAAGGTCACAGAGCCCATAACCTCATTGTCCCAGTTGATAAAACGCAGCGTCAGAGTATCACCAAAGGTGCCCTTCACATTGGACCATCTGCATTCATAGCCGCCGTTGCCGTCGTCGAGCCAGCCGCCCTCGGCATAGGAAATCCCATCAATGTCCATTCGCTTCAAATCCTCAGTAACTATCTCAGGAAGTTCCTGGTCAAACACAATGGAGTTGCCCGCCGGGGACTGGTAGACCCGGAAGGAATTGGTGCGGATGCCTGCCACCTCGTTGGCTCCCTCCGCCTTGTAGACCAGCACATCTCCGGCAGCCTCCTTTACGGTGAAGGGAAGTTCCACCCGGGTAACATCCTTTTGCCCGTCAACCCAGGCGCTGACACGGCAAATTCCCTCCGTCACGGACACATCAGTGCTTTTCTGCCCGGTTTCCACAATAGTCATTTCGCCGTCAGACTGGCTCTCGTAAAACAGGGTTGTCGTTGCGATGCCCAGCTTGTCCCGGTCTTGGATTCCGGCACCGACGTACAGCAGGGTCTTGCCCTGCTGGGCGGCATAGTCCCCCAGCGTTTGACCGCTGGGCAAACCGATTGCGCTCACATCGACACCGGGATCGCAATCTTCGGGAACGACAACATATTTGTCGCCGCCGGAAATGCCGACACTGATGGTAAAGCTGGCGCTGTCAAACAGGCTTTCCAGCATGGTGCAGCTCCAGCCCTCCGTGGTGGTCTCCTGGGCGCTTTGGGTTTCAATGTACGGCGCCGCCTCAGAGGGGACGGCATAGGGGGTATCCTGGGTGATTTCCCGCATTCCCAGATAGTTCATGGCCGCCACTGCCGTTACGATCATCAGGGAAACCGCAACGATGGCCGCGATCAGCATATACTTCACCCGGCTGCGGCCGGATTTCTTTTCCCGATATTTTTCCATATCCTTTGCCTCCATAATATACTTGTCGTGGATATTTTCGAAGGAGCTGAGCAGATCATATGCTTTCATAGCAAATCCTCCTTTTCCAAAAAGAATCGCAGCTTTTTCCGGGTGCGGCAGAGCTGGGTCTTCACGCTGCCGGCGGAAAGCCCTGTTTTCTCCGCGATCTCACCCACAGAGCGCAGGTACCAGTAGCGGGAAACGAAGAACGCTCGCTCCCGCTCCGGCAGCGTTTCCAGGAAGCGGTTCAGCGCTGCCTGAAGCTCCTTCCTTCGGAGCGTCCCCTCTGCCGTATCGCTGCCCGCGATGCATTCCTCCAGTTCCTCCAGCGCCACATCGACCTCTCCCCCGCCCCGTTTTTCGGCGCTGCGTCTGCGCCAGCAGTCCAGGGAAACATGCCGGGTGATTTTGGCAAGAAATGCGCCGAGCTGATTTGGCCGTGTAGGCGGAATGCTCTTCCAGGCGGCAAGGTATGTATCGCTGACGCTCTCTTCAGCGTCCTCCCGATTGGAGAGAATACTCCATGCAATTTTGAAGCAAAAATGGCCGTACTTCCGATCCGTCTCCTGAATAGCCTGCTCTGATCGGGCGAAGAAAAGGTCAACGATCTGTGCGTCCATCATCGCCGTCACCTCCTGTGTGATTCTTTTTGTGTGTAAGGCCTTACACCTATCAAGGCGCAAAATTTCTCTGTTGGTTACACCATTGTCGCAGATTCTTTTGATATTTTCAATAAAATTATTTATTCCCTCTTGTAAATTCCCACAATTTGACGTATACTAAATTATATTTTTTTACCAGAAGAGAGGTAATCTGAAATGGATTTGGTTTCTGTTCGAGAGCTGTTCAAGAACACAAGCGCCTACGCCGGGAAAGAAATTACCGTGGGCGGCTGGGTACGCGCGAACCGCAAGAGCAAGCAGTTTGGCTTTATTTCGCTGAACGACGGTACTTATTTCACCCCCGTGCAGGTGGTATACACCGACGCGATGGAGAATTTCCAGGAAATTGCCAAGGTCAATATCGGCGCTGCCCTGATCATCAAGGGCAATCTGTTGCTCACTCCCGATGCACAGCAGCCTTTTGAAATTCAGGCCGCCTCCATTGCCATTGAAGGCAGCTCCACCGGCGACTATCCCATGCAGAAGAAGCGCCACAGCGTAGAATTTCTGCGCACCATGCCCCATCTGCGTCCCCGCACCAACCTGTTCCAGGCGGTGTTCCGCGTGCGCAGCCTGGCGGCCTATGCCATCCATAAGTTCTTCCAGGAGCGGGACTTTGTGTATGTCCACACCCCCCTGATCACCGGCTCCGACTGCGAGGGCGCAGGCGAAATGTTCCAGGTGACCACCCTTGACCTGAACAACGTCCCCAAGACCGAGGACGGCAAGGTGGATTTCAGCAAGGATTTCTTCGGCAAGCCCACCAACTTGACCGTTTCCGGCCAGCTCAACGGCGAGACCTTTGCCATGGCCTTCAAGAACATCTACACCTTCGGCCCCACCTTCCGGGCAGAGAACTCCAACACCACCCGGCACGCCGCCGAGTTCTGGATGATTGAGCCGGAAATTGCCTTTGCCGACCTGGATGACGACATGCGGCTGGCCGAGGACATGATTAAATACATCATCTCCTATGTGCTGGAACACGCCCCCGAGGAAATGGCATTCTTCAACGAGCGGGTGGATACCGGTCTGCTGGAGCGGCTGAACCACGTGCTGAACAGTGACTTTGGCCGCATCACCTACACCGACGCCGTGAAAATTCTGGAGGAGCACAACGACCGCTTCGACTACCCCGTTCACTGGGGCAGCGACTTGCAGACCGAGCATGAGCGTTTCCTGACCGAGGAGGTATTCCAGCGCCCGGTGTTCGTTACCGACTATCCCAAGGACATCAAGGCCTTCTATATGAAGCTGAACCCCGACGGAAAGACCGTGGCAGCCATGGACTGCCTGGTGCCGGGCATCGGCGAAATCATCGGCGGCAGCCAGCGTGAGGACAACTACGACCTGCTGAAGGCTCGTATTGAGGAGCTGGGGATGCGCGAAGAAGATTATGACTTCTATATGGATTTGCGGAAGTACGGCTCTGCCCGTCATGCCGGTTTCGGCCTGGGCTTCGAGCGCTGCGTCATGTACCTGACCGGCGTGAGCAACATCCGGGATGCCATTCCCTTCCCCCGCACCGTAGGCAACTGCGAGCTGTAAGATTCAAGAACAAACGAAGCCTGGCAAGCAAATTTGCCAGGCTTCCTTTTATGGAGGCACTATGATCTTTCGAAAAGCGAAACAGCAGGATTTGGACGAAGTAAATAAGCTCTACCGCAGTCTTGTCGGCAGCGCCATGTGCACCTGGGATGAATCTTACCCGGGATGGACCCAGATCAATGAGGATTTTCAGCATGACGGACTGTATGTAATGGAAGAAGACAGCACCATTGTGGGCGCGATCTCGCTGGTGCCGGAAAATGAACTGGATGCGCTTCCCTTTTGGGTATGCAGTCAGGCAAGAGAAATCGCCAGAGTCGCAGTCGTACCGGGGCTGCAGGGAAAGGGAATTGCTTATCAGATGGTCAGCGCCCTTACGGCGCAGGCATCCCAGGCCGGAGTGCCCGCCATACATCTGCTGGTGTCGGTAGAAAATGCACCGGCTCAGAGGCTCTACCGCAAATGCGGCTTCACATTCCTGAACCGGTGCAGTATGTTTGGTCTTGATTTCTTTGCCTGTGAAAAGCTGCTGTAATATTTCTGCCTATACACGGCGGAGCTCTATCCCGTAAGCATTATCGGATTTGTATACACGGTACAGACTCTGCGGCTCTGGGGTATCCTGGCTCAGTTCGTTAAATACCGGACGAAGCGCATCCTCTACACTGAGGAGATATACAAAATTGCAGCCGTTCTTCAGCTCCTGAGCCCAAACCTCCGCCGGATTGCTGCGGCCAGGCACAACCACCTGCGTCTGTGCAAAGCCATTTCGCAGATTGATATTCGGAGAAATAAGATCAAAAAAAATACGGTGATGGATATGGCTGTTTTCAACACCATCTCCAGCGATTACAAGATAGATCCACGCCTCTTCTCCGTCGGATAAATTTTGCTGAACCAATTGATACAGATGCTGCGCTTCTGCATCCTCCTCCGCCAATACTTCGTTAACAGGGAAAAGGGATCGCCACACGGCAACCGTCCCAATAGCAGTCATCAGGCAGGCTCCAGCAATAGTTAATGCCGCCCCTCTTCGTAGACCGGATAACCGGCCGAACAACTTCCAGTGAGTACAATCTGGCAAGATCTTTGCCAGGAGATATACTGCAAGTCCCAGCAGCAAGGAAGCCATATAACGTGCAAAGGATTCCAGATTCCTCCCGTAAATTAATGCATAACCATAAATATAGGCAATCGCGGAAGTCAGGAAGCCTGCAGCAACCCACCCGTCTCTTTTCTGCTCTTCAATTGCACTCGTGCGGGAAACCGCACAAAACGCCACCCACATAATTGAATAGACAAATGCAAATGAGCCAAAAAAGCCAAGCGAAACCTTATATGCAACCATAGGGCGCGAAACAATTGCATGAAGCACATTAAGAATTTCCTCAATGCTCAGCCAATGCATCCGCAGCGGCACCACATCATGAACGTCCCGCAGAAGCAGTAGAAGTTTCCAACTGCCTATGGTGGCAGGAAGAGCCAGAACGGGCAGCAGAATACGCCCATTGAGCGTCTTTCTTTCCAAGACAAGAAAAACTATCAAGGCGGCTGCAGCAAAAACAATCCCCGTATTCTTTAAAAGGCAGATTGTTCCAAGCACCACAGCAAAGCAGACGGAGCAAATGACGTCCATTTGCGGCTTGTTTCTTGCCATTATGAAACCATAACCCATAGCGATACCAAGCAGTGGATCAACATAAAGCGCCATTCCAAACATGCCATAATCCTCGCAGTGAGAAGTCAAGCACAGAGGGATCAGCAGAATAGCCAGTCCAGCCTGAGCAAGTAGTCGCCACTCCTTCCACTCCCATTTTGAAAAAGCAGGGATAAAAAAGGACAACGCCATGCATGCATACCCCACATACAAAGCCCCCTCTGAAAAAGTTCCGGAGAAGGCAGTAAAGAAGTAGCACAGCAGCGGAAGTGCCGGCGGATAAGACTGCATAACAGAAAAAATAGGACTGTCGTTCCCAAGTTGAAGTTTCCCGGTGGCATGAATCGCCTTTGGAACTGCGCCCCAAAGACGCAGTTCATCATGCAGAGACACAACATTGCCGGAAAAGAAGATCAGAAAGATTACACAGATGCACAGGTATGTCACCGTCCCTGGAGTGAAGATCAGGGCAGCATAAGACTTTACCGTCCTCTTTCGGTACCAACCAGCCAGGAAGATCAGAATTCCGGCACTGCACAGCAGTACCACTCCCAATCGTACAGCACTGCACAGATAAAATGGATAAAGCCAAAGAATTACACTACAGAAGCATACCGGAAGCATTTTCTCTACGCGACACCGGAACAGGGCTGCACATCCGGACGCCATCAAAAGGAGAATGACAAGTGCGGCAAAAGACGTCAGCATGAATTCTGTCTCATTTCTCCGGACGCTTTCTGCACAGATACTCGTCCAGCTTCTGCTTCATGTTGTCGGGCATCTCCCGCTTCACAGGACAGCGTTTTGCGTTTGCCATGCGCTCGGTAAAGGCAATGAGGAAATCGATGTCCTCTGCCATCTGCTCGCCCTTCATCACCGCCATGGTGTCATAGCTGTTGTGGATGGTAGCAGTATTATTGGGTGCAATGCGGGCAAACGAAACGGCAGGGATGCCGCGGTCTGCAAAGGGGGTGGAATCGCTGGAGTAGACGTCCTGAGAGGTCTTGATGCCAAAGCCAAGCTCGGAAGCAAAGTACTCGATATAGCTCACCAGCTTCTCTTCCGCCGTAGCGCAGGCGATGAACTTGCCCATAATGCAGCCGATCATATCCAGATTGATGTTCAGGACAATCTTTTCCAGCTCCTGCTCATGGGCGGCGCAATATGCCTTGGAGCCCAGAAGCCCCCGCTCCTCGCAGCCGCACCAGACGAAGCGCAGGCCATAGCGGTGGGGGTGGTTCGCAAAGTATTCTGCCAGTCCAAGCAGGCCAACGGAACCGGACATATTGTCATAGGCGCCCTGAGAGAGAGGGGTGGAATCATAGTAGGCAGTAAAGACGATGTACTCCTCCACCTCGCCCGGAATGTCCAGCACCACGTTCTGGGAACTGCCCGTATATTCCTTCTGCTTCAGGGTGATCTTTGCAGTCTGGACGCCCTTCTGGATCAGCGCAATGGCATCCTTGGCGTTGATATTGACACCGGGAATCACATTGCCCTGGCTCACATAGCTTCTCAGCTCCCGGGCATCGATGTCCCGGTCGGAATAGTTGGCATTTCCGTCGTAGGTAACAAAGCCTAGCGCACCATTGTCCAAAATGTCATGATACACCCAGTAGCCCAGATAGCCGTCGATCATTACGATCTTGCCCCGGCACTGGCTCAGTGACCAGGGATCGGTGGAGCGAAGGTAATAGAAGGGCGCTTCCAATTCGGCATTTCCGGCGCACATATAGCCCTTGCAGGGGATGCTCACACCGTCGGCGGTGAAGGAAGCCTCTTCAATGTCGCCCAGAGGCACCTCAAAGGGCTCCTCGTGCGCCTCCAGGCCAAATGCCGCCACTCGCTCCCGGATATACTCGGCGCATTTCTTTTCCGCCTCCCGTCCGCCTACGCGGATATAGGCCGTGTCGGCAAAAATCTGCATAATTTTCTCTGCATTCAAATCTTATTCCTCCTTATATTCTTTATCTTGTCATCAAGAACCGGACGCATACCAGCACGGTAAGATGCAGCGGGTAGAATAGGTAAAATGCCCACTGCGCCGCCTTAGAGGATGTCGCCTTCCTGCCGGAATACAAACCGATGGGAATCATCCCAAGCACGGCGAACATCTCAATCGGAATGTTGTAACCGAACACAGGCACCCTCACGCTGTTCATCATCCAGGCAAACATGGCAACCAGCACGGTTTGCAGCCACCACTGCCCGCGGGTCTGGCTGAACAAAATCACCAGCAGCACACCGTACCCGCCGTAATCCGTATTGGCAAACTCCGCCAGTGCAAAGCCCGCCACCGTTGCGAGAAGCTTCAGGATGCCGCTACTTGTATTCTGAATGGCCTCGACCGCCAGAAAACCCACCAGGAGCGTCACCATCACGCTCTGGTATTTCCACGTCAGGCCGTAATGAAACGCGAAATCAAATGGGAGCTCCGACAGAAGCATCCCAATGGCCAGCCGCAGCGCATACTTCGCAGGGCTCTTGGTATAGTATGCTCCCTCTGCCATCAAAAAGCAGAATATCGGGAACGCGATCCGCCCAATGATGCGCAGCGTGTATCCCCGCACAAACATTGCGCCGATATGATCGAGCAGCATTGTCACGCAGGCAATCGCCTTCAACGCCTCCTGCGGCATCCCTCTTTTTTGCATATTCTTCACCTCCCCCTATCATACACGTCCCCCCGCCTGATTTCAACTGAAATATTCCCCTTTCCGGGCAAAACTTTTGATTGCATTTTTGCACTCTATTGTGTATAATACCCTAGGTAGTTAGGTCATCTTTTTGCCGCCGCCAAAAATTACATATCCGGGTGTAGCGCAGCTGGTAGCGCGCCTGCTTTGGGAGTGCCGTGGCCGTATCCGGGACGGGGCAAAGTGAAACGCCGCAAAGCCTTGCGGCACCTGCGTTTGCTGGATTTCTCCCGGTTGCAGAAAACGGCACAAAAGCGGTTTTGACCACAGGAATGACCACAGACAGAAAAAGCTTTATTTTTTCCGCTCGCCGTGGTATCATGGCAGAAATTGAATATCCGGGTATAGCGAAGTTGGTATCGCGCCTGGTTTGGGA
>CAKTJC010000045.1 GCA_934567355.1 uncultured Oscillospiraceae bacterium
TCTCCGAGCCGTTCAAGGACAGCAACGGCTATGGCGAGAGCATCGCCCGGCTTTCCAATATGCTGGGCGGCGGCGTCATTGTCCAGCGCTTCGGCGATCTGGTGCGCGGCCGCAGAAGCACCGTCAAGCGGATCGAAGAGGGACTGGTTCGCCCCACCCTGGCGGCGACCCCCGGCGACCTGAGCCTGGTGCTCCCCAAGCGGATTCTGGACGGAATCATCGAAATGATCTACGCTCTGGATAAAATTGCCCCCGGCACCGCCAACGATGATACTCTGCTGTATGGCGTCGAGGTCAAGTTCTATAATATGGAGGTCGCTCTGGATGAAAATCTGGAGAGCTGCCACAAGGGTCTCTATGTCATCGGCGACGGCTCTGGCGTGACCCACTCCCTCTCCCATGCCTCCGCCAGCGGCGTCCACGTGGCAAGAAGGATTGCGGAAACTCTTTAAGTGCATATCAAAAAGCAGCTGCCCAAATTTAAGGCAGCTGCTTTTTGCAGAGGATCCAAAATCAGATTTCCAAATGACTCTTTTTCAGGGCACCCTTGATGGCCACATAGAGAATGGGTGCGAAAACAATGGCAACGACGGCATTAAAAATGGTAGCCGGAAGCTTTGCGCCCAGAGTGAGCATTGCCGCATCATGAGCCAGCCCGTTGACCCAGATGCCCTTGAGGTAGGATTTGAGCAGATACAGCACTGCATAGGTGACGGCGCCGGCGGTGGTTGCCCAGTTCGCAGCACCCATCCAGGCGGAGGATTTTTCCTCCCAGTTCGCCTTCATCACATTCCAGAACAGCAGCCCGGTGACAAGACCGTAAGCGCCCTTTGTCAGGAAGGTGATCCAGCACTCTGCGATGTACAGCGGATTGAAGCAGTCGTAAATTGCCGAGCCGATGGCTGCGGCAAGCCCGCCATACCAGGGACCCAGCAGCAGGCCGGACAGCGCGCAGAAGATGTTGCCCAGATGGAATGAGGTGGTGCCTGCAATATCAATGGGCATCGTGACCCGGATGGCAGAACCCGCCACCGTCAGGGCAGCCAGAAGAGCGGTAATTACAATTTTTCGAATAGGAATACGTTGATTAGATTCGGACGAATCCTTTCCCTTCGTTTCGATGCCCAATTTTGTGCATATCATCTTGGCAATGTAGAATTCTATAGGATATAAGAGAAGAACCCCGAGACGGTAGCCGGTTGCATATCCGATAAGGATGTTGATTGCTGTCCCCAAGAAAAAAGATAAAAAATAAATAAGTAACTTCAAAATAGTAGCCTCCTTGTTATTCTGAATTTACATGCTATCATTTACACGCCCGTAAGGGAATCATTTTGCTCCCATTATATCTTTAACTGGCCATAGTAAAAGCACCAAAATTGTATTATAAAATAAGGCCAGATGATTACAGTCCATTTCGCTACATCGGTACTCCAAAATGGACTGTACAAAGCGGGGGGATGATGCTATAATGAATCCATGTGAAAGCGTGCGTGCAAATCCAATTTATGCAAATCCAATTTATCAAACAAAGGAGAGCATTATGAGACTGATTCGTGCAAAAGATTACCAGGATGTGAGCCGAAAGGCCGCCAACATCATCGCTGCCCAGATTCAGCTGAAGCCCGACTGTGTTCTGGGTCTGGCAACCGGCAGCAGCCCCGTGGGCACTTATAAGGAGCTGATTAAAAAATATGAAAGCGGCGACCTGGACTTCTCCCAGGTGAAAACCGTGAACCTGGACGAGTATGTTGGTCTGACCAAGGATCACGACCAGAGCTATGCCTATTTCATGCGGGATAACCTCTTCGACCATGTGAATATCGACCAGGCCAACTGCAACATCCCCAACGGCATGAACCCCGATGCGCAGGGGGAGTGCGCCCGCTATGATGCCGTCATCGATTCCTTCGGCGGCGCTGACCTCCAGCTGCTGGGTCTGGGACCCAACGGCCATGTGGGCTTCAATGAGCCTGCGGATGCTTTCGTCAAGAACACCAATAAGGTCAAGCTCACCGATGCCACCATCGATGCCAATGCCCGCTTCTTTGCAAACCGGGACGAAGTGCCCAAGTATGCCTACACCATGGGCATCGGCGGCATTATGAAGGCAAAGCGCGTCCTGCTGGTGGTCAACGGCAAAGCAAAGGCGCAGGCCGTCAAGGATTGCTTCTTTGGCCCCATCCGCCCCCAGGCCCCCGGCTCCATCCTGCAGCTGCACCCGGATTTCACCCTGGTAGCTGACGAAGAGGCGCTGTCCTTGGTAAAGGATCTGCTGTAAACCCAATGCCCTAACCCTGGTTTTCGGGGTTAGGGCATTTTTTAGTATCCGGATCAGTCTCTTGAGATTGGATCCTTACTGTTTCTTTGCAGCTGTATCGCGGGGAAGCCGTTTAAATTTCCCACACCAATTCCACCGGGCAGTGGTCGGAGCCGAAGACTTCTGCGTGGATTGCGGCCTCTTTGATCTGGCCGGCAGTGCGGTCGGAAACGAGGAAATAATCGATCCGCCACCCGGCGTTCTTTTCCCGGGCATGGAACATGTAGCTCCACCAGCTGTATGCTCCGGTCTGCCCGGGGTAAAGCCGGCGGAAGGAATCCGTAAATCCCATGTCCAACGTTTTTTGAAAACTCTCCCGCTCCTGATCGGAGAAGCCTGCGTTTCCGCGGTTGGAGGCGGGATTTTTCAGGTCAATTTCCTGATGGGCGACGTTCAGATCTCCGCAGATGATTACCGGTTTCCTGGCATCCAATTCCGCAAGCTTCGTGCGGAAGGCATCGTCCCATTTCATCCGGTGATCGATCCGCGCCAGCTCCCGCTGCGCATTGGGGGTGTAGCAGGTGACCAGGAAAAACTGCGGGTATTCCAAGGTGATCATTCGCCCCTCTGTGTCCAGTTCCGGCATACCCACACCGTAGGTCACATTCATCGGCTCCTCTTTGGCGAAGATCGCCGTACCGGAGTAGCCTTTTTTCTGAGCGTAATTCCAGTAGGCGTGATAGCCGGGGAGAGGAAGAGATACCTGCCCTTCAGAGAGCTTGGTCTCCTGCAGGCAGAAAAAATCGGCGTCTGTTTCGGTAAAATATTGCAGAAAACCTTTTTCAAGGCAGGCGCGCAGGCCGTTTACATTCCAGGAAATGAATTTCATATCGTTCTCCTTTGCATTTCGGTGGTTTCCTCCGGGATATAGTCATCCAGCAGCAGCCAGCTGTCCCGCTGGATGGTCAGACGCCGTGTGCTGCTGATGATTGTGACCTCCCGGCAGTCGGTCAGATCAAAACAGGTCATGGCCAGGCAGGTGCAGGCAAGCGCGAATTTTGCATCAGTCAGCGCTGCTGCCTCTTGGGTCAGACGAACGCGGAATTCGTTTCCCCGCAGCACGGCCGAAAGTACCCGCGTTCCGTCGGGGAAGGGATTGACCAGCGCCTCGTTCACAGGATCGTAGAAATATTCGCCCAGCAGCGCCTCATAGTCATCCATGTGTCCGGTGCCGTCGATGGATTCATAATCGATCACGCTGTCTGCGGCACCGTGGCCATATTCCGCTTTCGGGTAGTAGAGATGCACCGGTTCAACCAGCAGCGTTCCCTTCCGTCCGCACCCGGAAAGCAGCAGGCCCAGAAGCAGAAAAACAGAAAGCAGTCTTTTCATTGCACCGCCTCCGTATCAAACAGGGGAAAGGTGATGGTAAACCGGCTCCCTTTTCCGACTTCGCTTGCCACACAAATGGTTCCGCCGCTGCTTTGCACCAGGGCGTGGACAATGGAGAGCCCCAGCCCGCTTCCGCCGGTGGCACGGGAGCGGGACTTGTCTACCCGGTAAAAGCGGTCAAAGATATGTGCGAGGGCGTCTGCCGGGATTCCCTGCCCGGTGTCCTCCACGGTCAGCACAGCGTTGTCTGCCTCCCGCTGAAGGCAGACCCGCAGCACACCGCCCCGGACATTGTATTTGATGCCGTTTTCCATCAGATTGAAAACGATTTGATACAGATCGTCTTCCTCAATTAAAATGGGGCAGGCATCGCGCAGATCAAGCTCCATGCTCACCCCTGCCGCCTGCGCGGTGGGGGTGAGCATGCGCCATATCTGCTGTATGGTGGGGCGGATGGGGAGAATCTCCTGCTCGCCGCCGGGCTGGCTGTCGATCCGGGTCAGGGCAAGCAGTTTTTCCGTCATGCGGTTCAGGCGTTCAGCTTCGCTGCCGATGTCGGCGACAAATTCCAGCATGGTATCTTTATCCATATCGTTTTGCAGAATGGAGTCCGTCAGCAGCTTGATGGAGGCCAGGGGCGTTTTGATTTCGTGGGACGCATCGGAGACAAAACGACTTCGCATTGCCTCGGAGAGCTGCAGGCGGTCGGTCAGGTCGTTGATTTCCCTGCCCAGGAGCGCCAGCTCGTCATTGCCGGAAGTAACGACCTTGTGACTGTAGTCACCGCTCTGGATAATTCGCACGGAATCCATGATTCGCCCCATTTTTCGGGAAAGACGGCCGGAATAGAACAGGGAAAATACAACCACAGCAATTTCCAACCCGGCAGTGATCTGAAAGATATGCACCCGCAGACTGTGGATCAACGCACCTCGGATGGGGTCATATTCCGTCATGTATACACTGCCGACGATCTGACCGTCCCTATAGATCGGGGCGGCACAGCGGCACAGGACGATCTTCCTGAGATAGCTCCCGTTAAAATGGTTTTCGCCATCCAATGCAAGAAGTACTTCGGGAAGCAGAATCCGCTTGCCTACGGCTGATGCGGCGCTGTCATACAAACCGGTGGCCGACTTATCCGTCACGATCAGCCGCGAAGCGGTCAGGCTTTCCAGCTGCCCCAGGGAACGGGAAACGGCGGCTGGGGTCAGCACATCCAGCTGCGACAGTTCATCGCAGGCCAGCTGGCATTTTTCGAGGAAGGAATATTCTTTGCTCCGGTAAATCAGCCGTTCGCCGACCCGGAAACAGTAAAAATTCAGAAAAACCAATGCGGCCAGCGTCACTGCCACATAAACCATGGCGTACAGAAAGGGGGAGCTGTGGTATCGGTGACTGACGCGGCTTCTATCTTCGGAAGTAATAGCCAACACTCCATTTCGTCAGGATTTGCTTCGGCTCTCCCGGATTGCTTTCCAGCTTTTCCCGCAGCCGGCGGATGTGTACGTCAACGGTGCGGCTGTCGCCCCGGGCTTCCTCGTCCCATAATTTTCCCAGCAGCTCTTCCCGGGAAAAAACCTGATTGGGATGGTTCATCAGAAATTCGATCAGGTCAAATTCCTTGGCGGTGAGGTCGACGCGGGTACCGTTCCGAAAAGCGTTCCGGCTGCCGGGGTCCAGTGCAATGGAACCGGCGGTGAGCAGGCTGTCATTTTGTCTGCTTTGTTCCATCCCGGAGCGGCGAAGCAGTGCCCGAATGCGGGCCTTCAGCTCCAGGATCTGAAATGGCTTTGTCAGGTAGTCGTCTGCGCCGCAATCGAATCCCTCCAGCTTTGCTTCGCCTTCAGATTTTGCCGTGAGCATGATAATGGGGACGGTGGAAAAATCCCGGATCTGCCTGCAGGCAGTAAATCCGTCCAGCTGCGGCATCATCACGTCCAATATTACCAGATCGGGTGTTTCCTCCCGCACCAGACGGACGGCGTCCAGTCCAGTGCTTCCGGAAACCACCTGAAAACCGTCGCTTTGCAGATTATACCGGATGCCCTTTACAAGCAAGGCTTCGTCATCCACGACCAGTATTTTCATGAAATATCCTCCTTGTAAAATCCACGGTGGAAGTATTCATTGACGGAGAAGGAAAAAACTGATATAATATCACTCAAATCCAAACTGGCGGAGTGTTCCAAAGTTTGGATCCCGTATCCGATTATACACGATTTTTCACTGCCGGACAACCCCGGTGTGCCATAATGAGGGAGAATTATGAAAAAACATTCTATCCTGACCCGTTTCGCTGCTCTGGCGCTGGCAGTTGCCTGTGCGCTTTCTCCGGCAGCTGCGGCAGAGTCGACAGATCAGACTGAGTATATGCCCGTGGACGGCCCATCAGCAAATTCGGATCTGGCCTATGGCAGCGTGTGCGTCCTCAACGGCTGCCGCACCATTGATGGCTATGTTCCCCTGGCGGGCTCCGACAGGAGGCTGGATACCGCCCAGGCTGCCATTGCCTTTGAGCGCAATACCGGTACTTTGGTTTATGCATACAATCCGGATGCCAAGCTTCCGCTGGGCGGTCTGGCGAAGATGGTCTTGGCGCTTCTGACCCTGGAATACTGTGAGTTGGATGAGGTTCTGACTGTCGCAAATAACAACCGCTTTCCTGTCGGTCAGGTGCACGTTAATCTGAAGAATGAAGAGCAGCTGACTGTGGAGGATTTGCTTAACTGTGTCATTCTGGCCAATGCCAGTGATGCCTGCGTTGTCCTTGCAGAGCGGGTAGCGGGCAATTCAGAGGGAATGGTGACGCTGATGAACAACCGCGTCCGCCAGATGGGCTGCACCAGTACGAATTTTTCCAATGTGTATGGCGGCGACAGCGGCACTGCCTATACCACTGCCCGTGATATGGCGCGTATCACCGTGGAATGCACCCGCAATGAAAAATTTATGGCACTTTACTCCAGAGCGACCTACACGGTGCCAGCCACCAACCGCTCGGATGCGCGGAACCTGGAATGCACCAACTATTTTGTCTACAGCAAAAATATTAACAAATTTTATGATGATCATGTCACCGGGGGCTTCCAGAGCGCCTCCACCGGCACCGGCGCCAGCCTGACATGGACGGCAAATTATCGCAATATGGATATGGTCTTCGTTGTTCTGGGGGCAACCCGTCAATACTATGACAACGGCTGGCAGGTCAAGATCTACGGTAACTTTGAAGAGGGCCAGTCCCTGATGAATTATATCTATAATAATTTCAAGGCCACCCGTATTCTCTATAGTGGACAGGCGCTGAAGCAATTCAGCGTTACCGGCGGCGACTGCGATTTGGTGGCGGAGCCGCATATGGATCTGGACACGATCTTGCCCAATGATGCCCATATGGATAACCTGATCATGGAATATTCGGATAAGGGGCTCACAGCGCCCATCAGTCAGGACGATATGGTGGCGACGGTGGAGGTTTGGTACCGCAGTACCTGCCTGCATGAGGCGGAGCTGTATGCCATGCAGGATGTCCGGACTGCTTCTAATTCCGGACTGAAGGTTCTGGGCGGCGCGAACAGGAGCGGTTCAGAATCCCGTTTGTCCCGTTATGCGCTGATTTTCTGCCTGATCATCCTGGTGCCTGTGGGCGGCTATCTGGGACTGAATTATGTGTTGCGCATGCGGCGCCGTGCAAAAGTCCGCCGCCGCCGGGAACAGAAGAGGAGGCGCGGTTATTGATGCTGAACTGGCAGGAATTGGAGCAGAAATGCCAGGGCTGCCAAGGCTGCGTCCTGTGTGAGACTCGCCATAACGTGGTGTTCGGCGTGGGCAAAAAGAATGCCGACATCATGTTCGTAGGTGAAGGCCCCGGCGAGCAGGAGGATCTGCAGGGTGAACCCTTTGTCGGCCCGGCAGGGAAGCTGCTGGACGACATGCTCTCCATTATCGATATTGACCGCACCAAATGTTATATTGCCAACATCGTCAAATGCCGTCCGCCCCGCAATCGTGACCCTCAGGAGACAGAGCAGGATGCGTGTATCGGCTATCTTCGTAACCAGTTCGCACTGGTTCGCCCGAAGGTTGTGGTATGCCTGGGCAGAATTGCAGCCCGCCGCCTGATCGATACAAACTACCGCATCACCAAAGAACACGGCACATGGGTCTGCCGCCAAAACACCTGGTTTACCGCCATCTACCACCCATCAGCCCTCCTCCGCGACCCAACCCGCCGCCCCGAAACCTTCGACGACCTCATTTCCATCCGCGCAAAATTGCAGGAACTTGGCGTTCAGCTGTAAAAAAAGGTTGACATTTCCCACATTTGCCGATATAATTAACTAGCTTCGTCGGAATGCTAGTGTAGCACAGTCGGTAGTGCATCTCACTCGTAATGAGAAGGTCGCCTGTTCGAGTCAGGTCACTAGCTCCATAAAAACCGCTCTTTTCTAGGGAAAAGGGCGGTTTTCTTGCGCAAAAAGTTAGAGAAAAAATTTGACATCATTTTTTGGTGTCTTATTGGTGTCTTATTTCCCTAAAACTTTGTAGGAGATGAAATTATTTATTTTCAGCTCCTATTTTGCTATGCAAAAGCATAGCAAAAATAAGAAACGTGCCATTTCCTCGCCCCTGCGGGGCAACCGGAAATGATGCACAAAAACTTCATGCACTGGCATTTGCGCATTTTCGTGGTGCAGCGTTCCTGCATGAAGTTTTATGCCAGCTTTTTGGTTGGTAGGCTCAGAAAGAATCCGGGAAATTTGTCCGAAATCTGAGTTGTTTTCCTGTCCGCACTCTAAATGATATAACTGTAAATATTTGAGGTGGTGGAAACTTGGGCGTGACCAAGACGGCGGGAGACAACTACCGAAGGTGTACTAGCTGCAATCATCAGGGAGGCGTAAGTATGTTTATTTCATGGAACTCTATTTCTGCTTTTTTATTGCACTATTTTCTGATAAGACGAAATTTGCCGGGAGCAATTTTGGTTACCTCTCAATTTTTATCAAGTGCATACCCCGAAAGCGGGGGCTGTTGCAAAATTCGTTTTTGCAGCAACCCACCTTCGGCGTTTTGAGCATGGGTAAACCCGCTGCCATTATCTGTCTGAATCATATCAGGTGCATAGCCGAAGCAAGCGACTGCACGCTACACAAAATTACTGTACTGTAGCCGCTGTTTTCTTTATATGCATAAATGAAGCGTTCTCTTGTAGCTTCTCTTGTAACGCTACAAGTAGAAAGAACAAATGATGATATAAATTTCTGAAAATTTGAAATATAAAGCTAGATTTTTTGAAAACAAGGTGATATACTGATCACAAGAACTTGGAAAGCTGGGTGGTTTCTTGAATAAAAAAACGAACGGAAGCTCAACAATTCATGATGTTGCGGAATTGGCGGGCGTTTCATTGGCTACGGTGTCTCGCGTTTTTAACAAAAAGGGGAACGTACGAGAGGGAACGTTTAATAAGATTGTTGAAGCTGCGAGACAACTGGATTATCGCGTGGGGGAACTTCCTAATTTTTCTGAAGCGGGAATGAGCAATGGCGGAAATGATTTAATTGTTTTCAACGTTCCTTCTCTGAATAATCCGTTTTACAGTAAAGTCATCAAGGGGGCGCTGTCATCCGCAAGCGCGTATAATTTTGATATGCTTGTAAGTGAGTGTGTTATCAATGACGGGAATATCAAAAGTGTAATTGATATGTATAAGCGCGTGAATGCAAAGGGAGTTATTACCATGAACCTGATGCAGCCGAACACAATAAGGATGCTTGATGAATCGGTGCCGGTTGTACAATGTGGAGAATATACTGAGAATGCAAAGCTCCCGGCAGTAAGTATAGATGACTATGCAGCGGCAAAACGCATAGTGGAGCACCTTTTGTCAATCGGAAAAACCAAGATCGCCTTGATTAACAGCCCTTTGGCTTCCAAGTATTCTCGTGAACGCCGCAGAGGGTATGTTGACACACTTCGTGAAAACGGAATAGATGCAAATCCGGAATGGATGATGCAAGTGGATGAAATTGATGCGGAAAAGGCTTTTTCTGCGGCTGTAAAGCTGTTTTCTGATAAAAAAAGACCGGATGCCATATTTGCAGTATCGGATGTCTTTGCGGCTGGCGCACTGCGAGCGACGAAGTATGCTAACCTCTCAGTGCCAAACGATGTGGCAATTGTTGGATTCGATAATCTTGATTTTGCATCAATGATGATTCCTTCCATATCCTCGGTTCGTCAGCCCCGTATGCAGATGGGATACCTTGCGGGAGAACTGCTGATTGAACGGATCCGAAATCCAAAGATGGAACCTAAAACCATTTTATTAGACACGGAATTGGTCATTCGGGAATCTACACTTCTTTGAGTTGACGTAATATTTGCATTGTTGCCATGTCATATTGTTTTTGCTGTGAAAATTACAATATGACATGGCACTATTTTTCTTGCGTTAGACAGAGTTACTAACAAAACATATCTTTTTATGTATAATACATACAAAAACATTGATGAGAACAAAAAATATATTGACAAAACATTGAAAATGATGCATTATATTTGCAGAAACTATATTGTAATTTTCAGAAAATATAATATGGTTAACAAAACAAATACTGAGGAGGAAAACACGTTGAAAAAGTTTTTTGCAATTATCCTTGCCCTGGCTCTTATTCTGAGCCTTGCCGCCTGCGCAGGTAACTCTTCGCCCACAACACAGTCCGGTGCCAAGGACACAACGAACAAGGATGCCGGCAAAAAAACAATCCGTATTGCATGGTGTGATGACACCCAGGACTCTACTCGCGCAAAGGTGCTGCAGCTGCTGAATGAGCGGATTGCAGAAATTAATGCTGAGAGAGCGGATATTGAGGTTACTCTGGATTACTACGATGCCAATAAGACGGTTGATAAACAGATTTCTGATGTTGAAACCGCTTGCCTGACCAAGCCGGACGTGTTTATTTTCAGCTGTGTTGACTCCGAGGGTTCCAAGGTGTGTTTGGACATGATGAAGCAGACCGGTGCCCATATCATTGACATCCGTGATATGGAATCTGATATTCCGGATGTTATTTTCTACTCTTCTGATGAAAATACATACGCAAACGCGACATCCTCTTGGATCATCGATTACATGAATAATAATCCGGATAAGCTTCCGCTGCAGGTCGGTCTGGTATATGGCGCAGCAGCACAAACGCTCCAGTTGAAACGTTGCGATCTGGTGAAGGAACTTGCTGCACAGTACCCCGACAAAATTGAGATTATTGCAGAAGCCAATGCCGACTGGGATACTCAGAAGGCAATGAGTCTTATGGAGGACTGGATTCAGGCTTATCCCCAGATGAACTTTGTTGTCTGTGCAAATGACATTATGGCGCTTGGCGTTTCCAATGCTCTGGTTTCTGCCGGCATTAAGGACGAAGTCATTGTTACCGGCATTGATTTGGATGGTGGCGCTGAGCTGATTGCACAGGGTAAGCAGGATTTGGACGTTGGCGCAGCTCTGGCCGTCAATCAGGAACTCGTTGATATTTCCGTTGCGCTGGTCGAGGGAAAATATGAGGGTGACCGGTCTCACGTTGCAAAGGGTGTGATGAGGGTTGACGCAACCAATGTTGAGCAGTATCTGGCCGGAAACACGGATGCCTGCCTTTTTGCGGGATAACTGGCCAATTGTTTAGAGGACTCTGAATAATTTGTCTGCGGCTGAGCAGCAAACTTAGTCAGGGAGTCTTCAGTATCCCTCTGTCGAAGAAAAAAATAAGGCATGCAGGTTCAGAGCAACGGAAGTGCACTGGACTTGTATGCCTTACATCCCCGGAATAGTGAGGAACGGATATGCAGGAAACCATACTTGAAATGCGCAATATCGTCAAGGTGTTTGCCGGCGTTCATGCGCTGAACGGTGTCCAGTTCAAATTAAACAAGGGTGAAATACATGCGCTGATTGGTGAAAACGGTGCAGGTAAATCCACGCTTATGAAGATCCTGCTGGGCATTTACAAGGCTGATGAGGGCGAGATTTACCTAAAGGGAAAAAAGATCAGCTTCAGCAGTCCCAGCCTGGCATTGAAAAATGGAATTTCAATGATCCATCAGGAGATTAGCCTTGTTCCTGAAATGGATGTTGCAGAAAATATTTGGCTTGGGCGTGAGCACCTTTTTATGACGGCTGGGATTATCAGCAAGAAAAAAAGACGTGAGGCAACGCAAAAGCTGCTAAATGAATTAGGAATTGAACTCAAGCCCGCTGACTATGTCAAGAATATAAGCATTGCGCAGGCACAGCTCACTGAATTGGCACGGGCGGTATCTTATAATTCCGATATTATTATAATGGATGAACCGACCTCTGCGCTGACAACAAAAGAAGTGGAAATCTTGTATTCTGTTGTCCGCAAACTGGCAGGTGAGGGAAAGTCCATTGTTTTTATTTCGCATAAACTGGAAGAAATTTACGAAATATGCTCTAAGGTTACAGTTCTTCGGGACGGAACCTACGTGACTACTAGGGACTCATCTGATTTGCCCATGGATGAGCTGATAACACTAATTGTAGGTCGAAAACAGAGCAGAGTTTACGAAAAAGAGAATTATGCAAAGGAAAATGTAATTCTTGAGGTGCGGAACTTTTGCTGCGAAGGCATATTAAATGATGTGAACTTTGAGATACACGAAGGTGAAGTCCTTGGCTTCTCCGGCTTAATGGGCGCAGGGCGTACAGAAATTATGGAGTGCCTGTTTGGCATGCGGAAATTGACCTCCGGAGAGGTTTTGCTGGATGGGAAAAAAATTCATATTAAAAGTCCAAAGGATGCGGTCAATGCTGGAATAGGCATGTTAACGGAGGATAGGCTCCGTTCAGGTGCCATTCATACACTGTCAGTTATGCAAAATACGACCATTGTGGAATTGGAAAAACTGGCTTCCCGAATCGGCGTATATTCTCATAAAAAAGAAGAGAGTTTTTTCAAAGAAGCCGCTGCAGCCTTTGAGGTGAAGTATGGCAGAGCTACCGATAAAATAGATACGCTTTCTGGGGGAAATCAGCAGAAGGTTCTTTTCGCGAGGTGGTTGGCTACCAAACCGCGTATTTTGATTTTGGATGAGCCAACGCGTGGTATTGATGTCGGGACAAAGAGCGAAATATACAAGTTGATTGAGAAACTTGCATCCCAGGGCATGACAATTTTGCTCATTTCATCTGAAATGCCGGAATTGCTCTCTTTGAGCGATCGGATCAATGTGGTTCGCAACGGTAGAATCGTTTATACCTGTTCCCGCGAAGAAGCGACGCAGGAAACACTGATTGCTCACGCTTTTGGTATTACCAGTAAATAAGAGAGGAAAACAATATGAAATCATCCAAACAGCGTATCTTTGATTTTATTTTGAATAACAAAGCCGTATTCATTGCAATCATTATGGCGGCGGTGATAGGTTCTATTGAGCCTTTGTTCTTTACAACTGCAAATATGTTTAATGTTCTTAGGCAGATATGTTCGAATGTTATTCTGGCGGTTGGATTTACCTTTGTCCTCGGCCTGGGTGAGATTGATTTGTCCATCGGTGCGGTAGTGGGATTAAATGGCGTCATCATGTCAAAGCTTATGACCGAGGCAAATTGTCCCATCTGGATAGCCATTTTGGTTTGTATTGCCTGCGGTGCCCTGACTGGTGTCATCAATTCTGCGATTATATCGGCATTGACGATTCCACCTTTTATCGTTACCCTCGCAACGCAGTCGGTGTTTAGAGGGGTTGTGTATATTATTACAAGAATGGCTCCGATCTCTGGTTTGCCCGACAATTTTACGACGATCGGTCAGGGATATGTGGCACAGGTTCCGATTCCGGTCGTTATTATGCTGATTGTTGTGGCCATTGGCTATTTTATTGCGAATTACACCGTATTTGGTCGCCACGTAATTGCATGCGGAAGTAGCATGGACGCAGCAAAAGCCTGTGGAGTAAATACGAAGAAAGTACGTATGGGCGTCTATATCCTGACCGGAATCTGTGCGGCCATTGCCTCCGTTATAACGACAGGGCGAGCCGCTTCTGCTCAGGTCGGTGCGGGCCTGAACGCAGAGCAGGATGTAATTGCGGCAGTTGTTATCGGCGGTACGGCCATGAGCGGCGGCAATATGAATCCGATCGGCACAGTCTTTGGCTGCCTGATCGTTGGCATGATCACCAATGCAATGAACCTTATGGGGATTAATTCTAATTTCCAGGTTGTAGCTAAGGGCTTGTTGATTCTGCTGGCGTTGGTGATCGACCGCGTAAGCGCAATGATATATGGAAACTCTGCAAAGAAGCAGGCGCTGAAAAATCGCGAAGAAAAGCAGAAAGTCTGATTCTCATGTGCATGCGATGCAAGTTAAAACAGGAAAAATATCTTTCGTGATATATTTGCTTTTTGTGACCTCTGGAGAGAGGTAAAAGACTACACTTTTAATATTAGGAATTAACATATGGATAGAAAAGAAATAAAGGTTGCTATCGTGGGCTCTGGAATGATGGGCGTTCAGCATACCCTGGCACTTAAACGAATCCCTTATGTAAATATAGTTGCAATTTGTGATCCTGCTGCCAATATAGCTGAGAAAGCGGAAAAATTAGGTATTCCCAACGCATATTCTGATTTTGAGCAAATGCTGGATGAAATGAAACCTGAGGTTGTACACAATTGTACACCTAATGCCGAGCACTACAAAATTTGTAAGGCTGCGCTGAACAGGGGAATTGCTGTATATTCCGAAAAACCTTTGTCCGTCACCATCGAACAGGCGGAGGAATTGACGGCAATTGCGAAGGAGAAGCATATTCCAAACGGCGTGAATTTTAATTACCGCAGCAACGCCATGGTCAGAGAAATACGTGCCAGACTTCGCAGAGGAGATCCTGGTCGCGTTTTGCTGGTGCATGGTCAGTACATCCAGGATTGGCTGATGTACGAAAGCGACTTCAATTGGCGGGTAGATTCCAAGATTGGCGGAAAGTCGAGAACAGTAGCCGATATTGGATCTCACTGGTTTGATACGATTCAGTTGATTATGGATTCCAGAATCGAAGCGGTTTATGCAAAGCTATTGACTGTTTATGAGCAGAGGAAACGCCCCTTGGTAGCTGCGCAGACTTTTGCGAGCAATTCGGATGCATCGTACGAACTGGTGAACGTTGACACAGAAGACGCGGGTTTTATTATGCTTCGATTTGCAAATGGGGTATACGGAAATATTGTATTGTCCCAGGTCAGCGGCGGTTACAAAAATGCCTTTACAATTTCCGTTGACTGTGCGAAATACTCATTGCAGTGGGATCAGGAATCGCCTGATAGAATTCAAATCGGGGATAGAAACGTTGGAACCATAAAGAAATTATCCGCAGCAGGCGGGAATACGGATGACGCAAATGCGTATACTTCCCTCCCGGCGGGGCACCCCGTTGGGTGGGCGGATGCGCTGACAAACAATATCAATCTCTTCTATTGCGCAATCAAGAACGGTACAGCGGGTAAGCAAATGCAGGAGTATGCAACGTTTGAAGATGCAACTTACATCATGAAGATTGTGGATGCTTGTCTGGAGAGCAATGCACAGGATAGGTGGGTTGACGTGAATACATAAATTAAATTCGTACTACGGAGGTGACATAACAGTGAAACTTGGACTTTTGACGGTACCGTATGCGTCTAAAACATTAGAAGAAACATTGAAAATCATTAAGCCTCTTGGCATTGAAGCTGTCGAGCTGGGCACAGGGGGATTTACAAATGATGCGCACTGCAATGTGCATGACTTGCTTCAAAACCGTAGCCGGATCAGCGATCTCAAGGGCTTGGTAGATGCTTATGGAATTTCAATCTCGGCACTTAGTTGCCATGGAAATCCAGTTCATCCGGACAAGACAATCGCAGAGGCCGCGAACCGGAATTATCACGAAACATTGGAGGTTGCTGAGCTTCTGGGTGTTGATACGGTGGTGACCTTCTCTGGCTGCCCCGGCGGTAATAAAAATGATACAACACCCAATTGGGTTACATGTGCATGGCCTACAGAATATCAGGAGATTTCGAATTATCAGTGGAACGAGTGCCTGTTACCTTATTGGGAGAAGGCGGGGAAATGTGCCGAGAATCACGGCGTTCGCGTCGCGATTGAAATGCACCCCGGTTTTTCTGTGTACAATACCGAGACAATGAAGCGGCTGCATCAGGTAAGCGATGCTGTTGGAGCAAACTTTGACCCGAGTCATCTGCTTTGGCAGGGAATGGACGCAATTGACGCAATCAATGATTTAGGCAGTATTATCTACTATGTCCATGCAAAGGATTGTATTGTTCAGGATAACGTTCGGCGCAGGACGGGCGTTTTGGACACAAAGTCATTTAACGAGATTCCTAATCGATCCTGGATTTTCCGGACCGTCGGATACGGACACGATGCGAAAACCTGGAAGGATATTATTTCGACACTTCGTGTCAATGGATATGATAGAACTATTAGCATTGAGCATGAGGACGCGTTGATGTCAGTTGACGAGGGAGTGAAAAAGGCTGCTGCGTTTTTAAGTGAAATAATTATCCGCGAGGATGCCTGCCAGGCATGGTGGGTCTAAATCATCAGGAGGTGTTAGGATATGCCCGCAGGAACGTCTTATTTGGTTAAGAATGGCATGATTGGCAAAACAATGTGTCGAGCCATGTACAATGGAGAGCAATACTATAAGTTTACGGTAAAAAATAATTTTCTTCACGCAATTCATCCAATCGGTTGGTTCCGGAAGATCAATCTTGAGATCAACGGAGAAGAAAATGCATCCGATGACGGGTATTTTGTCCTTCGCGGCCAGTTTTTCCGCATCTCGGATATGCATACGATTTCCGAAGTGTACTGGAACCTTTGTGAGCCTGCAGAGATATATTTCAAGTGTAAGAGGGATTATGCGCCTGGAATTTATGATATTAAGGTAACCTTTACAACCAGTCTTCTGGAAGATACACAAATTCTGGATCAGGCAGGAAAGTACCGGAATCGCGTTGAATTTGCGGCGAGTCAGATCGAGCGTGTTTAGGTATCTAACACAGGAGGAACAGAAATGAAAAGTTACATCAGTGTGAGCACTTGGTCATTGCAGCAGCTTACGTATACGCAAGGTGCTACGTTGGATGACATGATTTCTATGATAAAGGCCATGGGAGCGGACAGCATTGATATATGCGAAGAGTATATTCCCTGCCATCCGCAGCCGGAGTTGGTTAAAATTGCTGAGATTCGGGAAAAAGTCGCGGATGCGGGGCTGAAGATGGGAGTTACCTGGTTTTCTACGGAAATCCACCGGGGTATTGAAGCAAGCAGCGAACAAAATGTCCTTGAGATTTACAAGAAAAATATTCAAATAGCCAAGGCACTGGGCACTCCCTTTATCTGCATTCCGATGCTTTTAGAGAGAAAATGGCCCAGAGAGAAATGTAAGGACGAAATGCGGAGCTTTTTGGAAAAACTGATCCCGTATGCTGAGAAGTTTGATATGCCCATCGCGCATGAGTGTGCACGTAAGGGCACCAACGCTCTGGTGCTTGAATTGGTTAAAGAATTCGATAGCAAGTATTATCGGATCTGCCCCGATCTGGAGGCCTGGAGATTTGGCACGAGCGATCTTCCACTGATGCCACATGCCGAGGATCCCGATGCAGGCATCATGGAACCGGAGCCGATTCAGCTGTTCCGGGATTGCATAGAATATGCACCGTATATTCACTTTAAACTTCTAAAGATGGAAAACGGAGAGGAGCCTCATTTTCCCATTCCAGAGATTATGCAGGCAATCAATAGCAGCTCCCTTGACCATATCCTTTGCCTGGAGTATGAAGGATGGATTCCGGATGTTGTTCCTGAACGGAATGCGTACGAGGAGACAAGAAAATGCGTCGAGATGATCCGCCGGTATCAAAGAAGCCTTAAGACAGCTCTGATTTGAGTAGAACATCTCTAACAAAAATGGACGCGTTGTAAAATGGACCTGCAAGGAAAAAAACCACATCGACTGTCCCGAAAAGGGGCTGGCTGATGTGGTTTTTGCGTTAGAATTAAACTGTCACGAAAACTCTGAAACGCGAAGAAAGTACAACGTATCAGATGAGAATAATCAACTGGTAATTATGCTAATGCAGAAAATAACCCCTCCCAAATGAATATATCTTTTCGTTCTACAATTTGTAAATTTTTGTTGACAAATCGAACAGAATATGGAAAAATAAAAGCGGTGGGAGAAACTGCAACTGTTTCATGCGTTGTCATTAGATACAATAAGAAGAGAAACTAAGGAACCTCTGAATAAATAGCCCAATATTCTGCTATTCTTTCTATTTTAGAAATTTTTGCAGAATACTGGGC
>CAKTJC010000046.1 GCA_934567355.1 uncultured Oscillospiraceae bacterium
ACGCCACGGTTACCTACCTGTGCAGCTGCGGCACGGAAATCACCACAGAGCTGCTGAACACCGCCCTGGGGCATAAGATGGGGGAATGTACCTCCAACAACGATGCCACCTGTGAGCAGGACGGCACCAAGACTGCCAAGTGCGTCCGCTACGGCAAGGGTGGCTGCCAGGAGAGCAAGACCGTTACCGACGAAGGCTCCAAGCTGGAACACAAGTTCGATCCCTACGTTCCCGACAACAACGCGACCTGCACGGAAAACGGCACCGAGACGGCAAAATGCGCCTACGGCTGCGGGGCGGAAGACACCCGGGTAATTCCCGATTCCAAGCTGCCTCACGAATTCGGGACTTACGTCTACCAGGACGATGCCACCTGTACCGCCGACGGTACCGAGATCGCCCAGTGCAAGCGCTGCGATGCAACGGACGAGCGGACGGCAGAGGGCACCATGCTGGCGCACAGCTTCACCCACTATGTATCCAACGGCGATGCCACCTATGATTCCGACGGCACCAAGACGGCCGAATGCGACTACGGCTGCGGCGCGACGGACACTATCCCCGACGAGGGCAGCAAGCTCACACTGTACCGGGTGACGGATGAAGCAGGCAAGAGTGTTGTTTATAAGTCTAACTACAGCGGAAGCACCCTGACCATCACCGCCGAATATGATTACGCCACCCTCACCGGCACCGTCGCCGCCCTGCGTCACCTGCAGGGGAAGGGAATTGAGACCATCGTATTTATCACCAACGGCGCAACTTCTACCTTCAACCTGGCGGATGTAACAGAAGCGGGCGTTTACGCGCTTACCCATGATGCAGAGAATGTCGCATTCCTGCTCAACGGGGAGGATATTGGGAGCATTCTGAAGTAAGCTCCAAAAGCAGAAACAGCGGCAGGACCCACGAAAAACCCGTGGCTCCTGCCGCTGAAATTTTGTTGCAGCACCCCTGTGACGTTACCGCAAAAAAACCAGGTTGGTATCCGACATGAAATTGCCCAGGCTGTAGCAGATCAGGATGTCGTCAAAGGGCTCCTGGGCAGCCAGCTGGGAAACCGGCTGCTTGTAATAGCGCAGATCCACCAGCACCACCTCGGCGTAGGATTCCGCCAGGAAGCAGCCCAGGCAATTGGAATAGGAATCCCGGATGACCAGCAGTCTTCCCTCCCCTGCCGGGTTCTGGATGCGCACCAGGGAATGGTTGCCGTCCAGAAAGACGGTATACTTATCCGCCCCTTCCAGCCGCTCCCAATAGAATACGCCGTCGTGGGGCTCCTGCGCTTCCGCATTGGTGACGCGCAGGTTTTCGCTCCCCTGCCACAGCTCGATGGTCTCCCCCGGCGTGAGCCACAGGCCGCTGCGGGAATAGGTGGAGCCGTGAAAATTCTCCGCCGCCGTCACCCGGAAGTCCGCCCTGTCGCGGCAGGGTCTGCCCTTCGATGCCATGTAAGCAGTGTAGGCCTCATAGGCGCCGGCGCTGTTCCAGTGGTGGTCGGTGCGATAGTAAAGCTCCGGTCTGCCTGCAAAGACATCGGTCAGGTCAAAAGCGGAGACCTGCTCCCCCGCCCGGGCATAGATGGAATCGATCAGGGCGGCATCCGAATAGCCCTTTGCCCCCGTGCTCCACCCGGCGGAGGGGATGATGGTCAGGTCAACCTCCTGCCCCACCGTCTGCGCAAAGCGGTTGATCGGCTCCATGCAGCGCGTGACCGCCGCTTCATTTTCCTGCACCGGCGCTTCCACCAGGCGGCCGTCCACCACCCGGATGTCCTTCGCCGCCTGACGGCCGGTGAAATACTCAAAATAGGCGTTCAGCCCCACAAAGAAATTCCGCCCGGGCATGTGGTCAGCCAGGTAGGTTTCAAATTCTTCGCCCCAGTCGCCGGAGCGGATGGAACGCCAGCTTGCCGCCGGGAACTGCTCCAGGTTCCGCTTTTCCAGCGGCGAAAAATCCGCTTTGGGCAGCAGCAGATAGCCCAGCGCCACCGCCGCCAGAAAGGTGCAGAAGAGAATAATGGCGATATATTCGCTTTTTTTCGCTTTCATCCTGACCCCTCCTCAGAACCGGAAATAGATGAAGGGATTGTAGCTCTGGTTCACCAGCGCCGCCACGCACAGCAGCAGGAGCACCGCCAGCGCGGCGATCCGCAAGGCTTCCACCCCTGCCGTCTTTTTAAGCGGGAGCTTTTTCAGCAGAGGCGTAGACGCCGCCGCTGCCGCCAGCAGGATGGGCAGATACCCCAGCAGCACATTGGCCGATGCCGCGGAGGCCGCGCCCGTAAACAGGCGGGTCAGGAACGCGGCAAGCTCGCCCAGGCTTTCAAAATAGAAAAGCGCCCAGCCCAGCATCACCGCGAAAACGGCATACAGGTGCCCCACCCAACGGGGGCACTTCCTCAGCAGCTTCAGCAGGAACACCTTTTCGGCAATCAGCAGCAGGGCATAATAGCCGCCCCAGAGCACAAAATTCCAGCTTGCCCCGTGCCACAGCCCCGTCAGCAGCCACACAATGGCAATGTTGACGATCTGCCGGGGCAGCCCTTTGCGGTTGCCGCCCAGGGGAATGTACACATATTCCTTGAACCAGGTGGAAAGGGAAATATGCCACCGCCGCCAGAACTCCGTGATGCTGGCGCTGATGTACGGATAGTTGAAATTTTCCAGAAATTCGAAGCCGAACATCCGCCCCAGGCCGATGGCCATATCCGAATAGCCCGAAAAATCGAAATAGATCTGAAGGCTGTAGGCCGCCAGCCCCACCCAGGCTGCCAGCGTCCCCTGGGACTGCCGGAGCATCTCCCACAGGCTGCCCATGGGATTGGCCAGCAGCACCTTCTTGGAAAGCCCCACAATGAAGCGGGAAATGCCGGAGGCAAACTGCGAAGCGGACTCGCGCCGGTGCTCCAGCATTTCCGCCACATCGGTATAGCGGACGATGGGACCCGCAATGAGCTGGGGAAACAGCGTCACATAGGTGCCGAAAGTCAGCAGATTGCGCTGCAGCGGCGCGTCGCACCGGTACACATCGATGATATAGCTCATGGACTGAAACACATAGAAGGAAATGCCGATGGGCAGCGGAAGCTTCGGGAACCTTGCGCCGAACAGGAAGCTGCCGTACTTGAAAAACACCAGCAGCGATAAATTCAGCACCACGCCCACCGTCAGCGCGCTTCTCCCCGTGCCGCCCCGGCTGCGCTGGCGGGCGATCCAGAGGCCGCACAGATAGTCCATCACGATGGTGCCCACCATCAGCGCCAGATAGCGCGGCTCCCCCCAGCCATAGAAAAACAGGCTGAACACCAGCAGCACCGGATTCCGCCACCGGCGCGGGCAGACATAATACACCGCCAGCACCGCCGGGAGGAACGCGAACAGAAATACATTCGATGAAAACAGCATCCTCAATTCTCCCAAAGAATAAGGAAGCTCTGAATAAATCGGCAAGAGCTGACAGCGAGAGATTTTTCACTGGATGAAGGTTTCAAAAGTGACGGAGTACTGTATGTACTTCCCACTTTTGAAACCGCACAGCCGGGGAAAAAGATCCACTGCTCAGCCGAAGCAAATTTATTCAGAGGTTCCTAAGCGCAGGATCGGAAATCCGAGCTGCGCTTAACACTTTTTTCTTCCGGTTACTTCACCGCATTTTCAAAGGCGGTCTGCAGCTCCTGCACATGGGGAGAAACCAGATATGCCAGATACAGCCCATCGGTCAGGGTCTTGCTTTCCTTGACGATCACGTACTGATCAGGCAGGTAGGATTCTGTCTCGTCCTCCTTGGCAGTCTGCCGGGTCTTCGCCAAAGCGAGCAGCCGATCTAAAGCAGCCTGATCCTTGGCCTGGATCAGCCAGACCTCATCCGCCTGCAATCCGGCGGAGCAGACCGCCGCGATCACCTGCGTGCAATCCTCGGCTTTGATGCCCAGCAAGTTGAACATGGTATTGTCGTCCAGCACCATCATATCGGGCAGGTATTCCTGGTAGGAATCATAGATTTTCTGCAAATCCACATCCTTCGCAGCATCCTTCCCGCAAGCCGCGAGGGAAATCAACATCAGCAGCGATAATACACAAACTAAAATCTTTTTCATTTCTTTTCTCCTGTCATCTGTCTTTCTGCATAAGGGAGGCTCTGATTAAATCAGCAAGAGCTGGCAGCTCTGCACCGCTTCAATTCATTTCCCCCTTTATTTTGTTTTCACGTAAAAGGGACCCTCACCAATTGGGCATTATACAATATTTCTTCCGCGTTTTCAATAAATTTCTTTATTGCCGCGCAGCAGATATAATCCGCCTGCCGCAGATAAAAATGGTTGGCATATCCATAGCGAACCGGTAAAATATATATGAAACGAACTCAGGATGGAGGATTTAACATGATTCTTGTGAACATCATCGTTGCTGTCTGTGCTTTCTTCACTGGACTGATCAAAAACTCCTGACCTTTTGCCGCTTCCAATGCATCCGGGAGCGGCTTTTTGCATCCATAGAATTTATGGAATTCCATGAATAGTCGCCAGAAAGTCCTGTTTCATCACCCATTTCTTTTGAATTTTCCTAAAATTCGGATACAGCTTCTGCGGGCAAGAACCGTTTGCCGGTCTATTTTGTAATGCCGGTGCTTTATCGATTTTTCCCGATACATACAAAAACAGGCCACCCCTTACGGGATGACCTGTTTTTGGTACGCCAGAAGGGACTCGAACCCCCGACCTACTGATTCGTAGAGTGATACAAACCATTTTATATCGTATTATTTGATTGCAATATATCAAGTAGCGCCGCATTTTTCTGATAATACAGGAACATTTTGTGACATTCCATTTTGAGTCATTTTGTGGGGTGTGACCCAAAAGTGACCCAAAATTTTTGGCGGTGAAAACCAGCTTGTGTTGAAAATGGTAAAGGCGCTTTTTATCATTTTCGATTGCATTTTGGCAAACGCCAGGGTACACCGTCCATGGGGAGAAAACGCTCAGGCCTCACCATGGCAGCTCTCGCCTTTCTGCTGCCGGAAATAGGCCATGCAGGCGGCCTCGCTTTTGAAGTCGTGGGTCTCAATGATCTTCACCTGGTAAGGTTTCCAGGTGTTGGCCGTTTGCTCGCTGCCATATATCTTTTGTGCAAGGATGGTTTTACCGGGGACGTGGTGTTCTTCCAGAATATAGGTTTTCAAAGCATTCCGCCTTTCACGGTTCTGTCTGATTCTCGCTGCCGTCCAGATATGCCCGCAGTTCTCTCAGCCACTTGGGGACAAAGCTTCCTACCGTCCGCAGCTCTCCGTTCCGATACTCTGCCACCAGTGCAAAGCCGTTGTCGTTGTCGTAGAACTCCGCCTCATCGCAATAAGGCAGCACCTTCGCCACAGCCTCCCAGCGCTCCGCAAAGCGGCGCTCTACATCTGAGGCAGGAATATCATGCCCGCCACGTTTTACCCTGTTGGCAATCCGGGAAATGCTCTCTGCGGCGCTGTCAAGGCCGATATAGTACAGCCGTACCCGATAACCCTTCTCTACCACTTCCCGCGCTGTGGCCTCCGTACGCCGCCCTGACAAGGTAGTCTCCTGGGTGAAGGAGACCCCCTTGCTGATACACTCGTTTATTTTCTTTAGGGCTGTCTTGCCGCCTGCAAGAGCATTCCCACCCAGCTCTGCGGTGATCTTATCCACGTCAATGATGGTTCCTAAGTCGGTGCATCGCTCCTTCAGGACGCCGGTAAAGCTGGACTTGCCCACACCGTTGACGCCGCCGATGATCGTATAGGTTCTCATGTGTTTGCTCCCTTCATTTGATTCCTTGAATGGCGTTCTCATAAAGAAAATCCTTCAGAGCTTCCTTTTCGCCGGTGTTGTAGTAGTCCAGCAGCAGGGTATTGAATCGCTCCATGTGCTTGTCAGTGATGGTTAAAATACCAGCCCCGGCAGGAATCAAAATCTTATTGGCAAGTGTCATGCTGGTACGCTTATTGCCATCCCAGAAGAATTGACCCCGTGTGCCCCAAGTGAAGGCTTCCAGAGCTTTTTCTGTGGCGGTCGTGTCCGTGTTCATAATTGCCACGAACTCCGCTCTTACCTGCGGCTCTGACGGGACAGACGGCAAATAGTCCGTGCCGGAAATGCCCACAGACCCGGTACGCAGCTTGCCCCATTCCAAAGCCTCATTCCGTGCAATGTATTCATTCAGCTTACACCAGTACTCGAAGGTGAGCGGTTCATCCAGACTTGACAGCAGAAAGCGCCATGCATCCCGCATATTGAGAACCGCTTGAATATCGTCCAGCTGAACACTTGGCACATTCACGCCTTGTAAGATCGTCTTGGTCTGGGGAAAGGTGATGTTTCTGTTTTCCATCCGCATTCCACAGTATACGTTTTCGTCCCACTTCTTTTTGGCAAGAAACAGGCTTTGCTCTGGGGACATGTGGAACCGATCAGGATAATGCTTCATTCTGCTGCCTCCTTCGTGGCGGGTTTGTCGCGCTCCATGGTCTCCGTGATTGCCCGATTGATAAAGGCGTTCAGGCTCTCGCCCTGGGCCTCTGCATGTGCCTGAATTAGTTCCTTGTTTCCTTTTGCTACACGCACTTTCATTTCGTCGTATGCTTTTGCGTTATATCTATCCTTTACGGCACTAGATGTTCTGCCCATCTGCATCCCTCCTACTCGAATCTAGTATACACATTATAGCACAAAAAGCATAGTGGGAACAGTATGCAAAATTGCCAAATCATACTGGGTACATTTTGTGCGATATCACATCTTTACATACTGGGTACAGTATGCTATTATAATAGACACAGAGAGGGAGCGCAAGCTAAACCGTATCGCTCGACCCTATAACAAACGGCTTCGGAACGGTGGCAGCACGGAGAGACGGCAAAACAAAATTCAGGAGGTACATAGCATGAGCATTCAGGAAATCGATCTCAAAGTCAGGGAGCTTCGGGAGCTGCAAGACATCGTGGAGGAAGCCACCGCCCAGATAGAGGCCATCAAGGACGCTATCAAGCTGAAGATGGTGGACGAGGGAACGGAAGTCCTTCAGGGCAGCGGCTGGAAAGCCACCTGGCACACGGTCACCTCTTCCCGGCTGGACAGCAAGGCTCTGAAAGCTGCCTATCCCGATCTGGTAGCCCAGTACAGCAAGCCCAGCACCACCACCCGCTTTACCCTGGCGTAAAAAAAGCCCCTTGTGCAAGCCCTGGAAAGCAAACGCACAAGGAGCCTCAGTAACCCCGGTGGGGTTGCATGTATTATAACCTGCAACCCGCCACAAATCAAGAACAAATGGAGGTACAAAACATGACCGCACGAGAAGAACTAGTAGAGTTAATTTTGAAAATGAATGCTAAGCAGCTTACATGGTTTATTCACAAGCTGCAACCCATAGCAGCTAACTGGGGTAATGCTGATCGCTTGAACAGCATCGCGGCCACTCTTCCCACCGCGAGTCAGGAATTGTCAAAAAACAAGGAGGCTGTAAGCAATGAGTGATCTTGATTGGATTATTTATCTTCGAAAGTTGGACGAGAGAAAACGCGAAATAGCCATGGATATGATTTTTCGCGTGGCAGCCGGCGAGAGTGTTGATGACGTTGCCGCAAGCTATGGCGTGATGCCTGACGGAAAGGGCGGCTACAACAAGCTGCCATGGGATTAAACGGTTGACATACACCACCCGCAAGAGGTATTATGTAAGGGGTTGGGAAGCCTCAGAGATGGAGGGAATCGCATGATAATTCTTGCAATTATCGTTTTTATTGTGGCATTTTTTACCGGCCTTATTGAAAATTCCTGATAGCTGCCGCCCCTGGTGTACCCGGGGGCGGCTTTCCTGTAGATGGGAGCAGGGGGGGATGGGGGAAATAAGCTTTCGGGTATGGCCTCGGTTAGGCGCTTAAATACCCGCAAGGTTTCCAAAGATTTTTTGTGGTCTAGCTGTCTCGATTTTCCCACCCGGAACCGTACACATCCTCCAGGTACTTCCGCCTCAGTTCCTCCGGGTCTGTTCTCTCACCCAGAGGATTCTCCACTTTCGGCGCAATATCGATCTCTGCCTTGTCCGCCATGCCCTGTCCGCTGTTCTTCAGCAGGAAAATGGAGACGCTTTCGGAGCACTGCCTTGCAAGCCCCATCTGGGCAATGATCGCCGCCCATGAGCTTCTGAGGCCGTCCAGATAGTCCACCGATTTCCCACGGTTCTTCGAGATGAATTCATAGACGCTCTTCCGGGAGTACCCACAGGCAGCGGCAAAGCCTAGCATGGTAGGATATACCCCCGCTTGCTTGCACGAAGTCATGTACGCCGTGGCGGTTGCTTCCACCTCGTCCACGTTGTTCAGATTGACACGTCCTCGCCGCTTCGCTGTTGCCAGTAAATCAAGCTGTTGGTCAATGATACTGTCCAGCGCTTCGGCCTTTAGCGCGTCGCTGATCTCCTTGTAAGTCCCCTGCTTTGGGGTATAGAGCCGGTTCCCTTCCTTGCTTCCGGCAAGCTGAGCGGTCATTTCCTCCACGGTCTGACCGGCAGCTTTCTTGATGGGTTTGTTTGGCATATGATTCCTCCTTTGGTTTTGGGGGCGGTAAGTGCCGCCCCGGATATGTAAAGCTCACGTGCTGGTAATATGAGAAGAAAAGCGTTTGGTTAGACGTGGCCTGTAATGGCTGTAAAAGCGCCGTAGCGACGCTTTTTCGCCTTTTTCTGTGGCGGGTGGTATGTATATACCCCCTGATTCATTTATCCGTATTAGATACGCTTTTTGCGTGGATTTCCGCTGTAGTTTCTTTGCCCAGACGGAACCGCCACAAGGGGCAGCCCGTAGCAGGGCAAAGCCGAACCTCGTTTGATTTGTCACAGCAGCAATCAAGGCATTTTAGGCGAATGGCTTTTTTTCTGGTTATTCTTTCCTCCATAGTTGACCTCCTTTGTGGTGAGGGCGGTTAATGACGCCCTGCTGGTGTCCTGTTGATGTAATGTACGAACGTTGTGACACGGGGAGAAAAAGGCTTTTCAAAATTTGACCTGTGGCGGCTGTGCGGCGCTTTATGGGACACCGCCAGCCATACAATTACAGCTTGTACTTGCGCAGCAGCTCTTTGATCTCCCGCTCATATTCAGCGTAGGTCAAACCTTTCTCTGCAAGCTTGCGTTTTTCGGCCTCAAATTTTTGCCATTTTTCACGCTCAGCCATTTATGATACCTCCCGGAAAAGACTGGAAGGAAGCCAGCAGTTAAATTCTGTCTTTCCAGTCTGTCCATGACGGTTTTTTGCTACCTCAAGTTCCACAAGAGAGGGGAAACCCTCGGCGTTATCGCCTGTATAATAATCGTCACGATACAGGAACAGAACGGCGTCGGCATCTTGTTCAATCGCTCCGCTATCCCGAAGGTCTGACAGCATGGGATGTTTGTTTTGTCGGCTTTCCACAGCTCTGGAAAGCTGCGATAAGCAAATGACTGGCACGTTAAGCGAAATCGCCATACGCTTAAGTTCGCGGCTGATCTGCGACACATTTTCGTAGGCGGAGCCACCCCGTGTGGTGGGAGTGATTAGCCCCAAATAGTCGATGACCACCGCCCGCAGCTCCGGCACGGATTGGGCGAGTAACTGGATTTGCTGCGCAGTCAAGTCGTATCGGGAGTTGATGAAAACGCCCTGCTCTGAAAGCGCGGAGTTGGCGACGGCAATTTTTGCCCAATCGTCATCCGACACGTTGCCCCGCAGCAGCTTTGCAGCGGGAATCCCTGTCAGGCGGGCGACACGCTTTGCTGTGATCTGCTCGGGGGACATCTCCAGCGAGACAAACAGCACGTTTCCGTCGATGTTATCCGCTAGGTTGATTGCAAAGGTAGACTTGCCCATTGCAGGCCGCGCTCCCAAAATGTAAAGCCCAGAACGGATAAAGCCGCCGCCCAGAATCACATCAAGGCGGGGAAAGCCAGATGGGACGAAATTGTCCTGCCCTTCTCCAGCCTCTACCACTAGGTCATTGAACCGGTGGAGGGTGTCGGCTGGACTGAGCAGCCCCCGCTGGAAGCTGCTGCCCCGGATGGCCTCGGTTTCCCTCTGTAGCGTCGCAAGCAGCTCGTCAGGGGTGGACGCGGTGTCTTCCTGTATCCGATTAGCCAGCGCCTTGATTTGCCGTGTACGGGCGTCCTCCGCCACACGGTGGGCGTATTCGGCACAATGTGCGGCGGTGGGAGTGCATTCCATCAGCTCCACTAAAAGCTCGTTGGGAAGCTCCACGCCCTGCCGTGCCGCTTCCTCACGGAGGGCAACGGGGTCAATGGGTTCGTCCCGCTCGACAAGGGATAGGGCAGCGGTGAAGATTGCACGGTATACTTCGGCCTGAAAATCATCTGCCTTGACGATTCCGCAAATTACCCTTATGACTTCACTCCCGTCAATCAACAAACAACCTGCTATGTAAGCTTCGTTGTTTATCAAGCTGTTCCCCTCCGTTTCCACTCCCCGGTTGCCGGGTCATAGTAAATCTCTGGCCGCTGCCCGCCCTCTAAGGCGGGCACAGCCTTGCCTTTTTTACAATCTATTTTTTTATAGGGCGGAAAACCAGAATGTGGTTTTCCGGGTTGTGGTGAACCACATTCCGGCTTTTGGGGTTGTGGTGTGTCGCACACTGTCCAGACTGATGCACCCAATTTCCCGCCGGGTGTCCGCTTGCGTTCGATGACCAAATATCCTAGCTCTTGGAGTCTCTTTACGCTCTTTGCAAGGCTCTCCTTTCCCGTTCGCCCCTCGTAAAGCGCGTTCAGGCTTGAAGTGGAAAAACACCAATTTTCAGGGCGTGACAACATTTGAACCAATAACCCCAAATCCCCGCAGGTAAGCCGGGGGTCTTGCAGCAATTCATTAGGCAATGTTGTAAAATTCTGTTTATGTAGTTGCCTGAGCACTGGCAATAAAACCACCACCTTAGTCTACCCGGCGAATGCCGCCGATTACTACCGGGGCAGGGGAATTGTCTCCCCCAGCCTCGCACCGCAAATAGGCGGCAAGATTGGGGAAGTACAGGAGTACCTTATTCCCAATTTTTCGGCAAGGAATTACCCCAGTTTTCACCCACTGCCTCAAAGTGTACTCGGAAATGGGCAGTCCTTCCTGCTGGCAGCGTCGCACAGCCTCGCGGATTGTGAGCACATCAGACATTTTCTCCCACCTCCTTTGCAAGTCTTTCGATGGTCGCAAGCACTCGCTCCTTGCCCTCCGGTGATAGCTCCCGGCGAAGCTTGCGGGAAAACGCACTGTCGTTCATACCCATGGCTTCCGCTACCTGCCAGAGCCGCAGCCCGTACATTGCCGCAGCTCGCCGAATTTCAATATTCTTCAAAACCAAATCCTCCTACAAAAAAACAGTTGACATTTGTGTCCTGCCGGTCTAAAATAGACGCGCAAACAACATCCTTGATTGCATTCTACCACGTCCAAGCGTTTCTTGCAAGTGCATATCGGCTTGCAGGAAACGTTTTGATAATCAGGAACGTGCCGCTATTTTATTACCAGCAAGTAACGCTTGGGACAGAGGATATTTTATGAACAAAATGAACTACTACAATGTATTGGCGCTCTATAAAGACGGGAAAGAGAATTTTGGTGCAAACGTCAATGGGGCGAATGCCTTAGATGAACAGCTGACGTATACCAAAATTCCCACGCAGCGGGTTGGCACGCTCCTATCGCAGCTTCTCAATCTGACCATTTCACAAGAGGCGTATGTTGAAATGCTAGCTTTGCTCATAGGCTACGACAACGCTTGCAATCATGCCGCAGAACACCCCCAGGAATATACACAATTCCGCGATGTCCTTCAACGGGTCAAACAGTACATTGATTTTCACGAAGAAAATGAATACGTTTATGACGAGAAATTCTTTAAGGCACTTATCGAAGCCAAGTTCTTCAATGTTCCGCTATCCTATTTGACAAGCGCTGAAATGGACGTAGCACTGGAATCATTTCAGAATGAGGAAACAGGTTTGCCTTTTGATGATATTTCGATACTTTATTCTAACTTCAACCGATTGTGTGACCCTAAATCTGCATTGTTTCAGTTCAGCGATAACTACTTGGCAAGAATTGTCATTTCCTCCTTGCAGGAGATAATCAGGTCTGGCAAGCAAATTAAACGGTGTAAAAACTGCAAAAAATACTTTCTCCCGTCAAGCCGTTCTGATGAGCTATACTGTGATAACCCAAGCCCACAGGAGGCCGGTCTGAGTTGTAAACAGTATGGCACCCGCCGCCTCTGGTATGAGAGGCAGCAAAAGGACGATATTGCTTCCCTATCGAAAAAGGTTGCCTCCGCCAAGTGTATGCTTGCCAAGAGAAACCCTGATATAAAGGCATACGCTGACGCCTACGAGTATTTCAAGGAGCAGCGGCTAATCTGGATGAAAGCAGTTAAAAATAGGGAAAAGACCCAAGATGAATACAAGGATTGGCTTTTGTATATGCAGAGTCAAAAGACGATAAAGGAGGCATCCCATGGCAACGATTGAAAAGATCCCCGGCAAGACCGGCACCACCTACCGCATTACGGTTTCCGGTGGGTTTGATACCTCCGGCAAGCGTATCCGCCACAGACAGACCTATAAACCCACCCCCGGCATGACGGCCCGCCAAATAGAAAAAGCCGTCCAGCGGGCGGCGGCAGATTTTGAGCGGAGCATTGAGCAAGGGTATGCCTTGGATGATCGGCGCACCTTTTCGGAGTATGCAGCTTATGTGATTGAACTGAAGGAGCGCACCGGCACAAAGCACCGAACCATTGACGGGTATCGGCGGCTGATGGAGCGCACAAACCAGGCGATTGGTCACATGGCGTTGCAGGACATACGGGCGGTTCATCTGAATCGGTTTTACAAGAACCTTTCGGAAAGCGGCATCCGGGCCACATCTGATAGAGCCGTACCAAAGGGCGATTTCCGGGCAATGCTCAAATCAAAAGGGCTGTCTATGGTAAAGGTGGCTAGGCTCTCCGGGGTGGCGGAATCCACGGTAAACGCCTCCGGTAAGGGTGAAGCCATTCTCCGGGTAAAGGCGGAACAAATTGCCAAGGCCACGGGAATTCCCTTTGACAAGCTGTATACCGTAGAGGAATACAACGAACCGCTTTCCTCTACCTCCGTGCTGGCCTACCATCGGTTTATTCATGTGGTGCTGGCTCAAGCTGAAAAGGAAATGCTGGTTCCCTACAACGCCGCAGACAAAGCCACACCCCCGCAAAAAGAAAAAGCAGAGGTTGGAACATTCCAAACCTCTGAATTGATCGCTATTCGTGAAGCTGCCGCACAGGAGCCTATCAAATGGCAAATGCTCATTCATCTGCTGATGATCACCAGCTGCCGCCGTGAGGAAATCGTGGGGCTAAAATGGGACCGGGTCAATTGGGAGGAATCCTCCATCCGCATTGACACCACTTTGCTTTATACCCCGGACAGGGGCGTATATGAATCCACCACCAAAACAGGCGCAGAACGGACCATCAAACTTCCGAAAGAGACAATGGCGCTTCTCCGGGAATATCGCTGCTGGCTCCTAGAAACCCGCTTGGCACTTGGGGACAGATGGCAGGATACCCCCTATGTTTTCACCGGGGAGTTTGGCGGACATATGGCCCCGGACACCGTCAGCGGATATCTCACCCGCTTTCAGAAGAAATACAACCTGCCCCACATCCACGCCCACAAATTCCGCCACAGTATGGCTTCCGTTCTATACTTCTCAGGAGCCGACCCGGTAAGCATCTCCAAACGGCTTGGTCATGCCCAGGTCAGCACCACGCAAAACATCTATTCCCACCTGATTGAACAAGCCGATACCCAATCTGCGGAACGGATAGCTGACGCGATTTTCCGCACAGGGAAGAAGCTGGGTTGACCCAAATTTTCGCAAGTGACCCAAAAGTGACCCAAAATTCCAAAGCAGAGAATTTCATTTTACGGCTAAAAGTATGAAAAAAGCCCAGAATCTGTACGATTCTGGGCTTTTCACATGGTACGAGTGTTCTTATAGGACTTTTCAAAAAAGCAGTATTTCCCTAGATGTTTTTCAATTTCAGAGCAGCGAATTTCGTGTTTTTCTTGCTTCATATTCCCTCTCAAAAAGGCGATTGCTTCCCGGCAGTCGCCTTTTTGTGTAGCAAATAGGGTGGAAAATCGGCCTTTGTTTCCTTTGAGAGCGGCGAATGAAGCACCGCCTGTGTGTTCTCACATGGAGGGCTTTTTAAGGGAATAGAGGCCGATGGAACTACGAAAATCAACACTTATTTTTACCAAGAAGGAGGTCATCAAAGTGGCAGTTTTCCGCATTGAGCGAAACCGAGACTATACGGTCATGTCCAACCATCACCTGCGGGATACCGGGTTGTCCTTGAAATCCAAGGGGCTGCTTTCCATGATGCTGTCCCTCCCGGAGGAGTGGAACTACACCACAAGAGGACTGGCGGCTATCTGCAAGGAGGGGGCCGACTGCATCGGTTCGGCCCTTCGGGAATTGGAGCAGGCGGGGTATATTGTCCGCAGCCGTATCCGAGACAGCAAGGGCAAGATCGTAGATGTGGAGTACATCATCTACGAAACACCCCACAAGCCACAGTCGGCACCGCCGGAGCCGGAACATCCAGATACGGAAAACCCGGATATGGATACCCCGTGTCCGGAAATGACCGCGCAATTAAATAAAGATAAAGAAAAGAAAGATAGATCAAAGAAAGATTTAGAAATTACGGATGAAATTCATCCTATCCCATCGTATCGCCCTTCCCAGGAAACGGGGATAGGAACGGATGGGATGGAGGTCAGAGAGCGGTATCGGGATATTCTCTTGGATAACATCGACTATGACGTTCTCATTCAAAATCCCCAGATCGATCGGGAACAGCTTAATGAAATTGTGGAGATCCTGGTGGATACGGTTTGCACCTCCCGGAAAACCATCCGAATTGCCAGCGACGATTTCCCGGCAGACGTTGTTCGTTCTCGCTTTTTGAAACTGACAGGCAGCCACATCCAGTATGTGCTTGCCTGCATGAAGGAGAACACCACCCGAATACGGAACATCAAGAAATATCTGCTGGCAGCACTGTACAATGCCAGCGTCACCATGGGCAGCTATTATTCAGCCCTGGTGCAGCATGATCTGGCGGAAGGAGGGTAAATGCAGGAGGAAGTCACAGGCAAGTCCGTTGCCCTTATCATCAGCTCCGCAAAGATGACGGAACAGGTTTTGGACAGAGCCATCCGGGCCTACCTGGACCGGAAGAAGCAGCCCAAAATCTACCGGGGCAAGCAGACCTTAAAGCAGCTAGCCGGTCAGAACGCGGGGCTTTCCAATATCGAGATCACCGAGAAGAATATCCGGTGTTTTACCCAGACGGCGAAGAAATACCATGTGGATTTCGCGCTGAAAAAGGATACCGCTTCGGAGCAGCCCCGGTATCTGGTGTTCTTCAAGAGCCGGGACGCGGATGCCATTACGGCAGCCTTCCAGGAATTCACCGCTAGAAAGCTCAACCGGAAGCCATCCCTCCGTGCGCAGCTGGCAAAGGCTGTGAAGGAGGCCGAGATGCAGCCGAAACCTTTGGAAAAAGAGCTGGTCAAAGAAAAGGATCGAGGTGTGCTGCGGTAACTATCAAGAAATTTTTAATTCCCAATATTCCCTATGTCCTGTTCGCCTACCTGGGCGGCAAGGCATCCCAAGCCCTTCGTTTGGCGCCCGGAGACGACTTTTCTTCCCGGCTGCTGCATTTAACGGAGGGCTTTTCTGCTGCCTTTACCAATCCTCTGCCCAGCATCCAGCCGGTGGATATCCTCTGGGGCATTGCCTCTGGGGTGTTCTTGTGGCTGGCTGTAGCGATTCGGCGGCAGAATCAGAAGAAGTACCGGCACGGTGTGGAATACGGCAGTGCCCGTTGGGGCACACCCGCGGACATAGCCCCCTATATGGACCCGGATTTCTTTCAGAATATTCCAATGACCCAAACAGAGCGAATCACCATGGCAAGCAGGCCGAAAAATCCAAAGTATGCCCGGAACAAGAACATTCTGGTCATCGGCGGCTCCGGCAGCGGCAAGACCCGATTCTTCTGCAAACCATCTCTTTTGCAGGCTCACAGCTCCTATGTGGTCACGGACCCAAAAGGTACGCTGCTCCCGGAAATCGGTTCTTTCCTGCTGCGAAAGCAGTACCGGATCAAGTGTCTGAATCTTATCAACTTCAAAAAGTCTATGAAGTACAATCCGCTATCCTATATCCGCTCGGAGAAGGACATTTTGAAGCTGGTAAACGCCCTGATTATGAACACCAAGGGCGAAGGTGAAAAATCTTCGGAAGATTTCTGGGTCAAGGCGGAACGGCTCTACTACTCCGCGCTGATCGGCTACATCTGGTACGAGGCCCCGGAGGAGGAGCGGAATTTCACAATGCTGTTAGACTTAATCAACGCCAGTGAGGCCCGGGAGAATGACGAGAATTACCAAAGTCCCGTGGATATTCTCTTTGCCAAGCTGGCAGAGAAGGAACCGGATCATTTCGCTGTGAGGCAGTACCGCAAATTCAAGATGGCGGCGGGCAAGACCTTAAAATCTATTTTAGTGAGCTGCGGCGCACGCCTGGCTTCCTTTGACATAAAAGAACTCCGGGACCTTATGGAAACGGACGAGCTGGAGCTGGACACCCTGGGCGACGAGAAGACGGCGCTGTTTGTAATTCTCTCGGATACAGACAGCACCTTCAATTTTGTGGCTGCTCTGATGTACAGCCAGCTTTTCAACCTGCTCTGTGACAAGGCGGATGACTTCTACGGCGGGCGGCTGCCCGTCCATGTGAGGCTCATTTTGGATGAGTTTGCCAACTGCGGTCAGATTCCGAACTTTGATAAGCTCATTGCCACCATCCGAAGCCGTGAAATATCGGCTTCTATTATTTTGCAGTCCCAGAGTCAGTTAAAGACCATTTACAAGGATGCGGCCGATACCATTACGGGGAATTGCGACAGCACCTTGTTTTTGGGAGGCAAGGAAAAATCCACGCTGAAGGAGATTTCGGAACTTCTTGGCAAGGAAACCATTGACCTTTCCAACCAATCCGAAAACCGCGGCAGTCAGGTATCCTATGGCCTCAGTTATCAGAAATTAGGAAAGGAGCTGATGTCCCAGGACGAATTGGCGGTCATGGACGGCGGCAAGTGTATCTATATGCTGCGGGGTGTCCGTCCGTTTCTCTCGGAGAAATACGATCTGACGAAACACCCGAACTATAGATACACCGCCGACGCCGACCCAAAGAATCTCTTTGATATGGAGCGGTACATGAAGCGGCATCCCAAGGTAAAGCCCACAGATGCCTTTGAGGTGTACGAAATCAATCTATAAACAACTTTAGGAGGATATTTTGAATGGCATTTTTCAACAGCGCGGTAGGCGTTCTGCAAACCCTGGTAGTCGCCCTGGGCGCAGGTCTGGGTATCTGGGGCGTTATCAATCTTCTGGAAGGCTACGGCCAGGACAACCCCGCCTCCAATGCTCATGTACGGTAAGGAAGCAAGCAACCGAAAACAAGAGATAGACCGCCAGCACTACACTATTCCGA
>CAKTJC010000047.1 GCA_934567355.1 uncultured Oscillospiraceae bacterium
CCATAGTACCGGAAAAAATTCTGGGAAGGGCCGAACAATCGTTAGTCCAAAGTAGATTACATGCGAAAGAACATCCATGACAAGCGGGTGATTGAACTGATTAAACGGTACTTAAAAGCCGGGGTCATGGAAAATGGTTTGCTGGAAAGGACAGAAGAAGGCTCTCCCCAGGGAGACCCGCTCAGCCCTTTGCTTGCCAACATTTACCTGAACGAATATGACCAGGAGATGGAAAGACGGGGCGTATCGGTCGTTCGCTATGCGGATGATATTGCCGTCCTGTCAAAGAGCAAACGGGCGGCGGAGCGGCTTCTGGAAAGCAACCAGCGGTATCTTGAGGGGAAACTGAAACTCAAGATGAACGTAGAGAAGAGCAAAGTTGTCAGTGTATTTGCAATCCGAAATTTTAAGTTCCTGGGCTTTGCACTAGGGAAGGGGCGAAAGGGCGTATATGTCCGAGTGGTGATGCAGAAAGTAAAGGTCTACATCCGAGGCTGGCTTGGTTACTTCGGAATTGCGAGTATGAAGACAACGATGCAAAGATAGGATTGCCGGAAAGCCTACTGGCACATGGCCAGGATCGGTCATGTACAGCGGGCAATCTCGAAAGAAAGACTCGTACAGGCTGGATACTACAGCATCCTTGACCGGTACGAGTCTCTGCACTTATGCGATTGAACCGCCGTGTACCGAACGGTACGCACGGTGGCGTGAGAGGTCAGGGCTATTTGACCTCTCCTACTCGATTTATTTGTGAATTGTGTTGGGAAGATGTCTCGACAGATTCATCGATGATGATTTCAATGGGAATGGTGATTTGCTTGTCCTGGGGGGTGATATGTCCTGCCAGATAATCTACGATCACCTTCACTGCCTTTTCACCCTGCTGGACTGGGTACTGCTCAAACAATGCGCAAACATTTCCCGCCCGAAGCTGCCCAAGATTATTGTCATGGGTGTCAAAGGCAAGCACGCGGCACTTACCCAGCACGCCTGCATCCTCCAGCGCCTGGAAGCTGCCCTTGTAGCCCCCTGCGGCCAAAAAAAACAATTGAATATCCTGGTGCCTGGAAATCTGACCGGAGAGAGCCTTGAAGGCAATCACATCATCATCAAAGGATTGAATTGGTTCCAGCAGCTTGATATCCGGGCGTTTGGCCGCCAGGGTATCGCAGAATCCCTGCAGCCGCAGGGCACTTCCCGGCATATCCAGAGAGCCCACCAGCACGGAGACCTTCGCCCCCTGGGGGAGAATCAGCCGCGCCATTCCCGCAGCAATCACGCCGCTGCTATAGTGATCACTGTTGATTGCGGCAAAGGGCGTGTAATACTGGTTGATGGAGGAGGCAAATACCACCGGCTTCCCCGCCGCATCAAACTGTGTCAGCTTGTCTGCAATGCGCCTGCTGTTGGCCGGACTGATAATCAGGGCATCCACCCCCATTTCCAGGAACTGCTCCAAAAAAAGCAGCTGCTGATCCACATCAAAGCTGGCCGACTGACGGATAATGCCGGAAAAATGATAGCTGGCATAGTCCTCCAACGCGCGGATAATGCCGGAAAGCAGCTCCGCATAGTAGGGGTGATCCAAGGAATTGATGAGCACGCCGATTTTATATTCATGGCTGCTGGCAGGAGCTGCCAGTATTGGGGTATCCTGCTTGCGATACCCCATGGAACGTGCCACGGCAAGGATCCGTTCCGCCGTCTCCGGCCGCACCTTACCCCGGTTATTGAGGACTCGGTCCACCGTTCCCCTGGATACATCGCAGATGCTGGCAATTTCTTTCATGGTGATGCTCATAGCGGCTGCCTCCCGGCTCGTTTTTCTTGCCGTAAGCATATCATTCGAAAATGTGCTTTGTCAACATAAATATAACATTTTGTGCAACATTTGATTGATGGATGATGCAATCATTTCGTCAAATATTGTATGTTATGTTTAACATTAACAAATATATCGGAACAGTATTATAAATTATGCACATCAAAAAGACGCAAATATGACATTGACGATTGCGCTGCATAGATGTTACAATAAGTGCACATCCGGAAAGGATGAAAGAAAGGAGTTACGAACAAATGAAAAAAATCATCTCCCTGGCACTGGCAGTTATGATGCTTCTGACCTGTGCTGCATTCGCCTCCGCAGACAATGAGATTGAACTCAACGTCGGCATCCTGGACGGCTGGACCGGCTTTGGCACCAAGTACATTGTGGATCAGGGCTTGGACGTTGCCAACGGCATTAAAATCAACTACATCGTCTTCTCCTCCGGCGCTCCCGCAAACGAGGCCATGATCTCCGGTGACATTGACTGCGCCATCATCGGCGGCGGCGCTACCGTCCCCTCCCTGGCAAACCTGGACTCCAAGCTGATCATGGAAGTCAACAACGACACCATCGGCCTGTGCGTGATTGCCCGCCCCGACCTGGCCTGCGCCAGCGTGGAAAGTGGTGTTGAGGACATTAAGGGTAACGCCGAGACTGTCAAGGGCCTGACCATTCTGACCACTGCCGGCTCTCTGCAGTATTACGAAACTCTGAAGTACCTGGAAACCATTGGCCTGACCGCTGACGATGTGACCATGACCATGATGGACGCCAACCAGGCCTATCAGGCTTTCATGCTGGGTCAGGGCGACATTCTGTGCTGCTCCAACAACTACTCCTTCGGCCTGAAGGATGAGGGCTATGTGGAGCTTGCCTCCCTCACCTCCCTGCACTGCGCCGCCACCGCTCAGGTGGTTTGCTCCGAGCAGGCTTACAGCAATGATGAAAAGCGTACCGCTCTGGCTGCCTACTGCAAGGCTCTGGCCGAGGTCAACGATATCATGAACAATGATACCGACCTGGCTACCAAGTGCTATGTGGATTGGGTCACCCTGAACGGCGGCTCCATGACCGAGGATGTGGCACGCCGCATCATGGCCGAGAAGCCCTATTACGGTGTGGAAGCCACCCGCGAGCGTACCCTGGGTGCCGACTTCCTGGAGAACTTCGTTGGCTTCTATATTCTCACCGAGCAGATCGATGAGGATCAGAAGCCCGATATTGAAGCCAACGTCCGCACCGACATTCTGGAGCTGGCTGGCCTGAAGTAATTCCGGCGGAGAACTCACGAAAGCTTTATTTGACCGGCGTACTCGTGAATAACGAGTACGCCGGCTTCAATAAGGAGGGCAATATGATCAAAAAAGAGTCAAAACTCAAATATATCTTGATTTCTATATTCAGCCTGGCACTGGCTATTTTCTGCTGGTATCTGGTAACGGACATCCTGCATGTGTTCAAGCCCCAGGCCCTGCCCAGCCCCACCCGGGTATTCAACACCCTGGTCGGCAAATTCAGGAAGCGGGCTCCTGACGGCGGAACCATGATGGAGCACATCTGGGCCAGCCTGGGACTGGCGCTGTATGGCTTTGCCCTGGGCGCCGTGATCGGTATTCCCGTGGGCATCGTCATGGCCTGGAACCGTCGGGCAGACCTGTTCATCACCCCCATCTTCAATTTCCTGCGTCCCATTCCCCCCATCGCATGGATTCCGCTGATGCTGATCTTCTTCGGCATCGGCACCACGGCCAAGGCTGCCGTCATCTTTGTTTCCACCGTTACAAACTGTATTTTGAACAGCTACTACGGCATTAACCAAACCAAGGATGTGCATAAATGGGTGGCAACCACCTTTGGCGCCAGCCGAACCCAGATACTCTTCAAGGTTGCCATTCCCTCCGCCCTGCCTCAGATATTCACCGGCCTGAGCCTTTCCATGAATCTGGCGTGGATGAGCTTGGTGGCCGCGGAAATGCTGGCGGCAGACAAGGGATTGGGCTACATGATCCAGTATGCCCGTCAAATGGCGCGAACCGACCTTGTCATTGCAGGCATGATCGTGATCACCGCCATCGGCGCAATTCTGAACTGGATCCTGACCACCATTGAACACGCTGTTGTGAAAGGAAGACACATGTCATGAGCAAACTGACAAAAGGCTTTGCCGGTTCCAAGCGGGAAAAGGTCATCTTTGGTACATTGGCCTTTGTTGTTTTGATCCTGGTTTGGTATCTGATTTCCCTGAATCCGAAGATCGGTCTGTTTTTCCCCAGCCCTTTTATCGTAATCAAGCAGTTTTTCCGTTCCTGGGTGCAGCCCATCGGCCGGAACCTGATGCATCAGCACATTCTGTTCAGCATGAAGCGCGTCTTCATCGGCTGGCTGCTGGGTGTCGCCATCGGCATTCCTCTTGGCCTGACCATGGCCATGAGCAAGAGCCTGCGGGCCTTCTTCATGCCCCTGTTCAGCATTGTCCGGCCCATTCCCGGCCTTGCCTGGATTCCGCTGGCCATCCTGTGGTTCGGTTTGGGAGAGGGGTCCAAATACTTCCTGATCTGCATGACCGCCCTGGTGACCATTACGGTGCAGTCCTTCAATGGTGCCCGGAACGCTGATCCCTTGCTGGTGGGCGCCGGTCAGATGCTGGGAGCCAATAAGCTACAGCTATTTACCAATGTGATTCTCCCCTCTGCCTTCCCCAATATTTTCACCGGACTGCAGAGCAGCTTCTCCGGTGCCTGGTGCGCCGTGATTGCAGCCGAGATGATTCGCTCCGACGAAGGCCTGGGCTGGATTATTTTCAACGGCATGAACTACGCCAATACAAATCAGGTCCTGGTGGGTATGATTGCGATCGGTCTGGTCGGACTGATCACCGCCTCCCTCCTGAAAGCCCTTGAAAGGAGATGCCTCAGATGGAACGTGCAGGGCAAGTAACTCCCATTATTCAGTGCAAAGACCTTTGTAAGAACTTTACCACCAAAAACACCTCTCTGGATGTGCTGGAAAACCTGAACATTGATGTGGAGGAAAATGAATTCGTGGTTCTGCTGGGCCCCGGTCAGTGCGGCAAGACGACCCTGATGAATATCATCGCTGGCATCCAGCCCTCTACCTCCGGCCGAGTGCTCTTCAAGGGTGCCCCCATCACCGGCCCCAACCCGAAGCTGGGTGTGGTGTACCAGACCACAGGGCTGTTTCCATGGTTTACCGTGATGAAAAATGTGGATTTTGGTCCCCGGATGAAGCATATGCCAAAAAAGGAACGGCTGGCAAAGGCCCAGTACTACATTGACCTTGTTGGCCTGAAGGGCTTTGAAAAATCCTACCCTGTTCACCTCTCCGGCGGCATGCGCCAGCGGGTTGGCATCGCCCGGGCTTACTGCAACGACCCGGAGGTGCTGCTGATGGACGAGCCCTTCGGCCACCTGGACGCCCAGACCCGTTACTCCATGCAGGAGGCCATTGAGGATATCTGGAGCAAGGAAAAGCGAACGGTCATCTTCATCACCAATAACATTGAGGAGGCCGTGTATCTGGCCGACCGGATCATTGTGCTGACCAACTGCCCGTCCCATGTGAAGCAGGAAATCAAGGTCGATCTGCCCCGTCCTCGGGACTATGTCTCCAAGGAATTCCTGGAACTCCGGGAAGAAATCAGCCAGATTTTCGACATCACAAAGTAAGGAGAGCCGGACAATGAGCAAAGTGGAAGTAAAAAACCTGACCAAAAAATTCGGTGATCTTCTCGTCCTGGATAAAATTTCCTTTGATGTGGAAGACGGCGAGTTCCTCTGCATCGTCGGCCCCACCGGCTGCGGCAAGACCACCTTCTTAAACAGCCTGACCAAGATTTATGACATCAACGAGGGCTCCATCCAGATCGACGGCGAGGATGTGGACCTGCGCAAGCACTCCCTTGCCTACATCATGCAGGAATATTCCACCATGTCCTGGCTGAATGTCCGCCAGAATGTGGCCTTCGGTCTGGAAATCAAGAAGCTCAGCAAGCGGGAGATTGCCAAGAAGACCGAGGCCGCCCTGGAAATGGTAGGCCTGACCAAGTTTGCCGACTACTACCCCAATCAGCTCTCCGCCAGTATGATGCAGCGGGTGGCCATCGCCCGTGCCTTTGCAGTGGAACCCGACCTGCTGCTGATGGACGAGCCCTATGGCCAGTTGGACCTGGAGTTGCGGTTCAAGCTGGAAGACGAGCTGCTGAACCTGTGGCGTAAGCTGGGCACCACCGTCATCTTCATCACCCACAACATCGAAGAGGCGGTCTACCTGAGTGAGCGCATCCTGGTGCTGACCAACAAGCCCACCACCATCAAGCAGAGCATCCAGAATACACTGTCTTACCCCCGCAAGGTCACCGATGAAGATTTCATCAAACTGCGGGAAGAGGTTACGGCGCTGATCAAGTGGTGGTAAATCGAATGATGGAATGTTCACGGCATTGGTTTCCCGATCCCGTAACCGGGGCACCGGTGGAAGCGCTCCGGCTGTGCAGCGATAGCGTGGAGCTGACAGTGCTTCCCCAGCGGGCGCTGGATATCTACAAACTCCGCTACCGGAATGCGGGTATCAGCTATACCGATCTTCACGCTAAAATCATCCCCGAGGGGTTCTGCGAGGCCGGGGCGGAGAATTTTTCCGCCCACTTCTTTGCAGGCATGATGACCACCTGCGGCCTGATTCAGGCCGGGCGGCCCTGTCAGGAAAATGGACGCAGTTTTGGGCTCCACGGCTGCATTTCCAATACCTCCGCCCTCCGGGTGCAGGCAGAGACAGCCGATGACCGGGTAACCGTGCAGGGCATTACCGAAGAGCACCACCCGGAGGGGGAGCACATGCACCTTACCCGCCGCATTACCCTGCATCGGGACGGCTGGCTGGAAATTGTCGACACCGTCAAAAATATCGGTGGCATCGTCACGCCCTTCATGCTGATGTACCACATCAATTTCGGCGCTCCCTTCCTGTCAGAAGCGCTTCAGGTCTCCATCCCCTTCACCCATACCGAGGATCGGGATACCGGCTTGCCCGCCGCCCCGGCGGAAATCCTGAAAATGGAGTCCCAGGGGGCTTATTCCCGGGAAAAGGTCTATTACACCCAGGCGGATATGACTTCCGGTGCCCACCTGTATGACCCGGTCAGCGGTAGTGCATGCCGCCTGACAGCGGACGGAACCGGCTGGCTTGGCATCTGGAAAAATTTTGTGGACGGAGCCTATGCCCTTGGCATTGAGCCCTGCAACTGCCCCGGCCTGGGCCGGGTGAATGCAGCCAAGCGGGGATTGCTGCCCTTCCTCTCCCCGGGAGAAGCCCGGCAGTTTCGCATCCGGCTGCAATTTACTCACCATACACAGGAGGTGTCCCCATGAGAGCAATCATGATTATGTTCGATACCCTCAATCGCCACTATCTGCCCTGCTACGGCTGCGATTGGGTGCGCGCGCCGAACTTTTCCCGGCTGGCAGAAAAAACCTGCGTGTTTGACAACGCCTACGTAGGCAGCATGCCCTGCATGCCCGCCCGGCGGGAGCTGCACACCGGGCGCTACAATTTCCTGCACCGCAGCTGGGGCCCCATTGAACCCTATGATGACTCCGCAATTCAAATGCTCAGTGCGGCAGGGGTATACACCCATCTGGTTACCGACCATCAGCACTACTGGGAGGACGGCGGTGCCACTTACCATTTCCGCTACAGCTCCTTTGATTTCATCCGAGGCCAGGAGGGCGACCCTTACATCGGGGATGTCCGCCGGATGAAGGGCTATGACAAGATCAACTGTACTGCCGGTGCCTTCAAGGCGGCAATGGACCAGGTAAACCGGGCCCACTGCACCGGTGAGGAGGATATGCCCCAGGTCAAAACCTTCCGTTCCGGTATGCGTTTCTTGGAAGAGAACAAGGGCGAGGATTCCTGGTTCCTTCAGCTGGAATGCTTTGACCCCCACGAACCCTTTGACGTTCCCCAGCACTATAAGGATCTGTACGACGACAGCTATGACGGTCCTCCCTTTGACTGGCCCGGCTACGGGCACGCGGATCCGGATCCCAAAAAGCGGGAGCACATCCGCAAGACCTATGCCGCCCTGCTGTCCATGTGCGACCACTACTTGGGGAAGGTGCTGGACTTCCTGGATGAAAACGACATGTGGAAGGACACCATGGTCATCGTCAACACGGACCACGGCTTCCTGCTGGAGGAGCACGACTACTGGGGCAAAAACATTATGCCTTGGTACAACGAGACTGCCCACATGCCTCTGTTTATTTGGGATCCCCGTTCTAGCATAAAGGGGGAACGCCGCAGCAGTCTGGTGCAGACCATTGACCTCCCGGTGACACTGCTGAACTACTTTGGCCTCACCGCCACACCGGATATGGAGGGCCACGACCTGGCCGATACCATCCGATGGGATACCCCAGTGCGGGATGCCGCAATGTTTGGTGTCTACGGCGGCCACGCCTGCGTCACCGACGGCCGGTATGTATACATGCGCGGCATCGGCGAGGGCGAAAATGAACCGCTGTATCAATACACCTACGTGCCCATGCACCTATATAATATGTTCTCCGTACCTGAAATGCGGACGGCAGAGCTGGCAGAACCCTTCTCCTTCACCAAAGGCTGCCGGCTGATGAAGATCCGCAGCGGCCGCTGGGTGGATAAGGATACCCACGCCCGCATTGGCTACGTGGATGCGGACCACATCCACGAAAATCTTCTGTTCGACCTGGAAACCGACCCCGGGCAGAATCATCCCCTGCACGACCCCCAGCTGGAGCAGCAGATGATCCGGAAGCTGGTGCGGCTGATGGAGGAAAACGACGCCCCCGCCGAACAGTACGTCCGTCTGAAAATTGAAAGATAATAACCGGCTTCCCCTTCCGGGGAGCGGGATGATCCCTCGCTTTTTGCGAAAGGAGAAACGTAAATGAAGGATTCTCTGTCCCTCTACTGGGGGGATTTGCATAACCATTGCGGCATTTCCTACGGCTTCGGCAGTCTCCGGAATGCATTAGAGCAGGCTGCAAAGCACCTGGATTTCTGCTGTGTGACCGGCCATGCCATGTGGCCGGACATGATTCCCAGCAACGAGGAAACCGCATTTCTTGTAGAGTACCACAAGGCAGGCTTTGCCAAGCTGCGGGAGCACTGGCCGGAGGTCCTGGCCGCCATCAACGTGGCAAATTCCGAAAAGCTGGTCACCTTCCAGTCCTATGAAATGCACTCTATGCACTACGGCGACTATCACATTGTCTCCCCGGATCCCAACCTGCCCCTGATTGAGCGGAACACGCCCTGGGAGTTGGTACGGGACTGCGGCTGCCGCAGCATTGTGGTGCCCCACCACATCGGCTACACCCCCGGGTACCGGGGCATCAGCTGGGATGATTTCAATCCCGCAACTTCTCCCATTGTGGAGGTCTATTCCAAGCATGGCTGCTCCATGCGGGCCCACGGCCCCTTTCACTACTACCACGACATGGGCCCCCTGGATGCCCACAACACTGTGGCAGAAGGGCTGCGCCGGGGCTACCGGTTCTCCTTTGTGGGCTCCACCGACCATCATGCCGGATTCCCCGGATCCTATGGCGACGGTCTTGCCGGCGTCTGGGCCACGGAAAAAACCCGGGATGGGATCTGGGATGCCATCCGCAAGGGCCACACCTACGCTGTGACCGGGGATCGGATTGCCTGCCGGTTTACTGTAAATGAAGGCATGATGGGCGATGTGATTTCCGGCAGCGGCAAGCGTGACATCCGCTTCCAATGCAGCGGAGATGACGTCATTGCCCTGGTAACCATCCGCAAAAACGGGCGGATCATCCGAAGCCTCGTCCCCACCGCCACCACCGGCAGCAGCGGGGTATATAAGCTGCGGCTGGAGCTGGGCTGGGGGAACTCCCCGGAGCTCTTTTCCTGGGCCGGAAGCATCCGGGTGGAAAAGGGTGCACTGCAAAAGGTGCAGCCTTATTACCGGGGGCGCAACGCGCTGAGCCCTTCAGAAAAAGAGGCAAACCACCAGGATCAGACCAATGCCCTGCAAAACGCGCTGGAATACACCCCCGGCGGAATGGAATTCACTTGCCAGACCGTGTGTAATGTTTCCACCCTTCACCCCCAGACAAACGCCTTTGTCCTGACTGTTTCCGGCTCGGAGGACACCGTCCTCAGCGGAAATATTAACGGTCACACCTTCCGGGCTACCCTTGGTCAGCTGCTCCGCTATGGCTTTACCGAGCATATGAAGCCCTGGCACTCCCACGCCTTCCAGTTCCAGACCGCCCTTTCGGTGGAAGCCTGCGAGGCAGAGCTGGCATTCACAGACGAGGCCGAAACCGCTGCGGACTACTATCAGGCCGAAGTGGTGCAGGAAAATGGTTGTCGGGCCTTTGTCTCCCCGGTTTTTTGCAGAGAATAATTGATTGAGAAGAGGGGGCGAATTGCCCCCGGCCTCTTACACTGCTGTGCGTACCGTTTGGTACACGGCTGTTCAATTACATGGACTATCCACGTGGATATTGTGCTTTATTTTGTATGGCGAATTTACCCCTGCGGTTAGCCTTGTATGCGATTTCTGTTCGTCAGGCCAAAGTTTTGCCCATCAGGAGACTGAGAATTCGGCTATCTTCAGATTTTGCATCATTACAGACACCGTAGCCTTTATCTGCCCTTTCTTGCTGCCATGCAGATGCAGGTATTTCAACTGCTAGAACATGCGTTTACCGGACATATTAAAGAAACTCCCCGATGCATCTGCATCGGGGAGAATTGCTTATTTATGCTATGTCACCGCGACTACCGGCGGGCAGGGATATCCCAAGCAGAGGGAGACCAGAACACAGGCCAAAATGGAAATGCATGCTGTGACCATCCATAGGCTTCTGCGCCGGGTAAATTCCTTGGTCAAATACAGCCACACCAGCCCCAGCAGGGAGATGGCAATGGCCAAAAAGGCGGCAATCCCCTTCACGACAGTCCAGCCGCCCACGCGGCTTGCGGCGAACATATACAGCAGGAAAGCAGCGCCATCACCAATCAATACCTTGGTCATGATGCTTTCCATCTCTCGATAACGGTTACGACTGCGGTTGCGGCTCGCCACGGGGCATCCCTCCATGAATTATGTAAGCTCATCTTATCACAATCAACAAAAAAATGCAATCCTTTTCGTGTGATTTGGGATTTTTTTTCGGGGCTTGCACTTAGGGCGAATCGGTGCTATAATCCTTACAAAATGTGTAAGAACGGAAGTTTGGGTACCTCAATATGGGTGAACCGCAATACAAACTGCAGGGAATTGTCCACACCCAGACAGAGCTCCGCGAGGATTTCGAGGGGCCGCTGGATGTAATTTTTCTTCTGCTCAGCAAAAATAAAATTGAAATTCAGGATGTTTCCATCACGGCGATTCTGGAGCAGTACCTGGCGTATCTGGATGAAATGAAGCGTCTGGATATGCAGATTGCCAGTGAGTTCATCTCCATGGCATCCCACCTGATGCTGATAAAAACGAAAATGCTCCTTTCCGCTGCGGAGCAGGCCGAGGCGGAATCCGAACTCGATCTGCTGCGTCAGAGCCTGATCGAGCGCCGCCGGAAAGAAGCAATGGAGCAGATTCGTCTTGCCGTCTCCCAGCTTGAGCCGCGCAATGAGATCGGCCGGTGCCTGTTTACCAAGGAACCGGAGCCGCTCCGCCGGGACAATACCTACCGCTATCGGCACGATGTGCTCGACCTGCTGCGCGCTTTGGATACGATCGCCGAGCGGAACCAGCGTCAGCTGCCTCCGCCCACTGCCAATTTTAAGGGAATTGTCGCCAAAGAGCCGTATCCCGTTACCCGCAAGGCGGGGGAGGTGCTTCGTCAGCTGGTTCTGCGCGGAGTGGAGCGCCTGAAGCGTCTGTTTCGCGGAAATAAGACCCGCTCTGAAATTGTTGCCACCTTTTTGGCAATACTGGAATTGTGCAAAACGAATTCGGTGGTTCTGGAGGACGACAATTCCGGCGAAAATCCCAATGTTCGCCTGATCAAAACCGATGCCGCCCTGGAGGAGGAGAACTGAGTGGAGCAATCCCAAATTGAACGAATTCTGGAAGCCATTCTGTTCGCGTCCGGTGAGCGGATGGAGATTTCGCGGCTCGCCGCCGTGATGGAGACGGATGAATGCGAGGTGGAGCGGGCAGCCGATGCGCTGGCTGACCGGCTGGCATATGAGCGGCGGGGCATCCGTATTCTCCGCCTGGAGCGGGGCTACCAGATGGTGTCCTCCGGCGAAATGGCGGATTACGTTACAAAGGCATTGGAGACCCGCAAGCCGCCGAAGCTCTCTGCCTCCCAGCTGGAGGCATTGACGATCATCGCATATTACCAGCCTGCGACCAAAGCAATGGTAGAGCAGATACGCGGCGTGGACAGCACCTATTCCGTGGCGGCGCTGCTGAATAAGAAGCTTATTGAAGAAGCCGGCCGGCTCAGTGTGCCGGGCAGACCCATTCAGTACCGCACGACCCCGGATTTTCTGCGTACCTTTGGCCTGTCCTCATTGGATGAGCTGCCTCCCATTGAAAAAATTGCGTTTGGCGAACCGGTCGAGCCGGAAGAGGAGCTGCCGCAGCCGCAGGAGGAAACATAATGGGCTGGCTGATTGCGCTGGCCGTCGTGATTTTGATTGGCCGCATCCCTTTGGGTGTGTTCTTCCGATACGATTCCGAAGGACTCTTGGCGCGGATTGTGATCGGGCTGCTCCGGTTTACGGTGATTCCCATGCCGAAAAAGAAGCCGCCGAAAAAAACGAAGGATGCCTCAAAAGATGCAGTGCTTGCGCAGAAGGAAAAGCCGCCTGCCCAGCCGGCTGACCAGCCCGCTTCAAAAAAGGGTGGAAGTCTTCGGGATTTTTACCCGATGATTCAGCTTGGCAAGCGCTTTTTGAATCAGTTCCGACGAAAGCTGCGCATCGATGATCTCGTTTTGAAGCTTACTTTGGGTGGGGACGATCCCTGCGATCTGGCAGTCAATTACGGCAGAGCCTGGACGGCGCTTTCCAACCTGGTGCCTGTATTGGAGAATTTTTTCCGCATCCGCAGGCGCAGCTTTGAGGTTCAGTGCGATTTTACCTCGGAGGAAACTTTGATTGAGATCCAGGCAAAGCTGACCGTTCCGTTCGGCCAGCTGCTTGAGATGGGAATCGTGTACGGATGTTTATTTATTAAGGAATTGCTGGTTTTCAAGAAGAAACGGAAAGGCGGTAGCGAAACATGAGTGAAAAGCTTCCCGGTATGCTGGAAGGTACCATTCAGAAAATCAAGGAAATGGTCGATGTGAATTCTGTCATCGGTCAGCCGATCACCACCCCCGACGGGGTGACCATTATCCCGGTGTCCAAGGTCAGCGTTGGCTTCGGCGGCGCGGGCTCCGATTTTACAAAGGGCAAGACATCCGGCGGGGATAACCCCTTCGGCGGCGGTGTCGGTGCGGGCGTCAAGGTGACCCCCATCTGCTTCCTGGTGGTGAAGGACGGAAACGTGCGCATGATTCCCGTTGCGCAGGCAGCAAATACCACTGCCGACCGGTTGGTGGAAATGATCCCCGATACGGTGGACAAGATTACCGCCTTCGTGGATTCCAGGTCTGGGAAAAAAGGGGAATAAATGCCCATTTCCCGGGGAAACTATTCCCGGGTGAATGGAATGAAAAGATTATTTGCCGGAACGGCGGCTGCATTGCTGGCCGCCGTTCTGCTTGTCCCGGTGCACAGCAGCGCACTGTCTGCCAAATCTGCCGCTGTGATGGATTGCGTCAGCGGCAGGCTTCTGCTTGGTAAGGCTGCCGACAGTCAGAGCCTGATTGCCAGCACGACCAAAATCATGACGGCGCTGCTGGTGTGTGAACGCTGTAATGTGCTCGACCAGATGCAGATCCCAAAGCAGGCTGTGGGAATCGAAGGCTCCTCCATGTATCTGAAGGAAGGGGAGCGCCTTTCCATCCAGGAGCTGCTTTATGGCTTGATGCTCTCCTCCGGCAATGATGCGGCGGTGGCGCTGGCGCTTTACTGCTGCGGCAGCATCGAGGAATTTGCCAATCAGATGAACGATAAGGCAAGAGCCCTGGGGATGAACCAGACACATTTTGAAAACCCGAACGGTCTGGACTCCAAAAATCACTATTCCACCGCGAAGGATCTGGCAATCCTTGCCGCCTATGCCATGGAAAACCCCATTTTCAGCAAAACCGTCTCTACCAAGACGATTACCATCGGCAACCGCATGCTGCGCAATCATAATAAGCTCCTTTGGCTCTATCCGGGGGCAGATGGCGTGAAAACCGGCTTTACCAAAGCGGCCGGACGCATTCTGGTGTCCAGCGCCATGCAGAATCGCCGCCGCTTGGTGGCGGTGACCATCAGCGATCCCAACGACTGGGCGGATCATGCGGCGATGCTCGACCAGGGCTTTTCCCAGTATGACCTCCGGCGGATCGTAACGGTGGGCGATTGCGTCGGCTATCGCGAGGTTGCCGGAGGGGCGGATGCCCGCGTAGCAGTTCTGGCAGCGGAAAACTTCACCTATTCCGTCTCGCAGGAGGAGCAGCCGCAGCTGCTGCTTCCGGGGAACGGCTTCATTTACGCTCCCGTGGCGGAGGGCGCGGATGCGGGATTTGCCTATGTGCTGCTTTCGGGAAAAGCGGTGGATAAAATCCCGGTGGTGTATGGGCAGACATCCGAGATGCTTCAGCCGGAGCCAAAGAAAACGAACCGCTTTCTTTTTTGGAGGAAAAACGCATGATGCAGAGACTGCAAAAAATATTGTCCGAGCGCGGCGTGGCCTCCCGCCGCAAAGCGGAGGAGCTGATTCTTGCCGGCCGTGTTGCCGTCAACGGACGCATTGCTGCTCTGGGTGAAAGCGCCTGTCCGGATAGCGACTGCATTACAGTGGATGGGACTCCCATCCCTGCGCCGCCGAGGTACATATATCTGATGCTGAATAAGCCCAGGGGATATGTTACGACACTTTCCGATGAAAAGGGCAGACCCACTGCCGCCCAGCTCGTTGCCGGGTGCGGCCAGCGCGTTTATCCCGTCGGCCGGCTGGACATGGACTCGGAGGGTTTGCTGCTGTTTACAAATGACGGCGCATTTGCCAATCGGAACATGCACCCCAGCCATGAAATTCAAAAGACTTACCTGGTTCAGGTGACCGGGTTTTCGCCCGAAAAATTCCAGCGCCTGCATGCTCCGGTCACGCTGGACGGCTATACGATCAAGCCGCCTCAGCTGCGCCTGCTTGCGGCAAACGGAGAGCGGGGGAGCTTTGAAATTATCATACACGAAGGCCGCAACCGCCAGATTCGAAGGATGTGCGAAATGGCGGGGATGCAGGTGCGCCGCTTAAAGCGCATCCGCGAAGGCACGCTGGAACTGGGCGCGCTCCCCACGGGGCAGTGGCGCTATCTGACGGAGGAAGAGCTGCAAAAAATGGCAGCAAATCCCCTTGCAAATTTCGACTGAGTTTGCTAGTATGTTGAGTGTGAGATCGCCCGCTTCTTCCTAAAATATCAACATCATGAAATTGAGGCTTTTACAATATGAATCAGGATTTCTTGACGCTTTTGCAGGAAAAGACCCCGGATTTTTCAAAAGGGCAGCGCAGAATTGCCCAATATATCACAGAAGCCTACGATAAGGCCGCCTTTATGACCGCCAGCCGCCTTGGAAAAACGGTGGGCGTGTCGGAATCCACAGTCGTTCGCTTTGCGGTCGACCTGGGATTCGACGGTTACCCCACCATGCAGAAGGCAATGCAGGAGATGGTGCTCAACCGGCTGACCTCCGTGCAGCGCATCGAGGTTGCCAACGACCGCTTCGGCGATCAGGACGTGATCTCCATGGTTGTCCGCTCCGATATTGAAAAGCTCCGCCGAACCGACGAGACGGTCAACCGCACCGAATTTGCCGATGCCGTCAATGCAATTCTCAAGGCGAAGCGGGTTTATATTCTGGGCGTTCGTTCCGTTGCTCCGCTTGCGAATTTCCTTGGCTACTATCTGAACTATATGTTCAATAACGTGCATGTGATTTCCGGTATGAGCACCGGCGAGATGTTTGAAAAAATTGTCGGTGTGAATGCGGAGGATGTGGTTATCGCATTCAGCTTCCCGCGATATTCTTCCTCCACCACCAAGGGCGCCAGGTACTGCCGCTCCGCAGGCGCTACGGTCATTGGCTTTACCGACAGTAAGCTTTCCCCTCTGGGGCAGTGCTGTGACCATGTTCTGCTTGCCAAGAGCGACATGGTTTCTCTGGTGGACAGTCTGGTAGCCCCTCTGAGTCTTGTCAATGCGCTGATTGTTGCCATCGCTTCCAAGCGCGAGAAGGAGCTCTCCCGAACCTTTGAAAATCTGGAGCGGATCTGGGATGAATACAATGTGTACGAGAAGCAGGTAAACGAAGATGACGTTTGACGGGATCGTGATCGGCGGCGGTGCCGCGGGCATGTTTGCCGCCATTACGGCGGCGGGACAGGGGCAGCGTGTCCTGCTTCTGGAAAAGAACAGCCGCCTGGGCAGGAAGCTCCTAATCACCGGCAAAGGCCGCTGCAATGTTACAAACTGCTGCACCGGGCAGGAGGTGCTGCAGAATATCCCCAGAAATGCCCGTTTTCTCTATAGCGCCATGGCTGCATTTCCGCCGGAAAAGACGATTTCCTTTTTTGAATCCCGCGGCTGCCCGCTGAAAACAGAGCGCGGCAACCGGGTATTTCCGCAATCCGACCATTCCCAATCCATTTTGGATTGCCTGCAAAATGAGCTTCACCGTAATCACGTCACCGTCCGGGAGGGAACCGTTTCGGAGATCCTGACGGCAAACGGGCGCGTCACGGGCGTAAGGGCAGGGGAGACATGCTATGAGGCTGCATGGGTGATCCTTGCAACGGGCGGCGTATCCTATCCCGCAACCGGCTCCACCGGGGACGGCTATGCGATGGCGGAAAAGCTGGGACATACGATCATCCCGCCGGAGGGGAGCCTGGTTCCCCTGGAATC
>CAKTJC010000048.1 GCA_934567355.1 uncultured Oscillospiraceae bacterium
GAACTGGAATGAGGGCAGAAAAATGAGAAAGACCTGTATAGCCTTAATCGTGCTTGTGGCACTGTTATCAATGCTGACAGCCTGCGGAAAGCAGGCGGACAATCCTGCCGGTGCGGATAGTGCATCGACGGACGCAATAACTTCTGTAAGCGTTAATGGCACGGCGTGCCGTGTTGATGTGCGGAAAAATTATGGCGGGCAGGAAACGGGATTACGTTTCAGCATTTTCATCCCGGAATCGGCGGTTCAGGACGAGACGAACGTCGCACTGACGCTGGAGCTTGGCTCTGGTTGGTCGATTTCAGAGGATAGTAATTGTATAGTACAGATGGATGGCAGCAATGTCATTGTGGATTTGAGTGAAGAAGTGCCGGTAATTATCGTAAATGCTGACGCCATGGATACGACACGCTGCTACCATCTGACTGTAGAATAGAGGAAGTTCAGTGTTTGCTTTTCTGATTTTACGGAGGTGATGCCAATGGGCATATAGTGGCAAAGCACAAAACCCTAGGAAGCAACCAACGTCATAAATTTCGAGTGATACGCTCGAAAAAATAAATTTAAGGAGAAATTATTATGAAGAAAACATGCAATAAGCTGCTAGCTTTTGTGCTGGCGCTTGCCATGGCGCTCTCTGTCAGCGTCGTTGCGTTCGCGTCTGAGACGACTGCTCCTACCAGCAGCACGGACGTGGCCTCCCTCGACGGGATCGCATCTGTGACCGTGGAAGGCGTGGATGCGTACTATCAGTACGATAATAACACCGGTTCCAGCGTGAAGTACATTCGTGCCAAGCTCGGTGCGACCAAGACTTGGGAAAACCTTCAGTCTGCCCGCGTGGCGATCACGACCACCGGTGCCGTGCCTACTGTGGCCGGTGCTACCGCGACCTCTTCCACTGGGAATGAATACATCTACACGCTGAATCTGCTGAACACCCGCTATGCCGTTACCGTTGGCAGCAACACCTACTATCTGGCTGCTGGCTTTGAGAAGAACATTGCCCTCTCCACCAATGACGTCGATCCCCTTGCAATTACGGTAACCAAGCTGGGTTCTACTACTGCCGGAATCAAGGTTTATGGCTCTGTTGTTCAGAACAACTACATGGGCAACACCTACTATGTGAACAACGGTACGAATTGGACTGACACCAATGTTGCTTACTATATCTCTGGCACCTATACTTGGCTGGGTGATTCGACTATCGTTACTGCAAATATTAGCAAGAATGCCGCTGCGACTCTGGGCGGAAATTATTCTACTAACGGAACGATCGACCTGACCGTGGACAGACCCACTGTGACAGTAACGTATAACGGCCAGACCCGTTCCTATTTTGTCAATGCTGTGCTTGACACCACAACTAGTTTCAGAGTCAGTGCATCCACATATGCGATCAATTTCGACGAGCTGAATAATAGTGAATACGCCGATGAATTTGAGACTAATGTCGCGCAAATCGAAAGCGCACTGAACGCCTATTACGCTAAGGGTAAGGTGTTCGCTGCTACTGCCAGCGTAATGGATGTCATGAAGGACTTCATTTCCTATGCAACCGAGAACAACTTCTTCACTGCCGGTACCACGAACTGCAGCGACACCTATCTGGCGACCCTGAATGGTCTGGGCGAGTTCTCTGCCGGCCAGATGTCCGGCTGGTGCTACATGGATGGTGCGTATGACGCAAATTGTAAGGTGCCGATGGTCGGCGCGGCTGACTACGCCCTCGGCAATGCGTCCCTCTTTACTTGGTTCCTGACTGTAGATTACACGCCCCACTTCTAATTGACCTTATGGGGCGGCAGTGATCCTGCCGCCCCACCACGGGGGGATCCGGGCCATATATGTCTGGATCTCCCCCATGCAAATAGCATAATTGGGAGATCAACCAAGATGAAGATGGAAACCAACAATTTTTTCAAGCGGCTGTTGGCGCTGTGCCTGACGCTGCTGATACTTCTCCCTACAAATACATATGCATGGACAACGGATGATCTGACCAGCACAACATGGCCCTACCTTGTAGGCTGGACTGGCGGAAAGGCTGCCGATTACGGTAAGTTTTTCTCTCTGAAGGATACCGAAGGCAGGCTTTACTCGCGCGAAACAATGTCTTTCGGCGTTGGTCCGCTGGTGCGAGTAACGATCCCGGAGGGTGGAAGCGCTACCTTTTCCCCTGCCAGCTTTTATAGCGACTATGCTGGGAAAAACGTGATCTCCAGCACGACGTTTACTTGTCAAGAGAGCCTACCAGCAGATCATTCCTCTCCCGTTCTGTATACGGCCACAGCTGCGAACGGGCGCGAGTATCCGTTCTTTATTATCGCAGAACCGGCCCGCAACAACAGCAAGAATACAGATGAAGAGGTCAACGAGATCATCGACTATCTGGTGGAACCGCTGACGAACCTGTTCAGAGCGTACAGCGCAAAGCTGGAGGCGATGTATCAGGCCCGCAGCAGTGGTTCTCTTGCTGTGGGCGACTATCAGCCCGTGCAGTTCAATATGCTCTATCAGACCGCACGGGCCATTGGCCATGCAACCGCAAGCAGTGCCGAGAACTATCCTGACGGCGGTGTAGTGCTTTTTGAGTACCATGACTGGAACAGCGCCGACGCGGAAGACGCCATGCGCAAGGTGCTGGAGTATGATGCGTATAACACCCGTGTCGGCGGAGATTTGCGCAGATACAGCAAGGCCTATTATCAGGCGCTGGTCGAGGTCGCCGCACCGTACTATCTTGATTTTGTAGAAAATAACCGCATCACGGAACCGGCCATTGATCGGTACGCGGTGGGGGATTCCGTGGGCGTAGTGGATACGGCGAGCAAGACGGTTACCATTCGTTTTCCGCAAGGCACCGATTTGACCAATTTGCCTGCACCTACCATTGAACTGTCCGATTGGCTCAAGGTTTCGCAGGTAGCAGGCTCATTGAAAAGCGGCAAAGTTGTATATAACATCACTCCGTGGGAAAAAACAGTCGGCATTGTCTATGACGGCGTTTCTACTATTGATGAATACGGCTTTGACATGGGCGCGGATCTGTCTGCGTACTGGACTGTTGTGGTTGAAGAGGGCGATCCCTATACGGTCGCAAGTGCTTTTTCAGTAACAACGGCGGACGGTGTGACCAGATACGGCAAGATCGATGAGGAAAACGGAACGATCACCCTCAATCTGCCGGTTGGAACAGACCTTACGGCGATCAGCCCCACTATTACGCATACGGGTACGCATACCAATATGGACAGCGGCACGTTTGACTTCAGCGGCGGCAAAACGCAGACGCTCACTGTCTATAACCGCACCTATGAGCTCGAAAGATCCTATACCGTCACCATAACGGCAGAGGCGTCTTCTCAGAACTCCATCGAGTCCTACAGCATCGGTGATGCGATCGGCGCGATCAATTCGGATACTGGCGTTGTGGAGATTACCATCCCCTACGCGACGGATCTTGTCTCTGTGCAGCCGGAGATCGTGATCTCGGAATTTGCAACGCTGAAAAGTGCGCCTGACGGACTGAGCGAGGGTGACAACGAGTATGTGATCGCGGCCGAGAATGGCGTCGAGCGGACGTGGACTGTCAAGATCACACGCACTCCTGCCGCAAAGGGCAATAATATTCTGTCCTTCCGCTATGGCTCGGTGCAGGGTATTATCAACAACAATACGGGCGAGATCACCATGGAGCTGCCTGCGGGAACGGCGACCTCTTTTGCACCTGTGATCGAGGTATCTCCGTTTGCCACGGTTTCTCCCGCGTCCGGTGTGAAGCAGGATTTCTCGAAGACCGTCACCTACGTTGTTACGGCGGAAAACGGGAATACGAACACCTACAATGTCAATGTTTCCTTTACCGGTGCGGTAGCCGAAAACGAGTATAAGGACGATCTGCAAAACGTTGTCAACAAGATCATCACGAGATACTCCAGTACGGCGGATGATGACTGGGAGTGGATGAACCTCGGCTTCTATCAGGGCAAGCTGGCAAACTACGATGGTGGTTATGACCTTGCCGGACAGATCGCCGATCTGGACACCACCACAAGTGTGGCAATGACCAACATTGCCCGCACCATCATGATGCTGACAGCACGAGGGTTCGACTGCTCTAACCTTGCGCAGTACAACGACGGACAGCCGTTTATTGACAGCAAGGGCAACGAGGTGGACAACCTTGCGGCAACCATGTATAACTACGCGGGAACGTACACCATAAACGGCCCCATTTTCGGCCTGATCTCGTTGGACATGGGTAATTACACGATCCCTGACAACGCGATCTGGACACGGGACGCCTTTATGGATGTGATCCTCAACCATGTCTATCTGTCTGATGGATTTGACACGGATATGGTCGCTATGCTCATGCAGTCCATCGCGCCATATGCCAATGACGAGGTTTATGGCGAACGGGTGCGCGCAAAGCTGGAGGAAGGCGTAAGCATTATCATTACGAGAATGAATGCGGACTACTCCTTCAAGGCATGGGGCGCTGTCAACAGCGAAACGGCGGCTCAGGTCATTTGTGCGCTTTCCGCTATGGGCATCGACTGCCATACCGATCCCCGCTTCTCCGACGGACAGGGGAAGAGCGTGATCCAGAGCTGGGTGGACAGCTTTGTAAACCCCAGCGGTTACTTCCACCACACCACCAGCGTCATAAACAACGCCATGGCGACCTATCAGGGGTGCTATGCCAGTCAATGGTATCTGAACTTCCTGGAGGCGGGCGGTACTGGACATCCGTATTCGCTGTATAACCGGCGCTTTGACTTTGCCCGGCAGTTGTCTACGGACGCTTCCATCACCGGCTTTGAGATCGAAGGCAAGCAGGGCATTATCACCGAGGGCGGTGAAGGTGGCGAGAATACCATTACTGTTACAGTGCCCAACGGTATGCCCTTGACGAACCTGACTCCGACCGTGACGATGGCGGAAGGAGCGACGCTGCTTGCGCCGAGCCTGCCCGTGACTTTCGTAGAGGGCATCAAGCAGCCCTTTACCGTAATGGCCGAGGATGGTAAGACCACCAAAACCTATAATGTCACCGTTACCCACGGTGATGTGGGTGCTTCCGGCGCCGAGCTGGATGTCAACAGCATCAAGCTGCAAAATAGCGTGTTGAATGTGACGGACATTTTGGAAAAGAAGGTCACCAAGGCGTCCGATGGCGCAACGGAGATCCTGCTTACGGTGGGAGCCGGCGTGGATACCTCAAAGATGTATCTCAGCGCCAGCATTTCGTACAAGGCAACCTCTGATCCCTCTCTGGACGGTAAGGATGCGATGAACTTCTCTGACTGGCAGACCTTTACTGTGACCTCCGGCGACGAGACGGTGAAGAATGTCTACCGGATCAAGGTCGTGTCCAAGACGCAGGCGGAGATCACCAGCTTCCGTGTTCAGGCGGCTGGTGAATGGTACAATGGCGTCATTGACAATACCAAGAGTACCATTACCGTTACCGGTGTGGACGATTCCAAGCTGACCAGCACCAAGTTGGTCACGGACATCGAATTTACCGGCAGAAGCTGCTCGCCGACCTCCGGTATCGCGGTGGACTTTGCCAATGCAGCCACGTTCACGCTTGGTGGCGACAATGATCTGGCCAGCCGCACCTACACCGTTACCGTGCTGAACAAGAGCGGCCAGCCGATCTCCGCAAAGAGCAGCGGAGGCGATGATGATACGCCCTCGACCGGCACAGCGAAGATCACAGGCTTCTCCGTCCTGGGTGTGGAGGGTGAGATCGACCAGAGTGCCGGAACCATCACTGTCAAGCTGCCGGTCGGAACGAATGTCACGGCGGTCGCGCCGGTCGTTACCGTTCCCGCGGGAGCCGTGGTCAGTCCGGTATCCGGCGAGGTCGTGAATCTCACCAGTCCGCTGACCTATACCGTAACGCTGGGTGCGGAAAGCAGAAATTATACCGTCACCGTTATCTTTGAGCGCAGCATTTCTCAACAGCTTTGGGATAAGGTGGCAGAGAACAGCGACGTAGCGGATCATCAGACCAGCTACGGACACCATTTTAAGTAGAAAGGAGAGAGCCATGAAAGCAAGCAAATGGCAAAGGACAGTATCCCTGCTCCTTTGCCTGCTCATGGCCATGAGCTTCTTTGTAATAACAGCGCCAAAGGCATATGCGGCAGAGCCAGATTGGCCACATCTAACCAGTGTGGGAACGCCGACAAACGACGCAGCAACGAAGCCGTACTTTGTTCCCGTAGGCCTTCGCGAAGATTTTGCCTTCACCGTAAAGGATATTAAAATTGAGCATGCTGAAAGTTTGACGAAGTGTGCTGTAGCTACTTCAAAAACTTATACAACCTATGATGCCGGAACTATCAAGTTCTATGTGGACAATCTTCCTACAGAGAACGATAAGCTTGAAGGCTATGGTGGTACAGATTACGGCTTTAATTTTCAAACAAGCAACGACCTTGTAACAGTGAAGGGTGCTGCTGATACCGATACGGTGCAGTTTTATAATCTGGTTAATCTATCTGTAGCTAATAATTTTGGGTTTCATAGCAAGGCTTATTATTACATACAGACAGCCAATAAAGTACGCTACCATTATAATGTGCAAGTCCTACAGTATGAGGATAATGGTGAAGCGGAACCAAAATGGCCGCATCTGACCAGTGTGGGAACGCCGACAAACGACGCAGCAACGAAGCCGTACTTTGTTCCCGTAGGCCTCCGAGAAGATTTTACCTTCACCGTAAAGGATATTAAAATTGAGCATGCTGAAAGTTTGACGAAGTGTGCTGTAGCTACTTCAAAAACTTATACAACCTATGATGCCGGAACTATCAAGTTCTATGTGGACAATCTTCCTACAGAGAACGATAAGCTTGAAGGCTATGGTGGTACAGATTACGGCTTTAATTTTCAAACAAGCAACGACCTTGTAACAGTGAAGGGTGCTGCTGATACCGATACGGTGCAGTTTTATAATCTGGTTAATCTATCTGTAGCTAATAATTTTGGGTTTCATAGCAAGGCTTATTATTACATACAGACAGCCGATAAAGTACGCTATCATTATAATGTGCAAGTCCTACAGTACACAGGCGAAGCTGGCGAGGAATTGACACTCAGCGCCGGTTCCGCAACGCGTACCAGCAAAGAAGAGGCCAGTGTGAAGTTCAGCGCTTCCGCAGCAGGCAATTACTTCTATGCCCTGTATGACGAGCAGCAAACCGCGCCTGCGGTGGATACTACTTCGGCTAACATAAATACGGGTGCGATGGCTACGACCAACACGATCACAATCAGTGGTATGACGGATTGTAGAACCAAGTATCTGTATATTGTGGGTGTTGATGCGTCTGGAACAGCCAGCGCCCCGCTGGAGATCATGATTCCGGGTATTCCTTTTGAACTCAAGCATGATAAGCAGGGACTTCGTGGTTTTACAACTATTGACGGAAGCGGCAACATAACAAATGGCTGGCTGTATACAGAGAAATTCACGGATGCCTCCGGCAAGACGATCACAAAGGCTGTTCCGGGAGAGCAGGTCACCGTGAATTTTGGCGTATTTGCTATTGACGAAGTTACACCTCTGGGCAGCGTCCATTATGATAAGGACGCTGATGTCATTACTGACTCAATAGGTATACGGCAGCATGTCCTGAAAAAATGGAACATTTCAGGATTGGGCGAATTTACAACGACAGAGAGAAGTTTCACTTTCACCATGCCGGAAAACGACGTTACCATCCAAGCGGAGACTGAACTTTCTGGTGTACCGATTCAGCTTAAATCGAGTGACGCCAATGTGCAGGCCACACTCAGGTGCGACGCCCAGCTCGGCAGCGGCAGCGGCAGCGCCTGCTATTACAGTGATAAGCGTGACTGCCTTGTTGCTGGTGCCAGCGTAACGCTTAGAGCCTACTCGATTGCGGACGGTTATGTACTGGACAAGTGGGAGATCACCAGCAACGGTACTCCCGTTGACGAAAGCAAAATCACGCGCAATGAGGATGGCAGTGCGGAACTTACTCTGGAGGCAGGCGGCGACTATGTGTTTACCGCAGTCCTGCGCGAGAAAAAGTTCGCCAGTGTGACCGCCGAAGTAAATGACTCGACTATGGGCAGCGCTACAGTCACCGTTGGTGAGAACACCGGCACCTCTCTGCCTCTCGTTTACGAGGGCCAGAACGTTACTCTCACTGCCACTCCCGGTTCGCGCTACATGCTGGAGCGCTGGGAGGTCAAGGATGCGGCTGGTAATGCCATCGACGCCACGGCTGTGGAGGACGATGCCAATAAGGCCACGTTCGTTATGCCCTCTACCGGCAGTGCAATCACTGCTAAGGCATTCTTCAAGGTCGATCCCGAGCAGGCCAGCACGGAAAATGCCCTGACCGCAGTAGAACTGGATGTTCCCGGCGCTGCGGTATCCCGGTCGGGCAGCACGTTCACCATTACCCTGCCCGCTGGTACAAACACCAGCAAGCTGAGTGAGAAAATCCTGAAGCTGACGATCTCCAATTTTGCCACAGTCACCAAGGAAGGCGATCCTGACAAGGATTGGACGGAAGGCGCCGCCTGCGGTATGGAGCTGGATAAGGCTGCGACCTTTACGGTAACAGCGGAAAAGGGCAACACCCAGGCGTACACGATCATCATTACCAAGGCAAAGAGCAGCGAGAAGGATATTACCGCCGCTGTTCTGCTGAACCAGACCGGTGACACCACGCCGTTTGCAAGAGCGGAAATCAGTGAAACCGAAATCACCTTTACCCTGCCTTCTGATACGGATAAGGCCGTGTTGAACAGCATCGGTATGAAATACCTGAAGCTGACTTATCCGGAATCGGCTACCGTGAAGATGAAGGATGGTTATGATGATGCGACGAATGGCGGGTACAGGTGGAGCAACGGCGACGTAATGTGCAATATGTCCATAAACTCGCCGGTCAAGTTCACCGTTACCGCCGAGGATAGCAGCACGAAGGAGTACACGATTGAGATCAAGTACACCGCACCCGCTGCACCTACCCTGTCCGATGGCTCTGCTACCCGCAGCAGCAAGACCGGTGCAACCGTGAAGTTCACCTCCAGCGAGGCGGGCAACTACTTCTATAAGGTGGTGGATCACGGTGCGGCAGTGCCCACGGTGGATACCAGCAAGAGCGGCACAGCTGCCGTCAAGGGTGAGAACACCATCACCCTCAGCAATCTGACCGAGGACGCCCGTGACATCTACATCGTTGTTGTAGGTGCAGCCGGAGGCGAGAGTGCTGCCCTGAAGGTGGAGATCCCCGCCTATGGCAGCGGCACCGATACTCCTGATACCGGCGCGTATAAGATCTCGATAAGCGCACCCAAGGGTGGTACGATCACCACTAACCGCACCAAGGCGGATGCGGGTGACGAGATCATCGTTACCGTAACGCCCGACAACGGCTATCAGATGGTGTCTGGTTCTCTGACCTATACGCTGGCAACAAAGGGCGGCGAAACCAAAACCATCAGTAACGGACGCTTTACCATGCCTGCGGGCGATGTGTCTATCACCTGTAAGTGGGAGACTGCCACAACGACCGCCAAGGGCATCACCAGTTTCTCCATCAACGGCATAGCTGGTGCGGTAAACAACACCACTAACACCATTACCATCACCATGCCCCGCGGCACGGATGTGACAAAGCTGACTCCCACGATCTCCACCAACGGCGTTAAATCCCTCACGCCCGGTAGTGGCGAGACAGTGAACTTCACCAATTCTGTGAACTACACGGCCACCATGGAGGATGGCAGCACCAAGACCTATACTGTCACGGTTTACGTGGAAAAGGGTACGCTGTCCGACCAGTTCTGGGACAAGCTGACGGATTTCGTCAACCAGATCCCCTGGTGGGAGTACGCAAAGCATCAGCAAAGTACTAGCAGTTATCCTAAGTATTGGTAAATCCCCCTCTTTACTCAGAGAACGACGTCGGCAGAAATGCCGGCGTCGTTCTCATTTTTATTTCCCATCCTTCGCCGCTACAAACCAGCGGCCTTTTTCAAACCAGAGATAGCTCTCCTGCCCCCGTATCCGACAGGTATACCGGTCTCCTACGCCACCCACGCTTTGGCAGGCAGCGCGGCGCACATCCAGTATCTTGTCAATATGATACCTGCGTGTTTCGTCAAATTCGATCTCGATGGGCCGCATCTTCCCACCTGCATCAAAATGTACCGTTACAGGCACATACCGCTTTTCAAGCTCCATTCATTGTACCCCCTATCCTGCGAAATACCCCACGGGATGTACTGTGTGGTCATCCTTGGGATTGATACGGCCCAGTACCGGATCGGACATGGTGATAGCGCGGCGCACGCTCATATAGCCATATCGCTGCCGCAGCCTGTCCACAGTCACGTCAATCTGTTCCCACGCACTCCGACGCCTATCATTATCAAATAGTGATGTTTGTATACCAATAGTCGCATCCACCAAATCAGCCCCTCGCACACCGATGCTGCGTATTGGCGCTGTCCAGGAGTAGCTGCGCCGGAAGAGATCAAAAGCCACTTCCGCGATTTCCGCACTGGAGCAAGTCGGAACCGTCAGCTTCCGCTGCCGGCTATACCAGTGCAGCTCTTTGTCCCGGACGCTGACCTCGACCACCGTACACTTGGATGCCAGTTCCCGCATTCTGCAGGCAACGCTCTCGGCCAACAGATACAGCATGAGACGCACATCATCGTCATTGACTAGATCGCGCGGCGTGGTGGCGCTGTTGCCTACCGACTTTATGGCTCGGATATGGTCACTCCTCTGCACAGGAGATACGTCAAGTCCGTTGGCGAAGGTGTGCAACACCAGGCCCATTCTTCCTAGCTTATATTCCAGAAGCTCCGGCGACGCCTCCGCAAGCTGCCCAATGGTATATATCCCAACACCGCGTAGCTTGCGCTCAGTGGCCGGGCCAACGTAGAGGAGGTCGGCTGCCGGCAGCGGATAGACGAGTTCTTTATAGTTATCCCGCTCAATACGGGTGATGGCATCCGGCTTTTTGTAGTCGCTGCCTAGCTTCGCCGTGATTTTATTATCAGAAACACCGATGCTGGCGGTGATCCCCAGCTCAAACTTGATCCGCTCACTGATCTCCTCAGCAATGCTCATAGCCGAGCCGAACAGTCCGACGCTGCCGGTCACATCCAACCAGCTTTCATCAAGGCCAAACGGCTCGATTTGGTCGGTGTATTTTTCATAAATCTCACGGGCCATTTTGCTGAACCGGATATATTCGCTCATGTCGGCAGGCAGCACCACCAGATCAGGACAGACCTGTTTCGCCTGCCAGATAGCCATACCGGTCTTGACGCCGCGTGGCTTCGCTACATAGTTGGCGGTGAGGACGATCCCATGGCGGGCCTCCGGATCACCGCAAATCGCCACCGGCTTTTGCCGCAGCTCAGGGCGGCGCTGACATTCTACAGATGCGTAAAATGCGTTCATGTCCACATGCATAATATGCCGGCCCATCCTTTGCCCCTCCTCATGGTTTTCTCAGCTCCTATAATAGAACATAAGTTCTAACTACGCAAGCGGTAAATTGAGGAAATTCTGTACGGTGCTGGCATTTTGACAATACAAAATATGGGAGGAGCATATGCGAATCATTTACAGCGGATGTGCATTGATAAAAAAGAGACTAGTGGTAAGGCTGTATCTGTGAGGGAAAATTCTACGCCTTACACAAAAGGTGCTGTGGTCTGAGTAGAGTTCTGACATGCGTTGCATCGTCCACGCCCCGGAAGTGTTCTTCCCGGTTTATAGTTCGCCCTCACCCTTGTCGTCATATCCGTAAAGCCGGGCAGCAGCTATGACTTCCTTTGCAAATTTCAGTAATGCGTCCTCTGGGGCGTCTTTTCGCATCGCATTGCTTGCCGAAGATGCCAGCCATATCAATTCCGATTTGAGCGCCCCGTATGCCTGTCGGTCATCGGCCTTTTGGATGTCTCGTTCAAGAGCCTCAGCGATGGCGGCGTATTTGTGGTAGGCATTGTCGTACTTTTTCATGCCTACGCTTTGATAGTCGTTATAGGCTTCCTGAGCCTTACGGGCAAAGTGCGCAGCATATGCCTCCACAATCTGCTGATCGGTCATGTTGTCAACTCGTATCATATGTTCAACTCCTATAATAATAGCTATGGTTAAGGCGCGGCAGCCAGCCGCGCCTTTCTTCACCTCAAAGCCGAAGCGGGTAGAATGAGAACGTATTGTCCTTCTTTAGTCCATGGCTTCTTCAATATTGCCAATCGCATCTTTCACGCTGCCAATCGCATCGGTGATGCACTCGTGGCCCTGCTGATCTTCGGTTGGTAGAAGACCCTCAAGGTTCGATTTTATCATGTCTAACTGGCCTATAACGGCCTGCAGCACCGTGTTATGTAGCTTCTTCATTTCTGTCCTCCTGTGTTTAAGTGCTTGAGCATTTGACCAACGGAATCGACGTCCCAGCCGATAGCCAGAAGATACCGTTCGATTTCTGCTCTGCTGCGAAAACGCCTTGCACAGCGGTCGGCAACCGCTCTGGCGTGATCCCATGCCCAACCTGTCAGTTTCATGATGTTAGTCCTTCAGTCGTGCCAAGCGACAACCCAAGGCATGTTGCTGCCACTCCATGTGTTATGATGAATCGCCGCAATTTTGATGTCATTATAGGTGAATCGACTTTGCGATCTTCTTCCACCAAAGTAAGCGGATATGCCTTGCTTTTTCAGCTCTGCCACTCGGTTTAAGGCATCCTTTCGGCTCCAACACCACTCGAACCTGTTTACATCTCTATGCGTAATCGTTGTATGCGTCATGCCGAATCCTTTCTGCCCTCGTAACCTCCGGGGCGGGATTTTATCAGTTCTAGCAGTCTGTGATGATGTAGTCATTTTTCATGCAGCTAATGGTGGCGCGGGCTCTGCCAGCCGCATCTTCGGCAAGTTTTCTAGCTTGGAGTTCTCTTTTTGTTTTACCAACCGGAACCATACTCAATAGGTAATCGATTTCTTTCCGCAGGTCGTCAAGGTCATTTATATAAGCTTCTTGGTTTGTCATGATTTTTCCCTTTCACTCATTTCCTGTGCCTTATCGGGCTTCTCGGCTATGCAAGATATTTACGCTGGCTGCAAGACCGTAATGGCGCTTTCATGAATCCTGTATCGCAGCCAGAGAGTTCAGGAGCGAATGGAAGCCATCTTCTCCCAGCATAGCGGCGGCATCGAACGGAATGCTTTCTGATGCCGTGACAGGTGGAATATCTCCGGACGTATTCCCCTCCGTTGCAGGTGTGGCTTCCGGCTGCATGTTGGATAGTATCTCACGCACCAACTGCTCCACTGCCTGCCGGTCTATCTTTGGCGCAGCTGCTGCCTCCGGTGACTCCGGACAGTTTATATAATGTATCACGGCATTGACAAGGAACTGTGCCTTGCGCCGCCCCTGTTCGTTCAGAATAGCGGCTACCTGCTGGTGGCTTGGGTCGCCGGCATTGAATTGCACCGTGAATCGGAAGGCGTCTTTCTTCTCGCCCATACTGTTCACCTATTTGCTTTTGTGGCCGCGTATAGGAGCCCGTACCCGGCAGCGTTGGCGCCGATCTCCTCCACGAAGATGGCTGTACCGATCTTGCCGGAGTTTTCGATCTGTTTGCGGAGCAGCAGTGAGCCGCCGCCTACGAAAATGACCTTGCCGGTACGCAGCTCTATCTTCCGCTCACGCAGGGTGCGGAAAAGGTCTGCCACAAAGGACTCTGCGCCGCGCTCTACCAGCGCTTGGATCTCGCTTCCATACTCTGTACTGCGGCCGGTAAGGATGGCGTCAATGTCCGTTTCCTCCAGCAGCAGATCATAGTCGGCACGGATCTTGGACAGCAGCCGATTGTAGAGCGTGATAATGCCATTTTCCAGCGAATCACAGGATGCCCAGTCCGCCGCACCGTAGCGCAGGGAGAGATAGTCGGCGGTAAAGCCGCCAATATCGATTACAATGGCCTTAGCGACCGTGCCGAGCTGGAGCTGCTTGAATACTGGCGCTGTGGCGGCCAGTGCCTGCGGGAAGCAGATCGCCTCCGTGATACAGATGGAATAGACCTTGCCGTTGAACTCGAAGCCGATCATACCCCGGTCAAGAAAGTATTGGGCGAAGCGCTTATACTGTGTACCGTAATGTGCGGGCGGCAGCCCCACAGCAAGCTGAATGTCCATCAGCTGATCCGGCGCATACCGGCCTGCGGCGTTGATCTCATAGGCAATGGCAAATAGCGTCAGGATAAAGAACCGGTCGTCCTCCGTCTTATCCCGAATATAAGGGATACGCTGGTCAGAGAGGGTGTAATACTTCCCGTTGTAGAACATGATGTTATCGCCAAAGGGCGGCCGGGTATCGCTTTCCATCAGGCCGGAAGTAAATGTCCTGCTGGTGGTCTTGATCTGTTTATTCCCGTGGTCGATACAGACTAACATAGAATCAACTCCTTAATTTTGTGTTTATACTGTGTTTATACGACTTTAATACGCATTACTGCAACAGATAGGAAAAAGACCGACGTGGAAATCTCCACGTCGGTCTTTATACACATTCATCAGAGCTTCTTCAATTCTTCCAGAAAGTCCGGAAGGATATCGAAGATGATGGTACAGATAACCGTCCAGTTGGTATCCTCATAGTGATGCACCAGCCGATGGCGCAGTCCTGCAATTTTGATCCATGGGATATTGGGGTGTGCATTCCTGAATCCTTCCGACAGGTTTGCCGCGTGCTCTCCGATATTATACAGCGGCGTTGTGATAGCCCATTGGACAGGCTCTTTTTCAAAGATCACATCCGGTGTGATATGCTCTGTGCGCACATAGTCCAACAGTTTTTCCGTTGTCTCACGGATCTTTTCTACCCGTTGCTGGTCGCTGTACTTCATGCGATCTGCACTCCTTCCTCCTGAATCGCGCGGTAAAAAGCACTTCCGGGAGTGATCTCCCGCAGCTCATAGACGTCCACCGGCTTTTGCAGTGTGCGGTGCAGCTCTTCCGCGATGCAGAACACATCTGTCGGATCAAACTGTGCTCCGCCGACTATAACCATGTCGATGTCAGAAGCAGCGTCTGCCTCCTGTCTGGCGTAAGAGCCGAACAGGATCGCTTTTTCAGCCTTGTACTTCTTCAGCAGCGGCAATACAGCGGCGATGATCTCGTTCAACGTATAGATATTCTCAGACACAGCTTCCACCTCCGTCTCTTATCATATGTCATTTTGTATTTTTTATCTTACCCTAATCAAGTGGGATTGTCAACGGATGTCCGTATCTACCGTTGTTTACTCTTGTTAACAGATGTATAAGACAGGCGTAGAGATCCCACGCCTGTCTTATACAGATTTGTCAGAGTTTTTTCAACCCATCCAGAAAGTTTTGAAGCGCATGGAAGATAGTTTGGTCAGTTATTCTCTATCATCAATTAAGAGAAGATCATCCCGTGCTGCGGCATGGTCACATAGTTCATCAGAAAAGCCGGAGATACTGAACAGGACGTACCATACTTTTCGTTGATCTCGCTCCCATGCGACATCGCAGGCCTTAGCTTCCAAAGCACGAAGGACATTAAGACCAACAGGTTCTTTCCAGTACTTGCACTCTCCCAGGATCAGGTTTTTACCCTCTGGATCAAGAGCTGCAATGTCGATTTCATTCTTGGCATCCCAATACCCACCCAGTTTGGAGAACTGGAACGGCCATGCGTTATTGACATTCAATTCCCACATCCGCTCCTGACAG
>CAKTJC010000049.1 GCA_934567355.1 uncultured Oscillospiraceae bacterium
ATGAAGAAGAAAAAAGGAAATTTCACAACGCTGCTGCTGATCCTGGTGCTTCTCGCGGGACTGTCCTTGCTGCTGTATCCTTCCGTCAGCGATTACTGGAACTCCTTTCACCAAACCCGCGCCATTGCCACGTATGCCGAAGAAGTCGCAAATTTGAACCAGGATCAATATGACGAAATCTGGGCCGCCACAAAGGCCTACAATGCGTCTTTGGCAGAACGGGACAACGCCTACCTTCTGAGCGACGCACAGAAGGAGGAATACGCGCGGTTACTGGACATTTCCGGCCTTGGCATCATGGGCTATATCGAGATCCCGGAAATTGATGTGAGCCTGCCCGTATACCATGGCACGGAGGAATCCGTCCTCCAGATCGCCGTGGGGCATCTGGACTGGTCCAGCCTGCCCGTTGGCGGGGAGAGCACCCACTGCGTCCTTTCCGGTCACCGGGGCCTGCCCAGCGCCAAGCTGTTCACCAACCTGGACAAACTCCGAGAGGGGGATATCTTCCTGCTGCGCATTCTGGACGAGGTGCTGACCTATGAAGTGGATCAGATCCTCATCGTGGAGCCTCAGGAAGTCGGAGCGCTGCAAATCGTGGAGGGTCAGGATTACTGCACATTGGTGACCTGCACCCCCTACGGTATCAATACCCACCGCTTGCTGGTGCGGGGGCACCGTATCGAAAACATTGCCGAATCCCGCTCCATCCGCGTCACGGCGGACGCCATCCAGATCGAGCCGCTGATCGTGGCGCCCATCGTTGCCGTCCCGATCCTGCTTCTGCTGCTGGTGCTCCTGCTTCTGCCGAAGCGCCCCAATCCTTCTCATGGAGGTAAAGAAGATGAAGATTTGTAAGCGAATCCTTCCCTTGCTGCTGGTGCTGCTGATGCTGCCTGTCACCGCTTCTGCGGCTGGGAGCATCGATATGAACGCGCCCACCAGCCTGACCGTCTATGCCGGTTTTGACGACACGCCCATTGCCGGAATGGAGTTCCGGGCGTACCTTGTTTCCACGGTGGATGAAACCGGAGAGCTGACCGTCACTTCCCGGTTTGCCTCCTATGCCAGCGGCCTGGACATCCGGGGCAAGAACGACAGCGCATGGCGGGACATGGCAGATAAACTGGAGCGGGAGATCGTAATGAACACCGCCATTACCCCCGACGCCGCTGCAATATCCGACGAGAGCGGCATCGCCCGGTTCGAAAACCTCACAAAGGGCCTGTATCTCGTCCTGGCAGAGGGTGTGGAGCTGGATGGCTATGTGTATACCACCGCCGCTTTCTTTGCGCTGATCCCGAGTCAGGATATGCAGACCAATACCTGGAACTATCATGTGACCGCCAATGCAAAGCCCGCCCAGAATCCCATAACGGCCGATTTTGAGGTCATAAAGATCTGGAAGGATGACTGCCACAAGACCCAGCGCCCACAGTCCATCACGATCGACCTGCTCTGCGATGGCGAGGTATATGATACCGTGACCTTGCCCTATGAGGGACATTGGAACTATACCTGGCATGACCTGGATGTAAACCACAAGTGGACAGCAGCAGAGCGCCGTCTGGAAGGCTATGCTGACCCGGAGGTGACCCAGGAGGGCAATATCTTCATCGTCACCAACACCTGCAATAAGCCCACTACCCCCACCACGCCGGGCAAACCGGGACTGCCCCAAACCGGACAGCTCTGGTGGCCGGTACCAGTCCTGCTGCTGGCAGGCCTGCTGTTTGTGGTCATCGGATTGATCCGCCGCCGGAGGTCCGGAGATGAGGCGTAAGGGCTGTGTTTGGATCACATCGGGGCTGCTGCTGATTGCGGCGGCCCTTTTGATGACGGGCTACAATTTGCGTCAGAGCAGGCAGGCCGGAGACGAATCCCGGAAGATCGTAGAGCACCTGGATGAGATCATTTCCGCACAGCCCACAGAGGCAGCTGCACAGGAGCAATTTACGTTGCCCGCCCCGAAGCAGCCCGACCGGCAGCCCGGGCAGCTCCCTTCGGAAGAAGCACTGCCGGATTACATCCGGAATCCGGACATGGAAATGCCGGTGGAAATGATCAACGGCAATGCCTATATTGGCGTGCTGGAGCTCCCCACCCTGGGGCTGGAGCTGCCTGTGATGAGCGAATGGAGCTATTCAAAACTGAAGGTTGCTCCCTGCCGCTACAAGGGCTCGGCCTACAGCCATAATTTGATCATTCTGGCGCACAACTATAGTACCCATTTCGGAACGCTGAAAGATCTCGGCATCGGCGACCCCGTGACCTTTACTGATGCGGACGGAAATGTGTTCCGCTACGAAGTATTGGAGCTGGAGACGCTGATGCCCTCTGCAATAGAGGAGATGGAAAGTGGCGACTGGGACCTGACGCTTTTCACCTGCACGGTCGGCGGCCAAAGCCGCGTAACGGTGCGCTGTGTGACCCAGGAGGAATAAAATTTATGCAGCCCGGTTTTTTGTATCCCATTGGGGACACAAGCCGGGCTGCGTTTTATGCCTGTTCTTTTTCCGCTGCTTCAATTTCGGATTTCAGCTGTGCAAGGTCAAACAGTTCATTCTGCGATCTGACTGTATCGCTGCGCAAAAGCGCATAGATTTCTCTTGCCATCTCCAGCTGCTGCCTTGCTGCTGCGTCGTTTCCCTGCGCATGCAGCTGCCGGACGATCACCAGAAGCATCTCGATGGCAAGCCCAAGCGACTGCCCCTTCTGATCCAGCGCCGCCTCGTAGGCCTCGTCCCCATCCAGCAGGGTTGCTTTCAGTTCAAGCTTGGTAAAGTAAAGCTCCGGGATGGCGTTTAGCTCCTCGCGCAGCAGCGCCTGCTTTCCCTGCTGCCGGTATGCATCGAGCAGAATGCGGTATGCGTCGTACTTCACCTCGTCGTCCCGGGTCGAATTGATCAGCTCCTTGCAAAGCAGCACGGTTTCGTCCAGCTTTCCTTGCTCATCCAGCACATAAACCAGGTGGTTGAGGATGATTTCATCATTGGGATAGCGCCGCAGCCCCTCCCGCAAAATGCTTTCAGCCTCTGCAGGCTGTTCCCCACGTACCGCAAACGCCCTCTTGCAAAGACTCCGGATTTCCTCATCCGCATTGTGCAGATCATAATCCAGCAAATAATCAACCGACACCCCAAAGTAACGCGCAATCACAGGCAGCATCGTAATATCCGGCATGGTAGACCCATTTTCCCATTTTGAAACTGCCTGACAGGTGATGCCAAGCTGCTGCGCCAGTGCATCCTGTGAGATGCCTTTTTCCTTCCGCAGGAGCCGAATCTGTGTGCCAATTTTCATGATGATAACCTCTTTTCTGTAAAATTTGTAAGAAGCGGATTCACCACCGAAATATTCTGCCGGGGTTCGCTTCCTGTAATAAGCTTATCATCTTTTCGCAGAAATGGAATAACCGCGATTTTGAGTGTGCTTCAACGGTTAGTTGAACGAAAATGGCCTCCTGCAAAACTGCCGGAGGCCATTTTGAAAGACTATGCGACATTCAGGAATTTCACGCGCTTCCGTCCGCCTTTAGATCCTGAATCTTCTTGTTCTTTCCGAAGTATGCGCAGATATACCCCACGAAGGAGGCGGCCAGGAAGCAGCCGTCGATGACGGCGATCCAGTTTACCATGGCGCTGGGAATGTCCGGAAACAGCACCATGAAAATCAGACTGACGAACAGCACTGTGGTGCAGATCTTCCCGATCAGCAGCGCACCCGGGAGCATCTTGCCGTTCAGGTAGGCAACGACGCCGGCAATCACCTGGAAACTTTCTTTGATCAGCAGCAGCCCGAGCACGGGGTACAGAATGGAGTACTTCAGCGACAGGCACAGAAGCAGTGCTGCCTGGGTCGCCTTGTCGGCAATGGGGTCAAGGATGATGCCCAGCCGGGAGATCATATTGAACTTCCTTGCAATTTTTCCGTCGACCAAATCGGTCAGGCACGAGAGTGCCAGCACGCTGCCGGCAGCCACATAATCGCCGGTGTCTTCGGCGGTGAGATATAGATAAACATAAGTGGGAATAAGCAGAAGACGAAACAGGCTGAGAAAATTCGGTATTGTAAAAACCTCTTTTTTCCAGTTCAGGTGAAACATGGATAATCCTCCGACGTAAATGTCATGCGTGCCTTCCGGGGGAATACCCGGATAAAACCGTCGCATTTGAAAACACTTGCTATATTATAGTCGTTATGCTTCCATTTATCAAGCTTTTTGTGGACTATTTTTACTGCAGGCAGCGCGGTTCTTTGCGACGGCAGTGGTGTATTGCAGCGTTAAATGCCGCCAGGTGGGTTTATCCAGCTTCCCGGTCATGGGCAGTCCTGCAAGCTGCTGGAAGTCTGCCAGGGAGTGACCGGTGATTTCATCCATATATCCGGTGACCTCCGGCTTGAAGACACTGTTGTATTCCTTTGCCAAAAAGTGCATCATTCCCTGCGCCAGATGCAGATAAGGGCTATACAGTCCCGGCTCCGGCGGGAAATCCTGCTGAATGTCCAGCAGCAGTGCCTGGCCGGCGGAGACCATGATCAGCGCATCATCATAGGCAAGAACGATGGCTTCCCAGGTGTCCCGGTCGGTGACGCCGGTGACCGGCAGACCGTGGCTGCGCTGGAATTTGCTGACGGCAGCCTGGGTGACCGGCTCGTAGATGCCATTGGGCACCAGCAGATCAAGATCTCCGTCATGCTGGGCAATGGTACGCAGCATCCATTGCAGGCTGCGGATGGGCTGATTGTAAAGAGAACGTTCCTGATTCATCGGTTTGCCTCCCGCTGCACATTATCCCGGTCGCCTTCGGCGATGGAGTTCCCCGGGAATTGGGCAATGTCCGTCGTGCGGGTGTTCCGGGTTCGGGGCGAATTCGAATTGACGATGGCGGAGGTATAGGGCAGCCGCTCAAAGTCCCGCAGGCTGGTATCCTCGATGCCGGTAAATTGATTGAAGATTGCCTCCCAAGTGTTGTAGTCCACGCTCCCGGTTTGCGGCAGGTCGAACCGGCGCTGTGCTGCCAGGACGGCCGCGCGCGTGGCAGGACCGAAGATGCCGTCTATGGCGATATTCGGGATGTCGCTGATGTAGGCGGAGAGCACCCGCAGCATATATTGCAGCTGCTCCACTCGGATGCCCCGGTCACCCTGCTGAATGGGCGTCGGTCCTGCCCAGGCGATGTTGTAGTAGGTCTGCCCCTGGCTCTGCAGCTCAGCAAGATTGGTGACGGCGGTATACAGCCGCACCAGCTTATACCAGGTGGCTTGCCCCACAATGCCGTCGGCCTGCAAATTGAAGATCTCCTGGAATTTTCGCACGGACGCCTCGGTTTGCTCCCCGAAAATTCCGTCAATTTTCGGAATTTTGGGAATGGCAGGATAATTCTGCGAAATGCGGTTCAGCTCCGTTTGAATGATGACGACGTATGGGCCGACGTTTCCCCGCCGGATGGGATTCCCGGGGTAGGAGGTGGTGTAGTTTTTGACGGGAGCATTGGTGACGATTTCAATGTCGCCATAGTAGCTGCGCAAAATCTGGACGGAGTTGTAGCCCTGCTGCGCCAGCTCCTGGCTGCCCCACTGGCTCAGCCCTTCGCAGGTTACGGTGGTGCCGTTGCAGTATTTTGCAGCCAGCGGCTCTACAAATCCGGGGCGGCGGATGTAGTCGTTGAACATCCCGTCCACCAGCCGGGAGATATTGGTAAAGAAGCTTCGTCCGTTCACGAAGGCCTGGTCATAGGCGGTGTTGTTGGTGATGTCAAAATTATACCCCCGGCTGCGGTAGAATTCGGTGTAGACCCGGTTCAGCGCGAAGGAGACGATCGCCAGAATATTTGCCCGCAGAGCGCTTTCCTCCCAGGTGGGATAGATTTCACTGGAGGCGACATTCTTGATGTAATCCACAAAGTTGACCGTTACGTTTTCGGCAGGGGAGTTGGGCGCTCCCAGATGGACGGTGATTCTTTGAGGCACAAAGGGTGTTACAGTCGGCATGGCGTCCCCCTTTACAGGTTCTGGGGAGGGGTGTCCACATTCATGCTGTCCTCCTCGCCGCGGGGCAGCTGGGAAAGCGGAATCAGCTTGATGTCCTGAAAGGTGGTAGTTCCCGCAAATACCTGAATATTCCTGGATTCAAACGGCCCGAATCCGTTGCGGTAGGCGTACATGTTTACCAGCGCATAGGGCTTTTCCTCCGCGCCCGGCTCCTGGCTTTCGGACAGATTGGGCACGGGAATTTCAATGACGGAAATCAATCCGCTTCGGTCGGTCACGCGCATGGCAATGGCCGTATCATCCGGTGCCGTGATCACCACTGCCACATCCCGCAGCGGAATCTGAGCATTGCTTGTAAAGGCGCGCGCCTGTATGTATCCAATGGCGGACATATGCATCCCTTCCTTTCCATACTCCATTAGGATATGTACCCGTTGGAAAAAAGGTGCAGGTGGAGCGGAAGGCTCCACCCCACCTGTCACAGAAAGGCCTTCATCTGGTGCACATTGCTGCTCTCGGTATCCAGCAGCTTTTGGGAAAGGGCATACACCGCATCATCCGGCTTTTCCAGCTGATGCAGATTTTTTAGTCCCTTGATGACGCCGCTGGTGTTTCCGCGGATCATCATGGCAGCAATTTTGCTGTTGACATCCCCAAAGGCAAGCTGCATCCGGGTCATTCTGTCCGTCATGAAGCGGATGGAAGGGTTCAGCTCCGGCAGCTCCCAGTTTTTCTTCCGGGCAATGCTGTGGGCTTCGCTCTCAATGGCATCGTACTCCCGCAGCTGGGATTCCACAGCCTTGCGCAGTTCCGGCTTCATGTCGGAATCCAGCACGCTTCGGATGCCCAGCTGCCCCATCTGTGTCGTTTTCAGGACGGAGGACAATACTTCTTTGTTATCTTTCATTTTTCTCACCCTTGGCAGTATGCGCAGAGAGAGAAAAAATATTCCGTGGCAAGAAACGCTGCCGGCTGCATACAATATTCTGATGGAAAGGACGTGGTTAACCAATGTGTGCCATTGCAGGCTGTGTTGATTTTCCAATTTCGAATGAAACCGCACTAAAAATGCTGCGCACCATGTCCCGGCGCGGACCCGACGGGCAGGGGATTTTTCGCACCAGACGCTGCACGCTGCTGCATTCCCGCCTTGCGATCATCGACCCGGAGGGCGGCAAGCAGCCCATGTCTTTGGAGCATGAGGGCGAAACCTATACCATCTGCTATAACGGTGAGCTCTATAATACATCGGAAATTCGTCGGGAGCTGGAGCGGCTGGGGCATCATTTCCTGGGGCATTCGGATACCGAGGTCGTGCTCCATGCCTATGCCCGGTGGGGAGAGGAATGCCTGCACCGGTTCAATGGGATTTTTGCCTTCGCCGTGTGGCAGAGCAAGCGTCAGCGGCTCTTCCTTGCCCGGGACAGGATCGGTGTCAAGCCTCTTTTCTATGCGGAAAGACCGGGCGGGATCGTGTTCGCCTCGGAGATCAAAACACTGCTCTGCTGCCCGGAGATCAAACCGGAGCTGGATGCGCAGGGCGCTTATCAGCTCCTGCTGCTTGGCCCCGGACGCATTCCCGGCAGCGGCGTGCTTCGGGGCATACGGGAGGTTGAGCCGGGCTGGTTCGGCTATTTTGAGGAGGGCGCACTTGCGCTGCATCCGTATTGGAAGCTTACGGATCATCCCCACGAGGACACACTGGAGCAGACCTGCGAGCATGTCCGCGCATTGGTGACCGACGCCATCCGGCGTCAGATGGTCTCGGATGTGCCGCTGGGTACCTTCCTCTCCGGCGGGCTGGATTCGAGCATCATCAGCGCCGTCTGCGCCGCCGAAATGACACAAAGAGGCGAGGTGCTGCAAACCTTCTCGGTGGACTACCTGAATAACGACCGCTATTTTGTTCCCGGAAAATTCCAGCCCAATTCGGATAACGCCTACATTGAAAAAATGCTCTCTGCCATTCGCTCCCGGCATCGCTGGACGGTGCTGACACCGCAGAATCTTGTGGATTCGCTGGAGCCTGCCACGGATGCACGCGACCTTCCGGGCATGGCAGATGTGGATTTTTCGCTCCTGGCCTTCTGCGCCGACATCCGGCAGCATGTGAAGGTTGCCCTTTCCGGCGAGTGCGCGGATGAGATCTTCGGTGGCTATCCCTGGTATCGGGATCCCGAGGTGCGCGAAAAGGCAGGCTTCCCCTGGTCGCAGACCACGGCGCAGCGCGCCGGACTGCTGACGGATACACTGCGGCAGGGCGCTTCGGTGGAGGAATTTGTAATGGATGAATACCAGCGCACCTGCCGGGAGAGCGACATTCTCCCCGAAAATCCGCCGCTGGAGCGCAGAATGAAGGAGATGGTCAACCTCAATTTCCGCTGGTTCATGCAGACCCTCCTTGACCGCAAGGATCGCATGAGCATGTATTCCGGGCTGGAGGTTCGCGTGCCATTCTGCGATTACCGCATTGCCGAATACCTCTACGCCGTGCCATGGGAGATGAAGGATCTGGACGGGCGCGAAAAGGGACTGCTACGCCGCGCAGTGCAGGGGCTTCTCCCGGCGGAAATCATCACCCGCAAGAAAAGCCCCTATCCCAAAACCTATGATCCCCACTATGAGGAACTGGTGCAGCGCCGCCTGGAAGCAGTGCTGAAGGAGAAAAATAATCCGCTTTTTGCGCTGATCGACCGAAAAAGGCTCATTTCCTTCCTGCAGCAGGAAAATGAATGGCCATGGTACGGCCAGCTGATGCGCCGCCCGCAGACCATGGCATATCTTTTGCAGATTGACTACTGGCTCAAAGCGTATAAAGTGAATCTTTTTATATAAGAATTTATATAAAATCTGCCTGCTCCATCCCAGAGCAGGCAGATTGTTTCAGGTCACATGGCAAACTGGAAAATGCAGAACGCTGCATAAATGCACAGCAGAACGATGCCCTGCCACCGCCGCAGCTTTTTCGTAAACAGGGGCGGCAGCGTCAGCAGTGCCATCACAAAGAGCATCAGCGGAATATCCACAACCAGCGAGGCGTTCCTGCCCCACAGCAGCTTTTCGCTGGGGATGGAGAAGGGTTTCAAGACCGATGCAACGCCAGATACCAGCACCAGATTCAGGATGTTTGCGCCGATCACATTACCCAGGGAGAGGGAGCCGTGTCCCTTGACCAGGGAGGTGATGGCGGTAACCAGCTCGGGAAGGGAGGTGCCCAGTGCCACAAAGGTCAGCGCGATCACTGATTCCGGCACGCCCAGCGCCTGAGCAATCAGTGTCCCGTTGTCCACCAGCAGGCGGGAACCCACTGCAATCAGCGCCGCACCGGCGATGAGCAGCAGAATGCTGACGCTCAGCGACCTGACTTTTCCCTGCGGCGCATCTTCCGCACCGGCAGAAACGGGATTTTTCATTCCCTGGCGGACGGTGCAGAGGAGATACAGTGCCAGGAGCACCAGCAGGCAGATGCCGATGGCGTAGCCGAAATATCCTGTGAGATATGCATTCAGGCAGTAAATGGCGGCGGCGCTGAAAAAGAAGATAACGGGCAACTTCAGGCTCTTGGGGTCGATGGAGGCCGGGCGAACGGCTATGGTGATGGCTGCAATCAGCGAGGTATTGCAGATGATGGAGCCGATGGCATTGCCGTAGGCAATTTCTCCATGACCGCTGACAGCGGAGGTGGCTGATACCATCACCTCCGGCAGTGTGGTGCCCAGAGAAACCACTGTTGCACCGATGATCAGCTCCGGCACATGGAAATGCGCTGCAATATCCGTTGCGCCGTCCACGAACCAGTCGCCGCCCTTGATCAGCAGCACCAGTCCCAGCGCAAATAGCAGAACGGGAAGAAGCATTGTGTCCTCTCCTTTGTCCCTTATCGTTTAATGGCGTACTCCACCGGCGTATCTGCGGGCATATCCAGCAGCTCGGGGTGGCTCAGCAGCTCCTTGACCAGCGCAACCGTGCCGGAGTAATAATAGCCGTCGGCGATCCGTTCATCCAGCGTGATGCCGATGGGGATCACCTCGTGCAGGTCGGGGGTGCCGTCCTTCAGGTATTCCATCTTCAGCTGCTTCTTGCCGATGACGATGAAGCAGGAATTGGTGCCCCAGTTGACCAGATGGTGATAGCCGCATTCCAGGCCGATGGAGCCCAGATTGGAAAGGAAGATGGCGGCATGATTCGGGTCGGAACCGATCAGACTCTGGGGCGCCCAGCCGTGCTTGTCCAGCCACAGAACAAAGCTGGCAACAGCGTTGATCAGCCACTGGGGCAGCTTGGAAACGACGTCCATTGCGCCGGTGGAGGTGTCGGCAATATCCTCGCGCTTGGTGTCGTGAATGACACTCATGATCTTCTCGTGATAGGAATCCATGGTATCCTTCGGGTCAAACTTAAAATTGGCCAGCGCTTCTTCCGCTTTGTCGCTGAAACGCTTCTTTACGGTGAAGGCGACGGTGATTTCGTTGCGCTGATACAGCCGCCGGTTGCACACAAAGCGGTTCATCCGAGGCCGCAGAACAAATGCCTTGCCGACGGCGCAGCTGATAACATGGAAGAAGGTATACTTGTCCTCTGTCCGCCCGGCGTTTTTCTTTTCCAGGTAGGCTTCCAGCGGACGGTAGTCCAGGTCGAAGCTGATGTATGCCTCATTATCCGCACGGTTCGGCATGATGCAGGGCATAATCCGGTTCATCGACGGAATATCCTTCAGCCAGACCGCATCCCGGCGGTCGCCTCTTTTCTTTTTGGGCATATCTTTCCCTCCAATGGTGATAAATATAGATGCATTATAGCAGAGTTCGGAATTGAATGCAAACAATTTCTGACAGGATTTGAAGCAAAATCGTGCTATCCTATTTGCTGCAACGGAGGGACAGGCAATGAAGACAGGAAAAATGATTTTGATGCAAACGGCTTTGCTAATACTCCTGGTTCCGGCAGTTCTTTTTCCATTCTTCCGGGAGGGGGCGCGGGAGGTTGCCCATGCGGCGTCTACCGCGCCGGAGCCGCGCAGGATCCTTGTTCGGCATGGGGATGTAAATATCAAAATGGAGCTGGAGGAGTATGTGGTCGGCGTGGTTCTGGCGGAGATGCCTGCGGAATATGAGCCGGAGGCATTAAAGGCGCAGGCCGTGGTGGCGCGCACGTTCGTATGGAAGGCGGCAAGCACCGGCGGCAAGCACGGTGACGGCGCGGTCTGCACCGACCCTGCCTGCTGCCAGGGCTACGTCGCGCCGGGGCAGTTCCTTCAGTCCTATGGCACTGATGCGGATCTGGAAAAAATTCGTGCCGCCGTCGATGGTTCAGCCGGGCTGGTGCTTACTTACGGGGGAGAGCTAATCGAGGCAACCTATTTTTCCAGTACCGCCGGTTATACCGAGGATGCTGCCGCCGTCTGGGGCAGCAGTTATCCCTATCTTATCCCGCGGGAGAGCCCGGAGCAGGTGCCGGAGGAATATACCGTCTACTCCCGCGCGTGGCTGGAGAAGAATCTGGGCGTCCGGCTGGGTGAGGACATGCAGTCCTGGTTTTCCCAGTGGGAATATACGGCAGGGGAGGGCGTCGCTTCGGTATCGGTGGGCGGCAGAAGCTTTTCCGGTACGACCCTTCGTCAGAAGCTGCAGCTGCGCTCCACCGTTTTTTCCGTGACGGTTCAGAATGATGCCGCGATCTTCTGCACTCGGGGCTACGGGCACCGGGTCGGCATGAGCCAGCTGGGCGCGGATGCCATGGCAGCCGCCGGGAGCGCCTTTGCGGACATCCTCTCATACTACTATCCCGGCACAACATTGGAAGAAATAACGGATTATCATTGAAAAAATCATATTTTTATGTTAGAATCTTCCAACACAGATCTAGCGGAGGTGTAAATATGCAATTGAAGATCGATGGTGTCGCCGTTCAGGCAAGCCCCGGCCAGTCCCTGCGGGAGCTGATTCAGAGCTTGGGCATGGATTCCGACCATTTGAAGAACCGACCTTTGGCTGCCAAAATTGCCGGTGAGGTTTTCACACTGAACTATATTCCCGTCCGTGCCACTACGCAGGAACAGGATAGCACCACCATGCGCCGTGCCATGGCTGCCTCCAATGGGGAGGTGCATCTGCTGCGCTATTTTGAGAACCCAGGGAAAAAAGTGTATACCCGGACGGCGAGCTTCCTGGTGTTTATGGCGATCCGTGCGCTTTGGCCGGATGCCGCCGCGAAAATCAGCTGCACGCTGGGCAGCAGCGTCTTCATTTCCATCGAGAAGGAGGGCGGCATTTCGGTGGAGGCGCTGAAGCAGAAGGTCGCCGCCTATATCCGGGAGGATTTCCCGATCCTCCGTAAGCGGATCACCCGGCAGGAGGCCATTGACCAGTTCCGGCGGAACGATCAGCCCGATAAGGCGGAGCTGCTGCAATGGTGCCCGGAGGATTCCTTCGACGAATATGTCTATCAGGATTATTCGGATTATTTCTTTGGGGAGATGCTTCCGTCCTCCGGCTACCTGACGGTCTGGAATCTGCTTCCGGCAGAGGGCGGCGTGATTTTGCTCTACCCGGACGATCTGAACCCGGACGTGACTACCAAATTTGAGGCCAGCCCCAATTTCTTCTCCGTCTTCTCCGAGGGCAAACGCTGGGGTACGCTGATGGAATGCGAGACGGTGTCCGACCTGAATCAGAAAACGGTTTCCGGCAGCATCCGGGAGCTGATCCGCGTCAACGAGGCGCTCCATGAAAAGCGGATTTCGCAGATCGCGGATATGGTATGCCAGCGTTCCGCCCAGGTGGTCATGCTGGCCGGCCCCAGCTCCTCCGGCAAAACCACCACTGCCAACCGCCTGGCCATCCAGCTTCGGGTGCACGGCAAAAAGCCCATCCTGATGAGTCTGGATAACTATTACATCGACCGGGAGAAACTCACCCCCGGACCTGACGGCAAGGTAGATTTGGAGCATATCAATACGCTCGATACCGAGCTGTTCCGGCAGAATATCTCCTGCCTGCTCTCCGGCGGCGAGACGGCGCTTCCGACCTTCAGCTTCGTGCAAGGCAAGCGCGTCTGGGATGGGCGCAAGCTTCGCCTGGAGGATAATTCCGTCATCATCGTGGAAGGGATCCATGGCCTGAATCCGCAAATGGTGCCCGATGGCGTGCCGGAGAACAAAATCTTCAAGCTCTACGTCAGCCCGCTGCTGCCGCTGAACCTGGACGATCACAACCGCGTCCCCACCAGCTACCTACGCCTCTTGCGCCGTATCGTGCGAGACTACGAAACGAGAGGCTCCTCCGTCCAGCGGACGATCTCTATGTGGGACTCCGTCCAGAGCGGTGAAAAACGCTGGATTTTCCCCTATCAGGAGAATGCGGACGTCATTTTCAACAGCTCCACCTTATATGAGCTGGCCGTTTTGAAGAAGCACATTTTCCCCCTGCTCACCGAGATCATGCCGGAGGACAGCTGCTACGACCAGGTTCGATCCATCGTCAGCATCCTCAATTACATCCGCGAAGCCGACGTGGACGACGAAATTCCCCCCACCAGCATCATCCGCGAATTCATCGGCGGCAATACCTTCTATCGGTAAATCGGGGAAAGAAAGCTGAATGGCTCCAGTCTCTTACACCGCCGTGTGCACCATTCAGTACACGGCGGTTCAATTCTCACAATGCCACTGCAAATCTGCTGTATCCTTACGCATCTGCTGGCCCAAAGCCATGTTTTCAAATACCGTCATGGGGCACGGCGCAAAGTCCTGAAATTCAAATCCCAGATTGCGCTTCTCCAGCAGCAGGTTGATTTCTGAACCGTCCATGTCTCTTTTCCTTTGCTATTCAGTATAGCCCACTTTTGTAAATCCCGCTTGCAAGGGGAAGTTATGGTTTTTGCAAAATGACGTACAGTTCCGGTAAAATAGAGCCATAGAGCCTGTTTTCACCTGGACATTTCATGGTGTCTATGCTATACTCCCAACAGTGGCCAGACTTTCTGGCCGGTAAATTGATGGAATGGCGGTGACAGAATTGTATTTGGGCATGGACGTCGGCGGTACCTTTACTAAATTTTGTGTATTGGATCCTACTTTGAAAATCGTAAAATCCTGGAAGAGTCCCACCGATAAAACAGGGGACATTGTGGATTTCCTGGAAAAACTTATAAGGCAATGCAGGCAGGAATTTCCCGCCATTTCCTGCGTCGGCCTGGGGCTGCCCGGGACGGTGGACGCAAAGTCCGGCCTGGTGCATACGGCGCCAGCCGTTCTTTCCGGCCAGCGAAACATCAAGAAGGCGCTTTCTTCCCGGCTCCAGATGCCTGTAGCCATTGAAAATGATGTGGCCTGCTGGACCATTGCTGAAGGGCAAATCGGTGCTTGCAAAGGCACTGCAAACTACGTTTTCATCACCCTTGGCACCGGGATCGGCTCCTGTATCGTGATCGATGGAAAAATCTACAAAGGTGCTGACCTGTCTGCCGGTGAAATCGGGTATATGGTTTTCATGGAAGATCTGAGTCAACAGGCGGTAAGTCTGGACAAATTCGGTCCTTTTGAGGCCAAGGCCTCTGCCGCTGCCATTGAGCGCGATTTCCATGACTGCTTTGGCGGCATGGAGACTGCACCGGAGATGTTTGCACGGTTTAAAAATCCGGAGGATACCCAGGCTCAGGCGTTTATCTCCCGCAGGATGGATTATCTGGCCGTGGGCATTGCCAATGTGATCACCATTTTAAATCCAGAAGCCGTTGTGATTGCTGGCGGCATTACCGCGGAGTGGGATTACCTGCACGAGCAGATTACCTCCAGAATCAGCCGCCTGATCCCCAGTCGTGTCAATCTGCTGAGAAGTCAGACAGGTGCTTACGGCGGCGCGATTGGTGCCGTCATCCATGCACGGATGGAACAAAGCATATAAAGAAGGGAGATCCCTGGCGCAGCCAAAGGGATCTCCCTTTTATGATGGTGCGTCCGGTGAGCGCACGTTCAAGCGGGTGAAAGACCCGGAGCCGCCCGGTAGCGGGAAGATTTAGCCAAAGGCAAGGGTGTCCGTCGTGAGGCGGAATCTGAAGCAAGTCGGATTTTAGGGGTTGAAAGACCCCCTAATGGGCAAACCTCTGGCCTGACGAACAGAAATCACATACAAGGCTGGAAGCAAGGGTAAGTTTGCATAACAAAACAAAGCCCAGTAGCTACATGGATTGCTTCCGGTAAATGTGGCAGGCAAAGAGGGAAAGGACGTGTGAGTACCCGGGGGAGGTCTTGCCGACGCAAAAAAGCGCAGTAACAGCAAACGGCAAGAAACCAGCAGAGGCCATAG
>CAKTJC010000050.1 GCA_934567355.1 uncultured Oscillospiraceae bacterium
GAGCCCAGCGAGGAAGCCACCGAGAATATCCCCAATATCGTTGCCACCGAGCCCGCCACGGTTGCCACCGAGGCACCTACCGAAGCGCCCACTACCGCTCCCAAGGAAAATGTGGCAATTGTGAAGGAACAGTTGAGTATACGCCAGAACCCCAGCACCGGCAGCCGCGTAAGAGTGGAGGCGGAGGCTGGCGACGAGGTGGTTGTAAGCCGTATCGATTCCGTCGGCACTGTCAAATGGGCGCTTGTCACCGATTCGAACGGTGTGATAGGCTGGGTCATTGCAGATATGCTTGACCTGAGCAACGTGACCCTGCAGGCCGGTTCAAGCAGCACGCCCAGCGCAACGGGCACCACCACTCCCACTACCGACAGCAACACCGGTGCAACCACCCCTACCACCAGCGATAACACCAATGCAACCACCCCCACTGTGAACAGCATCACCGGCATCGGCGGCAATACCACGACCAACACCAACGGCAAGATGGGTGTGGTTACCGCCAGCGAGCTGAATATCCGCAGTTCCGCAAGCCAGTCCGGCGACCTTGTTGGTTCCTATGCATATGGCACCCGTGTCTCCATTCTGGAATCCAGCAACGGCTGGGGCCGCACCGACAAGGGCTGGATCAGCTTGAGCTATGTGTATATGGACGGCGATGTCGGCGCCAATGCGGCTTACGGCACCGTTACCGCGACGCAGCTGCGCGTCCGCTCCGGCCCGGGCACCAATTATGAGGTGGTCAAGGCTCTGAATCAGAATGAGCGCGTGCAGGTTCTGCAGCAGATCAAGGTCGGCAATACCAGCTGGGGCTATGTCAGCGGCGGCTGGGCATCCATGGATTATATCTCGCTGGACGGCGGCACCAACACCGGTAATACGGGCAACACCGGCACCGTAGGCACCGGAACAGGCGTTGTTACCGGCAATGGCGTGAATGTCCGCGTTGGCGCAGGCCAGTCCTATCAGAGCGTCGGCACCAAGAACATGGGCGATGTGGTCACGATTCTGGAAGTCGCCACTGTCGAGGGTCGCACCTGGGGCAGAATGGACATCGGCTGGATCTGCATGGACTACGTCCGCATGAACTGATCTCCAAATTCACAGAGGCCGCCTCTTCATGAGGCGGCCTCTTCTTTATTGCCCATCCGGTGCATAGATTATACCGGGTGATGCAATTGAATCGCAAGGGATGGAAAACCTACTTCTTTTGGATCCTGCTGAGCGAGGCAGTGGGGATGCTCTCCGGGGCGCTCAGCAGGGATGGAATGCTTTCATTTCTGGACAGCGCGGCGCAGTCTCCCCTCTCCCCACCACCGATCCTCTTTCCCTTCGTGTGGACGGCGCTGTATGCCCTGATGGGGATCGGGATGGCACAGGTGGCGCGATATGGAAAACGCAGCGAAATCGGCAAGGCACGAAGGCTGTTTCTTACACAGCTGGCGGTAAATTTCCTGTGGCCGCTGATTTTCTTCAATGCACGGGCATATGGATTTGCTCTGCTGTGGCTCCTTTTGCTGTGGATGCTGGTGCTGGCAATGGCGCTGGAATTCGGGGAGCAATACCGCAGCGCCGGGCTGCTTCAAATCCCCTATCTGCTCTGGCTCACGTTTGCCGCCTATCTCAATTTTACTGTTTGGAGACTCAATATGTAATGCACAATATGTAATGCAGCAGCTGCAAAAAGGCGTGGCCGAAGAGGTCACGCCTTTTTGCAATTATTCAGAGATTCCCCGAGATGTTCTCCAACTTATTCCACGGTCAGTTTGACCTCGTCGTCCTGCACATAGGCATGGAGGCTGGAAATGGGATGCTCGAAGCTGTCGATGATGACCTCGCTGATGGGGTCTTCCAGACTGCGCTGGATGGTGCGGCGCAGATTGCGCGCGCCGTAGGTGACGGAGTATGCCTTCTTCACCAGATAATCCCGGATGGAAGCATCCCAGGTAAAGGCCAGTCCCCTGCCCGCCAGACTTTCCTGAAGCTCCTTCATCATGATGTCGGCGATGTTCAGGAAATTCTCCTCCGTCAGGTGGTTGAAGGTGATGATTTCATCCACCCGGTTCAGGAACTCAGGCCGCAGGAAGCCCTGCAGGGCTTTCATGGTCTTTTCCTTCACCTGGTCGTTCTGGGTGCGGCCGAAGCCCATTCCGGCGGTGCCGCCCTCGGAGCCTGCGTTGGAGGTCATGACAATGATGGTGTTCTCAAAATTGACCACGCGCCCCTGAGAATCCGTAATTCTGCCGTCATCCAGCACCTGCAGCAGGATATTGAGCACATCCGGGTGCGCCTTCTCGATCTCGTCAAAGAGCACAACGCTGTAGGGGCGGCGGCGGATCTGTTCCGTCAGCTGCCCTGCTTCGTCATAGCCCACATAGCCCGGGGGCGAACCGATGAGCTTGGAGACGGTGTGCTTTTCCATATACTCGGACATATCCAGACGAATCAGACTGTCCACACTGTCAAAGAGGTCGGAAGCCAGCTGCTTGACCAGCTCCGTTTTGCCCACGCCGGTGGGGCCGACGAAGATAAAGGACACCGGCCTCTTTTTGGGGGAGATGCCCACCCGGTTCCGGCGGATGGCCTTTGCAACGGCATCCACCGCCTCATCCTGGCCGACGATATGCTGGCGCAGGCGGTCGGCAAGTCCCTTGATCTGCTGATATTCCTGAGCCTTGATCTTGGAGGCGGGAATCTTCGTCCACAGCTCGATCACTCTGGCAAGGTTTTCCATGGTGACAGCGGGCAGCGGAACCTTTTCCAACTCCTCAATCTCGGCGGCAATCTGGCAGAGCTTGCTGCGGATGGTGGCAAGGCGCTCGAAATTCTGATCCTCCGTATTCTCGTTGAGCATGCGAAGCTCCAGCTCGTAGTCGTCGCGCTCCTTGCGCAGCTCCGCCAGGCGGGAAAGCTCCTTGCTGCGCAGATTCACATCGGAGCAGGCTTCGTCCAGCAGGTCGATGGCCTTATCCGGCAGGAAACGGTCGGTGATATAGCGCTCGGAAAGCACCACGCACTGCCGGGCAATTTCCGGGGAGATAACCACGCTGTGATAGTCGGCATAGGTCTTGGCAATGCCCTGCATGATGGCAATGGCCTGCTCCATGGTGGGCTCCGCCACCGTCACCGGCTGGAAGCGGCGCTCTAAGGCGGCATCCTTTTCGATATACTTGCGGTATTCCGTATAGGTGGTCGCGCCGATGATCTGAATCTCGCCCCGGGACAGCGGCGGCTTGAGGATGTTGGCGGCGTTCATGCTGCCCTCGGCATCTCCGGCGCCCACCAGATTGTGCACCTCGTCCACCACCAGGATGATGTTGCCGCACTCCTTGATTTCGGTGATCAGGCTCTTCATGCGGCTCTCAAACTGGCCGCGGAACTGGGTTCCGGCTACCAGGGCAGTCAAATCCAGCAGGAAGACCTCTTTGTCCCGCAGCTTGTAGGGCACATTCCCCGCTGCAATGCGCTGGGCAAGCCCCTCGGCAATGGCGGTTTTGCCCACGCCCGGCTCGCCCACCAGGCAAGGGTTATTCTTCTGTCGGCGGTTCAGGATCTGGATCACCCGTTCGGTTTCCACATCCCGGCCAATGACCTTATCCAGCTTCCCGGCTCTGGCTCTGCCGGTCAGATCCATGCAGTAGCTATCCAGGAACTTATGCTTTTTGACTGTTTTTATCTTTTCATCTTCCTTGGGCTTTTCCTGCTTCTGGGCGGGGCGGCCGGGGATGGGAAGCCCGCCGTTTCCAAACAGCTGGTTGAGCAGCGGGAAAGTGGCGGTGCGGCTTTCGGAGCCGTCATCCTCGGATTCGCTGTCGTTCTGGCTGAACATGCTGCTCATCTCGTCGCTGATCATGTCCAGATCGTCCTCGGAGATGCCCATCTGCTTGACCACCTGGTCAATTTGGGGAATTCCAAGGCTTTTGGCGCATTTCAGGCAATAGCCCTCGTTGAGGGTATTGCCGTTTTCAACCCTTGTTATAAAAACAACCGCAATATTTTTCTTGCACTTTACGCACATTTTCGGCTGCATAAACTCACTCCTTTTCAGGGAAATCTGCTTTGAAACGAAGTATAGCACATTTGTACGGAAAAAGGAAAAACAAATTATGAACGTTTCTCAGCGGGCGGCGCACTCGAATTTTTCGACTCCGTCGTCGTACCACAGATGGGTCATATACAGCCCTCCGGGGGGAACGGTGGGGCCTGCCGCCGTCCGGTTGCCGGAATCCAGAATTTTCCCGATCTCCTCCGGACGAATCTTCCCCTCTGCGCAGTAGACCACCGTGCCTGCCATGGCGCGCGCCATGTTATAGAGGAAGCCATTGGCGCACACCCGCAGCAGGAGCAGATCGTCCCGGCGCTCCACATCGTAATAATACACGGTACGAACCGTGGATTTGACATCCGTGCCGACGCTGCGAACCGCCGCAAAATCGTGGGTGCCCACAAACTGAGCGGCGGCGGCCTGCATCACCGATTCATCCAGATGCCTGGGATAGAACCAGGCACGGTCAACATAGAAGGGATCCTTCAGGCGGGAATTATATATCTGGTAGGTATATTCCTTTTTCGCGCAGGAGCCGATGGCATTGAAGCCGTCGTGCACCTCAAACGCTTTGGTGACCACAATGTCGCAGGGCAGATGGGTGTTGAGCGCATAGGGCAGCCGCTCCACTGGGATGGTGGAGGTAGTGCGGAAATTGGCAACATAGCAGCGGGCGTGTACCCCTGCGTCGGTTCTGCCGCAGCCGGTCATATGGACGGGATGCCCCACCACATCGGCCGCAGCCTTTTCCATGGCCTCTGCCACGGTGGGCAGATTCTTCTGCACCTGCCAGCCATGGTAAGCGGTGCCCAGATAAATCAGAAAGAGCGCAATATTTCGCATGGCTGCCCTCACAGTCCGAAGGACGCCAGGGTCGCAACGGCAGCCACCAGGCAGATGCACACACCGAAGGCGATCAGGTCGCCCCGCTTGAAGCGGAGCAGCTTGAGCTTGGTTCTCCCGTCGCCGCCCTGGTAGCAGCGGCACTCCATGGCAGTCGCCAGCTCGTCCGCCCGACGGAAGGCACTGATGAACAGCGGAACCAGAATTGGAACCAGCGCCTTTGCACGCTGAATGATGCTGCCCGTTTCAAAATCGGCACCGCGCGCCTTCTGGGCGTTCATAATCTTATCCGTCTCCTCGATCAGCGTCGGGATAAAGCGCAGGGCAATGCTCATCATCATGGCGAGCTCATGCACCGGGACGCGGATCCTTTTCAGAGGATTCAGGAGGCTCTCCAGTCCGTCCGTCAGGGAGATGGGGGATGTGGTATAGGTCAGCAGGAAGGTGCCGGAAATCAGCATCAGGATACGCCAGATCATAAAGAGGGCACGCTTCAGCCCCTCGGTAGTAATGGCAAGGGAGCCAAGACGCACCAGCTCCACGCCGCCATCCGTATAGAAAATGTTCAGGATCGCCGTAAAGGCCAGGATGAACACCAGGGGCTTCATGCCGCGCACGATGGATCTGGGCGGAATGGCAGAGATGCGGATACAGGTCAGCAGAAACACCAGCATGACGCCATAGGAGATCCAGTTCTGCGCCACAAAGAGCGCAACGATGTACACCATGGTCAGGATCAGCTTGGTTCTGGGGTCAAGGCGGTGAATGGCGGAATGACCGGGGAAATACTGCCCCAAAGTAATGTCTTTAAGCATGGGCGCCGCTCTCCTTCAGCCGGGTCAGGCAGGCAACCGCCTGCTCGATGGTATAGACGCTCTCCACATCCAGGCCTCTCTTTTTCAGGTCGAGGAAGATCTGCGTCACGCGGGGAATGTCCAGCCCCATATCCAGCAGCTGCTGGGCATGGCTGAACACCTCGGCGGGCGGAGCGTCCATGGCGAGGCGGGAATTGCAGAGCACCAGAAGGCGATCCGTCACGCGCGCCACATCCTCCATGGAGTGGCTGACCATCATGACGGTGGCATTCTTTGCCCTGCGGTAGCTTTCGATATGCTCCAGAATTTCGGCTCTGCCGATGGGATCAAGACCGGCAATCGGCTCATCCAGGATCAGCACCTCCGGCTCCATGGCAATGACGCCCGCAATGGCGACGCGGCGCTTCTGCCCGCCGGAAAGATCGAAGGGCGAAGCCTGGAGCTGGCGCTCCGTGATGCCGACGATGCCAGCTGCATCACGCACCCGGCGGTCGATCTCCTGCTGGGTCAGTCCCATGTTTTTGGGACCGAAGGCAATGTCCTTATAGACCGTCTCCTCAAACAGCTGGTATTCCGGGTACTGAAACACCAGCCCCACCCGGAAGCGCGCCTGACGGGTAAACTGCTTATCCGACCAAATATCCACACCGCCCAGCAGCACCTGCCCTGCGGTCGGCTTCAAAAGGCCGTTGAGCTGCTGCATCAGTGTGGATTTGCCGGAACCGGTGTGGCCGATGACGCCCACAAATTCTCCCCGGTTCAATGTAAAATTCACGTTATCCAGCGCCTTGTGCTCAAAGGGGGTTCCGGCGCTGTAGACATAGGTCAGGTCTTTCACCTGCATAATGGGTTCCAAATTCATTCCTCCCACGGGTCAGGCCTTTACCCAATCGTAAAGTACCTGCGCGCATTCCTCCGGCTCCAGTGCCGTCAGGGGCAGATCGAAGCCCTTTTGATTCAGCGCCCAGCAGAGCTCGACGCCCTCCGGGGCGGCAAGACCGATCTCATGAAGCAGCTTCACCTGGGAGAAAACCTCCCTGGGTGTGCCGTCGGCGGCGATGGTGCCCTTTCTGAGCACCACTACCCGGTCTGCCTGGGCAGCCTCGTCCATATGGTGGGTGATCAGGACGACGGTGATCCCCTTTTCCCGATTCAGCCGCTTGATGGTATCGATAACGTCCTTCCTGCCCTTGGGATCCAGCATGGCAGTGGGCTCGTCCAGCACGATGCAGCGTGGCTCCATGGCGATAACACCCGCTATGGCAATGCGCTGCTTCTGGCCGCCGGACAGAAGATGGGGGGCATGCTCGCGGTATTCGTACATCCCCACCTGCTTCAGCGCGGCATCCACCCTGCGGCGAATTTCCGGGCTGGCAACGCCCAGGTTCTCGGGGCCGAAGGCCACATCCTCTTCCACCACGTTGGCGACGATCTGGTTATCCGGGTTTTGGAACACCATGCCCACACTGCGGCGGACGGCCATCAGCCGCCCCGGGTCGGAGGTATCGATACCGCAAACATACACCTTGCCGCCGGTGGGCAGCAGGATAGCATTGAAATGCTTGGCAAGGGTGGACTTTCCGCAGCCGTTGGTGCCAAGGATCGCCGTAAAGCTCCCCTCCTGAATGGAAAGGTTCAAATCTTCGAACACCGTCACATCCGGCGCACCGTCCACACCGGGATAGCGGAAGGCAAGATCTTCCGCTCTGATTAGTTTTTCCATATGTGCCTCCCTCAGGGTGTCCATCTTCCCGTTGCGCCGCAGGGAAGCACCAGGCCGGAATCGCGCACCGGCAGCCCCAGCTCCCCGGCAGCCGTCCTGCCACCGAAGGGGCGGAACACCACATCGGACGCATAGGCCACTGCGCTGGGTGCAAGGCCGGTGGTATAGGAATTGATGATCACGAACAGCGGATCATCCGTCAGCAGCTTTGCCGTCTCCCGGAGGAAGGGGAAAAAGCTGGTTTCCATCTTCCAGATCTCCCCGCTGGGGCCGCGGCCATAGCTGGGAGGATCCATGATGATGCCGTCATACCGGCGTCCGCGCCGGATCTCCCGCTGGATGAACTTGCCGCAGTCATCCACGATCCAGTGGATGGGACGGTCGGCAAGGCCGGAGGCGGCAGCATTCTCCTTCGCCCAGGCCACCATGCCCTTGGAGGCATCCACATGGTACACCTCCGCCCCGCCGGCTGCCGCCGCCAGCGTGGCGCCGCCGGAATAGGCGAAGAGATTCAGCACCCGCACCGGGCGACCGGCGGAGGCAACACGCTCCCGGATGAAATCCCAGTTGGCTGCCTGCTCCGGAAACACGCCGGTATGCTTGAAGTTCATGGGCTTGACATTAAAGGTGAGATAATCCCGGTAGCGAATCTGCCAGCGCTCCGGCAAACTGTGCTCTGACCAGTGACCGCCGCCGGTATTGGAGCGGATATATCTGGCGTCATAGCGCTTCCACTCCGGCGCGCCGTGCGGGGTGCTCCAGATCACCTGAGGATCGGGGCGCACAAGGATATATTTCCCCCAGCGCTCCAGCCGCTCTCCATCGGAGGTGTCCAGCACCTCATAATCCTTCCATTCATCGGAAATCCACAGCATTTTGGCTTTCCCTCGTTTCTGTCTATTGCTTTTGGAGAAGCTCTGAGCAAATCGGCAAGTGTCGCTCAGCGCTTCCCTAGAAAAATACGTCTCCGTTGCCGGAATAGTCCCCGTAGGAGTTTCCGCCGCCGAAATCATTGCCGCCGTTGCCAAAATCGAAGCCGGTGTCTCCGCTGCCGTTATCGGGATAGATGATGTCGCCATTGTCCCAGTTGTCAAAGCCATCGTCCGGCGTGGTGGGGAAATTGATGATGGTATCCTGGTTGTGCAGCGGGCAGGAGATATAGGGCTGACCGGTCAGGTTGTTTGCATAGCCGCTGAAGCCGTACCAGGCAAGGGCATTTCCATAATTATCCACATAGTAGACATACCCGTCGGTGCCATAAACGCCCTCCAGGCCGACCTGCAGGGCGGCGCTGATCTCGTTGACTTCTGTCTGATTCAGGCGAACCAGAGAGCGGCTCTCGACCACGGCATCCGGGAACATGCGGCAGTACTCGGTGGCCACACCGCCGCCGGTGACGCAGTAGTCCACCTGGACGTGCTTGGTGCAGTACTCGGTAGGCACATCCTCGGGATAGCAATTCACAGACACCACCCGGGCAATGCCGCGGGCATCCAGGCTGCACGCAGGAGTGGCCAGCTTGCCGGAATCCAGGCAGATACTTACGTTGGTAAAGGCATTGCCGTTGTAGAGCCCGACCTGGGGCAGCCCGTTGTGGATGGGCTGCATGACCATCTTCCAAAGCCGGGCGGCGGGGTTTGCATAGTTATTGGTCAGATAGATCTGCTCCGGCTGATTGTAGCCGCACCAGACCGCAGCGGTGTAGTACTTGGTAAAGCCCACGAACCAGCGGTCACGGTTGCTGGAGGTGGTGCCGGTCTTGCCCGCAATATTCTGACCGGGGAACACTGCTGCCGCGCCGGTACCGTTGTTGGCAGCGTTATACAGGCAGTAGTTCATATAGTTGACGGTCTTTTCGCTGAGGATCTGACTGGTGTCCTGCTGATTGTCCAGAACGATCTTACCGTCGCTGTCATATACCTTCGTGTAGGTGCGGGAGCTGCGGTAAACACCGTTGTTTGCAAAGGTGGCAAAAGCAGTGGACATCTCGCGCACCGTGGAGCCCACCGTCAGCGCGCCCAGCGCCAGCGGCGCGAGGGCAATGTCGGACATGTTTACTCCGTTGGAAGCGACATAGTTATCGATCAGATAGTTCTGGCCGAAATTATACTTCGAAAAACTGAAGCTGTAGTCGACTCCGATCTGGTTGAGCAGGTTGGCCGAGACTGCGTTGATGGACGAGGTAACGCCCTGGAAAATAGTCTTTGAATAGCCATACACGCGGCTGTCGTTTTTCGGCCATGCGCCGCCGCTGTAGGACAGCGGCATATCCCTGATGACGGTGGCAGGACTGAAGCCGCCCTTCTCAAAGGCAGGGGCATAAACGGACAGGGGCTTCTGCGCCGATCCGGTCTGCAGCTTTGCCTGGGTGGCTTTGTTATAGGCGAAGAAATCGGTCTTCTCCCCCACGCCGCCGGCCAGCGCCACAATGTCGCCGGTGGAATTGTCGATCACCACAATGCCGGACTGCAGCTGCTGGGTGCTTCGGGTGGTGGGGATATTATTCAGGTCGGTATAAATGGCATCCACCTGATCCTGAACATCCTTGTCCAGCGTCGTGTAGATGTGGTAGCCGCCCTTCTGGATCCTTTCCAGATAGTAGTTCCGGGCAGCCTGATCCATATCGTCCCACACGAAGCCGTCCCGGAGTGCCAGATCCGACGCCACATCCAGGATCACCGTATCCACGAACCAGCTGTAGACGTACTGGGAGGCATTCTGGCTGACAGAGGTCTGGCTGCCGCAGCGGGGGCAGAAATACATACCGCCCTGGCTGGTGAAGGTGCTGATCGTGCCGCCGTAGCCGCACTGGTCGCACACCGCCCAGCGATCCGCCTCGTCGATGCCGTCCTTGAAGACGAGGGGCTGATTGAAGGCGTTGATATACTCTTCGTCCGTCAGGTAGCCCTGGTTCAACATTTCATTCAGGACGCTCTCCTGGCGGTAGCGGTTGCGCTGCTCACCGTTGCGCATCTCGCCCTTATACATATACACGCTGGTAGAATAGGGATTGAACAGGGAGGGGTTATTGGTAATGCTGATCAGGCTGGCGCACTCGGCTACCGTCAGACTGCGCAGCTCTTTGCCGAAATAGGCGGCAGCGGCGGATTTGACGCCATAGCAGCCCTTGCCCAGATAGATCCGGTTCAGGTACTCCTTCATGATGACGTCCTTGTCGTATTCCTTTTCCAGAAGCTGGGCGCGGAAGATCTCCATCACCTTTCGCTGAACGGTGATGCTCTTCTCATCCGTGGTATTTTTGACCAGCTGCTGCGTGATGGTGGAGCCGCCGAACTGGGAGTCGCCGCCGAAGAACATATTGGCGCAGGCCTTGACCGTGGTGATCCAGTCCACGCCCTGGTGCTCGTAGAAGCGCTTGTCCTCGATGGCGACGGTGGCGTCCACCAGCGCCTGGGGGATCTCATCCCAGGTGGCGGGCTGGCGGTCGGTGGTAGTATAGATCTGCTGAAGCAGCTGAATATTGCCGTCGTTGTCTACGTAATGGACGTAGGAGGTTTTCTCAATGTCGTAATCCTCGTATGACCAGTTCTGCGCCTCCTTGAGGATGTCGTTCTGCAGGTACTCAGCCAAGGCGCCGACAAACACGATGCCGCTGATCAGGCAGATCAGCAGCACCGTTGCAGCGGCGCCGATGGCGATCTTGGCGGCGGAAAACACCGTGGAGCAAGCAGTGTACACCAGCTTCAGCGTCCAATGAGGATTCCATTCCTGGCGGACCTTTTTCCTTCTTCTGTTGTTCTGTTCTTGATTTGCCATAGAGAACCTCCGCAACTCCGGCCATGGCAGCCGGAGGGAATCGCACTGAATTCAAAGGGGCATAATTCTGAGCATGCCTTCATAGGATTATAACATAATGATGCCCAAAACGAAAGACCTAATTTATGAATTATCCTTTAATTTCAGGAAATAATCCAGATATAAAACTCAAAGTACCCGAAAAGGATAGCCAGTTTTCAAAATTGTATACTTTATTGTGTATGTCCTTCTCCCCTGCCCGGTTCTTTGTTCAGTTTGTGCAATATTCACTATTGATTTTACCCCGTTGGCAGGTTAGAATACCAGTAAAGAGTTTGGAGGTGCGCCATGGCAGACGAATATGGCTCCGACTTTATCACCATCGCCGATGAGGACGGAAAGGAATACGAGCTGGAGGTGCTGACCACCGTGGAATACGGCGGCGCCAGCTATCTGGTCGTGGTGCCTGCCGACAGTGAGGACGGCGCTGACCTGGAGGTCAGCATTCTCAAGTCCACCGAGGAGGACGGCGAGCCGCTTCTGTGCGCCATCGAGGACGAGGCAGAGCTGCAGGCGGTGTACGACCTGATCATGGACTCTCTTTACGAGGAAGAAACGGAATAAACCCTTCCTGCTTGGTGCGAGTGCGTCCTTTTGGACCCACATTTTTTGAACGGGATGTTAGACTTCCCGGCTGGATTGCAGACCTCCCGCCCACGCGCAGACGTGTGGTGGACGTTGGGAGCAGCGAAAGTCGTGAGCGGCAACCCACCTGCCATTTCGTGCAGGTCATAATTGGACGTGCTGCGGCCAAAGCGGGGTTGGCATGGGAGCTTCGGCTCCCATGCCTTTTTTCGTGGTACGGAAAAACCGTAAAAGCATGCATTTATCGATTTTTAACAAATTTGCCACTTGAAAGAAACAGAAAAATAGATTATAATGTGGTGGTCTGTTTGTACCGGTGCTATAAAGATACAAACAAATCGAACAAGGAACAATGAGAGGAAATGATTTCATGAGTGCATCCAAAAAGAAGCAGCTTCGCTCTGAAAATGCGGGAAAGATGACCGAGCGTCAGATCGCCGAGCAGAAGGAAGCAAAAAAAGTTAAGATCTACAGCATTGCCTTTGTAGTCGTGCTGGTAGCGCTGATCGTCCTTGCCGTGGCCATCAGCGTCAATCGCTCCGTCGAAGCCAACGGTGTGCACGAGAAGAACACCGTCGCCGCCACCATCGGCAGCCACGAGCTGAGCAACGCCGAGCTGAGCTACTACTACATCGACTATGTCAACAACTACGTCAACACCTATGGCAGCTACCTGTCCCTGTTCGGTCTGGATACCTCCAAAACGCTCGACCAGCAGGTTTACAGCACCGAGACCGGCGAAACCTGGGCCGATTTCTTTATCAGCCAGGCCGCCTCTACCGCACAGAGCACCCTTTCTCTGGCCGACGCTGCCGAGGCTGAGGGCTTTGCCCTGTCCGAGGAGCAGCAGACCCAGGTCGATCTGCTGAGCAGCAACCTGGACTCCTACGCAAAGCTCTATGGCTACAGCAATGCCGACGCTTTCCTGAAGGCACAGTATGGCAACGGCTCCTCCAAGGCGGATTACCTGGCCTACTACAGCCGCAATCTGCTGGCCAGCGCCTATCAGACCGCCCATCAGGATGCTCTGAGCTATACCAGTGAGCAGATCCGTGAGGCCGACAGCCAGGATCCCGCCAAGTACTCCTCCTACAGCTACGCTCAGTACCATGTCCCCACCTCCAAGTTCCTCACCGGCGGCACCACCGATGAAAACGGCACCACCACCTACACCGCTGCCGAGCGGGATGCTGCCGTGGTCGCCGCGAAAGCTGCCATCGCTCCCCTGCTGAAGGCTGCCAACCTGGACGAGCTGAATGCCGCCATTGGCGAAATGACCATCAACGAGGGTACCGAAGCCTCCGCTACCGTTTACACGAACCAGGCACGCAGCGGCATCAATACCTATCTGGCCGACTGGATTACCGATGAAGCCCGCCAGGAGGGCGACATCACCAGCATTGAGGTCCCCACCACCGTCACCGACGAAAACGGCGAAGATCTGGAAACCGTTTCCGCCTACTATGTGGTGATGTACACCGGCAAGAACGACAACCAGACCGATCTGATCAACGTCCGCCACATTCTCGTTGGCTTCAGCGGCGATCAGAACGAGGACGGCACCTACACCGATGAGGCCAAGGAAGCCGCCCGCACCAGTGCTGAAGAGATTCTGGACGAGTGGAAGTCCGGCGACGCCACCGAGGACAGCTTCGCTGAGCTGGCCAATACCAAGTCCACCGACACCGGCTCCAATACCAACGGCGGCCTGTACGAAAATGTCTACCCCGGCCAGATGGTTGCCGCATTCAACGACTGGTGCTTCGATGCCGACCGCAAGCCCGGAGATACCGGAATTGTGGAAACCAGCTACGGTTACCATGTGCTGTACTTCGTGGGCACTACCGGCGAGACCTATCGGGATTACCAGATCGTGAACGACCTGAGAACCGCCGACATGAACACCTGGCTGGAGGGTCTGCTGGAGGACTACACTGTTACCATGGGTGACACCTCCTACATGCGCAAGAACATCAGCCTGTCCACCTCCAGCAACTAAAAACGCATCCGAAAAAGCGGGGACTGCATGTGCAGCCCCCGCTTTTAGACTGTCAAAAAGGATTGCAGTCTGCTGCGCGCACTCCTTGTTCGCCTGCGAGCGGCAAACTCTGCGAGGCTTTCTTGATATTCCGGCGCATACGAAACCGGCTGCCCATTTGGGCAGCCGGTTTCGCTATGAAAGCCTTGATGATGTACCCCTCAAAGATCAGAAATTCTGCTTCATCATACGCTTGCGGGCGATGTTGATGGGGCCTTCGGACATGTGGTTGATCCAGGCAAGGCTCTTGCCGCAGCCGTAGGCAGTGCAGGAATCAGGGTCGTCGGCCAGGATGCAGGGGATGCCGGTGCGCTCGATAAGCAGCTCCGTAAAGCCCCAAACCTGGCTGCATCCGCCGGTGAGGGTGATGCCGGTCTCGGAAATATCGCTGACCAACTCCGGGCTTGTCTGCTCCAGAACCGCCAGCACTTCGTCCGCGATCTGGCGGGCAGGACGGCGGAGCACCTCGTAAATTTCGGTGGAGGTCAGGGTGACGGTTTTGGGCATGCCGGTCTTGGAATCTCTGCCCTTGACGTTCATGGTCATTTCCTCCTGACGGGGGTAGACCTGGCCGATCTGGATCTTCACTTCCTCGGCGGTGACCTGGCCGATCACCACGCCGTACTGGCGGCGGACGTAGCGGGCAATGGATTCGTCAAAGGAATCGCCTGCGATTTTCAGGGAGGACGAGACGGTGACGCCGTTCATACTCAGCACGGCAATGTCCGTGGTGCCGCCGCCGATGTCCACGACCATATGTCCCTGGGTGCCCTTTAAGTCCAGTCCTGCGCCCAGGCCGGCAGCCAGAGGCTCCTCGATCAGGAACACTCTTCGTGCGCCTGCCTCGATGGCGGCGTTAATAACGCTGCGCTCCTCCACCTCGCTGACACCGCTGGGAACGCTGATGACCACGCGGGGCTTGGGGGTGAAGACGGAGGCCTTCGTTGCCGTTTTGAACATCTCCTGGAGCATGCGCACGGTCATCTCATGGTCGCAGATGACGCCCTCCTTCAGCGGGCGCATGGCAACCACGTTGCCGGGGGTACGGTTGAGCATGTTCCGGGCGGCAGCGCCGACCTGCAAAATCTTGCCGGTGTTGCGATCGAGCGCCACAACGGCAGGCTCACGCACCACCAGACCCTTTCCGTCGGCATAAATCAAAACATTGGAGGTACCCAGGTCAACGCCCAGGTCATTGGAAAACAGCTGCATACAATTCACCTACTTGGTTCGTTTTTGGGAGCCTCTGAGTAAATCGGCAAGAGCTGGCAGCGAGGGATTTTGTTCCCAGGCAAAGGATGAAAAATGGAGGAATACTGTATGTATTTC
>CAKTJC010000051.1 GCA_934567355.1 uncultured Oscillospiraceae bacterium
GTCATCGGGTCTGCACCTGCCAGAAGTGCATTCGTACCGGCGACATTGAAAACATCGGTAAGACTGCCCGCCATGGCACCTATTTTGAGATGCTGGGCAACTTCTCCTTTGGCGACTACTTTAAGCGGGAGGCCATCCATTGGAGCTGGGAGTTCCTGACCGAAGTGGTGGGGCTGGACAAGGAGCGCCTGTACCCCTCTATCTACGAAAATGATGACGAGGCCTTTGAAATTTGGAACAAGGAAGTGGGTGTCCCCGCCGACCGGATTTTCCGCTTTGGCAAAGAAGATAACTTCTGGGAGCATGGCTCCGGTCCCTGCGGCCCCTGCTCTGAAATCTACTATGACCGTGGCGAAAAGTACGGCTGCGGCAAGCCTGGCTGCACTGTGGGCTGTGACTGCGACCGCTATATGGAAGTGTGGAACAACGTGTTCTCCCAGTTCAACAATGACGGTCAGGGCAACTACACCGAGCTGGCTCAGAAGAATATCGACACCGGCATGGGTCTGGAGCGTCTGGCTGTGGTTTGCCAGGATGTCAACAGCCTGTTCGACGTGGATACCGTCATGAACATCACCAACAGGGTCACCGAGCTGACCGGCGCTTCCTATGGTCAGAGTGTAAAGATGGATGTGTCCCTGCGCGTGATCACTGACCACATCCGTGCTTCCACCTTCATGATTGCCGATGGCGTGCTGCCCAGCAATGAGGGCAGAGGCTATGTGCTGCGCCGTCTGCTGCGCCGTGCTGCCCGTCACGGCAAGCTTCTGGGTGTCAACCATCCCTTCCTGTATGAAGTGGTGGAAACGGTCGTCCACGAGAATGAGGGGCACTATGGCTACCTGCGGGAGCGCGCCGCCTATATCACCAAGGTGGTCAAGGTGGAGGAAGAAAACTTCGCCCGCACCATCGATGGCGGCATGAAGATTTTTGCCGAAATGCTGGCAGACCACAAGGCAAAGGGCGAAACGGAGTTCTCCGGCACCGATGCCTTCAAGCTGTACGATACCTATGGCTTCCCCATTGACCTGACGCTGGAAATGGTTGCCGACGAAGACATGACCCTGGACCAGAAGGCTTTTGCAAAGCTGATGCAGGAGCAGAAGGTGCGCGCCCGCGAGGCCCGCAAGGCGCTGGGCGATTTGGCCTGGGCCGGCATTGACCTTGGCCTTGACAATACGCCCACCACCTTTGTTGGCTACGAGCAGAACGAATGCACCGCAAAGGTGCTGGCGGTCTGCGTCGGTGACGAGGTTTCCGGCACCATTACCGGCGGCGAGGACGGCATCATTGTCCTGGATAAGACCCCCTTCTATGCAGAAATGGGCGGTCAGGTTGCCGACCACGGCACCATCACCATGGGCGACCATGTGTTCCAGGTGACGGATGTCCAGAAGGACAAGGGCGGCAAGTACCTGCACCACGGCAAGATGCTGAAGGGCTCCTTGAAGGTGGACGACGAGGTTGTTGCCTCCATCGATGTGGAGCGCCGCAAGGGCGTGATGCGCGCCCACTCCGCAACCCACCTGCTGCAAAAGGCACTGACCACCGTCCTGGGCGACCATGTGCATCAGGCCGGTTCTCTGGTGGAGCCGGATTACCTGCGCTTTGACTTCACCCATTATTCTGCCCTGACCCAGGAGGAACTGGGCAAGGTAGAATCCATTGTTCAGGATTCCATTCTGGAAGGCTATCCCATTGACATCAAGGAAATGCCCATTGACGAGGCAAAGAAGCTGGGTGCAACGGCCCTGTTCAGCGAAAAGTACGGCCAGACCGTCCGCGTGGTCAACATGGGCGGCTACTCCATCGAGTTCTGCGGCGGCACCCACCTGGATAACACTGCAAAGGTCGGCGCGTTCCAGCTGGTCAGCGAGGGCAGCGTTGCCTCCGGCGTCCGCCGTATCGAGGCTTACACTGGCAAAGCCTGCATGGCAAGACTGGAAAATGCCCAGGAAGTTCTTGCCGATGCCGCTGCAAAGCTGAAGGTCAAGCCCGCTGACCTGTCTTCTAAGATTCAGTCCAATCTGGATGAAATCAAGGAGTTGAAGCGCCAGATTGAGCAGTACCAGGCGAAGGATGCCTCCGGCGCGGTGGAGAAGCTCCTGGAAAGCGCCAAGGAGATTGGCGGCGTGAAGGTTCTTACTGCCAAGGTATCCGGCATGGATGCAACCAAGCTGCGCCAGATGGGCGATATGCTCCGGGATAAGGCGGCAAACATTGTGGGTGTGCTGGCTTCTGTGAACGGTGAAAAGCCCTCCTTCCTGGCCATCTGCGGCAAGGATGCCGTGGCCAAGGGACTGAAGGCTGGTGAAGTGGTCAAGCTGGTGTGCAGCACCTGCGGCGGCTCCGGCGGCGGCAAGCCCGATTCCGCCATGGGCGGCGGCAAGGATGCAAGCAAGCTGGAAGAGGCTCTGGCACAGGTTCCCGAGTTTGTGTGTTCCAAGCTCTAAAACAACATTGGTAACTGTGTTGGCAGCTCATTTGTCCGGTTCTGCAACGCTACCTTGAGAAAAGCTTCAAATGGCGCAGCTGCTTTGGCTGCGCCATTTTTGAAAAGGAGGGAATTTCGTGCGCCGTCTGATGCGTTTTACGATCGGCTTTGCAGCGGCCTGCGCGATAGGCGCGGCTGCGCTGTGGCAGAAGAATCTCCTTCCGCTGATGCTTTATGCTGCCGTGGCTGCAGGACTGTGCATCGCTCTGCGGCGGCACAATCCTATGTTCCGGACGCCGGCAATCTTTTTTCTGGGGTTATGCGCCGGGTTCGGATGGTTTTCGCTGTATCAAACCGTCTATCTTTCTCCTATTGAAGCGCTGGACGGCACAACGCCTCACCTTAGCGCGACAACGACAGGCTTTAGCGAACGGACGGATTACGGCTATTCGGTGGATGCTGTTGTAAACTTGGAAGGGAAACCCTACTTTATTCGTATTTATCAAGATGAAGATCGAATGATTGAACCCGGAACGGTGGTGGAGGGAGAGTTTGCGATCCGTCTTACCACACCGTCCGCCAAGAAGGATTCTGCCTATTACCGTGGAAACGGATGCTTTGTTGTGGCTTCACAAAAGAGTGACGCCACCTATTCCAGGTCGGAAAAAAGTCCCATTTTATTTCTTCCTGCAAGAGCCGGGAAAACTGCCCTGGAGCATATCCAGTCCCTTTTTCCTGAGGATGCAGCGCCGTTTGCAAAAGCGCTTCTCTTGGGCGATACCTCGGCGCTGAGCTATGCAGTGGATACCTCTTTGAAGGTCAGCGGAATTCGGCATGTGGTCGCGGTGTCCGGATTGCATGTGTCTGCACTGTCTGGCGCGGTGTATTTCCTGCTTCGCCGCAGAAGAGTGCTTGCTTTTATGGTTTCCGTCCCTCTGCTGACCTTCTTTGCCGCTGTTACCGGGTTTTCTCCGTCGGTGACCAGGGCATCCCTTATGGCGGGAATGATGGCATTGGGCGCAGCAATCAACGAGGAATACGACGGCCTGACCAGCCTGTCCTTCGCCGCATTGGTAATGCTGCTTATCAATCCCTTCGTGATCTACTCGGTCAGCTTTCAGCTCTCCGTTGCCAGTGTGGCAGGCATCCTCCTTCTTGCAGCTCCAATTTCAGCGCGTATTGTGGGCGCTTTTCCGAAAATGAAGGCAAAGAGCCTGAAAAGCCGCGCTGTGCACTGGATTGCGGGAGCCGTTGCGGTCTCCGTCAGTGCGATGCTCTTTTCAGCGCCGCTCAGTGCCTATTATTTTGGCTCCGTCAGTCTGATTGGCGTTCTCTCCAATCTTTTGATCATCTGGATGATTCCGCTGCTCTTCTGCGGCATTGCTGTCGTCGGCATACTGGGTGGATTTCTGCCGGGCGTGTGCGGTGCTCTGGCTTGGGTGCTTGGGTGGGTAATTCGATTGATCCTGTGGCTGGCAGCACGCCTGTCACGGGTTCCCTTTGCAGCAGTGTATACACAGAGTAAGTACATTGTCATCTGGCTTCTGCTTGTTTATAGCCTTGCGGTGCTGTTCCTTTGTGTACGCAGGCATGCGCGGTGCTTTCTTCTCGCCGGAACGATTGGTCTAATTGCTGCCGTTGCGGCCTCCGTGATCGTCCCGAAAGCGGATGCGCTGCGCCTTACCGTGCTGGATGTAGGGGAGGGGCAGTCTATTCTGCTGCAGAGCGGCGGGAAGAACTATCTCATTGACTGCGGCGGCGAAAGCGATACGGGCGCGGCGGATGAGATTGCTCAAACACTTCTGAGTCAGGGCATCTTCCGCCTGGATGGGTTACTCCTGACCCACTATGACCGCGATCATTCAAATGCTGTGGAAAATCTGCTTACGAGAATTTCTGCGGATCAATTTTATCTTCCGGTACAGGGGCAAAACGAACTGGCTTTCCGGTTGTCCGAGCAGTATCCTGCGCAGGTGGAGTGGATTGAAAGGGATAAGCAGATTCCTCTTTCCACTGGCACGTTGACAATGCTCACATCCGGAAGCAGCAAAACGGACAACGAAAACAGCATGTGTGTCTTGTTTGATTCGGAAGAATGTGTTATACTGATAACCGGTGACAGGGGACGCTCCGGCGAAAAGGAGCTTCTTCAAAAATATACGCTCCCGGATGTGGACATTTTGATCGCGGGACATCACGGCTCCAAGAACTCCACAACGGAAGAGCTTCTGCAGGCGGTTCGGCCGGAGCTCGTGATTATATCAGCAGGGAGAAACAACCGCTATGGGCATCCTGCCCAGGCACTCCTGGAGCGTCTTTCGGAGTTTGGCTGTACGGTTTGCCGGACGGATTTACAGGGCTCAATTTTGATCAGGAGGTAACTATGGCAAAAAAGGCTGTCACAGACGGCGGATTTCAAACGCTGAAGGCCTCAGTCCGCAATAAAAATATTGATCGGCTGTATTTTTTCTTCGGTGAAGAAACCTTCCTGATGAACTACTATCTGGATGCAATAAAAAAGCAGCTGCTGAATCCTTTGACGGAATCCTTTAATTTTCACCGCTTTCAAAATGAAAATTTTGACCTTGCGGAATTTCTGAACGCCGTGGAAAATCTTCCGATGATGGCGGAGCACACACTGATCCAGGTGGATGACATCGACATTTTCAAGCTGGATGAATCCGCAAGAGAGAAGCTTGCCGGGGCACTGGCCGATATTCCGGAATACTGCACCGTCATTTTTACGTACCTCACAGTGGCATGGAAGCCCGACAAGCGCCTGAAAAAGCTGTGGGAGGCGGTGGAGCACAGCGGACTTATCGTGGAGTTTCAGCGGCAGGATCAGCGGGAACTGATCCCCTGGGTTTCCAGACATTTTGCAGCGCAGAAGAAAAAAATCTCCAACGAGCTGTGCGCCTATCTGATCGAAATGACCGGCGGAACCATGACGGCGCTGAACGGAGAAATTGAAAAGATCTGCGCCTATTCCGGAGCGGATGAGATCCGAAAGAGCGATATTGATGCCGTTACCGAGCCGGTGCTCGACGCCGTTGTATTCCAAATGACCGATCGAATCGGAGAGGGTTCCTATGAAAAGGCTTTTCTCTGCCTTCAGCAGCTGCTGAAAATGCAGCAGGAGCTGCTGGCGATTCTGGGTGCGGTCGGCAGCCATTTTCGCCGCTTGGGGGTGGCGAAGTGCCTACAAGAGAGTGGAAAGGGTTCTTACGATCTGCAAAAGCTCTGCGGAATTCCTGACTATCCTGCCAGGAAGCTGATGGATGCTTCCCGCCGCCTGGATAAGCTTTTCTGCGCAGATGCGTGCGCATTGATTATGGAAACGGATTATCAGATGAAAACCTCTTACGATGACGCTCAGCGCCTGCTGGAGCTTTTGATTCTCCGGCTGGCTGTGGAGGCAAGACATGCTTAAGATTCGGGAGGCCATCGTGGTGGAGGGACGGTACGACCGCAATACCCTCAGCCAGATTGTGGATGCGCCTGTTTTTGAGACAAATGGGTTCGGGATTTTTAAGGACAGAGAGCAGCTGGCGCTGCTTCGCACTGTGGCCGAGCGCCGCGGGCTGATCGTTTTGACGGATTCCGACGGTGCGGGCTTTGTCATCCGCAATCATATCAAAAGTGCCATCCCTGCGCAGTACCTGAAACATGCCTATATCCCGGATATTTCCGGAAAGGAAAAACGCAAGGCGGCGCCCGGTAAAGAAGGGAAGCTGGGCGTGGAGGGAATGCGCCCGGAAGTAATCCTTCAGGCGCTGCGCCAGTGCGGCGCTACGATTGAAAACGAAACAGAACGTAGGCAGTCCTCCTGCGGCATCACAAAACAGCTTTTGGCAGAGCTGGGTCTGTCCGGCGGTGCCTGCAGCAGCCTGAAAAGGAAGCAGCTCCAGAAGGAGCTGAATCTGCCGGAGCATATGAGCGCCAATGCATTGCTGCAGGCGCTGAATCTCCTTTTATCGGAAAAGGAGCTGCGGGAGACTGTAGAAGCAATGGAGACAACAAATGATTGACATCGCTGTAAATAATTTAACAAAATTTTTTGTTATTGGTGAAAACCTGCTGCAGGGATTATCCTTTGAGATCCAGGAAGGGGAGCGTGTGGCAATCCTGGGACGCAATGGCTGCGGCAAAACAACACTTTTCCGGATCCTTACCAAGGAGATTGACTTCGACGAGGGCGAGGTTTATGTCAATCCCAACAAGCGCCTCGGATTGATTTCCCAGATTCCCGTGTTCCCGGAGGGCTACAATGTCGAGGATGTGCTTCGCTCCGCCTACAGTGAGCTGCAGCGGGTTCAGAAACGAATGCACCGGCTGGAGGAAATCATGCAGTCCGGCGCGTCCGAAGGCCAGCTGCGGGAATATGACGCTCTGTGCAATGAATTCCAGGCAGGCGGTGGCTATGAGATGGACGTAGAAGTGGATAAGATCTGCAATGGTCTGGGTATCTCGCAGGAGCAGCGGAGCCAGGAATTTTCAAGCCTTTCCGGTGGAGAAAAGACCAGGGTGAACCTTGCTCGCCTTTTGCTGGAAAAAACGGATATTCTGCTGCTGGATGAACCGACAAACCATCTTGACCTGAACAGTGTGGAGTGGCTGGAGCAATACATCAAGGCATTTAAGGGTACGGTCTTGGCGATTTCTCACGACCGCTATTTTATCGATCAGGTGGCGGAGCGAGTGATTGAAATCGTAGACGGCCATGCGGAATTTTATTCTGGCAACTATTCATTCTACATGGATGAAAAGCAGGCACGATTCGATCTTCAAATGAAGCAGTATGAGCAGGAGCAGGCCAAGCTGAAGCAGCTGGGCTTTACTGTAGAGCGGATGAAGGGCTGGGGCATCAATAACCGTACCCTGTATCGTCGTGCCATGTCCATCCAGCACCGTATGGAACGCATCCGAAAGACGGAAAAACCGAAAATCGAAAAGACCATGAAGGCGTCCTTCGGTGAAAAAGACTTTTCCGGCGACGTGGTTTTCAAAATGAAAAATGTCTCCAAGGCTTTTGGAGACAGGACACTGTTTTCAGATGTGAACCTGAATGTTGAAGCAGGGGAGCGGATCGCTCTGCTGGGAGATAACGGAACAGGGAAGTCCACCTTCATCAGATGTCTGTTGGGAGAAGAGGACTGCGGAGGTAAGATTCAGTTTGGTCCCACCGTAAAATGGGGGTATCTGCCCCAGATCATCCACTTTGATCACCCGGAACGCAGCCTTTACGACACCATGCTCTATGAAAAGAACTGCACCCCGCAAACCGCCCGTGACCGCCTGGGAGCCTTTATGTTCCAGGGCGAGGATGTGTTCAAAACCGTGGGCAATCTTTCCGGCGGCGAGCAATCCCGTCTGCGTCTGTGCATGCTGATGGATGAAAAGATCAACCTCCTGATCCTGGACGAACCGACAAACTATCTGGACATTGCCTCCAGGGAATGGGTGGAGGCAGCCATCGAGGAATTTGAAGGCGTGCTGCTTTTCGTGTCCCACGATCGATATTTCATTGAAAAATTCGCAGAGCGCATTTGGCTCCTGGAGGATGGAACGATCCGTGATTTCCGCTGCGGCTACCAGAAGTACCGCTCCATCCTGGAGCATGAGGCCGCTGCAAAGCTGCCGGTCAAGCAGCCGCCCAAGGAGAAAAAAGAAAAGCCAAAGGGCGGCACCAAGGATTCTGAAAAGCTTGTCCGTCGTCTGGAACGGGAGATCGAAAAGCAGGAAGCAGCCATTGCCCAGCTGGAGCAGCAGATCGATGCATCCGCTGCCGACTATCAGGAGCTGACCCGTCTGCTGGGCGAAAAAGAGCAGGCAGAGACGCAGTTAATGGATCTGATGGAGCAATGGGAACAGGCACAGTCTGAGGCGTGATGATTGACACCCTGCGAATTTGGGCATATAATAAGGCTATCAATATGAAAGGAAGCTCTGAATAAGACATCTGCGGGCGGGGAAGAAAAATCTCTCGCTGTCGGCTCTTGCTGACTTTACCGGAGCTTCCATAAAGGAGCGAAATACAAATGAGTTCTTGTAGCGGAAACTGTTCCAGCTGCGGTTCGGACTGCTCCGACCGCAAGGCAGAAAGTCTGCTGGCGCAGCTCAACCCCAAGTCCACTGTGAAAAAAGTGATCGCAGTCGTCTCCGGCAAGGGCGGCGTGGGCAAGTCCACCGTTACTTCCATGCTGGCGGTTGCCATGGCACGGGAAGGGAAGCGCGTCGGCATTCTGGATGCCGATATTACCGGCCCCTCAGTCCCTACCGCTTTCGGCGTGACGGAATGCCAGGGGGCGAGCGAGGACGGACTGTACCCTGCATTGTCCCGCACCGGCATTCAGGTCATGTCCATTAACCTTTTGCTGGATAATCCGGCAGACCCGGTTGTCTGGCGGGGACCGGTGATTGCCGGCGCAGTCAAGCAGTTCTGGACGGACGTGATCTGGGAAGACGTGGACTATCTTTTTGTGGATATGCCTCCCGGAACAGGCGACGTGCCGCTGACTGTATTTCAGAGCTTGCCGGTGAACGGCATCGTCATCGTCACCAGTCCTCAGGATCTGGTATCCATGATCGTGAACAAGGCTGTAAAGATGGCAGGGATGATGCACATTCCGGTGCTGGGCTTTGTGGAGAACTATTCTTATCTCCAATGCCCGGACTGCGGCAAGAGAATCAGTGTATTCGGAAAGAGCCATCTTGATGCAATTGCAGCTGAAAACAACCTGCCCATTTTGGCGCGGCTCCCCATCGCCCCCGCCGTGGCTGAAGCCTATGACAACGGCCGGATGGAGACGGTAAACACGGATGCACTTGCAGCGGCCATCGAAGCAATCAAAAACGCAAAATGAGCGAAGTTGAGCTGGATTCCCCCAAAAAGGAATCCAGCTCCTGTTATAATTTATAGTCGTAGACAAACCAAACGCCGATCAATGCAGCAGCAAAGGGAGAATAGCGAAGCAGTGCGTTTGGGGTTATATCAATAACACTATAGCCAAAGTGCTCCATTGCGTAGAACAGGGCGCAGACAAGCGCGGCAGACAGAACGGCGCGGGTAAGATTTTTGCCGATGGTGTTGGAAAAGAAGAAGGTATACAGCAGTCCGATCACCGGATTTGCTGCTGTAAACAGAATGCATAGCAGGGGATTGAAGAGACTTACCAGCAGCGCTACCGCCAGGACGGCCAAGAGCGCCACAGGAGCGGATTCAGCAATTGCGGCAGGCAGGAACGCGTTCAGGAGCCAATTGGCGCCCAGATCGAGCGCTACGGCACCCACAATGCAGACGACACGCATCAGCAGCCATGGAAAAAAGGAACGTCCGCAGGGCAGAAGGAAATTCAGCAGGTGGATAATAAAGCATAGGATAATTAGGGACAGAATCTGGCTGCACAGCAGCGGCAGTGTTGTGAAGGCGTTGAAAGAAAAAATCACAATGTCACTGCTGAAGAAAGCGAAGGGTAGAGGCGCAAGGTACTGGGTCAGATTCCAGGGCTTTAACGTATACACAACGATGCTTGCGGAGTAAATGGCCAAAACTTCCAGAAAGCCGGAAATAGCCCGGTTGACCGTACAACGCTGGCCAAAGAACAGCCGGAGCACAAGCCCAATGCCCAGTGCAAAAACAATTACGAGCAGAAACAGAAAGATCATGTTCTCCATTGAAGCGGGAATCAGGGCGTTGGCGCTGTCCAGAAAGGATTGAATGGATTCGATGATCCGATCGGCGCCCAGCGCGGAGAACCAGTCAATTTGCATGGATTTCCTCCTCTTATAAAACAAGTACTGAGGGAAATTATATCCTATTATTGGCAAAAAATCAATTTGATAAGGAAAATTTAAGAATCTGTTTTGAAAGAAATGGGGATCATCCAGCGAAAAAACAACCTCCGCCAAATCGGCGGAGGTTGTAAATAGGGATCAAATCAATTACTTGATCTCGGCTTCGGCACCGGCTTCCTTCAGCTCGGCAACCAGCTTCTCGGCATCTTCCTTGGAGATGGCTTCCTTCAGGGTCTTGGGGCAGTTGTCGACCAGATCCTTGGCGTCCTTCAGACCCAGGCCGGTAGCGGCACGGACAACCTTGATAACGCCCAGCTTGGAAGCGCCGGCGCTCTTCAGGATGACATCAAACTCGGTCTTCTCTTCCACGACCTCAGCGGCAGCAGCAGGAGCGGCAACAGCGGCGGCAGCGGCGGAAACACCGAAGGTCTCCTCCAGGGTGTGAACCAGCTCGGACAGCTCCAGAACGGTCAGACCCTTGACTTCTTCAACGATAGCAGCGATTTTTTCACTAGCCATGGTAAAAATCCTCCTAAATTATGTTTTGTAAAAAATGGATGGGTTTACGAAGCTTCTCTTAAGCTTCGGCGGGAGTTCCGCCTTCCTTCTGCTGCCGGATCTGATCCAGGACGCAGGCTAGGCTGGAGATAGGAGCCAGGAAAGTACCAAGAACCTGAGCGACCAGAGCATTCTTGCTGGGCAGCTCGCCGAATCCGTTCAGAGCATCAGCGGACAGCACGGAGCCTTCCACGATACCGCCCTTAATGGACAGAACGTTCTTGTTCTTCTTGGCAAACTCGCACACGATACGAGCAGGGGCGATGGGGTCGCCGGTGGTGGAAGCCATAGCGGTAGTACCGTTCAGAACCTCACTGAAATCGTAGCCAGCATTCTTGGCTGCGAAATTGGTCAGCGTGTTCTTCACAACGGAGTACTCAACACCGGCCTCACGGAACTGCTTACGCAGCTCGGTATCCTGAGCAACAGTGATGCCCTTGTAGTCGACGAAGACCACGGAAGTAGCTTCCTGGATCTTGCCGGTGAGGGATTCAACGACTGCCTTCTTGCTCTCAAGAACCTTTGCGTTGGGCATTATTTTCACCTCCGAAAAATAAAAATGTCTTCCTGCCAAAAGACAGAAAGACACGCAATAATCACTTATTAACGCACCTCGGCAGGACTTACGCCTCACGGCACCTGCTGTCTCTGGCAACTTCTCTATGATAGCATATGGCGTTTAATTTGTCAAGAACTTTTTTGCCAGAAAACACCCTGTTGCTCAGCTTTATTTTGAAAACTGCCTATGAACATACGGCTTTATTGCAGAAACGGTTTTACAGAAGGGAAGTCCAACTTTACGCTCTTCAAAAAACTTCCCGGATGCAGTATGCACCCGGGAAGAAACCAATTACAGATACTTGGCAGTAGAAACCTTCACGCCGGGGCCCATGGTAGAAGCCACGGTGCAGGAGCGGATATACTGACCCTTGGCAGCTGCGGGCTTTGCCTTCACAACAGCCTTGACCAGAGTATCCATGTTCTCGGTCAGCTTCTCGGAACCGAAGGAAACCTTACCGATGGGGCAGTGGATGATGTTGGTCTTGTCCAGACGATACTCGACCTTACCGGCTTTGATTTCCTTGACAGCAGCAGCAACATTGGGGGTAACGGTACCGGCCTTGGGGGATGGCATCAAGCCCTTGGGACCCAGAACCTTACCGAGACGGCCAACAATGCCCATCATGTCGGGAGAAGCAACGACGACATCAAAATCAAACCAGTTTTCCTTGGTGATCTTCTCGACCAGTTCCATGCCGCCGACGTAATCAGCGCCGGCTTCCTTGGCCTCATCGACCTTGGCATCCTTGGCAAATACCAGGACGCGGCGAGTCTTGCCGGTGCCGTTGGGCAGAACGACAGCACCACGAACCTGCTGGTCAGCGTGACGGGAATCAACACCCAACTTGATGTGAATTTCAACCGTCTCGTCAAACTTGGCGGAAGCGCCCTTCACAACCAGATCCAGGGCTTCGGTGGGATCATACTGAACGGAGCGGTCAATCAGCTTGGCGCTCTCCTTATACTTTTTGCCTCTAAACAATTTATTATCCTCCTTAAAGTGGTGATGCGGAATAATCCTCCCACATTTCCGAAAACGAATTTCGGATTAGCAAATTATCAGTCAACAACAACGACGCCCATGGAGCGGCAAGTGCCAGCGACCTGGCTCTCGGCAGCTTCCTGGGAAGCGACGTTTAAATCGGGCAGCTTGGTCTTGGCGATCTCAGCGATCTGAGCCTTGGTGATGGTGCCAACCTTGGTCTTGTTGGGAACGCCAGAACCCTTGTCCAGACCGATTGCCTTCATAATCAGCATGGGGGTCGGAGGAGTCTTGGTGATAAAGGTGAAGCTGCGGTCTGCGTAAACAGTAATAACAACAGGAATCTTGTAGCCCTCCATGTCCTTGGTGCGGGCGTTGAATTCCTTGATGAAAGCGGCGATGTTCACACCGTGCTGACCCAGAGCAGGGCCAACAGGGGGGGAAGCGGTCGCCTTTGCGGCGTTGATCTGAAGCTTAATAATGCCAGTGACTTTCTGTGCCATAATAAGCACCTCCTGAAATAATGTGGTAATATGCGCTTCGCGCATTTCTTGCGGGGCTTCCGCCCCTCCCACGTTCCGGCCGGGAAGCCCGACCCGATGCGTTTACTGGGAAATAACCTCCACCTGATCGAGCTCGAACTCGACGGTGGTCTCGCGGCCAAACATAGATACGATCACGTTGACCGAGTTGTTTTCGACCTCGATGCTCTCCACGGTGCCGGTGAAGGAAGTGAGAGGGCCATCCATGATCCGGACAGTGTCGCCCACGGAATAGTTGACGACGATTTCCTTCTTTTCTACGCCCATGGCGTAAACCTCTTCTTCGGTGAGGGGAGTGGGGTCGTTGCTGGAAGAGCCTACGAAACCAGTTACTCCGCGAATGTTGCGAATCACGTGCCAGGTGTCGTCGCTGTACACCATCTTCACCAGGACGTAGCCGGGATAGACCTTACGGTCGAACGTCTTGCTGACGCCGGACTCAGTGATCTCGGTAACGGTCTCCAGAGGAATGGAAACGGCGAGGATCTGATCCTGCAAATGGCGGGACTCAACGGTTTTTTCAATCGTTGCCTTCACGGTATTTTCGTAACCGGAGTAGGTATGAACAACATACCATTTTGCAGTTTCTGCCATGACTTGTACCTTAGCGTGAGCCAGTCAGGGCACTAATTCCATAAGCAGCCACGAAGTCAAACAACCAAATGAAGATGCCGACAGCAATAACGCAGCCGACAACAATGGCTGTATTCTTCAAAACCTGCTTCGGGGTGGGCCAAACAACCTTTTTCAGTTCGCTGCGCAGCTCACGGAAATACTTGCAGACCTTGCCCCAGGTTCTCTTGAACCAGTTTTCCTTTTTCACATCAGCCATGTCGGAGCCTCCTTACTTCGTCTCGGTGTGGACGGTGTGCTTTTTGCAGAATCTGCAATACTTCTTCATTTCGAGACGGTCAGGATCGTTCTTCTTGTTCTTCATGGAATTGTAGTTTCTCTGCTTGCACTCAGAACATCTCAAAGTGACTTTAACGCGCATAACGGCACCTCCTTAAATATTGCCTCCCTGTATCACTCCGGCTAGAAAGATTTAGATACGGCCAACTACAAATAACCGTTCCGAAGCTGAAAAAGGCGCACAAAAAAACGCCCCTTTTCACAGGTGAAATCATTCTAGCATAGGGGGGGAGCAAAGTCAATAAGTTTTTTGCGTAAAATAGGGAAAACTGCCTTGTTTTTTCGGAAGAAATCCGATACAATACGGACAATATCACACGGGAGGATATAAAATGAAAATCATGGGAATCGATTATGGAGATGCCAGGACAGGGGTCGCCATTTCGGACTTATTATGCAGTATAGTGGGCAGCACAACGGTGCTGCCCAGCCGGAACACAGAGAAGCTGATTGCGGATATTGTTCGTCTGGCGAGGGAAAATCAGGTAGGGGAGATCGTGGTCGGTCTGCCGAAAAATATGGACGGTACCGAGGGCAGCCGGGCGCAGCTCTGCCGGGAGTTTGCACAGATTCTGCACGACGCGACCGGCCTGCCGGTTGCAATGTGGGATGAACGCAGAACAACAGTGGAGGCGCACAATATTTTGTCTGCACACAACTACCACGGAAAGAAACGGAAGGAAACGGTGGATGCAGTGGCTGCATCACTGATTTTGGAGGGGTACCTGGCGTTCCGGAAGGGGTAAGGACATACGGCACGGACAGCAGCATGGCTTAATGTTAAGGCAATCCCGCACAGAAAAAAGTGCCAGATACCGCCAAGTGTGATATAATAAAGCCATGGATAAACAAATGAC
>CAKTJC010000052.1 GCA_934567355.1 uncultured Oscillospiraceae bacterium
GGGACGTTCCCCGACGGCAACTCTGCCCTGATGTTGGTCTGCGCCCGACTTCGCCACGTGGCGGGCACCCAGTGGGGCAGCAAGAAATACATGAACATGAAGCACTTGGAGGCGGCTCTGGACGCCTCTATTGCCGGCTGACTTCATTCAGCCGGAGCCTGCAAACAATTTTGCGCATAAATCTTGACGGGACCAGTTGCTCCGAAACCTCCATAAAAATCTATGGTTCAAAAGAAGAAATCCGGGCTCAAAAAAGCCCGGAAACGGTTGATGCGCCTGGCTTTGCGCCAGACGCATCTATACCGGTAACTCTTTATGTCGTGTGTCGACAGAAAAGATGCGTTCCGGAAAATGCACTACTGTTCAGTCTGTTGAGTCAAGTATTCCACAGCTGACGATTTAACATAAACCGAAGGATTACGGCTAAAAAGAAGAGATTGAGTGCATATACTGTAAATCCGATAGATGAAAGGCACTGAATAATAATTTGAAATATTCTCTTCGTTGCTTCAGCAGGAAGCAAAAGAGTAATACTACTAATGACAATAGTTGCAATTGCATATGCTGAGGCATACTTAAAGTAGATAACGAGTTGTCCCAACTGAGTAAATTCACTTTTAGCATGGGCTTGCGTTGCAGCCATTTTCTTTGCCAGATTAGTATTGATAAGGCCGAGTATAGCTGCTACATATACCGCCAAAACAATGGAAGATAAAGTTAGTCCTTCACTTGCAATTATATTATAATCGAGGTGAGTTAACCACGAAATCACTATAGTAAGCGTTGCGAGTATTACAGCAGCTGTTTTGTCGCTTTTACGCATTCGCTCCCCCCCAATTGATTGACTAACAATGTTTTAACGATGCTTGGTTCATAGCGATAATCATCGTCTTTAATTATATTGATTTCTACAGAAGATATAAGAGTTGAAAAATTGAAAGTGCTTTCAAGCCCATTGTCATCCATACCAACCACGATCACATCCTCAAATTCACCGCTCTCGCGCTTCATTTTCCAATCTCTAAGTGCGTTCTTAGCTGCCCCAATGGGTGTAGCACCATAATCGAGACGAATCTTGCTTTTTTCAGGCAAATCCAAGCCATACAGATTTGCTTGCTTTTTAAAGATGCTATCTTCCTTGGAAGTGAACAGAGTTCTTCTTTGTGTAAAGCAAACAGACTTTAATTGCGTTACGACATTCAAGAAATCATCAACGGAACGGAGTACATTCTTTGTTTGCGCAGATTTTTGCAACATTTCTGAAATGTAATCTGTGATGGTAGCTTTTTTGCTATAGTCAGATACATATAGGATATGGCTCTCCAAGTCATAACATGAGAACAGCTGAAGTCTGGGTTCTACTTGACTTTTAGGTCGAGGGTTCTCTTTTACAGAGTTATCCTCTGTGTCTATGACCTTATCTGAATACAATTTTGCGTTATCATATTGAAAATACATCCAATAAAAACGGTCAGTAATGAACTCTTGTTCGACACTATATAAATAAGCACCTTTAGGATACAATCCTCGCCCAACCTCTTGGAGATTTTTAAATATCGAAATATCAGGAAATTGATCGTTGATATAAAGCAATACCGCGTGAAATTTCATCACAGCCCTCCTCAAACACTAAGTCCTATTGTTAATCGCCCATTTAAATAGATGCGTCTATATTCAACCGGTCCGTATGCCAAGGATAACGGTGCAATTACTCACTACTCTAATTAATTATACAGCTATTTTGATAATCTGTCCATCACATACGGTAAATAAGGAATGGAGGCGTACTGCGATTCAATGCAGTATGCCTCCATTCATCATTTCAGCCAAATAATCTGCTCATATAGCATGACAAATCTTTTTCTATCACCGTGTTCTCATGGTAGTACCCGAAAAACCAGTATTGGAAGCGGCAGCATTCTCGAACTTCATCAAGGAAGTCCGTCAGGACATCCCGTTGGTACAGTCCACCACTGAATGTATCCTAGATGCTGCTGAGGCAGCAGTGGCATTCAATCGTAGGATAAGCTGCGGAGCAAATCATAGTTCATGTGATTCCTATTGACAAACAGGCGATGAGACGTCCAACCTCTCAGCCAGTCCAGACACCCTATGTGTACCAGTGGCCATTTCAGTAAATTATATCAATCTCGGGTTATCGTATCCGCGAAGTTTCTTTGACTTTAACCGATCTACATTGATTGGTGATAGTACCCGTTTAGAGGTATCAATCGTCGACGCACTGGAGGAACTTTTTGCCAAAGTTGTATTCTTGCTTATGGTGACCTTTTTACATTGCTGCTAATATCGCACATTGCATTAGCACCGAAGTCTTGCAAGTTTCCTCGTCTCATTTTCTGTGGTATCCTAATCTAACAGAGGAGGATATTGCTATGAAATATTCAAACGATGAAAAGCTATCCATCATCACGCGCTATCAGCAAGGTGAAAATGTCGCTACGCTTTCCGATGAACTCGATATCCCGCGCAGCACCTTATATCGGTGGCTTAAATCTTTTCCGACGGACAGCACTGAAAAGCCATTGAAATTTTCTTATCAAGAATACGCATTACTTCAGCGAAAGGTTAAAAAATTGCAGAATATCATCACGATTTTGAAATCTGTTGATTGTCTGGCAATTGCTCCGTTAAAAGATCGTCTGCATGCTTTGGAGCCGTTTTACGGGAAATATGAAGTTCACACAATATGCGAAGCGCTGGATGTTGACCGCGGTACATTCTACAACCATATGTTACGCAGTAAGCGCGGAAACGCCTGGTTTGATAAACGCCGTCAAGAATACTGCCAGATCATCCGTGATGTGTTTGACGAATATAGGCAGATATTGGGTGCAGAGAAAATTCGAACGATTCTCATTCAGCGTGGACACCAGGTCAGTGCGGAATATATTTCACAACTCATGCGTGAGATGGGCTTGAGCAGTGTTCAGTCGACAGCAAAAAAGGAATATTTAAAGCTTCGTGAGCCGGAACGAAAGAAGAACCTCCTACAGCAACAATTTACTGCCACTCAGCCAAATCAACGATGGGTCAGCGATGTCACCTGTTTTAAGCTGGGAGACCACTACTTTTATGTCTGTGTGATCATTGATCTCTTCTCCCGCAAAGTGATTGCATATAAGATTTCAAAGAAGAACAGTACCCAGCTTATTACTGCCACATTCAAAATGGCGCATGAGACACGCCAACCTCCATCTGGTCTTATTTTTCATAGTGACCGAGGCGCGCAGTATACCTCCCATCGATTCCAGCAGCTCTTACATAAGCACAATGTAGAGCAATCATTTTCACAACCGGGTAAACCGCATGATAACGCAGTTGCAGAATCATTTTTCGCATCGCTGAAAAAAGAAGAACTCTACCGAAGAGATCATCCTTCCGATAGAGCATTTCAAGCAAGTGTCGCTTCCTATATTGAGTTTTACAATACCAAACGACCGCATCGCACATTGAAAAATCTGACGCCGTGTCAAATGGAAGAATAGTCCACCGAGAATGTCAAATGAGACATCCGTGTTCGAACCGCCTGATTTTTTTGTTTTCTATGCCAAGCAAATTGCTTTCCAGTACTTTTGGGACGCAGGATTTCCGGTTGTTCCGGCTCCATCTGTGGCTGGTTGTGTGGTCAAATACCAAGAAGTACCAAATCGTTACAGCTTAAATAATTTCTAAAGCACTATTATTGTTGTACTTTCCCGTCCCCGTTACTTTTGATACAGTGTTAACAAAGAAGAGTAGTTATTTTTTTACGTATCTATATAACAAAAAAGCGAAAGAAACTCCCTCTGTAGGATTCCTACAGAGGGAGTTTCCGGTGATCGCCAAAGTTGGCTTCTCACCATAGGAAGAAGGAATAAAGAGAATCAGCAATGTATCCATTCAGCAGCTATATAACCGCTCTAATTAACCGTAAAATATCTTCCAGCGTTCTCTGGTAATAGACGGCGCTCTTCGGCGCGTACTCCCAAAAGTCCTGGGCCGAGCGGTCAATGCTGAACATAGCAGTAACGCCCAGATCATATCCGGCGGCCGCATCCTCGGCAATTCCGCCCACCAGGGCCAGAAGTGGGATATTCCGTGGCTTGGTCCGTCCTGCAATACCTGAGATGACCTTGCCGTGGACGCTCTGGCTGTCAATCCGGCCCTCACCGGTGATGACCAGATCTGTCCCTTCCAGCATGGCGTCAAATCCAATGGTATCCAGCACGCTTTCAATACCGGATTTTAACCTTGCTCCCAGAAAGGCCACACAGCCCCCGCCCATACCGCCGGCTGCGCCGGCACCGGGCAGGTCAGCCACCGAGCAGTTCAGGCTCATCTGAATGGCCTTATCCAGCTTCCGCAGCCCCTCGTCCAGCTGCGCCACCATGTCCTGATCCGCGCCCTTCTGGGGGGCAAAGATATAAGCCGCTCCCCTTGGACCGTAAAGGGGATTGTCCACGTCACACATCACCGTGATGGTGACCCCCTCCAAACGCTCCCGGGCCCGGGAAACGTCGATCTTGTGGATATGATCCAGGGTCAGTCCAGTGGGGACGAACTCCGCTCCCTGGCGGTCATAGAACTTGACGCCCAAGGCGGCGGCGCAGCCGCAGCCGCCGTCGTTGGTGGCGCTGCCGCCAAGGCCCAGGAGGATTTCCCGGCAGCCATGCTCCACCGCATGGGCAATGAGCTGCCCCACGCCGTATGTAGTGCTCCGGGCGGGATCTCTCCGCTCGCCCACCATGGGCAGGCCCGCCGCAGCGGTCATCTCGATAATGGCGCACCCGTCCTTCCGGCCGTAGCTGGCCTGGATCGGCTCCCCATAGGGGCCGGTCACCACAGCTTTTACACGCTGGGCTCCAATGGCCTCCACAAAGCAATCCACCGTTCCCTCTCCCCCGTCTGCTACCGGGACCGTAAGAACCTGGCATTGGGGAAAGAATTTGGGAATGGACTCCCGGGCAATCCGGCAGATTTCCAAGCTGGAGATGGTACCCTTGAAGGAGTCAGAAATGACAATGCACTTTTTCATACTCTTACTTGTTTACCACATTGATGGGGTTACCATCCAAATACGCCTTCACATTGTCCACGGTGATGTCCATAATGCGCTGGCGGGCCTCCTTGGCCCCCCAGGACATGTGGGGCGTGATGATGCAGTTGGGGGCGGAGAGCAGGGGGTTGTCCTCCCGGATGGGCTCGGTGTACACCACATCCAGACCGACGGCGGCCAGTTTACCTGACTTCAGCGCCTCGGTAACATCCTGCTCATCGATCAGCTGACCGCGGGAGTTATTGATGAGAATGGCCCCGTCCTTCATCTTAGCGATATTGGCCTTGTTGATGATCTTTTCATTCTCAGGGGTCAGGTTGCAGTGAAGGAAGACAACATCGGACTGGGCCAGCAGGGTGTCCAGATCCACATACTCTCCGATGGTCTTGCCGGAATCATTGGGGTAGAGATCGTAGGCCAGCACCTTCATCCCCAGGGCTTTGGCAATACGGCCGGTTGTCTGGCCGATGCGGCCAAAGCCGATGATACCGGCGGTCTTGCCGTCCAGCTCAATGAGGGGGTAATCCCAGTAGCACCAGTCAATATGGTTCTGCCACTTGCCCTCATGGACAGTCTGGTCGTGGTGACCAATGTGGTGGCATATCTCCAGCAGCAGCGCAATGGCATACTGTCCCACACAGGCGGTTCCGTAAGTGGGCACGTTGCACACCAAGATCCCCTTTTCCTTAGCGTAGTTATAGTCGGCCACATTGTATCCCGTAGCCAGGAAAGCGATGAGCTTCAGGTTGGGGCACTTATCCATGGTCTCTTTGGAAATGGGAGTCTTGTTGGTGATAACCACCTCGGCATCGCCAATACGCTGGACAATAATGGGGTCTTCCACATAGCTGGTGCGGTCGTATACCGTCAGCTCTCCCAGTTTGCCTAATTCATCCCAGCTCAAATCGCCGGGATTTTCGGTATATCCATCCAGAACAACAATTTTCATGCTTTCACTCCTTGTCCTGTCAATGCAAAACGGCAAATAAGCTGGGGCCTATTTGCCGTTTTGTAACTCTGTATCAAGCTTTACAGCATTGCCTTACAGGCGTCAACAATAGCCTCAACCGTGATGCCATTCTTGGCCAGCAGGCGCTGATAGGGCGCGGACTCACCGAAGCAGTCGGGGATACCGATTCGCTTAACCTTACCGCAGCCCAGCTCGGCGGCCACCTCGCACACAGCGCTGCCCAGACCATTAATAATGTTGTGATCCTCCACGGTGACCACACCCTTGCACTCCTTCAGCACCTTGGTCACAGCTTCGGTGTCCAGGGGCTTGATGGTGTGCATGTCCAGCACAGTGGCCTGGATGCCCTCCTCGGCCAGTTTGTCGCAGGCAGCCAAAGCAAGGGACATAATCTCACCGTTGGCAATGATGGCCACGTCCTTGCCGCTGCGGATCTCCTTGGCCTTGCCGATGACAAACTCCTCATCCTCATCGTAGATATCGGGCACTGCGTCACGGGTAAAGCGGAGGTAGACAGGACCGTAATACTCCGCGGCTGCCCGCACCAGCTTCTTGGTGGAGGCGTAGTCGCAGCTCATGATGACGGTCATATTGGGGATGGTGCGCAGAATGCCCATATCCTCAATGCCCTGGTGGCTTGCACCGTCGTTGGCGGGGGTAAAGCCGCCGTGGGAGCAGGCAATTTTCACATTCAGCTTGGGGTAGCATACTTCCTGGCGGATCTGCTCCACCATACGCATGCTGCCGAACACGGCATAAGTAGTCACAAAGGGGATCTTGCCACAGGTGGCCAGACCGGCGGCTACGCCGGCGGCATTCTGCTCAGCAATACCCACGTTTACCTGCTGCTCAGGCAGTTCCTTGGCGAAGGGAATGGTCTTACAGGACTTGCCGATGTCGCAGTCCACCACATAAATGTCCTTATTCTTCTTGCCCAGAGCCAGGATCTCCTCTCCGTAGGCGTCCCGGGTGGGATGGCTGGTATTCTTTACCTGCACCATTTAAAATCCCTCCTCAATATCCTTCATGGCCTGTGCATACTGTTCGTCGTTTGGGGCCATACCGTGCCACTGGACCACGTTCTCCATGAAGGAGACGCCCTTACCCTTGACAGTGTGAGCTACGATGCACTTGGGCTTGCCGGACTGGTCAGCCCGAACAGCCTCCAGGGCGTCGAGGATCTCATTCATATTGTGACCGTCAATTTCCCAGGTCTGGCAACCGAAGGCGGTGAACTTGGCCACCAGGTCGCCGTTTGGCATGACCTCGGCGCAGGTGCCGTCGTTCTGCAGACGGTTGCGGTCCAGGAAGATAACCAAATTATCCAGATCGTACTTGGCGGCGGTCTCCACGGCCTCCCAGATCTGGCCCTCGTCGCTCTCGCCGTCGCCCACCATGCTGAATACACGGTAGTTCTTTCCGTCCCGCTTGCCGGCCAGCGCCATACCAACCGCCACGCTCAAGCCTTGACCCAGGGAACCGGTGGAAATATCCACGCCGGGGCAGCGCTTCATGTCAGGGTGGCCCTGGAGAATGGACCCCTCCTTGCGCAGGGTGGCCAACACCTCCTTGGGGAAGTAGCCCTTCAGGGCCAGGCAAGTGTACAGCACCGGGCACACATGGCCCTTAGAAAGGACGAAGCGGTCACGGTCCTCCCACTTGGGGTTCTGGGGGTCGATGTTCAGCTCATCAAAATAGAGGGCAGTCATCATATCCGTCGCCGACAGGGAGCCGCCGGGATGGCCGGACTGAGCAGCGTGAATCATGGTCAGAATTTCTTTGCGTACTTCCTTGGCCTGGGCCTCCAGGCGAAGGACTGTCTCCTGATCTGCCATTTGTGATTCCTCCTCACTTGCAGTTCATCAGTTCCTTAATCTTATCAAAGCCGGATGCGCCAATTTTGAACAGGGGCACATCCACAGGCTCATGCTTGAGCAGGCTCATGGAAATCTGAGCAAAGGCAATGCAGTCCACTTCCTTGGACAGCTTATACAAGGCCTCGCACACCATCTCGTCGTGCTTATCCCGGTCACCGGCGCACAGCACATCGAAGGCGCCGTCCACTACCACGGGAACAATCTCAATCTCCTTGCCCATCTCGGCAGCCTTCTCCTCAATTTCCCAGGAGATAGCGCCGGGGCTGGTGGGAATGGTACCCATGACACCAATGCGCTTGCCGCTCTTGGCGGCCATCTCGGCCACAGGTTCCTCAATGTTGATCATGGGAATGTTCAGCAGAGGACGGATCATCTTGGTGGCGTGGTTTACCGAGGTGCAGGTACAGATCACGCCGTCCGCGCCGGAGGCCTCGGCGGCCTTGGCGTAGTTGAGCATCCGGGAGGCAATGGTGGGAGTCATGCCGTTATATTTTCGGGTATCCACCAGCAGGCTGTCGTCCATGATGTTGTACACTTCAATGTCAGGGTTAGCCTCTGCAAAAGGCTTGCCGAAGGGATTGAAGATGATATCCATGAAATTGTTGACGGTATTAATGGTGTAAAGAAGCTTACCCATATTTTATTCCTCCTCGTTGGAAGCGGCGGCCACAGGCTCAGCAGTATCCTGGGCAGCAGGCTTTTTCTTAACGATCATGCGCACAATAACCAATACGATAATGGCCAGGAACAGCAGGGAAATGGGACGGGTCACGAAGATGGACAGGCTGCCGTCGCTTACCACCAGGGCGCGGCGGAAGTTTTCGTCGATCATATTGCCCAGGATGATACCCAGCACGATGGGGGCGGGAGAGTATTTCATCTTGTCCAGAATGTAACCCAGAACGCCGAATACCAGGCAGACCACAATGTCAAAGGCCCGGTTGTTAATGGCGTAGGCACCTACGATGGACAAGGCGGCTACGATGGGCATGAGGTAGATCTTGGGGACCTTCAGGATCTTGGTCATAGGCTTGGCCAGGATCATACCGGCAATCCACAGAGCCACCACGCCAAGGAACAGCAGAGCTGCGACGTAGTAGATAAAGGTAGGATTGTCCCTCATAATCATGGGGCCGGGACGAATGTTGTGGATCATAAGGGCGCCCAGCAGCACGGCGGCCGGCGGAGATCCGGGGACGGCCAGGGTCAGCATGGGGATCATAGCGCCGCCGATGGCCGCGTTGTTGCCTACCTCGGGAGCAATGGCGCCCTCGTAGGAGCCGGTGCCAAACTTTTCAGGCTCCTTACTGGTCTTTTTGGCGGCACCGTAGGCCACCCAGGCAGCTACATCCTCGCCTACGCCAGGCAGAGCGCCGATGCCAAGGCCGATGAGAGCGGACTGGATAACCAGGCGGAGCCTGCTGTAGACCAGGCGCATGACGGAGATCTTTTCCTTGTTCTGATCCTTCAGCTCGGTGACCGTCATATCTTCGTCGTCATGCTTGGCAAAGGCCTTGATGACCTCGGGGATGGCATAGAAGCCGATCATGGCGGGCACCATCTCGATACCGCCCATAAGGGCATTGTTGCCAAAGTCAAACCGGGAGGCACCCTGGAGGGTATCCATACCGATCTGAGCAATCAGCAGGCCGATCAGGCCGCCGATCCAGCCCTTCAGGGGGATGTCGCTGGTGACGATGGAACCGCAGATCAGCACGCCGAACAGGGCAAGCATAAAGTACTCGGGGCTGGTAAACTTCAGGGCGATGCTGGTCAAAGGGGGCGCGATGAGGGCCAGGGCCAAAATGCCGATGAAGGTACCAATGATAGAGGCCAGGCGGGTCACCTTAATTGCAGTCTCTGCCTTGCCTTGCAGGGCCAGGGGGTGGCCTTCCAGGGCGGTAGCCGCGGCGGAAGCAGTGCCGGGGATGTTCAGCAGGATGGCCGACATGGAACCGCCGTAGATGGCGCCCACATACACGCCCAACAGAATAGCAAAGGTGTAATCCAGGGGGAACTTATAGGTCAAGCCGGTAAGCAGGGCAATGCCCATGGTGGCCGACAGACCAGGCAAAGCGCCGATAATAACGCCCAAAAGGGTGGACATCAGCAGGATGAGGAGCACCATGGGGTCCATCAGCTCCACAAACTGCTGTGCCAGCATAACTAAACCGTTCATCTGTCTCCTCCTTTCTTAGGGCAGAGGAATCAGGGCCAGCATACCGAAGCCATAAGCAATGGCACTGGCAGCCAGAGCGGATGCCACAAAATACTTGACGATGGGAACCAGCTTTTTCTCACCAAACACCACCATCATGCAAAACAGCATGAGGAATGTGGCGATCATAAAGGGAAATGCCTGGAAGCGGGGGAAGATGTCCAGGTACTCCCGGCACAAAGGCATAAAGGCAAAGATGTATGCAGACAGGATGACCGTCACGATCACGGCAACCCGAAATTCTTCGTTTTTTAACAGTGCGCGGACATTATCCAGTTTGATAAAATCAAACCGGGCGCCCTCTCTCCGGGCGAAGTGGAACAGGCACAAGGCACAAATAAAAACAAATGTAGCAATGATAAAGGGCACCAGGCCAACAGACTGATACCAGGTTTCAAGACTTGCTTTGATGTCATCGCCTCGTATATCCTCGAAGTCACGTCCGAAGGGGTTAAACAGCAGCTTAACACTTTCGATCATGGCTGCAATGGAGATGACCATCAGGAAGACGCTGAATACCAAATCTGCCCGCCGTAAGGTTGATTTTTTCATTTCAAATCTCCTTTACTGGTGGGAAGCGCCCCAACTGGAGCGCTTCCCGTCGGCTGATCAATCGTTACACACCGGGCTGGGGAATGCCAAAGTCCTCGGGGCTGTAAGTGGTCTGACCCATGTCGTACAGAACCCAGCACAGCTTGCTCTCCATCTGCGCGGCAAATTCAGAGGCCTCATCGCCGGTCAGGTCGTAGATCTCACAAACCTGCTCCTCAGCAAACTGCTGGATTTTGTCGCTCTTCATAGCCTCGTGGAACACGCCTTCCAGATACTCCACCACAGCAGCGTCGGTGTCGGCAGGTACCATGAAGCCCAGGAACTGGCTCAGGGGCAGATAGGCCTCCAGCTCGGGCACCACGGAAGTCACAGCAGGAATGCTGCCGTAATCGGGGAACTCCCATTCCTCAGTATTCATAACGCACAGGGGAATCAGATCGCCGGAGCGGACATACTCCACGACCTCGCCGGCAGAAGCCACGACCAAGTCAGCCTCGTTGGAGACACAGCCCTTGATAGCGGTAGCGGAACCATCATAGGCTACCCACTTGAAGGGGACGTTGCCATAGGAATCAAACAGCTTGGCCAGAGCGAACCACAGGCCGCCGGTGGTACCGGCAATGGAGACACCCTCGTCGCCCTGAGCGGCAGCAACCACTTCTTCCAGGGTGCTCATGCCAGCGTTCTTGTTGATGCACAGCACGCCGGGAGAACCGGCGGCAATGAAGAACTTCCAGTCCTTGCTGGTCAGCTCGGAGTTGGTCATAACAGGGATGGTGAGAGGGGTCTCAGAGGTGCCGCACAGGGTGTAGCCATCGTGGGCGGCATCCCACACGTACTGTACACCGATGGAACCGGCAGAACCGCCGGTCATGTTAGAAGAGACCACGGTCTGGCCCATGATGGAGCCCATGGAGTCCATTAGAGCACGGTTCCACACATCCGTGCCGCCGCCAGCACCGAAGGGGATAATGTTGTTGATAGAACGCACAGGGTACTCCAGCTCACTTCCGCTGCCGGCTTCAGCGCCGGCAGGACCGGCGGGACTGCCGCCATTTCCTCCGCAGGCAACCAGAGACAGCGCCATGGCTGTGGCAAGCGCCAAGGATAACAACTTCTTCATTTTCATCTTTTTTCCTCCTAAACCGTTCAATTTTATATCTCAATGCTCTTTGCACTGAAATTCAAAATTTATAGGACATCCTACTTCTTTGATTTTTAAAATAAGCTCCTTACATTCCTTTACTACTAAGGAGCTTATTTCTTTAGTCACTGATTTTGGACTTGATGTCCTTTCTCCAAGAGGACAAGCTGCGTGCGATGACTTCCTCTACCTTGCTTTCATCTCTTTGTACAATACAGTCCACCATCTCCTGGTGGTGCAAATCAGCCAGAGCAAACAGCTCTTCCGTCCGGATGTTCTTCTCGATGGATCGTTCAAACAAATCGTATACGCCCAGAACCATCCGCTCCAAAAAGCGGTTACGGGTACACTGGGCCAGATATTGGTGGAACTCATAGTCCAGCCTGGCCGCAGCACCAATCTCACCGTTGGTAAACTTCGCTCGCATCTGGTTAATGAACTCCTGAAGGCGGTGAACGTCTTCCTGGCTGGCTTTTTTAACCGCCAGGTGCAACACATCTTCATCCAGCGTCTGACGAAACTCAATAAGTTCTTCCGCGCTGCTACTCTCCAGCAGTACGCTGTACGCCACACTGTCAATAAAACTTGGCTTTACCTCATTGCAGATATAGGTACCGTCGCCCCGGCGAATCTCCACAATTCCAATGGCCGAGAGAATCTTCATGGCCTCACGCAGAGAATTGCGGCTGACATTCAGTTCCTCCATCAGCTCAAATTCGCTGGGCAAGCGGTCACCGCTGCGAAAACGCCCAGAGGAAATCGCGTTTCGAATCTGATGGAGTACGTTGTCTACTACTGTACCGTTATTGGCCGGCTGCATCCGCTGCACCGTGGCTACTGTTGAACTCAATCTGCTCCCTCCAAAACATCAAACATCCTACATTTTGGAGTATAGCACTTTATTTTCTGCTGTCAAGGCGATCTGTTTAATTTTGTTAGCCTGCCTATTTTTACAGCATTAAATTTATTTAAAATCACAAAGCATTTGTTTTTCTAGAAAAACACCCCTAAAGTGTTGACAAGTTTCCGAAAAAGTAGTAAGGATTATATAAAGCTTTGCTTTTTATTTTTTTCATTAAACATAGGACGACCCATGCTTACATTTAGGAGGAATTGTTATGATCCGTCACCTTGTATTCTTTTCCATGAAGCCCCATGCCCTGGAGCAGGATGGCCTCACCAACGCCCATATCATGGCAGAGCATTTCCGCCGCATTAGCAAAGAGATCCCCGGCGTGCACAGCGTCGAGCTGGGTCTTAACTACAACAATGAGGCACGCTTTTATGAGATGGCCCTCAACCAGGTCTTTGAGAGCAAGCAGGCACTGGAGGATTACACCAACGATCCTCGCCACATTGCAGTGCGGGACTTTGTGCGCCAGGTCATCGACCACCGCATTGTCATTGACTATGACATGGACTGCCCCGCATAAGGAGAGTAAACAATGCTGGAAAATCATATTTTACCCGGCTGCGGAATTCACCACATTGCTCTACGGGCCTCAGATTTGGAACGATCGATCCGCTTTTATACTCAAGCCCTTGGCTTTCAGGTCATTGCCCGCTGGCAGGAGGGGGCAGAATCCATCGCTATGCTGGACACAGGAAACGGAACCATTCTTGAAATTTTTCATGGCGGTGCCCCAGGTGATCATACGTGGGATAAAACTGCAGGAGCCATGTTCCACCTGGCTTTTTCTGTATCGGATGTGGACAACGCCTTTTATCGTGCAATACAGTATGGTGCTACAAGCAAAATTCCCCCCTCAGGATGTGGATCTCCCGGCCCTGCCCCAGGAACTGAAGGTCCACAACGCCTTTGTTTACGGCCCGGATGGTGAGGTGCTGGAGTTTTTCCGACTGCGTAACAACGCTTCAGCTTCTGACAGAATAACGGAGGAGATGAATTCATGATTGCACTGGGATCGGACCACGGCGGCTTTTTACTGAAGGAACACATCAAGGCCTTTTTGCAGAGCAAGGGCTATCCTGTGCTGGACTGCGGCTGCGACAATCTGGGGAACTGCGACTACCCGGTATATGGCAAGGCGGCAGCCCAGGCGGTGGCCTCGGGAAGCTGTGACTTTGGTATTGTCATCTGCACCACTGGCATCGGCATTTCCATTGCGGCCAACAAGGTAAAGGGCATCCGCTGCGCTCTTTGCTCGGAGCCGCTTTCCGCAGAGATGACCCGCCGCCATAACAATGCCAATATGTTGGCCTTGGGTGCCGGAATGATTGGTATAAACTTGGCTGAACATATCGTGGAGACCTTTCTAACCACGGACTTTGAGGGAGGGCGACATGCCAGGAGAATAGAACTTATTTCTCAAATGGAGATATTATATTGATGGCAGTATTCTTTTCCTCCTGAGCAGTGTTGCACCCAGAACATTTTCTTCGCTGACAAGAAAGCTGGGCGGGTGGACAAGCAATCAATGTCATAATACTCTTAAGCTTAGAACCCCCCATTTCCCTTAGCAACAGAAATGTGGTTCTGTAAGAAGTATAATTAACTCTTTCTAAACAAAGTATCGGATAGAGCCAATTCACCGCCTCGATAAGTGTGTGGTGTGTAAACGGCATTTATTGTTATTTATTTGACAGGAAAGTCAGTCAGAGACATAAAGGATATTATGGTACTTTATAGCTGTCGCCCACGTCCTCATAGAGAAACGTCGCTCGCTGCTTGAACAGCTCCGCGCTTCGATAGTCCAAGCTCAGCGCATTTTTGCCGTCTGCGCGGTAGGCATAGACCGTTTCAGCCTTGTTCCAAACGGCTTG
>CAKTJC010000053.1 GCA_934567355.1 uncultured Oscillospiraceae bacterium
TCCCGGTGTTTGGTATGGTAAAGGATGACCGCCACCGCACCCGCGCACTGGTGACGACGGACGGGAAAGAGATTTCCATCGACACCAATCAGGCCATTTTCTCTCTGGTGGGTAATATTCAGGAGGAGACCCACCGATTTGCCATTACCTACCACCGCCAGCTGCGCAGCAAGCGCCTGCGCTATTCGGAGCTGGACGAAATCGAAGGGATCGGTCCCAAGCGAAAGCAGGAGCTGCTGCGCCAGTTTAAGTCCATCAAGGCAATCGGCGAGGCGTCCCTGCCGGATTTGGAGCGGCTGCTTCCAAAGGACGCGGCTTATGCCGTATACCGGCATTTTCACAGGGAAGCGGAACAATAGCATGACAGAAGGGGGATTTCCATGCGTGTTATAGCAGGAAAAGCAAAGGGAATGCAGCTGCATACTCCCGATGGAATGTTGACTCGTCCCACCACGGATCGAGTGAAGGAGGCGCTGTTCAGCATCCTTCAATTTGATCTGCCCGGCGCGAAAGTCCTGGATTTGTTCGGCGGCACCGGCCAGCTGGGCATTGAAGCCCTGAGCAGGGGAGCGGCATCCGCTGTGTTTGTGGATTCCAGGCGGGAGACTTGCCAGCTGATTCGCACCAATCTGGAAAAAACGCATCTGGCATCCGATGCACGTGTTGTCCAAAGCGATTATCTCGAATACCTGAACCGATGCAGGGAAAAGTTTAATCTAATTCTTCTCGACCCTCCCTATGCGGAAGTTTTTCTGGAAAATTCCATAAAAAGGATAACAGAAATTGACATTTTGCAGCAGGGTGGTATAATAGCAGCAGAGCGTCCCTTGGGGAAGGAACTTCCTTGGGAATTTCAGGGCTTTACCCGCTCCAAAGATTACAAATACGGGAAAATTCTGCTGACTCTTTACCGTAAAAATTAGGAAAAAGTTGGATATACTATGAAAACAGCCATCTATCCCGGCAGCTTTGATCCCGTTACCAGCGGGCATCTGAACATCATCCGTCGTGCCGCCAATATTTTTGATAGGCTGATCGTCTGCGTGATGGTGAACGCCGGGAAAAATCCCATGTTTACGCTGGAAGAGCGCGAGGCGCTTATCCGCCGGGTGACGGCAGATCTTCCCAATGTAGAGGTGGATTGCTCCAATGAGCTTTTGGCGGATTACGCCCGGCGAAGGGGCAGCTGCGTGATCGTAAAGGGACTGCGCGCCGGCTCTGACTTTGAAAATGAATTCCAGATGGCGCTGGTCAACCGGAAGCTCAATCCGGAGCTGGACACCATGTTCCTGACGGCGGCCAGCCAATATATGTATTTAAGCTCCAGCATGGTAAAGGAGCTTGGAAAATATGGCGCGGAATTATCGGATTTCCTGCCGGAGGAAATTATCCCGGATTTTCGCAAAAAACTTTGCAGTAAAATGGAGGATTCACAATGAGCAACAACAGCACAGAAGATATTATCGGCACCCTATATGATATGGTGCAGGATGCCCGTTCCATGCCGCTTGCCGCTGACAAATGCATTTTGGAGCGGGACAAGGTTTTGGATCTTCTGGATGAGATCATTTCCCAGCTTCCCGCTGAAATCAAGCAGTCCCGCACCATTGTGGAGTCCCGCAATGAGCTGATCAGCCAGGCACGCCGGGAGGCGGAGGGAATTCTGCGCAAGGCGAACGACCAGGCCAATGAGCTGATCTCCAAGGAAGAGATCTACAAAGAAGCGAAAAAGCGCAGCGAGGAGCTGGTCGCGCAGACCCAGGAGCGGATCAATCAGATCCGCAAGGCAGGCAACGAATACATGGAGGAGTCTCTGCGCCGCACGGAGGAAACCATTTCCCAGGCGCTGCACGAAGTGCAGGATACCCGCATGAAATTCCTCGCCGTCACCGAGTCCCAGGAGCAACGGGCAAAGCAGATGCCCAATGTGGACGTGGATATGTAACCATTTCGATCAACAGGGCACCGCTTCGATTTACCCAAGCGGTGCCCTTGTTGGCTGTTGTATGAGACGTGTTTTGCGATTTCTTTCCTTATAAATCGCAAAACTGGCAGCGTTGTAAAGCGATACCTCCCTGATCAAAATTACCATTTTAATCAGGGAAATAGTATCAGGAGGATAGAATGGAGCGGTGTGTCATACATCTTTTTGGAGCGTCCGGCTCCGGTACATCAACGCTTGGCAGATTTATTGCCGACCGGATGGACTGCTTTTTTATGGACACAGACGACTATTATTGGATGCCGACGGATCCCCAATACACCACCAGTCGACCAATTTCGGAACGGCTGGCATTGATGCGGCGTGACATTGCGGCCCAGAAAAAAGTGGTGATTTCGGGCTCCCTCGTGGACTGGGGGGACGAGCTTATTCCACTGTTTACGCTGGCAATTCGGGTGGAAACGGCGACAGCGGTGAGAATTGCCCGACTTCGGGCAAGGGAAAAAGCTCGCTTTGGCAGCCGGCTTGACCCGGATGGCGATATGTATGCACATCACGAGAAATTTATTTGCTGGGCATCCGATTATGATGACGGGGACATCCATATGCGCAGCAAGGCGATGCATGACCGGTGGCAGAAGCAGCTTGCCTGTCCACTCATGACGGTTGACGGCAATTTACCGGTGGAAGCCAATTGGGAAATAATCAAGCCGTATTTGTGATGCTGTTTTTTAATTATAGGCGATATGCTTTGGAAAGGTGGAAAATTAAGAGTAAACCGACGATTACCGGAAATTTATTCGATGATTGGCTGGAAATACCAATGCGTGCAGTCCCGAATTTTGAACTCTATTCGGTTAAATGGCGTAAGGGTCGCCGGATCGACGACCCTTATAAGTACAACACCGGGGCGGGAAATTGCCGCCCCGGTACTTTTTTTATCCGTTTTCTCCTCCGTTACAGCAGGCTCCGTCCTTTTTGCTGTCGCAGCCCTTCGGTGTGAACTGAGAGGCAGGGAAGGGAATGCGGCTGAACATTTCGCAGGGATCCTCCGTGCAGCCCGGGTTGTCGCAGCATTCCTTGGTGGGAATGCTGTAGTCCATCACGGGTACGATCAGCTGAGCATCCCGCTCCAGGCGGATGATGGAGAACTGCCCCAGCGTAACAAAGAGCCTGCGCTTTTCGGGATTCAGGCAAAGCTCTTCGTCAAACAGATTCCGGATGGCCTCCGGCGCCTGCAGGGATGCGGAATCCCGACATCCGCAGTCGCACAGCTCCCGTACCTTGGAACCCAGCACCATGGGGTCAAGCACCTCTACCACGGCGGTGGGGCGATTGGCGTAGTTCCTGGTCAAGCCGTCGGGGGCGTTCAGGCGCGTGTCACTGCGATAGATGTGCGCACAGCTGTCCTCGCCGCAGAGCACCGCGCGCTTCGAAAAGACAGCCAATCCGGTCAGAACCGCCGGACGGGAGGCTCCAACGATGGTGTCAGCGATGATGCGGTAGTAGAAGGTGACGTCAATGCAGTAGTGGTTACGGTCAAAGGCGACGGGCTCAACGTCAATGTAGGTGCTGATCAGCTCTGCACACCGCACTCTGGTACCGGCACTGCTGTCCAGAAGCGCCTGGGAGGCAGTGGTCAGATAGACGGGCAGATCCTCAATACAATCCTTGTCACGGCAGGAATCCGTGATTTTTCGGGTGTGAATCGACATGGCCTGGCGCAGATCGCCCGGATCGCAGCGCAGGGTGTCCTGACATTGGTCTGACATGGGAATCCCTCCTGAAAACGTGTTTGCATAAGCTGCAACCGCTTATAAGACAGTTTATGCATTCCGTCGCTTCCTGTGCACCTTCGTGTCCGCACAGAAAAAATGCCCCGGCTGGCAAAGCCGGGGCAGAGGGGAAATTAAATTAATTAGAGAAGCGGTAGACTGTTTCGGTGTGGTATTTCTCACCGGCCTTGGTCACCGGCTGCGCCCATTCGGGATGGTGAATGGAATCGGGATAATACTGGGTTTCCAGTGCGATTCCGCTGCGCTTTCCGTAGACAACGCCGCCCTTGCCGGTCTCGTTCAGGAAATTTCCGGCATAGAACTGGACGCCGGGCAGATCGGTATACACCGCCATCTTTCTGCCGGATACGGGGTCGGACAGTACAGCGCAGGGATTGCAGAACACCTCAAAATTGTGGTCGTATCCGCCCTGAAGATTCAGCGGCTCGTAATCTTCCCCAATATCGCGGCCGATCGCCTTTGGCGTGCGGAAATCCATGGGAGTGCCCTCCACACTGCGCATCTCGCCCGTGGGAATGCTCTTGGTATCCGCTACCGCAAACACACGCGCGGGCAGCATCAGCACCTGATCCATGGCGGTACCCGTGCTGCTCTGACCTGCCAGGTTAAAGTAGCTGTGGTTGGTCAGGTTGAAGATGGTATCATGGTCGCTGACGGCATCATAAATAATGTGCAGCCCGCCCGTTTCATCCATGCTGTAGGTGACGTCAATGGAGGCATTGCCGGGGTAGCCCTGGTCGCCGTTTGGGCTGTCCAAATGGAAGGATACGGCGCTGTCGGAGCATGCAGTAACTGCCCACATCCGGGTGCTGTAGAAGCTGGGGCCGGAATGGAGGTTGTTGGTGTGCTCATTGGGGGTCAGACTGTATTCCCGTCCATCGATGGAGAACCGGCTGCCCTTGATGCGATTGGCGCTTCGACCAACGATTGCGCCTAAAAAGCTGGTGCCGCTCAAATACCCTGCGGCATCGTCATAGCCCAGTGCAACATCCACGCAGTTGCCGTCTGCGTCGGGGACAAAGACGTTTACCAGTGTTGCACCCAAATCCGTCACAGTTGCGGTAACGCCGCCGCCGGAAATGGTGTATAGAAAAGTTTCTTTTCCGTCAGGGAGCGTGCCAAAAGCTTTCTTCATAAAAACTCCTTTCATTTTTGGGGAAGAATGAGCCGAATTATGTAAAGACCGTGTTTCTTGATTATACTATATTCTTCCCCGGTTTTCAATCGGTTCTTTTATTTCAATTGAAAAAACCGAACATTCTTCCGCGCAGCACGTCAGAATTCAAAAAATTCAATTCGGTACATTTTGCTTCCAATTGGGCACAATACTATATTTTGTGTTCCGCTATTGACAAAACCACAATATATAGTATATAATGTGACCTGTGCACGTCAGAATGCTTTCGTGCGAAAGGAGGAGCCCTGCATGAAAATAATTAAAAGGAACGGAACAGAGGTCGATTTTGATATTCAGAAGATCAATACTGCGGTTACCAAGGCCAACGCGGCTGCCGATGAAAAGGTTCGCTTGACCCCGCTTCAGATCCAGCGGATCTCCGAGCGGGTGGAGGTCGCCTGTGAAGAGATGGGACGCAGCCCCTCGGTGGAGGAGATTCAGGATCTGGTGGAAAAGTCCATCATGGCGCACGGCGCATTTGAGGTGGCGAAGGAGTATATCACCTATCGCTATACCCGCAGCCTGCTTCGTCAGTCCAATACCACGGACGACCGCATTCTCAGCCTGATCGAGTGCAACAACGAGGAAGTCAAGCAGGAGAACGCCAACAAGAACCCCACCATCAACGCCGTCCAGCGCGACTATATGGCAGGCGAAGTCTCCAAGGACATTACCAATCGCATTCTGCTGCCCCCGGAGGTTGTGGCTGCCCATGAAAGCGGCATCATCCATTTCCACGATTCCGATTATTATGCCCAGCATATGCACAATTGTGATCTGATCAATCTGGAGGACATGCTGCAAAACGGCACCGTCATTTCCGGCACGCTGATTGAGAAGCCCCATTCCTTCTCTACCGCCTGCAACATCGCCACGCAGATCATTGCTCAGGTTGCCTCCAATCAGTACGGCGGCCAGTCCATTTCTCTGACCCATCTGGCTCCTTTCGTGCAGATCAGCCGGGAGAAGATTCGCAGAAGCGTTATGAAGGAGCTGGAAGAATTTGGCGTGCAGCCCTCTGAGGAGTCGGTTGCCAAGGTGGTGGAAGACCGGCTGCGGGATGAAGTTCGCAGAGGTGTGCAGACCATCCAGTATCAGGTGGTCACCCTGATGACCACCAACGGACAGGCACCCTTTATCACCGTGTTCATGTACCTCAACGAGGCCAGAAACGAGCAGGAGAAGAAAGACCTGGCCATGATTATTGAGGAGACCCTCCGCCAGCGCTACGAGGGCGTGAAGAACGAAAAGGGCGTCTGGATTACCCCGGCGTTCCCCAAGCTCATCTATGTGCTGGAGGAGGAGAACATCCGGGAGGGCACGCCCTACTGGTATCTGACCAAGCTGGCCGCCCAGTGTACTGCCAAGCGCATGGTGCCCGACTATATCAGCGAGAAGAAGATGAGAGAGTACAAGCTGTCCAAAGGGGAGACCCCGGGCAGCGGCGATGTGTACACCTGCATGGGCTGCCGCAGCTTCCTGACGCCGGATCGCTCCGGCAACGGCTGGGACAATGTGGCGAGAGCCAAGAACTACGAGCCCGGAAAGCCCAAATATTACGGCCGGTTTAATCAGGGCGTTGTTACCTTGAATCTGGTGGATGTGGCATTGTCCTCCGGCAGAGACATGGCAAAATTCTGGGAGATATTTGATGAGCGCCTGGAGCTGTGCCACAGAGCGCTGCGGTGCCGTCACGAACGCCTGAGGGGTACGCTCTCCGATGCGGCTCCAATCCTGTGGCAGTATGGCGCGCTTGCCAGACTGCAGAAGGGCGAACCGATCGATAAGCTCCTTTATGGCGGCTATTCCACCATTTCCCTTGGCTATGCAGGACTTTATGAGTGCGTCAAGTATATGACCGGCAAGTCCCATACCGATGCGGAAGCAAAGCCCTTTGCGCTGTCCGTCATGCAGAAGATGAACGACAAGTGCCTGGAGTGGAAGACGGCAGAGGATATTGACTACTCCCTGTACGGCACCCCACTGGAATCCACCACCTACAAGTTCGCCAAGTGCCTGCAAAAGCGCTTCGGGATGATCCCCGGCATTACAGATAAGAGCTATATTACGAATTCTTATCATGTACATGTCACGGAAAAAATCGACGCCTTTACCAAGCTTCGCTTTGAGGCGGAATTCCAGCAGCTGTCTCCCGGCGGCGCCATCAGCTATGTGGAGGTGCCCAACATGCAGCAGAATATTGATGCGGTGTTGGAGCTGATGCAGTTCATCTATGAGAACATCATGTACGCTGAGCTGAACACCAAGTCCGACTATTGCCAGGTTTGCGGTTACGACGGCGAGATTGAAATTCAGGAGGATGAAAACAAGCTCGTTTGGGTATGCCCCCAGTGCGGCAACCGCGACCAGAGCAAGATGAATGTGGCTCGCCGCACCTGCGGCTACATCGGTACCCAGTATTGGAACCAGGGTCGCACTCAGGAAATCAAGGATCGGGTATTGCACCTGTAACCAGAACACATTTTTTTGCCGGGTTTCCGCTTTTGGAAACCCGGCTGCTTATATGCCGTAAACATATTGCCTGATGCATCATTGCTTGGCGGCGCTGCTGCCCTTTTGCAGCAATCCGATAATCTGCCCGGACAGAATGACGGTCAACAGGGAATAGACGATGCGGCTCAGCGGAATATAGCTCAGCGAAAGCACCAGAACCACAAGATCACTGATAAGATAAATCCACTGGATGGGCACTTTGGTCACCTTGGACAGGCTCATAGCCAGGGCATCGTCCCCGCTGGTAGCACCGCCGACCCGCACGCACAGGCCGCTGCCAACGCCCACAAAGATGCTCCCAACCACCGAGGCAAGCAGGGGCATTTCGGCAATCTGCGGGTAAATGGGCGGGAACTGCTCGCATACGAAATAAAATGCCGAGTAGCCCAATGCGGCGGCAATGGAATAGACTACGAAGCTTTTTCCGAAGGTGCGCCAACCAAAGAGATAGCACAGAGCGTTCAGAACAAGGCTGGACAGGGCAGGGGAGATGTGAAGCCAGTGGTGGATCAGCAAAACTGCGCCCAAAACGCCGCCCTCCGTTATGTCGGCAACGCTGTGGACATGATACATTCCAAACGCCAGAAAACCGGCACTGAGGAAGGCAACTGCGCAGGAACGCAGGGAAATGGCTCTTTTCATAGTTACTCCTTCAGATAAAAAACACGTCTTCTTTTTTCAATATCCGGCGGCTCAATACCATTGATGCGGAAAAGCCCGTAGAGGCTTCCCAGATGCAGTTCTTCCTCCGTAACCTCCTCACCGGCGTTGCGGAATTCCGGGTGATTTCGGAGGATGCCGCGCCCACGGCCGGTGAAGGCGAGTACACGAATAAGCGGGGGAATTGTCCCGATGTCCTCCTGCTTCAGACCCAGGAAGGCGCACAGGATCATGCGGTCAATTCTGGTGCGCGTATAGCGCTTTGATTTGGTTGCCTCAATGATGGAAGGAAGATCACAGCATGTGCGGGACGCCTTCATCAGCTTGCGCCACAAGCCCTCTGAGCCATATGGTAGAGCTGCGAATTCCGCATCCGTCATGGTACGCAGCCTTGCAACAATTGCACGTGCACCGGCTTCCAACGTGTGAAGCGGAGCGCCTTCCAGCAGCGCAGCCGTATTGACCGGAACAGCATCGCGCCAAGCGCCGTCGGACAAAAGCTGTTGCCGTACTGCCGTGGCAGAGGGGGCGTCCGGCGCTGCTTCTTCTGCATGGTATGCGCCCTCCCGTGTGATGGGATAGCGCTCCAGTCGGCTTTCCTGAGCCAGAATGGCCTTGGTGTACTCAATGCCGAGAATATCGTTTGGATTGGAAAAATCGCCGGTCAACCCCATTTTCCGAAGCGCTGTCTGCCGGGCGGTGGGAAAGGAGCTTCCCTGCGCAAGCGCTTCTTTCAGCAGCGGGGGAAAAGCGGGAGAAAGCAGCGCCTGAGCTGTTTGAAGCAGAGTGTCCGCATTCATGGTTTCCGTGCCGAAGCACAGCGCATCGCAGCAGCGGGAGAGAATGGCAACCCCTCCGGCTGCGAAACCCTCTGCCGACGAAAGGGCGATCCCGACCGGGAGCTCCAGCACAAGGTCAGCCCCGGAAAGGACGGCAGCTTTTGCACGTATGGTTTTGTCCAAAATTGCCGGAGCGCCCCGCTGCACGAAATTGCCGCTCATCAGGCAGACAATGGCAGCATCCTGCCCGTAATGTTCCCGAATCAGCCGAAGCTGCCGCAGGTGCCCGTTATGAAAGGGGTTATATTCGCAGATAATACCAACGGTCTTCATTTTCGAATACTCTTTTCATATAAAAATTTCGTCTAAGGGGTTGAGAAAAAGAGAGAAATAGACTATAATATTTCAAGCTGTGGAAATTATACCATGTTTTCCGTAAAATTGTAATATCAAATTATCTAGGAGGCAATACCAATGAACGTTCTGGTTATCAATGCCGGCAGCTCTTCCCTGAAATATCAGCTGATGAACCCGGAAACCGGCGATGTGTCTGCGAAAGGTCTGTGCGAGCGCATCTACATCGACGGCCGTCTGACCCACAAAGTCGGCGATAAGAAGGTGGTCAAGGATATCCCCATGCCCACCCACTCCGAGGCCATTGAGGCTGTTCTGCAGATCTTGGTCAATCCTGAGGACGGCGTGATCAAGTCCGTGGACGAGATCGATGCTGTCGGCCACCGTGTGCTGCATGGCGGCATGGAGTTCTCCGACTCCTGCATCATCAATGACGAGGTCATCAAGGCCATCGAAAAGTGCATCCCCCTGGGCCCCCTGCACAACCCCGCAAACCTGATGGGCATCCGCGCCTGCCAGGCGGTCATGCCCAACACGCCTCAGGTGGCCGTGTTCGATACCGCGTTCCACATGACCATGCCTCCCAAGGCTTACCGCTATGCGATCCCCACCGAGTACTACAAGAACGATGATATCCGCCGCTACGGCTTCCATGGCACCTCCCACAAGTATATTGCCCGCCGTGCCGCTGAGCTGATGGGCACCAAGAACTTTAAGATGGTCAACTGCCATCTGGGCAACGGCTCTTCTCTGTCTGCGGTGAAGGACGGCAAGTGCCAGGATACCTCCATGGGTCTGTCCCCCCTGGCTGGTGTTCCCATGGGCACCCGCTCCGGCGACATCGACGCCTGTGTGGTGCAGTTTATCTGCAATAAGTATGGCATGAGCGTGGATGACTGCCTGACCATGCTCAATAAGAAGTCCGGTGTTCTGGCGCTGTCCGGTGTCTCCTCCGATTTCCGTGACCTGAGTGCCGGTGCCGAGTCCGGCAACGAGGACTGCAAGCTTGCACTGGAGAAGTTCTATTACGAGGTCGCCAAGTATGTCGGTGCGTACACCGCCGCTCTGAACGGCATTGATATGCTGACCTTTACCGCCGGTGTGGGTGAGAATGACGCGGATGCCCGCGCAGCCATTTGCTCCTATCTGAGCTTCATGGGCGTGAAGATCGACCCCGAGAAGAACAAGGCGCGTGGTCAGGAAGTAAAGATTTCTACCGAGGATTCCACCGTTCAGGTGTGGGTCATTCCCACCAACGAAGAGCTGATGATCGCTCAGGATACTGCTGAGCTTGTCAACGCTGCAAAGAAATAATCATTTCAAGTTTCAGAGCCGCCGCGAAAATGCGGCGGCTCCGTTTATAAGGAGCGTGTAAAATGGAAACCGTATTCAATCGTTTCTTGCGTTATGTGGCGTTTGATACGCAATCGGACGAAGCATCCGAAAGCTGCCCTTCCACGGAAAAGCAGAAGCTGCTGGGGCAGCAGCTGGCAGCCGAAATGCGAGCTATGGGAATCGAAGATGCATATATGGATGCCAACGGCTACGTCTACGGGACTGTGCCTGGAGACCCTGAGCTCCCGACGATCGGTCTGATCGCACATATGGATACCGCACCGGATGCCTCCGGCGCCAATATCAAGGCAAGAATTGTGCCCTATGATGGGGAAGATATTTTGCTGAACGGGGAGCAGAAGATTTATCTGCGGGAAACAGATTATCCCATCCTGAAGAACAGCCGGGGCAAGCATTTGATCGTCACCGATGGAACTACGCTGCTGGGGGCGGATGACAAGGCAGGTGTGGCGGAGATTCTTACTGCCGCCCAGCGTTTGATAGAAAACGGCGGCAGACACGCCACTTTGAAAATCGGCTTTACGCCCGATGAGGAAATTGGCCAGGGCGCGGATCTGTTCGACGTCAAGGGCTTTGGCGCGGACTATGCCTATACGGCAGACGGCGGTACCGTAGGTGAGATCGAATACGAAAATTTCAATGCAGCCGGTGCCAAAGCAGTTTTCCGTGGACTAAACATCCATCCCGGTGCGGCAAAGGATAAGATGGTAAATTCCATGTATATCGCCATGGAATTCCAGGCCATGCTCCCGGAGGCACAGAAGCCGGAATATACCGACGGCTACGAAGGCTTTATTCACCTGACCCATATGGAAGGAGAGGTGGAGCAGAGCACCCTGGAATACATTCTCCGCGACCATGACATGGAAAAGCTGAATGAGAAGAAGAAAACAATGGCCGCTGCCGCTGCTTTCCTGAATAAGAAATACGGAGAGGGAACCGTAGAGCTTACGGTCAAAGACAGCTATTACAATATGAAGCAGTGCATCCTGCCGCACATGGAGATCGTCGAGCGGGCGAAGAATGCAATGAGGGCTGCCGGAATGGATCCGAAAGAGGTACCTATCCGCGGCGGTACCGATGGAGCGAGACTTTCCTACGAGGGGCTCCTGTGCCCGAATTTGTGTACCGGCGGCGAAAATTTCCACGGACGTTTTGAATTTATTCCGGTAGAGGACATGGAGCAGTGCGTGGAAATGCTGGAACATATTCTCCGGGATTTTTAACGGATATTGGACACACATAGAAATGAAGCAGGAGGCCGCAGCCTCCTGCTTCATCTGTAAAAATCAGCCTTCAAAGTCTTCTTCGTTGGCAACGGGGGTAGGCTCACTCTGGGCGGGAGCTTCGGGGTCCTCAGCAGCGGGGGCAGCCTCCGGAGTGGGCTCGGCTTCCTCAGCGGCAGGCGCTTCAGGTGCCGGTGCGGGTGCTTCCTCAGGCTCGGTGGAAGTGGTGAAGTGGAAAGTGGCGGCTGCACCGCGGCAGCCCATCAGCTGCTTGGCCCATGCAACGATCTTGTCACCATAGGTTGCAACGATGTAAATGGTGCCGACCGCAGCAGCCAGGGCGGAAATGACCTTCATAAAGGTATTGAACTTTTTCATTGTAAGAACCTCCTTGTTTGTCCTCTTAGGTGAATATAGTATATCCAATCAATGTAAAAAAAGCAACATCCAAATTGTAAAAAAGATTTTAGGAAGCACCGCATGATTCAGCAAGAGAGCCTGGTGAGGAATCCTTTGGTAGTTTAGGGCTTCAAAAGCGGAGAATTTACTTTGATTCATCTCCCACTCCTGAAACGTAAGAAATGACGCAGAAGTCTCGTTGACGCATTTGTGCAGAACTGCCTTTATATCTATACATAGCCGTAGAACCCCCGGACGCTGACTTCGCCGGAATTTACATGCTCTATGGCTCCATCCGTATACTGCACCACCAGTGCACCGGCGTCATCCACATCCAGCGCTTTTCCGGAGCGGGAGCATTCGCTGCGTACTACGTTGACATTCTTACCAATGGTAACGCAATCCCTTCGGTATTGCGCTAATGTGTCGGCCTGATGCGTCAAAAGGCGGGCATTCATCTGCGCGAAGGCGTCCACCATCCTGGCGGCGACCACTGCACGGTTCGCCGGTACCCCAGCAGACATTTTCAGGGAACCGGCAAATGAACGAATCTCAGGCGGAAAGTCGGTTTCATCTTGGTTGCAGTTGATCCCAATGCCGATGACTGCGTAGCTGACCGTTCCATCCGGCGCCAGACCCATTTCCACCAGGATCCCTGCAAGCTTCCGCTTTTGGTATACGATGTCATTTATCCATTTAATGCCCGGGCGAAACCCCATGGCAGACTGAATGGCATCGCAGGCGGCACATCCGGCGGCACAGGTCAGATGCATCAGTTCCAGCGGTGTACATTTTGGGCGGAGAAGCACGCTCATGTAAACGCCTGCTTCCGGCGGAGAAAGGAAACTGCGCCCCAGACGTCCCCGCCCGCCGGATTGACTCCCGGCGATCAGGCAGGTTCCCTCCGGCGCACCTTGGGCGGCCAAGAGCTTCAAAACGTCATTGGTGGATGTAATGGTATCGAAGTACTGCACGTCTTTTCTCCAGGGATTCTCTGAAGAAAGAGCAGCTAAAATTGAATCCAGCATATTTCTGCCTCAGTCGATGTCGGCGCGCACTTCCTCGGGAGGCGTGTCCAGCACTTCGGGGTTGGCAATCAGACGGCGGAAATGCTTGAAGAAGGTGGCATAGTAGTAGCCATCCACGATCCGCTCGTCCATGGTAAATTTGAAGTCCACGTATTTCTTCTGCACCACAGTGCCGTCTTCCAGCACCTCGATGGCCTTTCGCTTGCAGCCGAAAGAGCCAAATACAGGCATATTTCCAAAGTCATACAGGTGATGGTAAATCGGCGGAATTCCCAAACTTCCCATGGAGGTGAAGAAAATGCTGCCGTGGAAGGGGCTGATCTCCAGAAGAAACTTGGGGAGCATTCCAAAATAATCCAGCGTTTTCAGGATCCACACCAGAAGCTTCAGGAATACGCCGGGAACCAGCATCAGCGCATGAGCGGTGTTGTCAAAATTGGAATCCAAAGGAGCGTCCTTTGCT
>CAKTJC010000054.1 GCA_934567355.1 uncultured Oscillospiraceae bacterium
GCTCCACATAGGGGAAACATCCTGCGCCTGCATGTGCCTTGGCATTCGTCTGCGGAATTTTCTTATATAAAGCCAGAATCAGGGATACCGCGTATTCCGCAACGGAGCGCGCGTTGGCTCCCTGCGCAAACGTCACAGCAATTCCATTCTCCGTAGCTGCATCCAAATCGATTGCGTCCAGTCCTGTACCATGTCGTGCCAAAACACGGCATTTGGTTTCTGCTGCCATGCGCTTGAAAAATTCAGCATCGGACTTCATTCCACGGCTGATAAGCGCATCGCAATCCTTTAACTTCTCAATAATTTCATCCAGATTTGTTGTATTCAGCTCCACGATTTCGGCAATACGGCCTAAATACTCCGTTCCCCACGGGGAAAGCGCCCTGGATACTGCAACTTTATACACTTGGAAAGCCCTCCTTATACATTGTTTTTCACTCTTTTCAATCCATTTTACGAATTGAAATGTGCGCGGCTGCGGACATAAGCTGCCGGGATTCGCATGCAAAATGGCAGGCAACACAATGTCCCGGTTCCACCTCGGTCAATTCCGGCGTTTTTTCGCTGCATTCCGGACGCGCCATCCAGCAGCGAGGGGCAAAACGGCAGCCGGGCTTTGGATTGACTGGACTTGGCACATCTCCCTTAAGGACGATCCTGTTCACTGCCTTGTCCACATCGACACGAGGAATTGCCGACAGCAGTGCAATGGTGTATGGATGGAGTGTATTTTCAAATATCTGGTCGGTTTCGGCGATCTCGACGATCTGCCCCAGATACATAACTGCGATGCGGTGCGAAATATGCCGCACGACGGAAAGGTCATGCGAAACAAACAAATAGGAAATATTGCGCTTTCTCTGCATCTCCATCAGGCGATTAATGATTTTCGCCTGAACGGACACATCCAATGAGGAAACCGGCTCATCGCAGACCACAAATTCCGGATTCAGCGACAGCGCCCTGGCAATTCCGACGACTTGTCTTGTTCCGCCATCCAACTCGTGAGGATAGTGATTGAGCAGGCTCTGCGAAATACCGACCTCGTCACAAAGCGCTTTTATTTTCTCCTCACGTTCCTGCTTGCTCGCTCCAATATGATGAATCTCGTAGGCCTCGCTCAGGATGGATTTTACCGTTCGCTTTGGGTTCAGCGAGGAATACGGATCCTGGAAGATGATCTGTATTTTCTTACGAAGCTCAAAGCTTTCCTGCTTATCCGCCTTGAAAACGTCCCTGCCCTGATACAGGAGCTCACCGCCGGTCTGCGGGTTCAGGCGTGTAATGACCGTTCCAACGGTGCTTTTTCCACAGCCGGATTCTCCTACCAGGCCCAACGTTTCACCGGGGTATACCTCAAAAGAAACGTCATCCACCGCATGGAGATCCTTCCCTTTTCCAATATGGTAATATTTCTTCAGGTGTTTAACTTCAAGCAGAGGGACTCTTTTCTCTTCCATCAATCATACCTCCTGCCAGTGATGACACGCGACAATGTGGTTTTCATTTATGGCCACCGTCCCGGGATATTCGTTTCTGCAATTTTCCGTGCAATGCTCACACCGGGGATGGAAACAGCAGCCGGACGGAAGATCCTGCGCATTTGCGATATTACCCGGAATGGTGAAGAGCGTGTCTCTCTTTTCATCCAGATTGGGAAGCGCGCCAAGCAGCCCCCTGGTATAGGGATGGATCGGGGACTTGAATACTTCCCGGACGGTTCCATATTCAATGATTCTTCCGGCATACATCACCGCGACGCGCTCACACAACTCGGAAATAATCCCCAGGTTATGGGTAATCATAAGCAGAGAGGTATCCATCTGCGTTTGCAGTTCCTTCATCAGCTCCAGGATCTGCGCCTGAATCGTAACATCCAAAGCGGTCGTCGGTTCATCCGCAATTAAAAGCGCCGGATTGCACGCCAGACCGGCCGCAATGCCGACTCTCTGCCGCATTCCGCCGGAGAATTCGTGCGGGTAATTCTTGATGCGGTATCCGGCAATGCCAACCCGCTCCAGGAGCTTCGCTGCCTCCTCATTTGCCTGTTTCCGCTTCATACCGCGGTGGCGGCGGAGCACCATTGCAATCTGCTCGCCCACCGTAAACGTGGGGTTGAGCGCCGTCAAAGGATTTTGGAAAATCATGGCAATGCGGTCGCCGCGGATTTCCTCCAATTCACCTTTGGGCATGCTGAAAATATCCCTGCCATCAAACGTGATGCTGCCGCCCGTAACTTTACCGACATCCTTCGGCAGCAGGTTCAGAATGGAAAGCGCCGTCGTGGTTTTTCCTGCGCCGGATTCGCCGACAAGGCCAATGGACTCTCCCTTGTGGATCTGTAAGTTCACCCCGTTAAGCGCATAGCATCGGGCACGCTCGGTAACATATTCCACCTTCAGGTCTTTGATTTCAAGTAAAAGTTCTTTTCCCATACTGTCTCTCCTCCAGACTCTCAGGTTCGCTTGACATCGAGGACATCTCTCAGTCCGTCGCCAAGGAAGTTAAAGGTCAATATAGAGAACATCAGGAAGCAGCCGGGTGCGACAACCACCCAGGGATGTGTGGCGATGTAGCTGCGCCCCGCAGAAATCATTCCGCCCCAGCTGGGCGCAGGGGGCTGAATGCCCATATTCAGGAAACTCAGCGACGCTTCCAGCATAATAATCGCACCGAATTGCTGGCTGAACTGGATGAGCAAGGGTGTTGTAATATTCAACAGGACATCTTTGATAAGAATGCGTCCGGATTTTGCACCCAGCGCCTTGGATGCCTGAATGTATTCACGATTTCGAATGCTCAGGACATTATTTCGCACCATGCGCGTATAGCCAACCCAGCGGGAAATAACCATTACAATAATTAGATTCGTTGTGCTGATACCGAGCACTGCCAAAACCGCAATTGCCAACATCAGCGTTGGTATGGCTGACAGCGCATCGCACAGGCGCATGATCACCATATCAATGGTTCCGCCAAAATAACCGGCAATCAATCCCATCGCCACACCGATAATTGTTGTAAAGATAACCACCACAAACGCCACACCCAGTGAGAACCGGGCGCCGGTCAGCAGTCTGGCAAGGACATCCCGACCAACCTGATCGGTACCCAAGATGTGGCCGGATCCGCCATTTGCAAACCACTGCGGCGCAACGAAGCGCTCCAGCGGAGAGGTCGTATAGGGGTCATAGTCCACGAGCTTCGGTCCAAAAATCGCAAGGAACACCAGCACAAGGAAGCCACAGAAGCCAATCACAAAGAATTTGCTGCGAAGCATTCTTTTGAACATTATTTTTTTATCCATGTGATCCTCCTTACTTGCTTGAAAGGACAATGCGTCTGTCCACTGCGGAATTGATCAGGTCGATTGCCAGATGAACCAGCGCTATTCCCGTTGCGGTTACCAGCAGAATCGCCTGCACCATGGGATAATCACGGTTATTAATTGACATACTCATCAGCTGTCCCATACCAGGCCAGTTAAAAATCTGTTCTGTAACGATCGCGCCGCCCAAATAGGCCGCGACGGAGCCGCCAACGAGGGTAATGACGGGAATCAGCGCATTTTTGAATGCATATTTTACGTTGATGACACTGTCGCGAATGCCACGTGCTCTTGTTGCAACAATATAGTCCTCCCTCAAAACATCAACCATGCCAGAGCGTGCCATTCGGCAGGTACTTGCCGCCTGCGGCAGTCCTATGGTCAGCGCAGGTAAAATCACATACTTAAAGCCGCCGACGCCGAACGCCGGAAGCCAATGCAGCTTCACCGCAAAAACCAGTACCAAAAAAACTGCCAGCCAAACAGTGGACATGGACTGGAAAATCAGCGCAAAGAACATGCACCCAAGATCCAGGCCGGTTCCCTGGTGGACGCCTGCAATGATTCCAAGTGGAATTGCGATGATGATTGCCACAATACTGCCCATCAGCGCCATAAAGAGCGTATTGGGCAGGCGCTCCAAAATGACCGAAATGCAGGGTCTTGAATAGTTGATCGACGTGCCGAAATCCCCACGAAGCACATTTCCGAACCAAATAAAATACTGCAAATATACCGACTTATCCAGACCGAGCCTGACCTCCATTGCAGCAATTTCTTCTTCGGTCGCATCATCCGGCAGCATCATCCGTGCCGGATTGCCCGGTGCCAGACGCAGAAGGAAGAAAGCAATAAGCGATACGACCAATACAACGATGACCGTCGCTCCAAGGCGCTTAAGAATGTATTTGAACATTTACGTGGTATCCCCCTTACTTTTGGGTTGGGCGTATCGCCAGTTTTCAGATAGCCCCCGGCACGGGAAGCAGAATGCCCTCTGCTTCCCGTGCGCCGGTTAGTTTTTTGAATCGCAACGGATTTACTGAATATAGATGTCCGTGTAATAGTACATTCCGTACTGGTCAAAGCGGTATCCCGCCAGTCCTTCACGGACAGCATTGTTGTACTGCATGGTGAGAATGGGCACTGCAGGGGCAACTTCGTCGAACATAATCTTCTGGATGTTATAGAGAATCTCCGTCCGCTTTTCCGTGCCGGATGCGGTCTGGATCTCTTCAATTAAATCATAGAGTTCCTGATTGTCATAATTGTGGTGATGACCAGGGTTGCCGAAACGGCTCTTGTAGGTTGAACCGACATCCTTGGAATTGTACGAGCAGGTAACGACATATGCATCATACTCACCGGTGGAACGCACATCGGTTACGAAAGCCTGCTCCACCATCTGAAGCTTGATGTTAAATCCGATTGCATTGGCCATGTCTGCCACGGTAAGCATCATCGCCTCACCGTTGGTAACTGCAGTGTTCACATAGATGATAATTTCTTCGCCCTTGTACGAGCTGTTCTCCAGAAGCTCCTTTGCCTGTGCGGGATCATAAATGGGCTCAAATTCATCGCTGTAGCCATACGCGCCGACAGGAATCCAGCTTGCAATGCCATTACCGCCGCCCATAATGGCATCGGCAATCAGCTGGCGGTCAATGGCGTAGGAGAATGCCTTGCGAACATTTACATCGTTAAACGGATGTCCCTCGCCGCACTGCAGTCCGACAAACACGATGGAGTTTGTGGAAACCTTGCCCAGAGAAATTTCATTATATCCATCGTACATGCTCATCAAATCCGCACCAAGGCGGTTGCAGGCATCGATCTCGCCGGAAAGCATACCGGTTACGATTGCGGAGCCTTCCGTAATGAAGTAGAGGCTGAATTCATCCACATTGGATGTATTTCCGCCCCAGTAATTATCATTGCGGGTGACAGAAATATATGCGCCGTCCACAAATTCCTTGAACTTCCACTTCCCGGTTCCGTAGCAGTATCCATCAAAGAAATAGCTGTCGCCCAGTTCGCTCAGCGCTTTATCCTCCAGAATCGGCATGGTATGGCACCAGCTGTCATACGGAGTTGCATATGTACTGCGGAAGAAAATTTTAACTGTGTAGTTGTCAATGACCTCCACATGATCCATCACGGACCAAAGCCCGGTCACCTGAGAATAAGTTCCCTGACCTGCAATCGCGCGATTCATGGTTGCTTCCACATCATATGCATCAAAGAGCTCACCATTATGGAAATACACTCCCTCGCGCAGCCAGAACGTCCACTCCGTGTAGTCATCATTGGTCTCCCACTTGGTGGCAAGCTGGCCAATCGGGTCACCGTTTTCATCACACGTCAGCAGGCGCTCATAAATCATATCCCACATGCACATGGTCTGCCCACCAGACTGACCCTGCATTGTATCCAGTGACGTGATATTCTGGGTGCATGCCGCATTCACAACAACCTTCCCGTTGCGGGTAAATGCGCTCAGATGCTGCGCGCCGGAAACCGCGTTTTGAAGCTCGGCGTCTGTGGGCTTTACATCTTCCTGAGCAGTAGTACTGTCGCCGGAAGAATCGGCAACCGGGGGCGCGTTTGTAACCTCGTTCGTTTTGTCATCACTCTTACCACACGCCACCATTGTCAGCAGCATAACCAGCACCAGAACCAGGCACATCCATTTTCGACTTTGCATATTTTTTCCTCCATTTTTTTATTTTTATTTTCTCTTTCTTCGGAAATAAAACGCCCCTAACAACTCTCCTTTCATTGATACGTCCGCGCCATTACGGGTATTTCGCATTGCAGCCCCTTCCGTTTGGTTTTGTCTCCGCCTATTTACAGAGGTTTCCCTGACTGATGCACTCTGCCAGATCCCACAGAAGGCTTTCCTTGCCGAAGCCTCCAGACTTGGAAAAAACGTAGCAATCCATATCTGCGAGCACATACTTCGACAGAACCGTTCCGGATGCCAGTTCACAGATTGGGACAATCTCTCTGCAAGAGGTATTTTGGATGAAGCCCAGGAGCGTATCCCCACCCGTCAGAAGAATCGAATTTTTCATTCCCATATCGATCAGCTTCTTAACAATTTTTCCAAGGCAATCCGAAATCATCGCTCTGACCTCATCGGGGTGGCCTTCGCTCTCATTCATGTATTGCACTGTCCCGTTGCAATTGATCTGACCATTAGTATCGATGATCACTCTCTCACAGTTCTTGACAAGCTGCCATACCTCCTGCATAAATTGCTGCCCCTGTGCGGATTCCAGATACTCCGGCTGCAGAATCTGCTCGGAATGCAGCGTTATCCTCGCAAAACCATGCCGCTGCGCATAATCAAGCTGTTTTTTTGTTATCTCATTCAGGCTGCCACATACAACAAGGAATCTTTTATTGATTGGCGGTATTGGGTTTTCTTTCCTCTTCGGGCTGATGAAAGCCGGCAAAACCTCTCCCAGACCAGCGCAGCCTGCCATTACATGTAATCTTCCCTGCGCCTGAAGGAAATGAACGATTTCATTCATCTGTTCATTGCTTTGGGCATCGTAGATCCGTATGCATTTCCCTGAATCACACTGAATTTTTGCTTTTTCGAAGGGCACAGAAATTGTTTTTATACTCGATTGCGACGCAATAATATCCGGGATGTATGAATGCGCCACAGGCTCGAACGGATCCTTCCCGAACACGCTGTCCGCAACCGGAACTCCTGAAATGTACTGAATTCCGTCCTTTGTCGTACGCCCCATTCTTGGAAAAGAAGGGATAAACGAAAGACATTCTTTCCCCGATGCGTCCAGGACTGCGGCAAGCTCACTTCCAATATTGCCTCTCAACGCGGAATCCGTCTTTTTTAAGAGGTGCTCTACTTGGTGTGCTGCTGCCTTTTGCGCTACAGAATATACAACCCGATACGCCACATCCGGGGGTGCATGTCTTGTCTCCGTATCAACGACAACAACTTCTGTGCCATCCCGAATTGGAGCCTGAAGCCCGATGTTTCCGTCCGGTGCGATAACCACGCGCGTTTTCATTCCCTTTGTTGCAAACTGTACGCCTGTGTCAACCGCCCCCGTAAAATCATCCGCAATAATTAAGCACTTTAACAGTAAGTTCTCCTCCTTTCTCTGTCATTTTCCACCATGTCATTCGTCACATTTTACAAATTATCTGTTCCCTCATGCTGAAAGTAGTGTATATTGATGAGGCCTTATTCGCAATCTAACTTGATTCTTTTTCTGTTCCACTTTGAAACACCTCTAATTTTTGTAATTTCTATCAATATCGTTTTAATTTGAAACAATCATTCGACTGTTTTTTTCATATTTCCATGCAGAACAACAGCTGAAATTCACTTTCTCCAAGGCAACACACCTCAAGTTGATCCAAACAGTGCACTGTTTTTTATCAGAACAGTTGTACGGTAGATAATTCAGCAGCAGCTCGGCCTCACACATAGAAATTTCTTTCACGATTCAGAGTCTATTCGTTTCATTTTATAACGGATTTATTTTTCGTTTCCTTTTTTCTTCTTTTTTCTTGACCATTTCTAATTTTTATAATACAATGTTTCTAAATGAAATAAGGCTGGTGACTTTGTGGAAAAAATCAGGGTTCTATGCGTAGCGCCATACGAAGGGATGCGGTCGCTGATGACAAAGATCGCAGAATCGAAATATCCAGAAATTCATCTGGATGTCGTAGTTGGAGATCTTCAAAAGGGTGTCGAGATGGCAAAAAATCATTTTCACGCCGATTACGATGTCATTATTTCCCGCGGCGGCACGGCACAGCTTATTCGCGAAATCGTCCCGCTCCCCGTTATTGACATTTTGATTTCTGAGTATGACATTCTTCGCACGCTCCATCTGGCAAAGTCCGCCTCCACGAAGCGTGCAATTGTTGGTTTTCCAAGCATTACAAACAGCGCCGGCCTTCTTTCAGAATTGACCGGTATTCCGCTACGAGCCTTCACGATTCACCGCGAGGACGAGGTTTATCAGGTTCTCAATTCCGTTGCTGCCAAAGGTTACGACACGATCATCTGCGATACTGTCACAAGTCTCAATGCCCGAAGCGTCGGACTGAACGCAATCCTGATAACGTCCAGTCAGGAAAGTATCTCTCGCGCCTTTGACGATGCGATCGTGCTGTGCAGAAATGTCAAACGGCTTCAGATAGAGAATCATTTTTTTCGTGAAATAATCGGAGCACAGTCAAACGAGACCGTCGTGTTTGATCAGAATGCAGATCTGTATTTCTCTACACTTGAATCCGATGATAAGGACGAAGTCATTCAGATGCTGCTCAAGGAGATTCCAAGCTGCAACGCTTTTGAATCGACAAGGCTTGTAAAAAGTCTGAATTCCTCCCTATACAGCATTAAAGCCCAGCGTTTCTCCGTTGATAACAAACCATACACAACCTTTTATCTAAATCGCAGCAGAAACACCATCCCCTCAAAACGATTTGGGATCACCTACTATTCGCTTTCTGAAGCTGTCCAGTGCCTGGAGGACTCCCTGCACTTCATCTCCGGTTCCATCCCAAATTTTGAAAGCGGACTTGCAACAACACTTCAGATCTCCCACCCAGTTCTAATTCTTGGCGAACCGGGTGTTGAAAAGGATCATATCGCGATTTATCTTTATTCGCGCAGTACATATACCAATCATCCGATGATCTCCATTGACTGCGCCCTGCTTAACAGCAAATCGTGGGATTTTCTGCTGAATAGTCACAATTCCCCGCTTGTGCACTCCAATAACACTGTGTACATTTCAAATATACATACCCTATCCGATGAAGGTACAAGGTTGATGTTTGGGGCAATCAACTCCATGGATGTATGCAAGCGAAATCGTATCATTTTTTCCTATTCCTGCGATTCGGGTCACCCTCTCTCCCCCATTGCGTCCGATTATATCAATTCCTTCCAATATCAAAAATTAACCGTTCCGCCCCTGCGAGCACAGTCGGAACTGATACCCGCAATGATCTCGCTATACTTAAACCGTCTTAACATCACACAGTCTCATGAGATCATCGGGATGGAGCCAAATGCTTCAGCTCTGATGAAATCTTTTTCCTGGCCGTACAATCATGCGCAGCTAAAGCGTGTGCTCAATGAACTGGCCTCCGCATCCGAAGATTCCATCATACAGTTTGAATGTGTTCATCGTATTTTGCAGCTGGAAAATGTCTCGCCCATCGTAGAAAGCGTCACCGGTGAAATGGTCGCAAATCGATTTGATATTAGCCGTACACTGGAAGAGATGACCGCTGATATTGTGCAGCGCGTCTTAACGGAGTGCAGTGGAAACCAAACCAATGCAGCCAAACGCCTAGGCATCAGCCGCACAACCCTTTGGAGAATTGCATCAAAAAACTCCGATGCCGGGAAATAAGCTAAGCTTGCACTTCCCGCAAAAAGCAGCCATGACCGGGAGCATCAGCTCCACGATCATGGCTGCTTTTTTATGCAATTTCACGTTTATTCATGCTTCAAGCGCACTGCACTGTTTCATTTTCTCCACACCATCTTATTGACCACGCCGGTATAGCTTTGGATGATTTTGACAACCTTATCGGACACGTTTTCGTCCGTATAATCCGGTACGGGGATGCCCAGGTCACGGTTCTTATTCATCTCCACGGCTACGTCCACCGCTTGCAGCAGGTGATCGCCGTCGATACCGGCCAGGATGAAGTCGCCCTTATCCAGCGCCTCCGGGCGCTCGGTGCTGGTGCGGATGCACACGGCAGGGAAGGGGTGGCCGACGGAAGTGAAGAAGCTACTCTCCTCCGGCAGCGTGCCGCTGTCCGACACTACGCAGAACGCATTCATCTGCAAGCAATTATAATCGTGGAAGCCCAGGGGCTCATGCTGAATCACGCGCCTGTCCAGCCGGAAGCCGGTGGCCTCAATCCGCTTTTTGGAGCGGGGGTGGCAGGAGTACAGAATGGGCATATCGTATTTTTCCGCCATTTTGTTGATGGCAGTGAACAGGGAGAGAAAGTTCTTCTCTGTGTCGATGTTCTCCTCCCGATGAGCGGACAGCAGAATATACTTACCCTTGGTGAGGCCCAGGCGGGCGTGAATGTCAGAGGCTTCAATTTTCGCCAGGTTCTGGTGCAGCACCTCGGCCATGGGGGAGCCGGTGACATAGGTGCGCTCCTTGGGCAGGCCGGTGTCCGCCAGATACCGGCGGGCGTGCTCGGAATAGGCCATGTTCACATCGGAGATGATGTCCACAATGCGGCGGTTCGTCTCCTCCGGCAGGCACTCGTCCTTGCAGCGGTTGCCCGCTTCCATGTGGAAAATGGGGATGTGCAGCCGTTTTGCACCGATAACGCTCAGGCAGCTGTTGGTATCGCCCAGCACCAGCACGGCATCCGGCTGGATGGCCACCATCAGCTTGTAGCTCTCCGCAATGATATTGCCCATGGTTTCGCCCAGGTCGGCGCCCACGGCATCCATGTAAACCTCCGGGTCTTCCAGCTGCAAATCGTGGAAGAACACGCCGTTGAGGTTATAATCGTAGTTCTGGCCGGTGTGCGCCAGAATCACGTCGAAATATTTCCGGGCTTTATTGATGACGGCAGCCAGCCGGATAATCTCAGGCCGGGTGCCCACAATGATAAGCAATTTCAGCTTGCCGTTGTTCTTGAAAGAAATCTTACTGTAATCAGCCATTGGTTTTCTCCTCTACCGGTTCAAAGAACGTGTCCGGGTGGTTGGGGTCAAAAATCTCATTGCAGGTCATGACCGTTACCAAATTTTCTGTCTCGGACAGATTGATAATGTTGTGTGTCCAGCCGGGAATCATGTGGACGGCTTCTATTTTGTCGCCGGAAACCTCAAATTCCACCGTCTCGCCGGTGTTGATGTTCCGCTCCTGAATCAGCCCGTGTCCGGCCACCACAATAAACAGTTCCCATTTGGAGTTGTGCCAGTGCTGTCCCTTGGTGATGCCCGGCTTGCTGATGTTGATGGAAACCTGCCCGCAGTCGGCGGTGTGCAGCAGCTCGGTGAAGGAACCGCGGCTGTCCACATTCATTTTGAGGGGGTACTTGAACTTGTCCGTGGGCAGGTAGGTCAGGTATAGGGAATAGAGCTTCTTGGCGAAGGAGCCATTCGGCATCCTGGGCATCAGGAGGGTGGTGGGCTGTGCCTTAAATTCTTGCAGCAGCGCCACAATCTCACCCAACGTGACCTTGTGGGTCACGGGGACACAGCAATAGCGGCCATCCGCTGTCAGGACAGTTTCTACGCCGTCAAATTCACAGTGCTGCTCCTTGCTCTCCAACAGGTCGAACATGCCCTCTACCAGGTCGTCAATGTATAGCAGTTCCAGTTCCGTGCTGGGGTCGTTGACGGTGAACGGCTCATCATTGGCAACTGCCCAGCAGAAGGTGGAAACGGCGCTGTTGTACTTTGGGCGGCTGTGACCCATCAGGTTGGGGAAGCGGTAGACGGCAACCTTGACCCCGGTTTCTGCGGCGTAGTCAAAGAACAGTTCTTCACCCGCCTTTTTGCTGCGGCCATATTCGCTGTTGCCGAAGCGTCCGGCCAGAGTGGCCTGGATGGAGGAGGACAGCATGATGGTTGCCTTGTTGCCGTGCTTTTTCAGGCAGTTCAGCAAGTCAGAAGCAAAGCCAAAATTGCCTTTCATGAAATCTTCCGGGTTCTCCGGACGATTCACGCCTGCCAGGTTGAACACGAAGTCTGCCTTTTGGCAATATTCGTCCAGCTCCGCCGGGGTGGAGCTCAGGTCATATTCATAAATTTCTCCGATGTGCAGGTTGGGGCGGGTCTTGTTTTTGCCGTCCCGAATGGTTTTCAGGTTATTGCACAGGGCGGTTCCCACCATGCCCTTGGCACCTGTGACGAGAATGTTCATGGCGCACCTCAGAAGTTGGGCAGTCCCGCCAGGGCGTTGCGGACGTACTCCGTGGTCATGATTTTCTTGACCGTGCCCTCCACGTCCAGCCGGTTGGTGTTGTGGCTGGTGTAGGCGTCCTCGCTCATGGTGTGAACCTCGCCCTTGACCACGAACTTGTCATAGTTCAGGTCGCGGTTGTCTGCGGCCACCCGGAAATAGTTGCCCATGTCTTCGCTGCGCAGGCGTTCCTCGCAGGTCATCAGAGTTTCGTACAGCTTCTCGCCGTGGCGGGTGCCGATGATGTTGGTGCCGGTATCGCCGAAGAGCTGCTGGACGGCCTTTGCCAGGTCGCCGATGGTGGAGGCATCCGCCTTCTGGATGAACAGGTCGCCGGGGTTGGCGTGCTGGAAGGCGAACATCACCAGGTCAACCGCTTCGTCCAGATTCATGAGAAAGCGAGTCATGTTGGGGTCAGTGATGGTAATGGGGTTTCCGGCCTTAATCTGGTCGATGAAGAGGGGAATCACACTGCCCCGGCTGCACATGACGTTGCCGTACCGGGTGCAGCAGATAGTCGTGCCGCCCCGTTCTGCGGCCACGCGGGCGTTGGCGTAAATGACGTGCTCCATCATGGCCTTGGAAATGCCCATGGCGTTGATGGGGTAGGCTGCCTTGTCGGTGGACAGGCAGACCACCCGCTTGACACCGGCATCAATGGCGGCGTGGAGCACGTTATCCGTGCCGATGATGTTGGTCTGCACCGCCTGCATGGGGAAGAACTCGCAGGAGGGCACCTGCTTCAGGGCGGCGGCGTGGAAGATGTAGTCCACGCCGGGCATGGCATCCCGGATGGATTGGGGATTGCGGACATCGCCAATGTAGAATTTGACTTTTTTTGCGTGCTCCGGGTGCCTGGCTTGCAGCTCGTGGCGCATGTCGTCCTGCTTCTTTTCATCGCGGGAGAAAATGCGGATTTCCTTCAAGTCGGAATCCAGAAAGTGCTTCAAAACGGTGGAGCCGAACGAGCCGGTGCCGCCGGTAATCATTAACGTGGCATTATTAAATTCAGACATGTGAAATTTCTCCCCAAATATAAATTCTTCTGCACAAAGTGCAGGGGCAGGCAACATCTTTTCTGACATTCTACATCATAC
>CAKTJC010000055.1 GCA_934567355.1 uncultured Oscillospiraceae bacterium
GGAACCTCTGAATAAATTGTCTGCGGCTGGACAGCGGGTCTTTTGCTCCCATGCCGCAGGATGAAAAATGGGAAATACATAGAGTATTCCGCCATTTTCCATCCTTTGCCTGGGAACAAAATCCCTCGCTGCCAGCTCTTGCCGATTTAATCAGAGCTTCCCTAAAATTTTCATAGCCAAGCCTCCTGTGTCTGGTATTACGGTTAGCATATCCTAACCGCAATATAGCAAAAGACGGCTCAAAAGTTAAACCGTCTCTTGCTGATTTAATCAGGATTTCCTTGAAGCTGCATTAAAATTTCCCCGATGTCCCCATTGATACAAATGGCTTGCTCTTTGATCTCCCCCGGGCAAACCGCCTGCCCCTGATTGATGCAGGTGTAGACGGCATGGGGATTCTTTGCCGTCATTTGCCAGAAGGGGTATTTGATGATGCCGGGGGTGTTATAGCCCACGCCCAGTTCCAGAAAGAGGATGCGCTGTCCGGCGCGGGTGTGGAGGAAATTTTCGTACCGGGCGGCGGCAATGTGCCATCCTTCATCCTCAACAAATGTATCATCTGCCCGAAGATTCATGCTCATGGGCTGTCCGCAATGGGGGCAGTGCGGGACAAGCGCTGTCGGTACGGTCATTTTGGGCACTTCGGGCACAGTAAGTGTGCCGTCCGGCTCAATCGTATAGCCCTGCGCAATGACCATGTTTTTGATAATCTCCTCGTTATCGAATGTCTCCGCACAACACGGCTCGCTGCACTGAAACAGCCCATAGTCTCCTTGTGTGTAGAACAGGCGGTGCTTATCAAATCCGGCCTTCTGGAAGCAATGGTCTACGTTCGTTGTCAGCACAAAGTAATCTTTGCCCTTCACAAGCGAAAGCAGGTTTTCATAGACGGGCTTCGGTGCGTTCATATAACGGTTGATGTAGATATACCGGCTCCAATAGGCCCAATATTCCTCCGGGGTTTCATAGGGGTAAAAACCGCCGGAATACATATCGGAAAAGCCGTATTTGGCATAAAAATCGGAGAAATACTCCTCAAACCGCTCCCCGCTGTAGGTGAAGCCCGCCGAGGTGGATAGGCCGGAGCCTGCGCCGATAACCACGGCATCGGCGCTTTCCAGGGCGGCTTTCAGCCGGTCAATTTTCGCTGAGGAGCTGCCGGTAGATGTCTTTGTCCAAATCTTTGAAAACATTGAAAATAACCTTTCTCACGCTGGTTTGCTGGGCTAAAAATTCCTTGACTGTCCCCACGGCAATCTCCGCCGCCAGCTCGTTGGGGAAATGAAATTCCCCGGTGGAGATGCAGCAGAAGGCCACGCTTTCCAGGCCGTGCGCCGCCGCCAGTTCCAGGCAGGAACGGTAGCAGGAGGCAAGCGCTGCTTTGTCCGCCTCCGTGACCTGCCCCTGGATGATGGGGCCAACGGTGTGCAGCACATACTTGCAGGGCAGATTGAAGGCGGGGGTGATTTTGGCTTGTCCAGTGGGTTCCGGGTGACCCTGCTGCTGCATGATTTCGTCGCAGGCCAGCCGCAGCTCCACCCCCGCAAAGGTGTGGATGGCGTTGTCGATGCAGCGGTGATTGGGGCAGTAGCACCCGGTCATGCCGGAATTGGCGGCGTTGACGATGGCATCGCATTTCAGGGTGGTGATGTCCCCCTGCCACAGGTACAGCCCCGGCTGGATGGGGGAGAGGGTGCTGGCATCCGTGATGCCCTTACGGGCGGTTTCCGCTTGCAGGTATTCGTCCTGCACGGTCAGAAAATCGGTACCGATGGGCATCGGGGCGCGGACATTCATCAGCCCCCGCAGGAGAATTTCCTGCCGCCCGGAATCAGCGGGGATTTCCTGCTTCCGGCAGGAGGGCCGCTCGGCTAATAGGGACTGGATGAGAAAGAGCCGCTTTTCGCTCTGGTTCATTGCTTCTCCACCGCCTTTACCGGACAATTTTCATAGCAAGCGCCGCAGTGCAGACAGTGCTCCGGCTGGATGCGGTAGGGGCTACCAACCTCAATGCACTTCTGGGGGCAGTGTTCCAGGCAGGTGCCGCACCCGATGCAGCCATCGGTTATCCGATAGCCCTTTTGGGGAGCGGCTCCCCGGCCGACGCAGTAGGTTTCCCGAAAAATGGGATTGACGCCCAGGTTGAAGTATTCAACGGTAAAGTCCTTCAATTCAAAAATGATGCCGATGTTCCGGGTTTCGCCGGGGTAGACATTGGCGAGATAGGGCTGCTCGGAGAAAATGGTGCTGATTTTCTCCGTTTGTCCCTGGGCGGGAACCGCCCTGCCGGACAGCCGTATCATTTCCTTGAACCGGGTGTAGGCGAGAATCTGCACCCGCCCATCGGATAGCAGCTCGTTGCAAAACGCCTTTCCCCGCGCCGTAAAGAAATACAGGGAATCCGGCTCATAGTGAACGGCGCTGATGCAGCGAATCTGGGGTGCCCCGGTTTTATCCACGGTGGCAAAGGAGAGCACGCCGCACAGCTTTATTTTTTGCAGGCAGATTTCAGCGTTCATTGGAATTTTCCTCCCTTTTCAGAACTTTCACGATTTCACCGATGTACATAGTGTGGAAATCCCGCTCCGGATAGTTGAAATCCACGATTTTCCGGTCGGCAAAGCAGGCGTCCTCCAAGTCCTGGGAGTAGAGCTTGCGGCAGATAAAAACCAGATCTGCTTCCGCCGGATAGATGGTGCCGAATTCAAAAACCGGCGTCAGTCCGGCAGCAGCGAGCTTATCCCCATCCCGGCCGGAGTGACTGCCCAGGTAGCCCAGCGCCTTTTTGTGGGAGCCGTCAAAATGGCAAAGTGTAAACATTTTCTCCCGCTCCATCCACGCTTTGGTGTACCGGCTGGGGCGCACGTAGCACACGGCGGTAGGCAGGCGGTTTGAGTGACTGCTTCGCTCCCACAGTGCGCCAAGCTGCCCCCAGGAAACCGTCATGGCATTGCAGCCATCCTGCTCGTTTCCAACGGCAAGTGCCATCCAGTCTCTGCCGAAGACGGTGAAGGGATTCAGCGTCAAATCTTCGATTGCGATCTCTTTCATGCCCCGGCTCCTCCAATGCGGATGATGCGTCCCTCTTTCCGGGGCTTTGCGGCGGGATGCTTGTCTCCCTCCCGGGGATAACCCAAAAGAAGCTGCATCACGGCGTAGCGGTCGGTGGGGATGTTCCACTGCTTCAGAATCTCCTGCCCGTAGGGGTCGGCAAAGGCCGTCCAGCCCTGGCCGATGTAGCAGGAGCCAATGCCCAGGGCATCGGCGGCCAGCATCATGTTTTCCGCCGCCAGCGCGCAATCCTCAGTAGAAAATAGGAAATCCTTCGGCGCGAACATGGTGATAACGGTGGGGGCATCATAAAAGGCATTGGTTATTTTTGCATCGTCCACAATGCTGGGCTGCTCGCGGGAAATATAGCTCGTTGCCGTGGACATGCGGAAGTGGGAGTTTGCCCGCTTGATCTTGCCCAGGCGCTCATTGACGGCGCTGTCCTGACAGACGGCGAAAATCACACCCTGCCGCCCACCGGCGCTGGGGGCGTACAGACCCGCCTGCAAAATCTGCTGCAAGGCGCTTTCTTCAATTTGCTTCGGTTCAAACCGCCGAATGGAACGGCGGTGGAGCATGGTTTCAAATACATCAGGCATCTTGCTTAATCTCCTTCCAACACTGGGGGTCGGCGGCATAGAAATTGCCGCCCTTCCCGCTGGCAACCGCAGGGCAGCCCCGGCAGAAGGCCAGCAGCTCGCACTTGCTGCACTTTTCAAATTTCGTGTAATCCCGGTACTGCTCCATCTGGCACACCCACACGTCCGCCAGCCGTTCGGTGAATACATTGGCAACCCGGCTGTTCTGTACCCGGCGACAGGCGTACACATCCCCGGTGGGGAGAATGGTCAGATGGCAGTTGCCGCAGTTGCAGCCGCCGTAGATGATGCCGTCCTCCACGGTTTCGGGAATCTGGAACGTGCCGGTTTCGTATTCATACAGCGTCCACAGGTGGTCTTTCTTGCTAAAATAGGTCTGGCAGCCCTGCGCCTCATATTCCTTGAACTTCTTGTCGCAGTCGGATAGCAGCTTGCGGTAGCGAAGAGGCTCAATGCCCACGTCCTTTTCCTCGCTGGTGGGGCAGTAGCGGGCGAAGGCAAATACGTTTGCACCGGCGGCCACCACGGCATCGATGATGCCGGGAACCTCGTCAATGTTCGTGCCGGAAACGGTGGTCATTACCACGCTGCGGATGCCAGCCCGGTTGATGCAGCCAATCTTTTCCAGGGTGATGTCAAAGCTGCCGGGTTTGCGGAACCAGTCGTGGGTTTCCTTCAGGCCGTCAATGGACAGCTGGTATTTTTCGCAGCCGTATTCCTTGAGCCGCCGACATACGGCATCCGTCAGGTGGAAGGGGTTGCCCAGAATGGTGAAGGGAATGCCGTGCTGCTTCATCAGCCCGCACAGCCGCCAGAAGTCGGGGTGCAGGATGGGGTCGCCGCCGGTGATGTAAAAATAGGGGAGCCGGTCATAGACCTTGCAGAAATCCAGGCAGTTATAAAAGGTGTCCTGCATTTGCTGCCAGGTCATGGCATCCAGCTTTTTGTTGCAGTTTTCGGAAAAAATATAGCAGTGCTTGCACCGCTGGTCACATTCATCGGTGATGTGCCACTGAAAAGAAAAATACTGTTTCATCATGCTTCCTCCTTGGGACGTATTTCCAGAAGCGCGGACGTGGGCCCCGGATACGCCCCAGTGGGGCGTATCCGGATGGAATTACTGCCTGTCAGCCGCGCCGCATGCCGTACCGCAAGCAGCGGGAGCCTCAGCGGGCTTGTCAGCGGCACCGCAGGCAGTGCCGCAGGCGGCAGGTGCTTCGGTGGGCTTGTCAGCCGCGCCGCATGCAGTACCGCAGGCAGCGGGAGCTTCTGCAGGCTTGTCAGCAGCACCACAAGCGGTGCCGCAGGCGGAAGCGGGAGAAGCACTGCACTTGCTGCTCCAGTCGTGCAAATTGGAAAGCGCCATGATTTGTTTACCTCCAGGGTGGAATGTCGAACCTTTCGTTCGCAATTTCATTATAGGAAATTTGCGAAAAAAGAAAAGTACGCACAATTCTATTACCTGGTCACAAAAAGGTAACCCCCTTGCCAAAAGGGTGATGCTGCACTATAATAAAAATATAACACAACGAATGGAGGCTAGCATTCATGCTGACCAAAGAGGAAATGCCCGCCTGCCCGGTGGCAACCACGGTAGCGCTCATCGGAAGCAAATGGAAACTGCTGATCATCCGCAATCTGATGGCCCGCCCCTGGCGGTTCAACGAGCTGAAAAAGGATCTGGAGGGCATCAGTCAAAAGGTGCTGACCGACAGCCTGCGCTCCATGGAATCCGACGGCATCGTCACCCGCACCGTCTACCCCGAGGTGCCGCCAAGGGTGGAATACGCCCTGTCTGAGCTGGGCGAATCCATGCGTCCGATCATGAAGGCCATGGAGCTTTGGGGTGAGGAATATAAGAAAACATTGCAATGACGAAAAACTGAGCTTTGCGGCGGCAAGGCTCAGTTTTTGCATGGAGGATCGGTCAGATTATTTTGCGGAAGACATCTTCCAAACGGGGGATCCAGGCGAAAAGGAACTCCCGATGGAGATCCATAAGCACCCGCCGACCGGCTTGATTGCGCGTCAGTTCATCGTACCCTCCGCCCGCTGGAACAGCTGACCGACCCGGCGGCGCAAGGCAGTGGCTTCCGGACTGTCTGCGGTGCCGCAGCGGTCGATCCAGGCGGCAGAGGCCTCCTGCGCCTGCTTCAGCAGTCCCAGGTCAAAGCTCAGGTCAGCCATGCGGAAGGCAGGCAGACCGGATTGGCGGGAGCCGAAGAAATCGCCGGGTCCCCGCAGCTTCAGATCCTCCTCCGCAATGCGGAAACCGTCGTTCGTTTTGCACAGCGCCTTCAGCCGGGCAACGGTATCGGGGTTGCGGTTGTGCGTAGTGAGGATGCAGTAGCTTTTGCTGCTGCCCCGGCCGACCCGCCCCCGGAGCTGGTGCAGCTGGCTCAGGCCGAAGCGGTCGGCATCCTCAATGACCATCAGCGTGGCGTTGGGCACGTCCACGCCCACTTCGATGACGGTGGTGGCTACCAGCACGTCGGCCTCCTGCCGGGCAAAGGCGGCCATGGCGGCCTCCTTTTCGTCCCCCTTCATCTGCCCATGGAGCAGGGCAATGCGCAGGTCGGGGAAAACGGTGCTTTGCAGGGTATCCGCCCAGGCGGCGGCGGACTTGACGCTCAGCCCCTCGCTTTCCTCCACGGCGGGACAGACGATGAAGCACTGGTGCCCCTCGGTCACTTGCTTGCGGATGAAGGCATTGATCCGGGGGCGGTAGCTTTCCCCCACCAGGAAGGTGTCCACCGTCTGCCGCCCGGGGGGCAGCTCGTCCAGGATGGACACATCCAGGTCGCCGTACATCAGCAGCGCCAGGGTGCGGGGGATGGGGGTGGCGGACATGACCAGCAGGTGGGGGTCATCCCCCTTGGCGGAGAGGCGGCTGCGCTGCCCAACGCCAAAGCGGTGCTGCTCGTCGGTGATGACCAGCCCCAGGTGCCCGAAAACGGTGCTTTCGGAAATCAGTGCATGGGTGCCCACGGCGATCTGGACAGAACCGTCCAGCAGCCCGTCGCGCACCTCGCGCTTTTCCTTTGCACTCATGGAGCCGGTCAGCAGCGCAACGGAGATGCCCAGGGGAGCAAAGAGCCTGGAAAGAGAGGCGTAGTGCTGCTCTGCCAGAATTTCCGTGGGCGCCATCAGGGCGGTCTGGCAGCCGTTCTGAGCGGCGCAGTAAGCGGCTGCGGCGGCTACCATGGTCTTGCCGCTGCCCACATCGCCCTGCACCAGCCGGTTCATGGGAGCTCCCTTGCGGAAATCCGCAAGGATCTCATCGATTGCCCGCCGCTGCGCCCCGGTGAGGGCAAAGGGCAGCTGGGCAAAAAAGGCGGATAAATCCGTATTTTGGTAGGGGGGCGCTTTTTTCTGCGCCCGGGCGGCACGCATCAGGCTTAGTCCGGCGGAGAAGACGAAGAATTCCTCAAAAATCATCCGCTTGCGCGCCTGCATGGCCTCGTCCATGCTCCCCGGCTCGTGAATGATGTGGTAGGCTTCCTCCGCTCCCAGAATGCCGTACTGCTCCCGCACGGCTTGGGGGAGCACCTCCGCCGGAGGGTCACACACCGCCAGCGCCTGCCGCACCGCTTTGAGCATGGCTGCGTTGGTCAGCCCCGCCGTCAGGGGGTAGATGGGCATGACCCGCCGGGTGGTGACGGCAGGGGAGTCGAGGCTCTCAAACACGGGGTTCGTCATACCGTAGCCGGTAAAATCTCCGGAGAGTGTGCCATAGAAGAAATACTCCCTGCCGTATTCCAGGTGCTCGGAGGCATAGTGAGAATTAAAAAAGGTCAGATTCAGCCGCCCGCTGTGGTCGGCCACCTGCACCTTGGTCAGGTCGAGCCCCTGGCGGATGTGGCTGGTTCGCGGAGTGCTCATCACCATGGCGCGGAAGCAGGCGGGCTTGTCCGCCTCCAGGTCGCGCAGCTGCACCAGCCGGGTGCGATCCTCGTACCCCCGGGGGAAATGACAGATCAGATCCTCCAGCGTAAAAATATTCAGCGCCTGAAACAGCTTTGCCTTTGCCGGGCCGATGCCCCGCAGCATGGTAATAGGGTCGGACAGCTTCGCCATAAGCTCACCTCTCTTGATGGACATTTCGGGACGGTGCGGATTTGCAGGCTTCTTGCTATGCGGATGGGATCTCCTTTACATAAATGCGGGCAAGATCACCATTCTGATTGACCATTTTCGTCAGGAATTTGCAGCCGTATTTCTCATACAGCCCGATCTGACCCGTTGAGATATACACGCGGGATACCTGCTCCTGCCGCGCAAGGCGCGCGACCTCATCGAACAGCAGCTGCATGTATCGGTGTCCCCGATACGGGGGGAAGGTGTAGACAAATCCCATCCAGGGCTTCAGATCGGAGGGAATATCGTCTTTTTCCACGTAGGTGCAGAAGGAGACCAGCCGGTCGCCCTGGGTCAGCAGCAGCACCCTTGCGCCCGCGCCGCAGGCATCAAAAAAGGCACCCTCGCTCAAAAGCTTGTATAAAATTGCACCCCCGCGCCAGTTGGATTTTTTTATTTCTCCAAGCCAGTACGGCTGGCGGTCACTTTCATAAAGGCTGATCACGTTCATTTCCGATTCCACTGTTTTCCTCCGTTTTGCGCAAAGCGCCATATAATGAAAAAACTCCCTCCAAGCCAGGCTCGGAAGGAGATATTTTCAGAGAAATCAGGCCAGCTTGTTCAGCTTCAGAGTCATGCTGCTCTTCTTCCGGGCAGCGTTGTTCTTGTGCAGGAGACCCTTGTTGACAGCCTGGTCAACTGCCTTGACGGCAACCTTGTAGGCAGCTTCGGCAGCGGTCTTGTCACCGCCGACCAGAGCGGCGTCAAACTTCTTCAGGGAGGTCTTCAGCTCAGACTTATTGGCCTTGTTGTTCTCGTAAGCAATCTTGGAAGAAAGGACATCCTTCTTAGAGGACTTGATGTTGGGCATGGATTTTCCACCTCCTATCGGTACTATTTCATACGACAACCTATTATAACGGCTCCGAAGGCTAAAATCAACCCCCTTTTTGAAAAAAATCTGCACAGCGGGCGGAAAAAACCCGAAAATGTCAAAATGGAGCAATCTTGTCAAGAGGGAAATTTTTGCACAAAGCATACAATATGGGTAAAAGTTACAAATAGTTAAAAATGGAAACAAAAGTGAATAAACTGTAACCGTTTTATGTCAATTTAACGTCCTCAAAAAGTTGGGAAAGGCCTGTGGACAAACCCTGTGGAAAACTCTGTGGAGAATGTGGAAAACTCATAGTTATCAACAGGTATTCTGCTTGTTTACAGGGCGGTGGGACGTGAAAGAAAAAAAGTGTTTTTTCGTCCGCTGCGCGGCGGTGATGCTGTTATGCACCCCGGTGTGCTTCGTGCATATTTTGTGGAATCCGACGCCAAAAGTTCATGCTTTCGCGAAAAAAACTGACGGGAGCCGCCGCATCTGCGCTGACATCGCCAAAAATTTGTGAATTCTATCCAAACTTTCGCAACAGGAGGCGAAAACGGAAAATGTATGTTTGGGGCTGCATTGGAAATACTTGTCTTGTCAAATTTTTCATCAGGAGGAGCACTATGCAGGGCAAGGTAGACATCTGCGGCGTGAACACATCCCGTCTGACGGTTTTGACGCAGACAGAAACGGACGCGCTTCTGCGCCGGGTCAAGGAGGGGGACGAGCGCGCCCGCCAGCGGCTGATCGAGGGGAATCTGCGGCTGGTACTTTCCGTTATCCAGCGCTTCGACAAGCGGGGGGAATGCCCGGACGACCTGTTCCAGGTGGGCTGCATCGGGCTGATGAAAGCCATTTCCAATTTTGACCCCACAAAGAACGTGCGCTTTTCCACCTATGGTGTGCCCATGATCGCCGGGGAGGTACGCCGGTATCTGCGGGACAATTCCGCCATCCGGGTCTCCCGCTCCATCCGGGATGTGGCCTACCGGGTGCTGCAGTGCAAGGAGGGCATGACCACCGCGCTGGGCAGGGAGCCGAGCATGGAAGAGATCGCGCGGGAGCTGGCGCTGCCCCTTGAGGAGGTCAGTCAGGCGCTGGATGCAGTAGCCGCCCCCGTGAGCCTGTTTGACCCGGTGTATTCCGACGGCGGCGACCCCCTGACGGTGATGGATCAGGTGATGGATAACCGCAACACCGAGCACAGCTGGATGGAGCACATCGCCCTGCGCAACGCCTTCCGGGCGCTGAACGATCGGGAAAAGCAGATCCTCTCCCTGCGGTTTTACGACGGCAAAACCCAGATTGAGGTTGCAAACGTGCTGGGCATCTCCCAGGCGCAGGTATCCCGCCTGGAAAAAGGCGCCATCGGCGCCATGCGAAAAAGCGTCATGTAGTAAAAATTTCTCCCGGCGCATTGCCGGGAGGAAAATGCTCTATTTGCATCCGCTGCAATGGGTGCAGCTGCCGCCGCATTTTTTCTTTTTGGGGCGGAGAAGCACATGCAGGCAGTAGCCGCCGACAAGGGCGAGCAGCAGATAATCCGCAAGGCTCATGCGATCCACCCTCCGATCTGATACACCAGGAGGGCAGCCAGCCAGGCAATGGTGCACTGGGCGATGACCACAAGCAGTGTCTTTGCTTTGGAGCCAAGCTCCCGCCGGATGGTCGCCACGGCGGCGACGCAGGGGGTATACAGCAGGCAGAAGGTCAGGAAGCTGGCGACGGAGCGGGCATCAAAGAGCATATGCAGCGCCTGCCGGAGCTGCTCAGTGCTGACGCCCAGGATCACGCCGAAGGTGCTGACCACCGCCTCTTTGGCGGTGAAGCCGGAAACCAGCGCGGTCACCATCCGCCAGTCCCCAAAGCCCAGAGGCGCAAAGAGCGGCGAAACCAGCTGCCCCAACCGGGCAAGAATGCTGTCGGTGCTGTCCGCCACTACGTTCAGGCGCAGGTCGAAGGTCTGCAGGAACCAGATGATCACCGTCGCCATAAAAATCACGGTAAAAGCGCGGGTGAGGAAATCCTCTGCCTTTTCCCACATCAGCAGGAGCACGCTTTTGGCGGAGGGCAGGCGGTAGTTGGGCAGCTCCATCACAAAAGGAACGGGATTGCCCCGGAACAACGTGCTCTTCAGCAGCAGCGCGACGAGAATGCCGACGACGATCCCGCCAAAGTACAGCGCAAGCATCACCGGCAGCTCATGACCGGGGAAGAAGGCGGATGCAAACAGGGTATAGATGGGGATTTTGGCGGAGCAGCTGATGAAGGGTGTGAGCAGGATGGTCATTTTCCGATCCCGGTTGCTGGAAAGCGTCCGCGTGGCCATGATGGCGGGCACCGAGCAGCCGAAGCCGATGAGCATGGGCACAAAGCTGCGCCCGGACAGGCCAATCCGGCGCAGAAGCTTGTCCATTACAAATGCCACCCGCGCCATATAGCCGGAATCCTCCAGAATGGACAGGAAGAAGAACAGCGTGACAATGATGGGCAGGAAGCTCAGCACGCTGCCCACGCCCGCAAAAATGCCGTCGATGACCAGGCTGTGTACCACCGGGTTGATGCCGTAGGCGGTGAGCGCCCGGTCGGCAAGCTGTGTCAGCCCATCCACGGCGTAGGCCATCACATCGGACAGGAAGGAGCCGATCACATTGAAGGTCAGGAAGAACACCAGCCCCATGATGGCGGCAAACAGCGGCAGCGCCAGGTAGCGGCTGGTAAGCACCTTGTCAATTTGGACACTGCGGCGGTGCTCCTTGCTCTCCGTTGCCTTGGTGACGCAGCAGGCACATACCTTTTCTATAAAATTATACCGCATGTCTGCCAGGGCAGCATTACGGTCAAGGCCGGTGTCCGCCTCCATCTCGATGATGGAGTGCTCGATCAGCTCCTTCTCGTTCTGGCTCAGCTGCAGCAGGTCATAGAATTCCTGCTCGCCCTCAATGAGCTTGGTGGCGGCGAAGCGCCGGGACAGCTGCACCCGCTGGGCATGATCTTCAATGATGTGGCACACGGCGTGGATGCAGCGGTGTACCGCGCCCTCCGGGCAGAAGTCCAGCACCTTGGGCGTCACCCGGTTCTGGGCTGTATCCAACAGGATGTCCACCAGCTCCGAAATGCCCTGGTTCTTTGCCGCGCTGATGGGCACCACCGGCACGCCCAACGCTTCGCTGAGCCTTTTTACATCGACGCTGCCGCCATTGCCCGTCAGCTCATCCATCATGTTCAGGGCAATGACGGTGGGCTTCTGCAGCGTCAGCAGCTGCAGCGTCAAATAGAGATTGCGTTCGATATTGGTGGCATCCACAATGTTGATGATGCCGTCGGTATTGTATTTCAGTATGAAATCCCGGGTGACGATCTCATCC
>CAKTJC010000056.1 GCA_934567355.1 uncultured Oscillospiraceae bacterium
CTTCTGTATAGGGTCATACGCCCGGAGTATAATTATTTCAGAACGATTTAGTCGTTCTGAAAGGAGGGATCTGTGCGCTATCGGAGCCAGAATAAAGGCTGCACGCGAAAAGGCCGGGATGACACAAGAAGACCTTGCTGCGGCACTGGAAATGAGTCCAACGCATATCAGCGTTATCGAACGAGGCGTAAAGTCACCAAAGCTTGAAACGCTCGTGAATATTGCTAACGTCCTCAATGTGTCTTCGGATATGCTCCTGCAGGATGTTGTGAATCACGCATCAGACGGTATAGCTTCTGAACTGTCTGTGGCGATTTCCAAACTATCCAAGAAAGATCAAGAACGAATGCTCAATGCCATTAGGGCTTTAACTGAATAATCCCCCGAGAGCTGGAAACAGCTCTCTTTTTTGTTATGAAAACGCACCCCTAAAAGGGCGCAAAACGCCTCCCGCCTTCCGGCAGGCAGTTTGCGCTATGCAATAGCGCATTCAGGAGGAACTGGAGATGGCATCAGGTTCCCATCCAAGTGCTTTCAGTCGTTTGAGATAGCTGTTTATCTTTCTGTCGCGGTTAAAAGAATCGTAGTAGTCAGAACCAAGGTCATGGAAAGCAATCTTGTTTTTAAGAATGTGGTATATGGCGATCAGCATGGTATTTGAATCAAGTCGGAAATTCCTTTTTTGGTCATGGCATTAATCAAACAGCAACGGGAAGTGCAATAACAGCATTACAGGCATACCTGCTCTTCAATCTACTCTTTGACATCATCACAACCATATTTTGGGTTGCTGCAGCACAAGGAGTTGGGCTAATTAAAGTCGACACAACTTTGTCAAATGCGAAAACCGATCCAATTCAAACCCAAGAGTTCTCTGGACGTTCCTACTCAAAACAATATAAAGAGCGGAGGAAAGATTAGAAAATGTTTGACAACATTGGTGGAAAAATCAAAGGAATTGCGAAATTCATCTGCTATTTAGGGATTCTCTTATCGGTCATAGGCGGCACAATTATCTTCTTTTTCGGTATCGACACAGAAACAAACTTGTTTTGGATAGGTTTATTGGTCATAGCTGGCGGCACACTCAGTAGTTGGCTTGGCTCCCTTGCAACCTATGGATTTGGTGAACTGATTGAAAATAGCACAATCATTGCTGAGCTGATGGCAAAAGCAGACGCTGAAAAGAGCAATGGGAAGTAAATATCCGCCCGGACGGTAACGCATTAACCAAGAGCCGAGGGAACCGCAAATGCACGGCTCCCTCGGCTCTTGGTTCATATCATCTTACTTCTTATTAAAATACCGCTCCAACAGACCCAGCAGAGCCTTTCCGTGTCGAGCCTCGTCCTTGGCCATTTCGTGGACGGTGTCGTGGATGGCGTCCAGGCCGTACTGCTTTGCTTTCAGCGCCAGGTCGAACTTGCCCTGGGTTGCGCCGAACTCGCAGTCTACGCGCCAGGCCAGATTCTTCCGGGTGGAGGCGGTCATGTTGGGCTCCAGGGTGGTGCCCAGCATCTCAGCAAACTTGGCGGCGTGCTCGGCCTCTTCGTAGGCGGCCTTCTCCCAGTACAGGCCGATCTCGGGGTAACCCTCCCGGTGGGCAATGCGAGCCATGCACAGGTACATGCCCACTTCGCTGCACTCGCCGGTGAAGTTGGCCTTCAGCTGCTCCAGGATCCACTGCTTGTCGGCTTCGGGGATGTCGGGGTTGTTGGCGACGGTCTTCTTATAGATGCCCAGCTCATGCTCGGCAGCCAGCTTGGACGTATCCATCTCCTTGAACTTGGAGCCATCCACATGGCAGACGGGGCACTTGAAATCGGCGGGCATTTCCTCGCCTTCGTAAACATAACCGCAAACGGGGCAAACAAACTTTTTCATAATCATTTCCTCCTGATTTTTTATTTTTGGGTTTTTTTAAGACAGTTCTCACATATGCCGGTCAGCACCAGCCGGGTATCGTCCACGCGGCAGCGCAGGCATGCCTCGGCTGCTTTGGGGACACTCTCCGGCACATCCACGTCGGGGACGTCGATCACCGCGCCGCAGGCATTGCACGCAAAGTGCACATGAGGATCTACCCTGCCGTCCAGCCGCTCGATACCGTTCACAGTTCCGAGGCTGATGATAAGGCCCTCGTCCTTAAACAGCTTGATATTGCGATAGACGGAAGCAAGGGAAATATCCGAATGCTCCTGCTGCAGCATTTGATAGACATCCTCTGCTGAAGGATGCGCCTTGGACTGGCGCAGGCAGGCAAGAATTGCATTTCTTTTGCGAAATTGCTTCCCTGTGGTTTCCATTGCGCCTCCTAAATAAGAATAACTCTTATTTGCATTCTCAGTATATCACAAGATCAGGAATTGTCAAGAGAAATTTTTCGGTGCAGCTATCTTTTTTTCTCCCTTATCCGTTATACTAGATGAAAGTACTTTCAAATTGCAGGAAAGGAGGGTGCAGTGTGGAGCGGGACGCTTTGCTTTTGCGGCGGGTGAAGAACGGGGACGAGGATGCAATCGAGGAATTTGTGCGGAAATTCTATCCGATTATTCTGCGCTACTGCTGCCTTCACGCACCGGAGCGGGAAACTGCGGAGGACATTACGCAGGAGACCTTCGCCCGGTTCTTCCGCACGCTCCCTCAATACCGGCACTATGGCAAAGCGGCAAACTATCTTTATGTGATCGCAGGCAATCTGTGCCGGGACTGCTACCGGCACCCTGCGGAATGCTCGCTGGACGGAGTGGAGGGCGGTCCGTCAGGTGGGATGGACACGGCGGATGCCCGACTGGATGTTCGGCGGGCACTGGCAGCGCTGCCGCCGGAGCTGCGGGAAATCAGTATTCTGTTCTTTTATCAGGAGCTGAAGCAGAAGGAAATTGCGGCGGTGCTGGGTATCGGACTGCCGCTGGTGAAATACCGCATCCGTCGGGCAAAAGAGCTGCTTCAAAAATTGCTGGCAGAGGAGGACTACATATGAAGCAATTTGAGATCAAGTGCAATGAAGCAAAAATCCAGCAAACCATCCGGGTCTCCAAAGCCGCCTTTCTGGAAGCGGAGGCGCGGGGGCGGCTGTCCCATGCGGAATTTTTGTATCAACAGGGCAAATTCATCCGCAAGCGCTGGTGGCTGCTGCAGGGGGCGCTGCTGGTTTGGGTCTACTGGCTGCTGGCCGGGGCGGATACGGACTACAGCATTCGCCGTATGCTGGCGCTGGCGGGGTCACTCTATGGCATTCTGATCCTGCCGGAGGCATGGAAGAGCCGCAGCTTCGACGCCATGGAGATTGAAGGCGCCACCTTTTATTCCCTGCGGGCGCTGTACGCGGCACGGCTGACGCTGTTTGCCGGGGTGGATCTATTGCTGCTGGCAGTTTTCTTTGCCTGCACGGGCGTGCTGCTGCAAAATGCACTGTGGGAGATGATGGTTCAGTTTCTGCTGCCCTTCAGCGTCACCTGCTGCATCTGCTTCCGCACGCTTTACAGCCGGCGCTTCCGCTCCGAGGCAGGCTCTATGCTGCTGTGCGCCCTGTGGGCAGGGGCATGGATGGGACTGACGCTGGAGGACAGGGTCTACGCTTCCCTCTCCACTCCCCTGCTGGCGGTACTGCTGGCCGTATCCGTGCTTTATCTGTGCTACACCATCCGCCGCGGGCAGCGCGATTGGCAAAAACATTGGGAGGTTCAACCAATATGGAATTGAAAATAACGGATTTAACAAAAACATTTAACGGCTTTGCTGCCGTGAGCCATTTCAGCTGCCAGATGACCCAGGGCGTTTATGGGCTCCTGGGTGTCAACGGCGCAGGAAAAACCACGCTCATGCGCATGCTGACCACTCTGCTCAGACCAACCTCCGGAGAAATCACCTGGAACGGGCAGGATATTTTCCGGCTGGAGGGAAAATACCGGGACAAGCTGGGCTATCTGCCCCAGGACTTCGGATATTACCCCGATTTCTCGGTGGAGGATTACCTGTCGTACATTGCCAGCCTGAAGGGCATCCGTCCGGCGGTGGCAAAGCAGCGGGTACAGGAGCTGCTGAGCCAGGTTGGGCTGGCAAGGGTGCGGAAAAAGAAGATGAAAACGCTCTCCGGCGGCATGAAGCGGCGGGCGGGCATTGCCCAAGCCATGCTGAATGACCCGCAGATTTTGATCCTGGACGAGCCGACTGCCGGGCTGGATCCCAACGAGCGGGTACGGTTTCGCAATCTCATCAGTGAATTGTCCGAGGATCGGGTCGTGCTGCTCAGCACACACATTGTTTCGGACGTGGAATACATTGCAGATAGAATCATCCTGATGAAGGACGGCTCCATCACCCAGTCCGGCACGGCAGAAGAAATCACCCAATCCATGCCGGAGTGGGTGTGGCAATGCGCTGTTTCCAGGGAGGAAATTCCCGCCTTTCTGAAGCAATTCAAGGTGGCAAATGTGAAGACCACGCCCCAGGGTGCGGCACTGCGGATCGTCTCTGCCCGAAAGCCCACCCCGGATGCTACCCCGGCAGCAGCCACACTGGAGGATGCGTTCCTCTGCTATTTTGGAGAAAGAGCAGGTGAAAACGATGCTGCGCTATGAAATCAAAAAGGTTCTGTGCCGCCCCAGCGGAAAAATCGCGTTGATTCTGTTGGCAGCGACCGTCCTGTTTGCCTTTTTCACCTCAGCGGGCAGCCGTACCGACTGGATCGATGAAAACGGCAACGCGGAACACGGCCACGCCGCCGTGGTGAAGCTGCAAAACGCCCAGCACCAATGGAAGGGATACCTGGACGAGGCGAAGCTGGCCGATGTGATTCGGGAGCTGAATGCCATTACTTCTACGGATGCATGGAGGGGCACGGACACCGAGGCAACCGATGCAGCCTACGGAAAAATGTTTGGCTTTCTTCCCGTGCGAGAAATTTTGCGTCAGGCCTTTCTGGATGACCTGTTTGATTTTGACTGGTATCGGGCAGATTCGTTGACGCCGGATCAGGCAGGGCAGCTTTACAGCAATCGCGTCCGACTGATGGAAAAATATCTGAATTCCGGTGCCTGCGAACTGAATGACAACGAAAAGGCCTACCTGCTCCAATGCTACCAGGAGCTGGACACTCCCTTCTACTTTGACTATAAGGAGGGCTGGGCACAGCTGCTGGACGCCATGACCTATATCATGCTGTTCGGGTATATAATCCTCGGCTTTCTGATTTCCGGAATCTTCTCCGGAGAATTCAAATACCGCGCCGATTCCATTCTGTTCTCTACAAAGCTCGGCCGCAGCCGGGCTCCATCGGTCAAAATTCTGGCAGGATTTGTACTCATGACCACGCTGTATTGGGGCTGCATTCTGGCAATCACGGCAATGACGCTAGGGTATGCAGGTGCCTCCGGCGGCAATTGCCCGGTGCAGTTTGACTACTGGCGCTCTATGTACAACCTGACATACTTCCAGGCTTACTGCCTGTATGCTTTCAGCGGATATATCGGCATGCTGTTCATGGAGCTGCTGTGCATGTGGGTCTCCTCCAAGACCCGTTCCGCCGTGTTCGCCTCGGCATTGCCCATTCTGCTGCTGTTCGTTCCGAACTTCATCGTCAACTCCATCAGCGATTCCGGAGTCGGTGCTATGATTTCTTCCATCCTGGCGCTGCTGCCGGACAAGCTTCTGGATGTCAGGCACCACCTGAAAACCTTCTGCCTGTACGACTGGGGCACCGTGCTGAAGGGCTGGCCGATCATCCTTGTGCTGTACAGCTGCCTGACCGTGCTGCTGGTGCCGATGATCCACCGGGATTTCGGCAGAAAGCAGGTGAAATAAAATTCCTATGAATAGGGACTGCTGCAAAATAGAAATTTGTAAAAATATATTTTTCTAAAAGTTAGAAATAGCGGTAGAAATCGCGAAACAATCGTGATTTCTACCGCTGAATTATTAGAACGGTTTTCTAAAAAGCCTATTTTGCAACAGTCCCGATCGGTGGCTATATCAGGTTATATTTGCTCTGCCTCAGTTGTCTCCTCTGTGGTAGCGAATCTTCATATGCTCGGACGCATTCTTCAAAATCTGCGCAAGAGCCTTTTCGGATTCTTCCTTTACCATATCCGTAATTTTCCCGTTGGCTTCCTTCAGAATCTCGGGAGCCGCACCTTGCAGCACCTTTTCATCATATTCGTAAAGGAACTGCTGCCCCCTGTTCATCACCGTGTTCGTATACCGTTCATCGAACAGCAGCGCATTGCCCATATAACCGTCCGTCAAGGCAGCAATGAGACGGCTGTGCCAGTACATACTGTCGGTAGAAACCGTTTCCGTTGTACCGCTGATGTACTTGGGGAAGTCTGCAACATTGGCATAGACCGGGAAGCAGGCCGTAAAGCCGCTGCCGCCCATGGAAAGCCACTCCACACCCTGGATGGCCTCCGGCAGATAGCCGCGGATCTGCATAATGCCACAAACGTCGCTGTTGGGCACGCCAATGGTTCTGTACTTGCCCTTCTGGGGAGAAGTTTTATCGTAAGGATTGTAGGGCGTGCCCTGGTAGTATGAGCCAAGCAGATAGCGTACATCCTCCACCGTCACCTTCCGCTCCGGCACGAAGGACCAGGGAATGTCATCGCTTTCCGGAGTAAAATCCGCATTTTCGCCGTCCCACTTGTAGGTGCGGGGCAGGAAGTAGCGCCCCATAAACCAGGCGCGGGGGGTATTGTAAATATGGTCGGCATCGGAATGGGATCCAAAGGCCAGCCTGGGATTGAAGTCCGCCCCGGTGTCCAGCGCCAGATGATGCTTTTCAACGAATTCCTTCAAATCCGCAGAGCACAGATTCTCGTTCTTCTGACCATAGGCATCTTCAAAATCAAAGTGATCCAGTCCGAACTGGTTCGGCATGATGACCACGCGGTCATCCGCCACCTTTTTCGCGATCCAGTGATGACCGCCGATGGTCTCCAGCCACCAGATCTCGTCGGCATCTGCAAAGGCCATTCCGTTGGGTTCATAGGTTCCGTACTGCTCCAGCAGCGCACCGGTGCGCAGGACGCCCTCCCGGGCGGAGCGGATGTACGGAAGAACCAGCGTCACCAAATCTTCCTCTCCGATTCCGCCGGGGATCTCCTTGGTGCTGCGGCCTTTCTTCGGCTGATAGCACACATAGGGGTCAGCGCCAAGCACGCGGGGGTTGCTGGTGATTGTCTCCGTTGCAGTCATGGACACATTGGCTTCGTTGATGCCGCAGGCAGGCCACACGCCGTTGGTCTTGGTCACATTGGCGCAATCGGTATAGCGCATGGCATTTCCCGGAAGCTCCACGGTCAGATGGGAGATCACGGTCTTGTAAGTATAGGGCTTTTCCTTATCAGGGTGAACCAGAACCCGCTTGGCTTCAAATCCGCCGTCATCATTTCTCGCAATAATGGTAGAGCCGTCGTGGCTGGCTTTTTTCCGACCAAAATCGTTGTACAGGGCATATTATTTCTCCTTTACTTCTTTAGTAGTTAGTCTTTTTGGTATTTTATAGAATACCCATCCAGAAACCTTCATCCGTTCTTTTTTTAAGCGCATGGCAGAGTGTCGGCGCAATCAGGCAGGCTAACACGCCTCCAATGGCGGCAGTGATGAGCTGCGGCCATGTAAAAGATGCAGTGACAGCGCCAAGCTTCGCTGCCGGAACGACAACCGGTGCAACCAGTTGGACGAGGACGACATACAGCGTCGCGAATTTTGCCGTAGAGGCGAGCAGCATACTGCCGTATACGGCGACAGGCTTTTTATTTTGCAGGCATCTGCCAACGAGCAGAGCGAACAGAAGCGCATAGACGGTGTTACCCAGTGAAACGCATGGTACCATTGGCAGAAACGCTGAACCAATGCCAAGCAGAAACGCGCAGAACGGGGAAAGAACTGCAACCGTGACGCCGGACCAGACACCGCCGATCAACGCCGTAATTGCCAACACCAGGTTGACGCAGGAGCCGGTCACCAGTTGGCCGAGGCTTTTGGTAAAAAACTGCACGGTAATCAGAAGCGAAAGACAGACTGCTGTCCGTATCATCCACGTTGTTTTTTTCATAGTGTTCCTCCAAGTTCGCACTCTTCTGCCATTTATCAGAGGCCTTTCCAAAATAAAACGAACACCAACCCTGCCACATCGTAGCAAGATTGGTGTTCGTCTTGGTGGGCGAGGCGGGACTTGAACCCGCACGTCCGCAGTGAACACTAGAACCTGAATCTAGCGAGTCTACCAATTCCACCACTCGCCCATATCGATTGGAGCTGTCGCTCAATTCTCGAGTATTTTATCACCGATGGTGGAATTTGTCAAGACCTATTTTTACAAATTCAGTCCTTGTAATACAGCAGGCAATGGCAATAGCCCTTGAAATTCGGGTCGGCGATCTGCTCCCGGAATTCCTTGCACATGCATTTGGTGTCCTCCGTCCGCTCCAGGCGGCAGGGACAGTAGCCGCCGGTGCGCTTCAGTCCCTCCCGGACGGCTGCTACGATCTCTTTATCTTCATTCAACCGAACTGCCATATTGATCTTCCTTTCTCTGTTTCTAATCGGTTTGTTTTTCCATTTCGGTCTGCTGATTCAAAAGGTGCTCCGTCATTGCGCCAATAGACGGGATATGGGCAAAGACGGCGTTGGCATTTTGTGTCAGCGTCCCCGTTTGCATATTCACTGATACAGCTGAATCCCAGCCAGGAACATTTTATTGATCTCCTCATTGATCTGCGTCAGCGACAGGTCGATTTCGCTTTTCAAATACAGGGTATATAGTTCGATCAGGCCGCTGGCAAGAACGTGAACGAACACCAGAAAGCCATACTTATCCCGGATGGGCTCGTCGTCAATATTGGAAACCAGACGGTCGATGAACAGTTTTTTCAGTTTTTCCAGAAAAACCGGGTAATTCTGGGTATATACCAGCATCCGACAGTCCTCTTCGTCGCTTCGGATGAACTGCCCAAAGCGCCTGAGCAGCGGCAACGGATGATCCAGCTTTTGGCTGAACAGGGTCTGATCCAGATAGAGGTTAAATTTTTGGATGAACTCGTTTTCAATTTCTTCAGCAATGGCGTTCACATCCGGATAATGGGCATAGAAGGTGTTGCGGCTCAAATCAGCGCGATTGACTACGTCCACTACCGTGATTTTCGATGCATCCTTTTCTGTGGACAACTCGATATACGCCTTACGCAGCATGTTTTTGGAGCGCAGCACACTCCTATTCGGCTTTGTCATGGCGCTCCTCCATGAATTTTCTATGAAATCAGGGCACTTTTCTGCACATCTGTACTTTTTTGTGCATTTTGCAAAAAATCAACCATTGTGTTTTCGACCTTTGCGTCATTATAATCGAGCCATCCTCCGAAGTCAAGCGGAGGAAATGAAGCTTTTGAAAGGAAGTTTTCTTATGAGAAACTATGATCGCGTTCATCCCCGGAAGCACGAAGGCATTGAAAACCGCAAGGCGTATATTGTAGGCGGCATTGCCGGTCTTGCGGCAGCAGCGTTCCCTGTGGATGACGCTGGGATGTCCGGCGAGAACATCACCATTTATCGAGAACATCACCATTTATAAAAAAGCGGCAGGACGTGGATGGCTGCCGCGGTGTGATTGGCACGGACGGTGCATATGCCTGTCCCGGCAAGCAAGAATTGGAGCCCCACATGCTCTACAAGGTCAATCAGATTCCGCCCCACTACAATATTGTACCAGCGTCGGAACCAAAGCACAGCACTGAAGGACAGGCGTACTTTCCCCGAAAATTCCGAAAGATGGACAGCATCCGGAAAAGCGGCTCTGTACAGAAAAAATTTGTAGAGAGCTGCAAAGCATTATGATCTGGTGTGCATCGAACTTTTTCGGAATTCTTTTGCAGGCCCATCCGGCAGAGCCGCGGATGGACAATGCTGCTAAATCATGTCAATTCCCCACAGCTCCAGCTGGGTAAGGGCAGGGAAAGGAGACGGATCGGATGCCTTTTCTAAATGGTCCAGCACGACCCACTCCATTTTCTTTGCCGGGAAGCAGAAAGACTGGCCTGCATCTGTTTTATCGAAGTGCAGCGTGATATTGGTACCGTCGGAAAAATGAAGAACGCCCTGTGTCCACCAGGAATCGTGCGGGAAATCGGCGCGAAGGTAAACGACGGCTTCATCAATTTGAACCTGACGGCCGAAATCGATCCGCCATTCTGCTTTGGGATCCCGGTTGATTCCCCAGCTTGTGTAGGGCCATTCTCCGTGGTAATGGTTGGCTTTCATCCCGTCGATTGCGTTTTTGGCTGCGAAAACCATTTCACCCCGGGTTTCGACGTTGGCAGAAGCAAATGGGAAGGAGCCACCGGGCGCATGGGTTGCATAGGGATTCAGCGCCAAATTTTTGCGCAGCATGATTTCCCCGCGGCGAGCAAGCCGAACATGCATATAATGCCGACGTCCGCTGAATGCCCGGGGTGAGAATACCGATCTCGCCTCTCCAAAGGGAATGGGGTATGTGCAGGAATTACCCATCAAATAGACAAATGCCGGCGCAAGTGCATCATCTAGCTGCAGAACCAGAAAACAGTCGGGCGTGTCGGACGCGATGCGGATCGCATCACCGGCTCTGTATTCCGGTTCATAGACCAGCAGCGCCTCGCGCTCTCCGCAGGAGGATACCTGTAATTCGCCATTGGCATTATAGACGGACAGTGTCAGCATAATGATCAACCACCTTTTCTTTTTTGCATGTATTCTCTGGGGGAACAGCCTTCCTGTTTTTTGAAGACTTTACTGAAGTAAAATGCATTTTCAAAGCCGAGCTGTTCGGAAATCTCAAAGATTTTCACATCGCCGGCCTGCATCATTTCTTTCGCTGCCCGTATTTTCTCCTGTGTGATATACTCCACAAAAGAACATCCCCCCTGTTTGGCGAAAAGCTGGGACAGATAGTTGGGCGAAAATCCGAAAACGGCAGCCACATCACCCAACGTCAGTCGCTTATCCAGATTTGCCTGAATGTACGCCTTGATCTGCTCAATGGTTTTATCCCGATAGCTTCGTTTTTTGCTGCGCATGGTCTTTACCAATCCATCGCGCAGCGTTGCCATCCAACTGGAAATGTCCAGTGTGGATCTCTGGCGGTAGATGCTGCGGTAGCCGTCTGTTTCAGACTGAAAAATCTCTTCCATGACTGTTTCTCCATCGCTGAGCTGACTCAGGCACAAAAACAGAAGATTGCAGCCGGCGTCCATTGCCTGGGGGATGCGGAGAGGATTGGCCTGAATAATATGGATCATCTGATTGATGATGTCCTCCAACGCGCGCACATCCTGATCTTCAAACGCTTTGATCAGCGGATGGCGGAAGGCGCTCATATCAAAAACATTGGATATTGCGGCGCTTGAGGGCTTCCTGCTGAAGAAAACGACCGGATCCGTCTGCGCTGTACGGTTCGTCTGCCCCAAACGTGCAGTGTAATAGGATTCGCTGAGTTTCATGGGATTTGCAACTTTGCAGCCAACGCTGCAAACCATGCGGACGGAAAAATAGGTAACCTCTGATTTAATCAAAGCTACCATCCCGCTGCCGGATATGGTATAATAGAGCCATCAAACAAAGGTGGT
>CAKTJC010000057.1 GCA_934567355.1 uncultured Oscillospiraceae bacterium
ACGCCTAACGCAGCGCCCTTTTTGTATACTTGGAGGGCAGGGAACTCAAATTCCGGTCATTGCGGCCAGAACGTCCACTTCCATTTGCTGAATGCCCTTTTTCATAGCAAGACCTTCATCAATATCCACATCGGAGAAGGTGCCGTCGTGGGTGCAGACGATGCGGTTGGTCTTTCCGGCCAGCAGCAGTTCCACAGCAAGATAGCCCATCTTCGTGGCGTTCACACGATCGCGCCCGGTGGGGCTGCCGCCGCGCTGAATGTGACCAAGCACCGTCACGCGGGGATCGAGATCGATGGCGTCCTTGATTTTTGCGGCAATATCCGCAGCGGAGCCAGCGCCCTCCGCAACAACGATCATATAATGTGTAAAACCATTGAAGCGTGCCTGACGGATCTTCTCAATCACATCCCGCTCAAAATCGATCGGCTCTTCGGGAACCAGCACGGCTGTAGCGCCGCAGGCGAGACCCACATACATGGCCAGGTAGCCCGCATTGCGTCCCATTACTTCCACCACAGAGCAGCGCTCATGGGACTGCATGGTGTCGCGGAGCTTATCGATGCATTCAATGGCAGTGTTGGCAGCGGTGTCAAAGCCGATGCAGTAATTGGTGCAGCTGATGTCATTATCAATGGTGCCGGGGATTCCGATGACATTGATGCCGTATTTGCTCAACTCACGTGCACCGCGGAAAGTGCCGTCACCGCCGATGGCAATGATTCCGTCCAGCCCCAGGAATTTGCAGGTGGAAACCGCACGGCGGCGACCTTCGTCCGTCATGAATTCCTGACTGCGGGCGGTATAAAGGATGGTGCCGCCGCGGTTGATGGTATGTGCTACGCTTTTCTCGTCCAGCCGGACAACATCACCCGAAATCAGACCGTTCCAGCCGCGCCGGATTCCGTAGCACTCAATGCCACGATAAATAGCAGTACGAACAACCGCCCGGACACAGGGATTCATACCGGGTGCATCTCCGCCGCTGGTGAGCACACCAATTCTTTTAATGCCCATGATCTTTGCCTCCTAAGAGAAATTTCAGACACGTTCATTTTACCGTTTGCGATGCCAAAAGTAAAGAATATTTTTTGAGCTTCCGTGTAATAAAAACGTGAAAAAACTGCGCAGAAAATAGAAACAGGGGAGTAATCCAGGAAATGTTCCGAGAAATAATAATATTTCTAACAAAAACTGCATTTGGAAAAATTTTGTGAACACGATGATTTTCCGATTTGATAGGATTAAAAACTATAGAATTTTCTAATATCTACAGAGATAAAAAAGTGCAAATGTGGTCGATATACTTACAATTTTTATTCCATGTATTATCACACACTACTGGGAGAAGGTATGGACAGCCTGAACGCAACAAAATAAACAGAGGTTTTGTTGCGTTCAGGCTGGGAGCGGTTGTTGATGTGGGCGGCATGGCAGCACCGGCGGGAGGGTTGGTGACTGGGTGCCGGGTGGACGATGCCGGGGCGATTTCAACGTGCGAGAGGCTATAGGACAAGGGTGACTTGACAATTTTCGGGTTTGTCGAGTGGGCGATATGTCCAGCTGTGGTGCGGGGATGCGACCGGCGGGCAGTGGGTGAGACCCGTGATTTTTGGTTGACTGGTGCCGGGGGCAGGGCGCAAAAAAAGAGCTGCCCCGAAGAGCAGCTCTTTCCCCCAATGACACGGACTGCAAAAATGCAGGGGCTCGAAAGCCCGTCACCAGCCTTGCCACACCATAATAACTTATATGTTCGATTTTGTCAAGGATTTTTTCAGGGAGCGACCCCTGAAAAAAGTTCCCCTTGCGGCGGTCTTGCTTTACATGCAGCGGCGGAGGCTCCGAGGGGTCAAGGGTGCCGCATAGCGGCAGCCGTAGGCTTTACCCTTGACGCCTTGGAGGTGCTGCTATTTCCTAATTTGGAACGCCGCAACAGTACCGCCCCTCTGGCAGCCTTGCGCCCCCCTTGGCCCCCTGGGGGGGCTAAGGGGCGGGGGGGATTAAGGGGCGAGGCCCACGGGATAGGGCGGCAGCGGAGACGGCAATGGCCCCAGGCCACGGAAAAAAATCCCCGGGGTGGGGCGCTTTGCGCCCTGGGCCGCCGCCAGGCGGCCCAATCCCCCAACACCCCGGGGGGAGCGGAGGCGGAAAAGGCAGGGCCGGGGGGGGCCCAGCCGCCCTTCGGGCGGCTGGGGGGGTGGCCCTGCCCCGCCGCAGCGGGCGGCCCCGCCCGATGACCCGGCGCTTGCGCCGGGGCGAGTGGCGAAAAAAGGCCGGGGGGGCTTTTGCCCACCCGGCCATGGGCCGCATTCCTTTCATATTTTTGGTGCGGGCTATGCCCGCAACAAAAAAGTCTGGGAAGGGGTGCCGCCTGAGTGCCCCCTCGGGGGCCGAAGGGGGCGGGGGCCCCAACCAGCCCCAGAACCGCCCGGTGCCGGTGGCGTAGACTCCGGCCAGCGCACCCGGTAGCTCCTGACAGCTGCCGCAACCACCCTAGCTTGCCACTACTGCCGCACTGCGGCGGCCCTCTGGCCCGACCAGGGACAGCGGGCCGCACCCGCACCAGGCAGCGCAGGGCGGCCCAGCCGCCGCCTATGGCGGCGAGATGGGGCGGGCAAGCGGACGCACAGGTTGCAGCAGCGCATGGTACGGTGCAGGCTCCTATACTTGATATTAGGACATTATTAAGTCACCCCATTGATAAGCGATTTCCAGTCCTGACGCAATATGTCCAATAAAACGGATGTTTTCAAACCTTCGGCAGAGGTGTGCCATTATGCCAAGATATACACATACCCCTGCGGGATTGTGGATATTCTGTGCAGTACTGCCCCGGTATTCCGGGAGCAGGGGTGGGAGGATGCCCATACATGGCGGCGGGCATCCCTGCCGAAAGTGTCCAAGAAAGCGGACGCTGCGAAGGACGAGGTGGCAGCTGCCGCCGATGTGCAGCGCAGTATGCGGCGGGCCCGGGCACGGGTGCGGCGGCTGGCGCTGGCAAATGATTTCCGGTGGTTTGTGACCCTGACGCTATCTCCGGATAAGGTCAATCGCTATGATGCGGGGGAGGTGGTGCGTAAGCTGTCCCAGTGGTGCAATAACCAGGTTAAGCGGCGGGGTCTGAAATACGTCCTAGTGCCGGAACGGCACCAGGATGGGGCGTTACATTTTCACGGGTTTTTCAACGACTGCTTGGAGGCTGTGGCCTCCGGCCACGCCGATAAGCAGGGGCACATGATTTACAATTTGCCGGGGTGGTCGCTGGGCTTTACTGCTGCCATTGAAGTCTACGGCGACTATGCGGGAGCTGTAGCCTATGTGTGCAAGTACATTGGCAAGCAGGGCGACAAGCCCGCTGGCCGGTGGTACTACTCCGGGGGGCAGCTGGATGAACCAGGCATTGAATATGACGAGATTGCGCCCCGGGAACTGATGGAGACTTACGGGGATAAGGTGTACATGCTGGATGTGCCGGGAAGCACCCTGGCTATCTGCAACGGGATAAGATATGACAAGGAGGACAAGGTATGAAGTGGGACAAAATTAGGGTGACTCGGGATGATTGCAGTATGGTGAAGCAACGCATGGTGCGGTGCGGGCTGCCGCTGTACGGCCAATCGGGCAGTGCGGGAGACATGGCTGCGTGCTGTGCATCACTACTGCGGGCGGCTCGGCGTGACGGGCTGGTGATTGATGCGGGTTGCCTGATGGACGCTTGGGCCCGGTGGCGTGGGCTGGATGCGGCGGCGCTTGATTTGGTCAAATTGGAGCTGGTGCTGCATTACCACGGTGAACTGCAAGCGCCGTGGGCAGATGATATCATTGATGAACTGGGGGTAATCTGGTGAGGACAGAGTACCTTTTACAGCATGAAGTAGACGGGGTACTTGCGCTGCTGACACCGGCAAACAGGCTGGTGATGCGCGCGGCGCTGGTGACGGGGCTGCGGATTTCCGATGTTCTGGCCCTGACACCGGACAAGCTGCGCCCCCATTGTTGGGTAAAGGAGCAAAAGACCGGCAAGAGCCGTCAGATTGGTTTACCGGAACCGCTGCTGTCTGACCTGCGCAAAGCCAGTGGCAAAATCTGGGTGTTCCCGGGGCGTGACCCGAAGAAGCATAGGAGCCGACAAGGTGTCTGGCTGGATGTGAAGCGGGCAGCAAAGGCGCTGCGCTTGCCGCAAAATGTTGCGCCGCATAGCGCCAGGAAGGTTTTTGCCGTGGATTTGATGGCAAAATATGGCGACATTGCCAGAGTTAAGCGGGCGTTGAATCACTCGTCCGAGAGCGTCACACTGATATATGCTATGGCCGATATGCAGCTGCGGGCGCAAAATAAGCGTCGGCGGGCAGCACCGGGACAAAAAAGGTGTTGACATGTCGCCATGGTTCCTGTAAGATGATTCTAACACTACTGAAAGGGGGTATGGACAGCCTGAACGCAACAACAAGCTCTATTTTGTTGCGAGTGAGGACAGTCCCGGAGAACTGGCAGCGCAGATGCCAGGGCGGAGGGGCTACCGCAACGGTTCGGCAAGGGCATACAATGGCCTTTTATTTTTGGCCTTGCTGAACGCAACAAAATAAAAATTTTGTTGCGTTCGAAGTAAGGATATGCTATAATAAACCTATCAAAGCTCCAGGAGGCATTTTATGCAGCGTTACAGTGATTGCCCGCAGGTGCTGCGGGAGTTCCTTGTTTACCATGAGACCATCAAAGGTCAGTCACCGCTGACTATTTCGGAATACTATTTGGATTTGCGGCTCTTTTTGCGCTTTATTAAATTGATGCGCAGCGAAATGCCAATAAATACGGATTTGGAAACGATCAGCATCAAGGATGTGGATCTGAATTTCATCCGCAACATTGACACCAGTGATATATTTGACTTCCTTTCCTACCTTGCCAACGACCGTCCGCTGAATCCGGAAACACCGATGACGGATCACGGCATCTCCGCAACCTCCAGGGCGCGGAAACTCTCTGCGATCAAATCCTTCTACAAATATCTGACGGTGCGGACCAAGCAGCTATCCGAAAACCCTGTTGCGGATATGGAATATCCCAAACTCCGCAAAAGCCTGCCAAAATATCTGACCATGGAACAATCCGCTGCGCTTCTGCAGGCAGTCTCCGGCGCAAATGAAAAACGGGACTATGCAATATTGATGCTTTTTCTGAACTGCGGAATCCGGCGTAGTGAGCTGGTGGGGCTTAATTTGACGGATGTCTATGAGGATCGAATTCGTGTGGTCGGCAAAGGCAATAAAGAACGCTTCGTCTACTTTGGAACCGCCTGCAGAAAGGCCATCGATGCCTACATGGCAGAGCGAGCCGAAAAGACGCTCAGCGACAATCGCGCGCTTTTTGGCTCCCGGGACGGCAACCGCATCAGCGTAACAGCGGTTCACCGATTGGTGAAAAAAGCGCTCCTGCAGGCAGGATTGGACTCAACACAGTTTTCAGCACACAAGCTTCGCCATACTGCTGCCACGATGATGCTTTCCGGCGGCGTGGATGTCAAGACCGTTCAGGAGGTTTTAGGCCATGAAAACCTGAACACGACGCAGATCTACACACATATTGAAAATACGGAGTTAAAAATTGCAGCAGAAGCCAATCCCCTTTCCAAACTGGATTTTTCTGATAAATAAAAGTTGATTTTACTCAAAAGATGCAATATAATGAGATAAGCAACTAAATGTTGTCGGAAAATAAGCAGGAGGCGTGCTGCATGTCGATTGGAGAACGGATTACAGAGCTTCGGAAAAAGGCTGATCTTTCCCAAGGGCAGCTCGCTTCCCTGCTCGAAGTTTCCAGGCAGGCCGTCAGCAAGTGGGAAAACGATACGTCAAGCCCTGATACACTTCGGCTGATTCGGCTGGCGGATGTGCTGAGCACGGATGTGGAATACCTTGCCACGGGAAAAGTCTCACCAAAAAAGGTTGAGAAGATCTATATCAACGTCCCCGTCCCGGAGGTACATGAAAAAATCGTAGAAAAAACCGTGGAAAAGCCGGTGGTAAAATATGTAGAAAAGCCGGTAATTCAGACGGTTGAGCGGGTCGTCGAAAAGCCTGTCATCAAGAAGGTTTTTCGTGTGCGCTACCTGAGAAACCCGGTGGAATATGCAATTTGCGGCGCAGTTTGCCTTGCAATCGGAATTCTTCTGGGCATTGTGTTTTTTTGAAAAGATTATCCCTCTGAGCAGCAAAAGCTCAGAGGGATAATTCATTTTAAAGCCGTTTCGATTGCCTCGCGGATATTGCGAACACGATAGACCGCCATTCCCTCCGGTATATCCAACTTTTCACTTCCGCTGCGCGGGATCATGCATTTTTTGAAGCCCAGACGCGAAATTTCGGCGAGCCGCTGATTCATATGAGAAACGGAGCGGATCTCCCCTGTCATGCCAACCTCCCCAATTGCAACCAGATCATCAGGGATGCACTGGTCACGATAGGACGATGCCAGTGCAAGGACGATCGGTAGATCTGCCCCCGGCTCGTCCAGCCGGAGACCGCCGATCACATTGATATAGGCATCGAACATGCTCATTTTCATCCCGGCTCTTTTTTCCATAACCGCGAGCATCAAAACGGCACGGTTAAAATCAAAGCCGTCGGATGCTCTTCGTGGGACATTCAGCGTCGTTTTGGCCACCAATGCCTGCACTTCCGCCAGAACAGGGCGTGTCCCCTCCATGACGCAGGATACGCAAGTGCCGCTGGCGTTTTCCGGTCGTCCCGCCAGAAGCATCTGAGAGGGATTTGGCACTTCTACAAGCCCGGCATCCCGCATTTCGAACACTCCGATTTCGTTGGTCGATCCGAATCTGTTTTTGGCAGCGCGCAGAAGCCGGTAGGAGGAATTGGGATCGCCCTCAAAATAAAGCACGCAGTCTACCATGTGCTCCAATACTTTCGGTCCCGCAATGTTTCCATCCTTGTTGATATGTCCGACAACAAAAACGGTGATCCCATTTGACTTGCTCAGCTGCATCATGGACATGGTGCAATCCTTTACCTGGGATACACTTCCCGGTGAGGACTCGTTTTCTTCATTGTAGAGCGTCTGGATAGAGTCTGCAATCAAAATATCCGGCTTGGTTTCGGCGACGGCCTCCAGAATATCGGAGAGCCGCGTTTCTGACAGGATGAAGAGTGTTTCCGGCGAGACCCCCAAGCGCTCTGCGCGCAGCTTGATCTGCCGTTCGCTTTCCTCACCGGAGACATACAGAACCTTGCGCCCGGCGCACAGGCTGCTACAAATTTGCAGCAGCAGCGTGGACTTGCCGATTCCCGGCGCACCGCTGACCAGCACCAAAGAGCCGGCTACAGCGCCTCCACCCAGAACCCGGTTGAGTTCGCCCATGCCGGTAGAGAAGCGAATCTCTCCGTCGATCGGGATCTCCTGTAGGCGCTGGGGATGCCGACTCTGCCCGATCGGTGCTGATCTTGCCTTGCTTCCGGAGATGGCAGGCTTCTCGATATGCTCCTCAATGGTATTCCATGCACCACAGGCGGGGCACTTTCCCTGCCAGCGCGGTGTCTCGTTGCCGCAGTTGGTGCAGTAAAAAACAGTTTTCGCTTTTGCCATCATATCACCCCAACTTTTTTTTAATTATATCATTTTCGTCAAGCAGATGCAAGAAATTGAGCAAGGCAGGCTGAAATAACGCAGCATAGCTTCTTCTGATAGTCCGCCGTGCCCAGCAGGGCTTCCTCCTGGTAGTTCGACAGGAAGCCGCACTCCACCAGCACACCGGGCACGGTTATTTTGTCCAGAAGATAAATGCCGCTCCCCTGCTTTGCTTTGCGGCTGCTGCCCGGATTCAAGGATGATACGAGAAGATCCTGCATTTGATTTGCAAGTGCGTCGCTGCCAGCTGAGCTGGAATAGAAGACTTGTGCACCGTGGTATTTTCCTTCCGGGAAGGTGTTTTGGTGAATGCTGACCAAAACAGGATTATACGTCCGCTCAACGATTCGGACGCGCTGCTTCAGATCGGATACCTTTTTCTGTGCAATGGTCTGCCCTGCGGTATAAACGGATACGTCTGTCGTGCGGATCATAACGGTATCATAGCCAATCAGATGCAGGAGATCATTCAAACGAAGCGCAATCTGGAGATTAAAGGTGCTTTCGCTTTTTCCGGTGCATGAGACAGCGCCCCCGTCCTCGCCGCCGTGCCCCGGATCAATGACAATGCGGTGCATCCGTTCCATCGGAATCATCTCGGAAATCGTAGCAACCGTCTGATTGCCAAGAACGGTTCCGAATAAAAACAGACCAATTACCGTGCAATAAAAGAGCAGAACGCTCCCCTTCCCTTTACGCTGACGCATGTGCAACACCTCACTGCAATTGTATGCATCAGCCCAATCGGAATGAACATCCTCCAAATTCTGGCATAGAATGACCTGGAATGACGTTTTCAGTCATACCACGAGGAGGTTATTGTATGCAAAGAAATCGGGAAATTCCCACGGGCATGGGGAAGCTTCCGGCTATTGCGCCGCTGGCAAACCCCTACGTCCCCTTTCAGCAGGATAATCCGGAACAGTATGAAATGAACCAAGGCTTGATCCGCGGTACGATGTACCCGGGGCTTGATCTGCCGTTCCGGGGAATGGTAAACAAGGATCCCCTGCCCCAATCTGCACTGGCACAGATCCAGGAGCTCGGTTTCGCAGTTCAGGAATTGGCGCTGTACCTGGACACCCATCGGGACGATGCGGAAGCCCTGGCACTGTATCGCCGCTATCAGAAGATGTATCACGACCAGCGAATGGAATATTCACAAAAATACGGCCCTCTGAGCCACATTGAACCAATCACTGCCGAGGAATATAACTGGCTGAATGATCCCTGGCCGTGGGAATACTGCGCAAACAAGGAGGGTTAACCATGTTTTCGTACGACAAAAAACTGCAATACCCTGTTAAAATTAAAAACCCGAATCCGAACCTGGCAAAACTTATCCTCACGCAATACGGCGGTCCCGACGGTGAGCTGGGCGCCAGCCTGCGCTATCTGTCCCAGCGGTATTCCATGCCGTTTGATGAGCTAAAGGGTCTGCTGACGGACATTGGAACGGAAGAACTGGGGCATCTGGAAATGATTGGAGCAATCGTGCACCAGCTGACACGGAATCTGAAGGATAACCAGATGAAGGATCCTGCGTTTGCACCGTATTTTGTGGATCACTCTGCCGGCGTCTACCCCGCTTCTGCCGCGGGAACTCCCTGGAGCGCGGCTACCATGCAGGTGACCGGCGACCCTATTACAGACCTAGCAGAGGATTTGGCCGCAGAGCAAAAAGCGCGCACCACCTATGACAATATTCTGCGCATCAGCGACGACCCAGATGTGAACGACGTTATCAAATTCCTCCGGGAGCGGGAAATTGTCCATTTCCAGCGTTTTGGCGAAGCGATCCAGCTGCTGCGGGATAAACTGAACCAGAAGAATGTTTACTATATGAACCCTGCACTCGACATGTGATATATAAACCGGCCGCCGTTTTGCGATCAAAGCGGCGGCCATAATGTATTGAAAACAGCAATCCAGGAAGCTGAAAGAACTTATTGCAGGCGGTTCAAATGTGTATGTGCAGAATTTGCTTGATTTCTTCCAGATCATCTGCAAAAAAGATTTTATTCTGACGATCCCTGGTGGATAAACCGGTGGAAATCATGTGCTCCAGGAGCAATTTCAGGTTATTGTAATAACCATTGAGATTGTACACGATGCAAGGTGCATCCAACGCGTCCAAAGAAACCATTGACATTACCTCGGCTAACTCTTCCAGCGTGCCGGTGCCGCCGGGGAAAGCAATGAAGGCATCCCCTAGCTCGATCATTTCCTTTTTCCGCTCACGCATGTCCGGTGTGACAAAAAGCTGCGTGAGCCCCTCCTGCTGCAAGCACTCATCAAAGAATGCCTGAGGTTCTACTCCAATCACTTTTCCGCCCGCGTCAAGTGCACTCCTGGCAAGCTCTCCCATCAGGCCGCTTTTGGAACCGCCGTAGACCAGTGTATTGCCGCTTTCTCCGATCCATGCCCCTAAGCTCTTGACTGCGGCAGAAAAGACCGGATCATTTCCCTGCCACGCGCCAAGATAAACCGTTATATTCATTCAAAACGGCTCCTTTCTCTCTATGCTACGGAGAAATTATATCACATTTGTTTTCCTTTTCAAGCGTCGATTATTGATTCGTTAAATAGGTCGAGATCAAGCTGGTATCCATCGTCAATCAGAATCCGAAACGCATGATCTCCCTGCGCGAAATCGAGATAGGATTCATTATCCCTCAGCGCAGTTTCCGCGGTGTAGCCGGAGTCGTCCAGGCGTTTTTCAATTTCGCTTGCGTGCTTTTGGATTTCGTCAAAGTGGCGCCGAATATAACGCTCGCTCATTACCAAGCAGTAAAGCCTGATTTGATCCAGATATGCCGCAGAAAAAGCTTTTTCCCAGTCGTGGGGGATATAACATCCCTCCACAATTAAATTTT
>CAKTJC010000058.1 GCA_934567355.1 uncultured Oscillospiraceae bacterium
ATTCAGAGGTTATCCACCGTTTTTATTGGGCACCTATTGTATAATGCGATTTTTGGTGTTTATGCGGTGTTGCCTTAGATTTTATCCGCGCAGCGTCCCCGTGGGTTGCAATGGGGATTTTGCTGCTGATTCTTTTTGCAAAGGGGGCTTCTGACAAGAAGAAGGGGACAGCGCACGGAAACTATGGAACGGAAGGAATGTGCCTTGGGATGTGTCTCGGCACTGCGTTGGGGGCTTCGTTTGGAGATAATGCGGGACTGGGCATTTCCATTGGCATGCTGATTGGTCTTGCCATCGGATCATGCATTTCCCGGCAAGAGGACGCGCAGAATGAAAAGAAAGAGCAGCATGATTCCTAACGAAACTCATGTTCATGAAAATGAAAGCGGAAAGTAATTCAAACAACAGCGCGAAAAATGTATAACGCTCTCCACCCACCAGTGGGGGAGAGCATGCCGTGTGGTTTACAGCTGCCAGACGAAATGCAAAGCCCCGTGCCGCGTGAATTTGCGGCACGGGGAGAAAAAATTTACAGCAGTGGGATACCTGCCTTTTCGCAGGCGTCAACGGTTGCGGCATCCCATACGCTGGACTGCACTTCGCCGATGTGTGCGCAGCCCAGGAGGAGCATGGATAGCCGGGATTGGCCGATGCCGCCGCCGATGGTCAGGGGCAGCTCATCCGCCAGAAGCATTTTGTGGAAGGGGAGCTTCCGGCGCTCGTCACAGCCGGCAAGCTTCAGCTGGCGATCCAGGGATTCCGCATCCACACGGATGCCCATGGAGGAGATTTCCAGCGCCCGATCCAGTACCGCATCCCAGAAGAAGATGTCGCAGTTCAGTGCCCAATCGTCATAATCCGGGGCACGGCCGTCGTGGGGCTTGCCGGAGCGGAGAGCGCCGCCAATCTGCATGATACAGGCAGTTTTGTGCTCCTTTACATAAGCTTTTTCCCGCTGGGAGGGAGTCAGGTCAGGGTACAGATCTTCCAGCTCCTGGGAGGTAACATAGCTGACTTCCGGGGTCAGTTCCGTGCGCAGCTGAGGATAGCGGACGTGAAGCCGGTCGTTGGTGTTGCAGATCGCGCGGACAATGGCTTTTACGATCAGTTTCAGGAAGTCAAGATTCCGGTTTTCCCGGGTAATGATTTTTTCCCAGTCCCACTGGTCAACGTAAATAGAATGTACATTGTCCAGCTCTTCATCGCGGCGAATGGCGTTCATATCTGTGTACAGGCCATTGCCTACCGTAAAGTGATACCGTTTCAGGGCGAGACGCTTCCATTTTGCCAGGGAATGGACTACCTGTGCGTCTGCACCCACTGCGGGAATATCGAAGCTGACAGGGCGCTCATAGCCGTTCAGATTGTCGTTCAGGCCGGAATCCTCGGTAACGAACAGCGGGGCAGAAACCCGCTTGAGATTTAAGGCAGATGAAAATTCATCCTGGAAGGTAGCCTTGATATAGGCAATTGCCCGCTGAGTATCATAGGCATCCAAAACAGGGGTATAGTGCTGGGGAATGTAAATTTTGTTCATAAGGCGGTCACCCTTTCGTGAATGTATGCTCACGTGTTTGCAAGTTCACGTTCTATTCTATTCATTTTTGCCGCAAAAGCAAGAGAAATTTTTGAATTTTGATCCTAATTTGATGAAACAGGAAAAGAATATTTCCTCGGATATAAAATGATTGCTTTTGGATACAGAAAATATACAAGTCTGATGCATTCCGTTAATAAGATTATGTTGGAAGTGGGAGAGCCGAAAAGCATCCAAAGATTTCCTTAAAAATTTTTTGGAAAACTGTGACGTTTCGTCTTCAAAATCCGTCTATATGGATGAGAGGCAATTCACGGAGCCTTTGAAGCAGCCCATTCCACCAACTACACACTCTATAATAAGGAGGAACAGAATAGTGAATACCCAAAGAGAATTACATACATCCGTGATTCGGAAAAGCGCATGGATCGATGCAGCAAATCGAATCGTATCGTTTCAGCAGATCGGCGAAGCATCATGCTACACCGCAGATGAGCCGGAGTTCTGGCCCCATATTATGGAGCTGGTCAGTGTTGGCTACCGTTTGCAGTAATTTTTCCGAATAAACCATCGGCCACTGCCTTCTGGCAGTGGCCGAAATGTTTTTTTGAAAGGTTTTAGAAGATTTTCAGGTTTTCCAAAACTGCCTTGTTCGGGCCAACGTAGCTATTGTGGATTGCCTCTTTAGAGGAAAGACGGATACCGCGCAGCGCCTCACTGACAGAACCGGAAATGGAAATGCCGGTAACGGGAGTGACTTTTTCACCGTCGTAGTAATAGGCCAGACGGATTTCGCCGCCGATATAATCGCTGAAGAAATCTACCTGCAGACCGGACATGGAGATGATCTCCAGATAAGGCTCCTTGCCGATATTCTCTTCGCTCAGGGTGCCGGCAGCCACATGCAGGCAGGGGAGATTGCCGGTAGGCTTTTCTCCCAGATACTGGCCGAAGCGATTGTCACCGAAATAATTTACGGCTTTTCCGTCGTGCACGATATTTATCTGTCCCAGGGACATGCCATCCCTGTCAAATTTGACGCTGCGGACATTCCCTTTCATGGAGCCTTCCATGGTGATTTCAATGTGGTCACCGGTTGGCTCCTTTTGAATTTCATCCCCCTTGTGGAAGACGGTGGCATGACTGTAGACGGAGGAATAGCGCAGGGAGTTTGCAATTGCTGTAAAGAGCTCCTGCAATTCACCCTTGTTCAGTACTACCTTGCACTTCATTTCGGTCTGGGGCTTTTCCGCTTCATACCGTGCCTTTACGGCGGTCATCATATCGGCAATCTCTTGGTAGAGCGTTTCCTCGTCCAGATTGCTGAAATTATACTGCTCATAAAGCTCCACGCTCTGTTTTTCGCCGTTATAGGTGGGGATGGCTTCCACCATGGCATCATAACGAACCTGGCTCTTGCTGAGGCCACGGCTGTTGCAGACGGTTTCATGATGGCGGTTAATGAAAACCTCCACGGCATTGAGCGTGCCATTGTCGATCCTGTTGGCACTGAAAACAGTGTTGGCAACGGTTGCAGCCAAGCCCTCCGGACTGAATTCGGAGAAATTGCTCTCAACCACATATTCGCCAGCCTCGTTTTCGGGCAGAGCATAGGGCTTGTTGTTGATCAGAAGCGCCTTCTGTGCCGCCTCGTCGATCAGCTTTTTCAGCTGCTCCGGGGTAGTGGAGGAGCACACCATAAAATCCGCATTGCCCAGAAAATCGCCGTGGGCGGCATACACCGTCACCCTTGTGTCGCAGGTATCGGTGCAGCGGACGGTTTCCAGCTTGCCCTTGACAAAGAACATTTCGTAGCTCTTTTTCTTGTCCACGTTGATTTTGAAGTCCGTCACCCGGGCATCGGCACGGAGCATTGCTTCCAGTTGTTTCATCCCAGCTTCACCCTCGCTTTCAGTGCAGGGCCGCCGTCACTGACGCGCACCCATTCTTTGTAGCCTTTGCCGCAGAAACCGGCGCCGGAGATTTCGAAATCGTCCGAAATCATGGAGATGGATTTCAGAAGATCGGGCACGTAGCCGCTCATCACGACAGGGGAGACGTAGTTATCCGTCAGCTTTCCGTCCACGATTTCAATGCCGTACTGCGCAACGCACTGGATCGCCCAGTTTTTGGGATCCTCCATGCCATTGTCAGTTTCAAAGAGCATATAGCCATGCTTGATGGAAGCAATCATGTCCTCCAGCTTGTCTGTCCCTTTTTCAAAGAATGTGTTGGTCATTCTGGAGTATGCCTTTCGGCGGGAGGATTCCCGGCGGCCATTGCCAGTTGGCACCGTGCCAAGTTGGGCGGCAGAGGCCAGATCGGAAAGTCCGGCGACCAGAATGCCATCCTTGATGATCTGGGTATTTCCCGCAAGGACACCGTCATCGTCAAAGAAGTAAGAGGCAACGCTCAGGGTGGCCGCCGCGCCGTCGCGCATATTGCAGATAGGGGAGGCGACATATTTCCCGACGTACTGCTTCGCCAGTGCTCTGTCCTTCACGAACTGATCCATTTCCACGCCGTGACCGAAAGCCTCGTGGGCAATCAGACCGGTAATGGAGGGCGCGGTAATCACATCGTAGATTCCCGGTTCTATCGGTTTTGCAAGGGTCAGGAAGTGTGCTTTCTTCACCAGTGCATCCATCCTGCCGGGCAGGGCTTCCATGACATCGTTTACGTGATCGGAGTCCGTAAAATCATACACTTGAACGGTCTTGTCATTTTCCTGATAGACCAAGAGCATCATACCGTTGACCCAGACGTAATTCTGATCCAGCTCCCGATTTTCGGAAATAAAGAGCTTGGAGACCTCCATGGTGCTCAGCCGAACAAATGCATTGCGGATGCATTCGCTCTTTGCCTGAAGTGCCTTCTGCGTTTTTTCACAGAAACCCAGCAGTTGGGCATCTGAAAAACTCCCAAGATCCGAGGGGCGAACGAAGGATTTTACCAGGGGAGCATCCTCTGGATGGACGCCATCGATGCAGTCCTCTCTCAGGATGCTGCTGATTTTGAAGGATTCCCTGATCTGTGCGGCTGCAGCCTGTACATCCTCACCGATGTCATCCAGGGAATATTCAAAAAAGCAACTGCCGTTATTCAGCTTTACGACAAAGCCGCACTCCGTATCTTGTCCGTTATTGATATTGCTGGTGTTGACATCCACTTGAATGGATTTGGATTTCGTGTCCACACCCAGGACACTGACGTATGTAAATTGCTCTTTGAGGATGCTTACCAGAGCCTTTACACGCGATCTTCTGGAATTTAGAAATTCCGAAAAAGCCATATTGAACGCCTTCTTTCCAAATTTTTTCGGCTTTCGCCAGAGTGGTTCCCGCATATTATACCATATTTCCTCCATAATGCAACAGAAAAAGGGGAGGCGCATTTTGCTGCGCCTCCCACTGGGATTTACTTTTGCGTGTGGCAAGAACCATGCATCGCACAATGTGCGCAGTTGCCGCCGCACGCGGATTTACCCTCTTTCTTTTGTCGCACCAGGTAACGGACGATCAAACCGACGATCGCCAGCAGCACAATGCAAATCACGATGGTACCGATATTTGTGGAAATCCATTGCAGCATCTTACATCACACTTTCTTTTCGGGGAAATTAAACCTTGGACAGCTTGGTAGCTTCCTTGTAGGGACGGAACAGCATGTAGACAAGAACCACCAGAACAGCGATGGCAGCAATCAAGCCAATTACGTTCAGATTGCCGGTGAAGGCATTGCCAAACTGATTCACCATCAGAGCGATGGCATAGGCAAAGCCGCACTGGTAGGCGATGGCGAACCAAGTCCACTTGGGATTGTTCATCTCGCGCTTGATGGCGCCGATGGCTGCGAAGCAGGGAGCGCACAGCAGGTTGAACACCAGGAAGGAATAGCCGGTGATGCCGGTGAAGGCATTTGCCAGGTTCTGATAAACCGTGCCGTCTCCGCCGCCGTACAGGATGCCCAGAGTACCGACGATGTTCTCCTTGGCAACCAGACCGGTGATGGAAGCGACAGCAGCCTGCCAGTTGCCCCAGCCCAGAGGCGTGAAGATCCAGGCAATGAGGTTGCCGATGCGAGCCAGGATGGAAGAGCTGATCTCATCCTCTGCGAGCATACGGAATGCGCCCTCGTCATCCCAGCCAAAGTAAGTGGTGAACCACACAAAGATGGTGGACAGCAGGATGATGGTGCCGGCCTTCTTAATGAAGCTCCAACCGCGCTCCCACATGCTGCGCAGGACATTGCCCACGGTGGGCAGGTGATAGGCGGGCAGCTCCATAACGAAGGGAGCGGGGTCACCGGTGAAGGCCTTGGTCTTCTTCAGGCAGATACCGGAAACAATGATGGCAGCCATGCCGATGAAGTAAGCAGAGGTAGCAACCCATGCGCTGCCGCCGAACAGAGCGCCGGCGATCATGGAGATGAAGGGCACCTTCGCACCGCAGGGGATAAAGGTGGTGGTCATGATGGTCATACGGCGGTCGCGCTCATTCTCAATGGTACGCGATGCCATGATACCGGGCACGCCGCAGCCGGTACCAATCAGCATAGGAATGAAGGACTTACCGGACAGACCGAATTTCCGGAACACACGGTCCAGAACGAAGGCGATACGAGCCATGTAGCCGCAGGCCTCCAGGAACGCCAGCATCAGGAACAGAACCAGCATCTGAGGCACGAAGCCAAGGACGGCGCCGACACCGGCGACAATACCATCCAGAATCAGGCCGGACAGCCAGTCGGCGGCATTGACCTTCTCCAGCAGATTGCCGATCAGCACAGGGATGCCGGGCACCCACACGCCAAAGTCGGCGGGATCGGGTTCCGTACCATAGGCATCCAGAGCAGCCTGAATCGCATCATAATCAGCGGTCTCGGTGGTAACTTCCAGAGTCTCTTCGTCTTCCAGCTCATAGTCGATGGAAGAATCGGCAGGGACGGCAGCGCGCAGCGTTTCGATTGCTTCGGCAGCTGCCTCTTCGCTGTAGTCTTCGCTCTCAGCGTCCAGCGCTTCCGCGACGGAATCATCGCCATACTCGGCGACCAGCGCATCAATGATCTGGTTGGTGTCACCGTAGGCTTCGGCAGCCTCTTCGTAGCTTCCGGTGCCGATGCCCAGCAGGTGCCAGCCGTCGCCGAAGACACCGTCGTTGGCCCAGTCCGTGGCGGGAGCGCCGACACCCACCATGGCCACCCAGTAAACCAGGAACATCACGGCGGCGAAAATAGGCAGGCCCAGCCAGCGGTTTGTCACAATCCGGTCGATTTTATCCGAGGTGGAGAGCTTCCCGGCGGCGTGCTTCTTGTAGCAGCGCTGAATCACTTCTCCGATGTACACATAGCGCTGGTTGGTGATGATGCTCTCGGCATCGTCGTCCAGCTCCTTTTCGGCAGCCTGGATGTCGGCCTCAATGTGGTCGGCCACGCTCTTGTCCAGCTGCATCTTAGCCAGCACCTTATCGTCCCGCTCGAAAATCTTGATGGCGTACCAGCGCTGCTGCTCCTCCGGCATGGTGTGGACGGCGGCCTCTTCAATGTGGGCAATGGCGTGCTCCACCGGGCCGGAGAAGGTGTGCATGGGGACGGTTTTCCCGTTCTTGGCGGCCTGGATGGCTGCCTCGGCAGCCTCCATGATGCCGTCGCCCCGAAGGGCGGAAATCTCCACAACCTGGCAGCCCAGGGCATCGGACAGCTCCCTGGTGTTGATTTTGTCTCCGTTCTTGCGCACCACATCCATCATGTTGATGGCAATGACCACGGGGATGCCCAGCTCCGTAAGCTGGGTGGTCAGGTACAGGTTGCGCTCCAGATTGGTGCCGTCGATGATGTTCAGAATGGCATCGGGACGCTGGTCAATTAGATAATTCCGGGCCACAACCTCCTCCAGAGTGTAGGGGGACAGGGAGTAGATGCCGGGCAGGTCGGTGATGACCACGTCGCTGTGCTTTTTCAGGCGGCCCTCTTTCTTCTCAACGGTAACGCCGGGCCAGTTCCCTACAAATTGATTGGAGCCGGTGAGTGCATTGAACAGGGTGGTCTTGCCGCTGTTCGGGTTACCGGCCAGAGCAATTTTCAGTTCCAAAGTGATTCCTCCTCTTTCTGTTAGCATTGGCTAACGATAAAACAAATGAAAATGGGGCAATGCCCCGGGGATGCTGCGTTTACTCTACCTCAATCATGTCTGCGTCCCCCTTGCGGATGGACAGCTCATAGCCCCGGACGGTGATTTCCACCGGGTCTCCCAGGGGGGCAACCTTGCGCACATAAACCTGCACGCCTTTGGTAACGCCCATATCCATGATGCGGCGCTTGACAGCACCTTCGCCGTGAATCTTCACGACCTGGGCGGTCTGCCCAACCTGTACCTGCCGAAGTGTTTTCATTCCCAATTCCTCCTTGTATTCTTCGGGCAAAAATCAAACCATGACCTTTTGCGCCATTTCTTTGCTGATGGCCACCCGGGATTCCTTCACCTTTACGATCAGATTGCCTCCCATGGTGTTGATAACCGATACACCGGCCCCTACCACAAAACCCAAATCCTCCAGGTGCTTCTTGACCTCCGGGTTCCCGCCGATTTTCTTGACGATGCAGGTTTCGCCGGAATCTGCAAATGTAAGCGGCATCATGCATTCCACCTTCCTTTTTCTGAGTAATTAGCACATGCTAACTTTTGGGGCTCTAAATGGTTAGCTCTCGCTAACCATCGGTAATATAGCACGCCTGTTTTCCGTTGTCAAGGCGGACTTAAAATTTTTTTGCGATTTGATATAGAATGCCGAATTCTCCCCGCCGAAGCGGCAGGTCGGTTGTCATGTTTGACAAGGGGACTTGCTTTTTCCGGCTCCGGGGGGGGTTCCGGCAGAGGCTTTCTCACCGGAACAGGGAGAGGCTGACCTTCACCACCTGGGTGACAAAATGGATTGTCTCCTCTTTGCTGTACTTGTCGTAGCCCTCTACCACCACGTGCATCAGCCCATTGGACAGGTGGGTATACATCATTTGAAGCTCTGTTTCGCTGGCCTTTGGCAGCTCCTGCCGCCAATAGGCAAGGCTGTTCTCCTTGGCTACGGCAATCATCTTCATCAGAATGGTGGAGCCTGCATTCCCCAGAATGAGCACCCGGCAGGCCTCCCGGTTCTGCTCCACCATGTCGTAGATGGCCTCAATCAGTGCGGTCACGTCAAAGGAGTTGACGTAGCGCAGGGACTTCTCGAATGCGGCAAGGAGCTCGTTTTCGATGCACTCCATCAGGGCAAAGCAGTCGCTGTAATGGGCGTAGAAGGTGGCTCGGTTCAGCTGGGCCAGAGCGCAGACCTCCTTCACGGTAATCTTGTTGACGGGCTTTTCCTTCAGCAGTGTGAGAAAGGACTGCTTGAGCACCATCTGGGTATAGCGTTTTCTGGCATCCGGTCGTTCCATACACTCGCCTCCATAAAAAGTTTACAAAATTGGGCAACATTATTGCCGGGGATGTTGCTTATCTTTCAGCTGTGCCGGGTGTGCTGATTGTTTCTGCCTTCCATTCCCAGTATACTGTACTTGTGAAAAATAATCAACACTTGTCTGCTTTGAAAGGAGGCAGCGGATATGTATAATCAATATTTGTTGACAGGGGCCACCGGCTTTTTGGGCCGGGCCGTGGCAGAGGAGCTGGTTCGCCGGGGAGCCCGGGTGCGTGGGCTGGTGCTTCCGGGGGATCCGTACAGCGATTTGCTCCCGGGGGAAGTAGAAAGGGTCTCGGGGGATGTGTGTGATGAAGATGCCCTGAGGGCGTTTTTTGCCCAGGCTGACAGCAATACCTGTGTGATTCACTGCGCCGGCATTGTCTCTGTGGCCTCCCGGCCCGGGGCGAAGCTCTATCAGGTCAATGTGGGGGGCACGTGGAAGCTCCTCCGGCAGTGCGTGGAGCACAATGTGGGGCGGCTGATTCATGTCAGCTCCGTCCATGCCATTCCGGAAAAGCCCAGGGGCAGCGTAATGACGGAGGACTGCATCTTTTCCCCCGGGCTGGTGGATGGCGATTATGCCAAAAGCAAGGCCGCTGCCACCCAGCTGGTTTTGGATGCGGCCCGGCAGGGGCTGAGAGCCAATGTGGTGTTCCCCTCGGGAATCATCGGGCCGGGGGATGTGCAGGGAGGCAGCTTCACCTCCATGGTGCGGGCATTCCTCGCCGGGAAGCTCCCTCTGGCGGTTCGTGGGGGATATGACTTCGTGGATGTGCGGGATGTGGCCCGGGGAATCCTGGACTGTGCCCAGAAGGGCACCCCCGGCAGGGGCTATATCCTGTCCGGCCACTATATCACCATCGGCAGGATGCTGCAAATTGTGGCAAAGGCAGCAAAACAGAGGCGTCGCTCCCTCTGCCTGCCCTTGTCCCTGGCAAGGCTGGCAGCGCCCTACTACGAAAAGCGCTGCCTGAGAGAGCATAAGCCCCTGTTTTTTACGCCATATTCAGTGGATGTTTTGGCCTCCAATGGCCGGTTCAGCCATGGGGCTGCATTAGAGGACTTTGCCTATCAGCCACGCCCGTTGGAAGAAACCCTGGGGGACATGACCTCCTGGATTCAGGAGGCGCAAAGGCTCTGACAGCAGCTCTGCTCCCCCAGGGGGGAGCAGAGGCCAGTCTGGTGCGCCCGGTGGGCGCACGTTCTCTAGGGTGAAAGTCCCGAAGTCGCCCGGTAGCGGGAAGACTTATATTTCAACCGTTAGACAGACTGACGCACGGTGGTGTGAGAGGTCGGGGCTAGTTAGCCCCTCCTACTCGATTTCCGCGTGATGTGTATGCACCTGAAATCATTTCTCGAACAGGTACAGGAGGTACCCATACCCCTCGGCCCCCATTTTTTCATAGGGGACGAAGCGCAGGGCTGCACTGTTGATGCAGTAGCGCACGCCATTGGGGGACTCCGGATCGCCGGTGAACACATGACCAAGGTGAGAATCTCC
>CAKTJC010000059.1 GCA_934567355.1 uncultured Oscillospiraceae bacterium
CCTTAATATTTTCTGGCTCTGGCCCGGTTTGTCAGGAGCTGGTGGTAGGCGGCTTTCTGCTTTTCGTTTTGCGTGGTGTCTGCAAGGCCCACGTTCCACCAGGAATCGTAGCCGTCGGTCATGGTTTTGGGCAGCACCTTGATGTCAATAAGTGTGGAGACGGTCTGCTGCTTTGCATCCTCCAATGCCGCTTTCAGTTCCTTCAAATTGGTCGCCGTATAGGTCTTGCAGCCGTAACCGGCTGCCACCATGGCATAGTTGATGGGGATCAGACCGCCGTTTAAGCCGCCGCATTCGTCACGGTAGCGGAATTCGGTGGCCAGATTGCCGATACCGTTTCCCATCTGCAGATTGTTGATGCAGCCAAAGCCGCAGTTGTCAAAGAGCAGCACATTGATTTTCTTGCCCTCCTGCAGGGAGGTGATCAGCTCAGAATGGAGCATCAGGAAGGCGCCGTCGCCGCACATGGCGTATACCTCCTGTGTGGGCGCCGCCAGCTTTGCGCCCAAAGACGCGCAAACTTCATAACCCATGGTGGAGAAGCCATACTCCATCTGGTAGGAATCCTTGCAATCGGTTGTCCACATCCGCTGCAGGTCACCGGGCAGACTGCCAGAGGCTCCCACAACAATGGCGTCCGGATCAATGGTATCCCGGATCAGGGTAATGGCAGAAACCTGCGTGATCTCACCGCCGTTCAGAGCCATCTGCTCGGCGATGGAGGGTTCGTGACGTGCTTTGATGATGGGCTGGAAGCTCTCACCGTAGCGGTAAGCCGCCAAACGAGCATATTCCTCTTCCCACGCTTTCTTTGCAGCTTCGATCTCGCCGTGGTAGCTGCTGACGTAGCCCTTTTCAGCCAGGGCGTCATGAGCCAGCTTGATGGTAGCCTTGGCATCGCCAATGACCATGGCGGCGTCCATCTTATTTGCATCGAAAGGAGAAATGTTTACGGACACCAGCTTGGTTTTACCGTAGAGCTCCTTGGAGCCGGTGGTGAAGTCGGACAATCGGGTGCCGATGGCAACGATCAGGTCTGCATCCCTGGCAACGGCATTTGCCGCCAGATTACCGGTGACGCCCACACCGCCCAGGTTCATGGGGTGGCTGGAATGGCAGGTGGATTTACCGGCCTGTGTCTCGGCAAAGGGAATCCGGAAGTTTTCACAGAATTTTTCCAAAGCAGCTCCCGCTTCGCTGTAGCGGACACCGCCGCCGCAGATGACCATGGGGTGCTCGCTCGCGCAGATGGCTTCCACCAAATCATGGAGGTCTTCCCGGCAAGGGGCAGGACGGCGAATGCGATGAACCCGCTTTTCAAGGAAGTAATCGGGGAAATCGTAGCTTTCACCCTCCACATCCTGAGAAAGTGCCACGCAGACCGCGCCTGCTTCCGCCGGATCCGTCAGCACCCGGAATGCCTGCGCCAAGGTGGACATCAGCTGCTCCGGGCGGGTGATCCGATCCCAGAATTTGCACACGGGGCGCAATGCGTCATTGGTCGTAACACTGGGGCTGTATTCCTGCTCGATCTGCTGCAGCACCGGATCCGGCTGGCGCACCGCAAAAGTATCGCCGGGGAACAGCAGCAGCGGGATACGGTTAACGGTCGCGCAGGCAGCGGCGGTGACCATATTGGCCGCCCCGGGGCCGATGGAAGAGGCGCAGGCAATGATCTTCCGGCGGTTATGCTGCCGGGCGAATCCAGTGGCCGCATGGGCCATGCCCTGCTCATTCCGGCCCTGGTAGACCCGCAGGCTGCCGGGATCCTCGTCCAGCGCCTGCCCCAGACCTACCACGATGCCATGGCCAAAGATGGTAAACACGCCGTCCACAAACTTGGTCTCAACGCCGTCCATCTCTACATACTGGTTATCCAGGAATTTTACAATGGCCTGGCCCACCGTCATGATGCTCATTGATTTTCCTCCCTGTCACAGCACACGGTATTGCCGTACTTTTCCTTGCAGGCTTTGATAAAGGCATGTACCTCATCGGCACGGGGCATTTCCTCGGAGCAGGAATGGACTGCCACCATCATGGACGCCTGAGCGCAGCCGAACTCCAGGCAATCGTACATGTCCCACCCGCTGTAAAGGCCGTACAGGAATCCCGCGCCGTAGCCGTCGCCGCCGCCGAAGGATTTCAGTGCTTCCACCGGGAATGGGCGCACGGTATAGTGCCTGCCGTCGCAGGTATAGGCGATAGATCCCTGCTTGCCGTGCTTGATGATAACGATCTTTGCGTGATGCGCCTGCCAGGCTTTCGCGCTGGCCCGATCATCCCGCCCCGGCTCGATCAGTCTCTCCATCAGGTCGAATTCTTCCCGGCTGCCCATGATGATGTCCGCATCCCTGGCAACCATGGAATAATAAATGGAAACCTCGTCCATGTTGGTCCAGTTATAAGGCCGGTAGTCAATATCGAAGATCACTTTCGTGCCGAAACGTCTGGCCAGCATCACAGCTTTCAGCGCCGCTTCTCTGGATGGGCTCTGCGCCAGAGCGGTGCCGGAAATCAGCAGAGCCTTTGTATTTTTGATGTAATCGGCATCGATGTCGTCCGGGTGCAGCTGCAGATCTGCGATGCAGTTGCGGTACATCAGGATGCTGCTTTCATCCCGGCTGAGGATCTCTGTAAAAGTCAGTCCGATTTTCTCGCCGTTTGTGCAGCGGCGGATCCGGGAAACATCAATGCCCTCCCGCTCGAAGAAATGGGTCACGAAATCACCCAGCTGATCATCGGAGACACGGGCAAAGAAGCCGATCTTCATTCCGTGCCGGGCGGCACCCACGGCAATGTTGGCAGGGCTGCCGCCCACATATTTCTTAAAGGTAACGCAGTCCTCCAGCGGCTGAAAATAATCCACCGGGTTAAAATCCACCGCTACCCGGCCCAGCAGGACCAGATCATAGGGCCGGGACTGGTCAAATTCGATGTATGCCATAGGATGGGCCTCCCTTACAGGGCGCTTCCGTCCCAGGTATCCACTTTCTCCTTCTTCATTTCTTCCTCATCAAACCAGCGGACAGTCACGCACTTGCTCTCAGTATAGAAACGGAAGGCATCCTTACCGTGGCAATGGAGGTCGCCGAAGAAGGAACGCTTATGGCCGCAGAACGGAAACACGCCGATGGGCACGGGGATGCCCACATTGACGCCTACCATGCCGCCGTCGGTGCGCTTTGCAAATTCACGGGCATAGTAGCCGTTCTGGGTAAATATCACGCTGCCGTTGGCAAAGGGATTGCGGTTCATCAGAGCCAGACCTTCCTCGAAGTCCTTGACCCGCTTGATGCACAGCACAGGGCCAAAGACCTCCCGATTGCCAATGGTCATATCCTCCGTAACATGGTCAAAAATGGTATGGCCGATGTAGTAGCCGTCTTCATAGCCCTCTACCTTCACATTCCGGCCATCCAGCACCAGCTGCGCGCCCTCCTCAATGCCCTTTTCGATCCAATCCAGCACGAATTTCTGATGGCTCTTGCTGCCCACAGGACCCAAATTGGAGGTCTTGTCATATGCGGGGCCGACCTTCTGCGCCTTGCACAGGCGCACCAGCTCGGCTACCAGCGCATCGGCGATCTCCTCCTCCACCACAACGGCAGGCAGCGCCATGCAGCGCTCTCCCGCACAGCCGAATGCAGAGTTCATGATGCCGGCGGCTGTACGGGTGATGGGTGCGTCCTTGAGCACCAGCGCATGGTTTTTGGCCTCGCACAGTGCCTGAACGCGCTTGCCGTGGGCAGCGGCGGTAGAGTATACATGCAAACCGACCTCCGTGGAGCCGACAAAGGTAATGCCGCGGACATCGGGATGGGTCAGCAGGATCTCGGCCTCATGGCGGGAGCAGGGCACAATATTGAACACGCCGTCGGGAACACCGGCTTCCTTGTAAAGCTCCGCAAACTTCATGCTGGTCATAGGCGTGGTAGAAGCGGGCTTTAAGACAAAGGCATTGCCGCAGACGATCGCAAGCGGCGCCATCCAGCCCACAGGGATCATAGCGGGGAAATTCCAGGGTGCAATACCGGCAAACACGCCAATGGGTTCCCGGTAAAGGGTGGTATCATAGCCGTTGGAGGTGTCCATCAGGCTCTCGCCCATCAGCAGGCTGGGTGCCGAACAGGCAAGCTCAGTCATTTCCAGTGCCTTTGCCACATCACCGGCTGCCTCGTTCCAGCATTTGCCGTTCTCAGTGGCTACCATCCGGGTCAGTTCTTCCTTATCCCGCTCAATGAGGTTGCGCAGCTTCATCATAATACCGGCACGGGTGCGGACAGGGGTATTCTTCCAGGCAGGGAAGGCTGCTTTTGCAGCTGCAACGGCCATCTCCACCTCAGCAGCAGTGCACTGGGGAACCTGAGCAATGGGTTTACCGGTGGAAGGATCATAGATGGTAGTGTACTTCTGGCTTTCGCTGTCGATCCATTTGCCGCCGATGTAAGGCTTCATAACAGGTAGTGCATTCATAAGTAAATCTCCTCATATTCATAAAAGTGACCCGTCGGGGGCGCGCTTGTGTTTTTCGACCCAAATTACTTTGCGGGGAAATGCGGCTGCAGCCGCATTTCCCCGGTGCTGCCGCTCAATCGCGCAGGCACTCTGCAAGAAACAGCATGGCCAGCGCCTGTCCATAGGGCATGGGTTTCAACTCGATCTGCTTGTAAAAGTCTTTGCTTTCCCGCCCCATGGGCGTTCCATAGGAAACCTGATGGACCACACCATTGTCATCGATATAGTTCAGAATGGGGAGCAGCGCCTTTTCTGCCGCAGCGGCATAGCGTTTTTCCAGCAGTCCGGTGTGGACGGCCCTCAGGATGCCGTAAGCAAAGCCGCAGGTAGCGCTGGATTCCACATAGGATGTGGGGTCATCGATGAGCGTATGCCACATGCCGTTTTCATTCTGGAATTTCAGGAGCGCATCTACCTGAGCGCGCAGGATCTGCTTCAGCTTCTGTGCGACCTCAAGGGAAACCTCCACCATCTGCAAAAATTCGGGAATGGCAATGGTCACCCAGCAGTTGCCCCGGCCCCAGAACGCGCCGGAAAAATTATGCCGTCCGCGGAAAGTCCAGCCATGATACCACAGGCCGGTTTCCGGGTCGGCCAGGTATTTTGCATGGAGCATAAACTGATACTGTGCCTCATCGATATAATTCTGTTTTCCCTCGATGCGGCCCATATTTGCCAGAAACAGCACGGTCATAAGGAGCGTGTCGTCCCAAAGCTCCTGGTCATTCAGGGTATCGGAGGTCATGTGCTGAAAGCCGCCCTCCTCCGTTCTGGGAAATTTCTCCATGATCCATCCGGCCGCACCCCGGCAGGGGGCCAGATATTTTTCATCCCGGAGATATTCGCCCACATAGGACATGGTCAGAAACGGTGCCATGGTGTTCACATTCAGCGCCGGGAAGCCGATCTCGATCTGGCTGTCAAAGAACCTTGTCAAGATGTTCAGATACTTCACATCCCTGCTGCTTTCAAACAGCTTCCACAGGCCGTAAAGCCCTACCCCCTGGGTCCATTCCCAGTGCTGGTAACGGCGAATGTCGTCGCCGGCCAGGTTCCGCTCCTTCATGCCTGCCAGAAATACCTCATCATCCTCATAGAGAATGGGGACGAACGCTTTCAGCAGGCGATTCAATTTTTCTTCTATGATCGTTGTTTGCGTTTTGTTTTCCATAAGCAAACCTCACGCTTCGCGTTCAACTTTCTCCTCAAGCTCATGCAGCAGCGCAAGCAGCTGCGCCGGGGTGCTGACCGTGTAATCAGGCGCCCAGTCCGGCTCTTCCACCGTGTGGAAATAGCGGGGGGACCAGTCGAGCCATACAGAGATCATCCCCTGCCGGTTGGCTCCCGCGATGTCCTTTTTCAAATTATTCCCGATCATCACAATGCGGCTTTTGTCATCCTGCGTCAATCCAAGCTTTTCGCAGGCTGTCTCGAACATGATCGGCTCCGGCTTCTGCTTGCCCACCACCTCGGATACGATCCAGGCATCGAAGCAATATCCCAGTCCGTTCTTCCGATAAACATTCTGGAAAGATTCCCATTCACCGTCGGCTACCAGCGCAATGGTGAAACCCTCGTCATGCAGCGTTTTCAGGACCTCCCCTGCCCCGGGGATAAAATCCGCCTCCAGGACAATGCCCCGGTCATCCCGGATCTGGGTGGCCTCGTCGATGATGGTATCACCGCTGTCGGTAAAAATAATCAGCTTCTTACTTGTCGTCATAGGTGAACCCTCTGAGCTTCAGCTCATCCGCGCGGTGGCAGGCGACATAATGCCCCGGCTCCAGCTCCCGGTATTCCGGCGTGCATTCCTTGCACTTTTCGGTGCAGTAACCGCAGCGGGTATGGAAGAAGCAGCCGCTGGGCGTATTTGCGGGATTTGGGATCTCACCCTTGAGCGCAATGCGCTCATTCTGAACGGTGGGATCCGCCACAGGCACTGCGGAAAGCAGCGCCTCGGTGTATGGGTGCAGCGGCTTTTCAAACAAATCTTCCGTTTTGCCAAATTCGATCAGTCTTCCGAGATACATGACGCCAACCTTATCAGAAATGTGCTCCACGACCGACAAATCATGGCTGATAAACAGATAAGTCAGGTTCATATCCTTCTGCAGGTCACGCAAAAGGTTGATGACCTGCGCCTGAATGGAAACATCCAGCGCGGATACGGCTTCATCGCAGACGATGATCTGCGGCCTTACAACCAGCGCTCTTGCGATGCCGATGCGCTGTCTCTGACCGCCGGAGAAGGCATGGGGATAACGCATCAGATAGATAGGATTCAGGCCGACCTTCTCTGCCATTTCCTTTGCCATCCGATCCATTTCAGCCCTTGGCATCCTCGGATAGTTTGCCTTCAGCGGCTCCTTGATGATGTCCAGAACCGTCATGCGGGGATCCAGCGAAGAATAGGGATCCTGGAAGATCATCTGGATCTCCTTGCGGATCTCCTTTCTCTTCTTTTTATCGACCTTCAGGAAGTCCACTTCCTCGCCTGCTCTTGTGCGATAATACACCTCGCCCTCGGAGGCTTCATATGCACGGACGATGCAGCGGCCCAGAGTCGTCTTTCCGCATCCGGACTCACCTACGATGCCGATGGTCTCACCGGGTCCTACGTCAAAGCTGACATCGGTCACCGCTTTCACCGTGATTCCCTTTGAGAAAAAGCGCTTATGCAGATTCTTTACTTCCAGAATATTGTCCTTATGCATTTCCTGCGCCCTCCTTTTCCCTCAGGAGCGCTTCCACTCTTGCCCGCTGCTCCTGGCATGCCTTATGGGGGCAGTTAAAGCAGGCAATTTTGTGCCCCGGCGCTACTTCCACCAGCTCAGGTTCTGCCTTGTTGCAAAGGCCCTCGATCCGCACATCGCACCTGTCGTAGAAGCCGCAGGCCTCGGGCAGATTCATGGCCAGGGGCACCGTTCCCTCGATGGAGAAGAGCCTGTCCGTTTTCTTGGATCCGATCTTATGGACAGAACCGATCAATCCTCTGGTATAAGGATGCTGGGGATTGGCATAGATCTCCCCGGCATCTGCACTTTCCACGATCTTTCCGAGATACATGACCGCCACGCGGTCACACATTTTCGCCACAACGCCCAGATCATGCGTAATGAACAGGATCGCCGTATTGAAGTCCTTCTGCAGCTCCTTCATCAGCTCCAGGATCTGCGCCTGAATGGTAACATCCAACGCTGTGGTAGGCTCGTCGGCGATCAGCAGCTTGGGGTTGCACACCAGCGCCATGGCGATCAGCGCGCGCTGCAGCATACCGCCGGAAAATTCATGGGGATACTGCTTGTAACGCTTTTCCACATTGGCAATGCCCACCTTGCGCATGACCTCCATGGAAATCTCTTTGGCCTTTTTCTTATCCTTGGTAATGTGCAGGAGGGTAGCCTCGTTGATTTGATTGCCGATGGTGTACATGGGAGAGAAGGCCACCATGGGCTCCTGGAAGATCATGGAGATCTCCTTGCCGCGGATGGATCGGATCTTATCGTTCCTTCTTTCATTTGCCAGGCTGATGAGTTCTACTTCGCCAAGCTGCTTGGAATCGAACAGGATCTGTCCGCTGGATACGCACTTTTTTTCGTTGATGCCCAGGATCGCCTTGCAGGTCAGAGACTTGCCGCAGCCGGATTCGCCAACCAGGCCTAAGGTCTCGCCCCGCTTCATTTCAAAGGTGACTCCGCGCACAGCGGTCAAAAGGCCCTCTGCCATATGAATATCCACATGGAGGTCTTTTACTTCAAGAATATTATCTTTATTCATAATCGCATACCTCCATTTTCTTATTTATACGGGTCTGCCGCGTCTCTCAGGCCATCTCCGAGGAAGTTATACGCCAAAACGGTAACGACCACAAAGAGAATGGGAATGAGCTTGTGGGGATTGCTGGCGATTTCCGTCACGGAGCTTGCTTCCTGCAGGAGGACGCCCCAGCTGGTCGCGGGAGATTTGATGCCCAGGCCAAGATAGGACATGGATGTTTCACCGACGATGGAGCCGGGAATGCTCATGGTCATGGAAACGATCAGGTAGCTCATGAAGCCCGGCACCATATGCCTCCAAATAATGTGCCAGGTGGAAACGCCGGACAGTCTGGCAGCCATCACATAGTCCTCGTTCTTCAGGGAAAGCATCTTACCGCGGACGACACGGGCCATGCCCGTCCAGTTGATGAACGACAGAACCAGTGTCATGTAAAAATACATTCTAATGGTGGAAATGCCGGCAGGAATGGCGACGGAAAGCGCCATCCACAAAGGGATCTGGGGCACCGCGCCGATCACTTCGATGATGCGCTGGACAATAATATCAAACGTTCCTCCGAAATAGCCGGACAGGGAGCCGATCAGAATGCCCAGGAAGAAGCTGATAATAGCACTGGCAAAGGGAATCGTCAGCGACACCTGACTGCCGTACAGCACTCTGGAGAACAGGTCACGCCCCAGGGAGTCCGCGCCGAACAGCATCACCTTTGCGCCCGTGCCTCCGCTGCTGCCCTCTCCTACACCGAACAGATGCAGGTCTGTTCGGAACAGCCCCAGGAATTTATATTCCGTTCCATGCACAAAGAACTCAATGGGATAGTATTCCTGCGTGTTTTCCGTGTAGGTCACAGTGAAGGTCTTCTTATCGATGTTCTTTTCCAGCTTGTAGACATAGGGGCCGACAAATTCGCCCTCATACACGAAGTGGATCTTTGTCGGAGAGGAGTTGCGGTACAGGCCGTCAAATTCCTCGAGGCCATAAGGAGCAATGAAATTGCCGAACAGCGCGCAAAAATACAGGATGCCAAGGATGATCATCGACAGCCGGGCCAGCTTGTGTTTTTTCAGCTTTCTGCCCATCAGAACCCACTGGGAAGCAAGATAATAGTCTTCCTGAGATTTCTCTTTTTTCTTAAGGCAATCCCGCACAGAAAAAAGTGCCAGATACCGCCAAGTGTGATATAATAAAGCCATGGATAAACAAATGA
>CAKTJC010000060.1 GCA_934567355.1 uncultured Oscillospiraceae bacterium
CCAACACAAAGACAAAAAGTCTCGCCAATAGGCGGGGCTTTTTTTAATGCCTTTGAGGGCATATGTGCTGCCAAACAATTTCCATTGCACTGGAGCTCCGGCCTGACCGGTGCCCAATATAGACTCAACATCAGAAGGTTGACAAGCTTATATGAAAACTACTTTGAAAGTTTACGAACAAAATGATTTCGCAATTTTACAAAATTTATAATAAGAAAGAAAAAACATCTTGCCAAAGCAGGATCTCATATGGTAATATCTTATATGTAAGATTGTTAAAGGAACTCCACATTCCTTTGCATATCTTTAATTTGCGCGGCTCACTGTGCAGGCAATACTCTTTAAATCCGTATATTTATGCACTGCTTTATAGGAAATTTCTGCCTGGTTTTAAATTGATGCCACCGTAAGGAAAGGAGTAGTTGATGAAAAGTAAGAAATTGTTTGTTGTTCTGTTAACGGCTGTTTACATATTGGCTTCCCGTACAGATGCAGGATTCCCCACTTTCTGGATCCTTACAGAACAGTCAAAGCCGGACGGTATGAATCTACAATTAGAATTAGCGATTGAGCAGCTGCGGCAGGAATACCCGGATGTAGAAATGACCGTAGAAATTTTGCCGCTGGAGGAATCGGCGCGGGAGCTTCGGCTCCAGCAGATCCGGACGCGGATCATGGCAGGGGAGGGGCCGGACGTGTTTCTTCTGCCGACCGGGACAGAAGTGGTTGTAGATAGGTCATACAAGGTTGAGCCAGTTTCAATCTCGCCTTTCTTTCCGGACTTAAATCAGGCCATGCGGATCGGGCTTTTTGCAGACCTCAGTGCACAATATAACGGCGATGAGGAGCTGAACAAGGCAACACTGAATCAAACAGTAATGGACGCCGGATGTGTAGGAACGGGGCGGTATGTTTTCCCCCTTCGCTATACGATGCCGGTGTTGTTTTTTTACAGTGGGAACGTGCCGGGTGGAGCGCTTGGGATGGATTTATCCGATGCGACGGCTTTTTCCATCGTAGGATCGACGCTGGGGACGGAAGAAGAAGCCATCGGGATGAATGTGGACTTGTCTGCCCCATTCTGCGGGTTACCCCAACTGATGGATTATGATGAAAAAACGCTGCAAATCGATACAGCACAGATGGAGGATTATCTTCGCTTGTACCAGCGCTGGAAAGCAAAGAAAATCCCCTATGATGCCAAAATCTCCCGTGAGGGGAGTTTCCAGATGTACAAATCTGAGAGCGAGCTTGTTCAGTCAATGCTTCCGGAAGATTTTTATCAGGTTACCTATGATTCGTTTGGTATACTGTGGTATGCAGTGGGTGGCGGCATGTCATGGATCACCTCCGGTTTCCCTCTCTATTTTGGGGATCTTGGGAATGTGATCGATTCTGTTGCCTATTCTGAAGTGCGGGATTTAGAAATCTAATTATATCCGTTCCGTGCTTTGGACGGCACCATTTCCGCAGAGATAACCTATTACGGTGCCGTGAACAGAAACACCGATCATCCGGAGCTTGCCTATCAGCTGCTGCATATTCTGCTGGGGGAGGAATACCAGTGGGACTTATATAGCAGACCTGCTGAAAATGTGAAGTCTGGTCTGCGGAAGTATCGGGGACTTGTGGAATCCAGCTGGCCTGTGCGTTCGGTTGGCTCGGGCAATGCGATGTGGCAGTCGATCCGTACACAGATAAGAGGATTTACAATTGGTTTCCCGGATGAACGGAACAAAATTTCCCGGGCGCTGCAAAATAAGGAATTTACCATTACGGATGAAGATATTCCTCCGCTGAGCTGGGAAATTGATTCCGTGCGATTTCCTATTGCCAACAGCGCCTATGCGGATGCACTGCAGACGCTGAATGAAGCGGACGGAACACCGACGGATGTGGACATCGAGGCACTGGCGCGGCGGTTATGCGACATGCTGTGGTGGCATTTGACGGAGGGGTGAAAGCTGCAAGTTTCAGATTGCGGATCCATATGTTATTACTTCTCTGAATTTCTACAAAATGTAAAAGTGTATATTGACAAAACGGTTTATATGTGATAAACTTCAGAATGAAAGTCGATCAAGAATAGACCGCATTCTTGAATACACTTTCAATTCCGGCAACTGCATGATCAGTAGTTGAAAATTATCCTCGGAAGGCGAGGATGTGCACACTTGCTTTCTCACAACTGCGAATCCATCAGCAGTGAGGATGAATGATGGAAAATAGGAGGATTTTATGTGAAAAAGATAATTTCAATTTTGCTTGTTGCTGCTTTTGTGATTGCGATGTCAATTCCCGCATTTGCAGAATCCGTTGCACCTCGCTATAGTTGTCCCCCATGTGTTTACTGCGGTGGGCAGACTGTATTTGATCATTACATTCCCATCTTTATAGGGGGTGAACCCGGAACTGGCGTTATTGTAAGGTGTACATCCTGCAATATGACAATGTACACCGGGCCTGTGTAAGATTTTAACCTGTTGCAGCAGGGGCAGCAACGCTGCTTCTGCTGCAATTTCAAATATGCATCATTTTGATGAAAGGGACAGCTGATGAATCGGAAAAAGTTATTTATTGTTTTGATGCCGATTGTGTTGCTTTTTACCCTGTATATGTCTGCTGCTCAGGCAGGTGCAGAGTCTCCCACGCTCTGGATCCTGACGGAGCAGTCGAAGTCCGGCGGCATGAATCTTCAGCTGGAATCAGCGGTTGAGCAGCTGCGGCAGGAATACCCGGATGTGGAAATGACCGTTGAAATTTTGCCGCAGGAGGAATCCACACGGGAACTTCGCTTTCAGCAGATCTGGACGCAGATCATGGCAGGGGAGGGGCCGGATGTGTTTCTTCTGCCGACCGGAACGGAAGCAGTTGCGGACGAAGCGGAATCAGTGCCAGCCCTTCCGCTTTTTTCAGACGTAAATCAGGCTATGCGAATTGGATTATTCAAGGATTTGAGCGCGCTGTATGATGACGACAATGAATTAAATAAAGCAGAATTAAACCAGAAGATTATGGACGCCGGATGTGTGGGAACAGAACGGTATGTGATACCTCTTCGCTACACGATGCCGGTGCTGTTTTTTTGCAGTGGGAATATGTCGGATGGGGAGGCTGGAATGGATTTATCCTCTATGACTGCCGTTTCCATCGTAGAATCGACTCTGGGAACGGAAAAGGAAACCATCGGAATGAATGTGGACTTGTATACACCGTTCCGCGGTTTACCTCAGCTGCTGGATTATGATGAAGAAACGCTGCAAATCGATACGGTGCAGATGGCGGATTACCTTCGCCTGTACCAGCGTTGGGTTGCCGCCAAAGTGCCTTATGATACACAGATCAACTCAAAAGGAAGCGCTACCATATACGAGTCACAAGACCCGGATTGGCAGAAAATGATTCCAGAGGATTATTATCATGTGACATATGATTCATTTTGCCGGTTGTCGTCTGCATTGGGGGGAAAATTATTCTGGATCACCTCCGGATTTCCCGCCTATTCCGGGGACATGGGAAACGTGATCGATTCCGTTGCCTACTCCAAAGTGCGGGGCATGGAAATCCAGATGTATCCGTTCCGCGCTTCGGACGGCACTATTTCCGCAGAGATAACCTATTACGGAGCCGTGAACAGAAACACCGATCATCCGGAGCTTGGCTATCAGCTGCTGCATATTCTGCTGGGGGAGGAATACCAGTGGGACTTATATAGCAGACCTGCTGAAAATGTGAAGTCTGGTCTGCGGAAGTATCGGGGACTTGTGGAATCCAGCTGGCCTGTGCGTTCGGTTGGCTCGGGCAATGCGATGTGGCAGTCGATCCGTACACAGATAAGAGGATTTACAATTGGTTTCCCGGATGAACGGAACAAAATTTCCCGGGCGCTGCAAAATAAGGAATTTACCATTACGGATGAAGATATTCCTCCGCTGAGCTGGGAAATTGATTCCGTGCGATTTCCTATTGCCAACAGCGCCTATGCGGATGCACTGCAGACGCTGAATGAAGCGGACGGAACACCGACGGATGTGGACATCGAGGCACTGGCACAGCGGTTATGCGATATGCTGTGGTGGCATCTGACGGAGGGGTGAGGAGGATGTTTTCAAAAAAGAAGAGCGCGATAAGCGGGATCCTGCTGGTGCTGCCCTATACGGCGGGCTTTCTGCTGTTCTATGGCTATCCCTTTGTGCTGGTTCTGCGGCAGTCCCTCCGCCGGGGCGCGGGAAAAAATGCGCAGTTTGTCGGGCTGGAGATCATTGCGGATACGCTGCGCAGCAGCGGCTTCCGACTGGCCTTGGGCAATACGATCAAATTCCTGGCGGTGGTGCTCCCGGCAATTATTGTCCTCTCATTTGCAATTGCGCTGACACTGCGCGCGCAGATGAGCAGCCGGGATGTGCTTCGGTCGGTGGTGCTGCTGCCCTATCTCATGCCGGTGGTGGGCGCGGCATTCATGGTGGATTCCTTCCTGGCACAGGGCGGCATGCTCAGCCGCCTTGCAGCAGCCTTCGGAGGGACAGCGCAGAATCTGCTGGATTCGCCTGCTGCATTCTGGGCGGTGGTGCTGCTGTATTTGTGGAAGAACACGGGCTACAGCGTAATCCTGCTGCTGGCCGGGCTGAACACGATCCCACCGTCTTACTATGAGGCGGCACAGCTGGATGGTGCGGGCAAATGGCAGCTGCTGCGGTATATCACGATGCCGCAAATGTGGTATTCGCTGTATCTGGCGGGGGTATTTTCCCTGATCAATGCATTCAAATGCTTCCGGGAAATCTTTTTGATCGGCGGGGAGCACCCTGACCGGTCTATGTACATGCTCCAGCACTTTATAAACAATGTATTTGAGAAGATGGATTATTCCCGGCTCAGCGCCGCGTCCATGGTGCTGTTTTTGGTGCTGGTGGCTGTATTTGTGGCGTCCTACTGGTTTGTAATGCGGAAGGAGGCGGCAGCGGAATGAGAAAACGATCTGTTCCGGGCAGAGTGCTTTTGGAAGTGCTGGTATTGCTGTGTGTCAGCCCGTTTCTTTATCTGTTTGCCGGGAGCTTTTTCGATGACGCGGGACGCGTTACTCTGCGGTATTACTATCAGGTGTTTCTGGCCACGCCCCAGTATCTGATACGGTTCTGGAAAAGCATCGCCATGAGCCTGTGTATTGCTGCAGGACAGACGGCGTTTGCCGCGCTGGCAGGTTTCGGTTTTGCAAAATGCCGATTCCGTGGGAAAAACGGGCTGTTTTTTGTGCTGACTGTTTTGATGATCCTGCCGCTTCAGGTGACCCTGATCCCAAACTACATGATCCTGAGCCGTATGGGATTGCTGGATAGCTACGCGGCGCTGATCCTGCCGGCGGTGTTTGTACCGCTGGGGACATATTTGATGACCCGCACCTTCCGATCTGTGCCCAACGATGTGCTGGAGGCGGCCAGACTGGACGGCTGCAATACCGCCAGAATGATCGTTTCCGTTGCGTGCCCGATTGGACGGAACGGACTGCTTTGTACCTTCCTTCTTTCCTTTTTGGACGGCTGGAATATGGTGGAGCAGCCCATTGTATATCTGAATCGCTTCACGGACTATCCGCTTTCCGTTGCACTGGCTTCCGCCCCGGCGGAGGGCAAAACCATCCAGCTGGTTTGCTGTGTGCTGTCCGCTATCCCGCCGCTGCTCCTGTTTGCACTGCTGAACCGGGAACTGGCAGAGGGAATTGTGGTCGGAGGTGAAAAATGAAGATTCAAAGGACTTGGTATGCGCTGCTGGCGGCTCTTTTTCTCCTGCTGGTGTGTACATTCCTGTCGCAGAAGATCTCGCAGGAAATGAACATACAGGTGCTTGCTAAAAAAAGCACCGGCGGAAAATTTTCCGATGACATAAAGGTGCCGAAAACCGCACTGTTTCCGGATGGAAACATCTATGAACTCCTGGACGGTACCGGCTGGAAAACAGAGGAGAAGATCGTTGCTGTGTTTTCCGGTATCTGGCAGGAAGAGAAGGGAATGCTTGTTCTGCAGGGCGCAAAGAACCGAACGATCATCACATCCGCTTCCCGCACGCCTCAGGTCGGCGAGGCGGCGACGGTGATCGAAAAATCCATCATCGGCGAGGATGATTACCTGATTACTTATCCGGAGCACGCGCCGGAACTGCCGGACACGCTGCCGGGTGAGATCATACAGCAAAGTGAAAGCGCCATCCTGCTTCATATGGCGCAGACGGCACAGCCTTTCATGGAGCACAGCGCAGCGGAGAAGCTTTCGGGACTCCGTGCACCGGGCTGGCGCATTTTCAGCATGAATGACCGGCAGCGCCTTACCGCATCTATTCCCCTCGTTCTCCTGCTGATCCCTGTACTGCTGCTGCCGCTGCTGGGCTGCATTTGCGGATGCGCTTTTCCCCAACTGCAGACCAAACGTGTGTTTGCGATGATGGCAGTCCTTTGCTTTGCCGCGCTTGCGGCTACTTGGCTGCTGCTTGCCAGGATCGATCTCCCGGCCTCTATGATGCCGGAGGATACAATTTTCAATTTCCGGCATTTTGCCGAGGTGCTTCAGGAAGCAAGCTTCCGCTGATCTATGTGTGAATTCTGTGATATTCACTGGCGGGTATAGAGGCAGCAGAATTCTTCCGTGTGTGACAACAGGGGCAGGCGATGAGCCTGCCCCCAACGTTTTTCGTGAACCCGAAATATATCTGTGCCAAAGGCAACAGGTATCTTTAATGGACGTCTTCCGATTGCTGCTTGCGGTATTCGTCTGCAATTTCTTTGGGAGCCATCGAGTCGATATACTTCATTTTCCAGAGAGGGAGAGGCATCTTCCAATAGTCCTTGCAGAAAACTTCTTTTACGATTCCGTAAATCAACACATTTTCTGCCCCAAAGGGGATTACCACAATGTCGCCCGGCCGAAAATCCTGCATGGCCAGGTAGTAAAAGTGCCCGTTCATGGTGGGGATGAAAACAGAATAATAGACGATTTCTGTTGCCGTCCGTTCTTTTGGAGCGGGAGGTGCAATGGAGCGGGCAAACTGCATGGTGCGCTCTGCGTCTGCAATGGTGGCTTGCTGGGGATTGTTGGCATAGGGCAGAAGCGCCCGCAGCTGCTCCATCCGTGAATCGATTTCACTCAGATATGCGGCACAAATATCAGTTGTGCACCCCCTACGGATTTCACCGGTGCATTTTATGATGGCAGCGTAATGGTCAAAGATGACTTGGGCGGAAAGAGTGCAAAGGGCTTTATAGCTCAGCGTCCCATCGCAGCGGTTCAGTGCATTCCGCCATGCCGCTTTGTGAAAAAAACGATTATACAGATACCTGAAATGCACTGTCCCACCTCGCTTTTTAGACTTAATTCTCCACATGGGAGAAAAACGTGTATAATTGCGATAACGTATTTCGTGCCCGCATATCCTGCTTCTATATTCTCATTTTAGCATAACGAACCATATATTGCAATAAAAACGAAAAAGCCCGCTGCGTTTTGTCAAAGCGCAGTGGGCGTATGGCGGAGAGGATGGGATTCGAACCCATGGTGCGTTGCCGCATCACCAGTTTTCAAGACTGGCTCCTTAAACCGCTCGGACACCTCTCCATACACGCAGAATATACCATTTTTGAAGAATAAAGTCAAGTATGCAACAGCCAGAAAATCAGAGCGGCCGGACACATTGGCACGAGGTGTGCATATAATATCTAATGCGTTTTTAAGGAGGGACGGAAGATGGAAAAGACGGAAGCGAACATTGCAGACATTGATGATCTGATTTTTGAAAATGAGGAAATCAGGCAGAGTGAACGCTGAGAAAGTTAGAGGATAAATTCAATAAAGAGACACGACAATCGCGTGAGTAAACAAATTGTGAACGGTATGGTAGGAAATGCCTTATGTGACTCCCTCGCACGCTCTG
>CAKTJC010000061.1 GCA_934567355.1 uncultured Oscillospiraceae bacterium
TTTTCCGCTCGCCGTGGTATCATGGCAGAAATTGAATATCCGGGTATAGCGAAGTTGGTATCGCGCCTGGTTTGGGAGAATACGACCAGCCGGATAATTTAACTTAATAACCGGGTGTAGCGCAGTTGGTAGCGCGCCTGCTTTGGGAGCAGGATGCCGCAGGTTCGAATCCTGTCACTCGGACCATATCGAGTGTTCATAACGGATTTGAGTTATGAACACTCATTTTTATACTTTAGGCCGTGTAAAACGCCTGTTCCACGCCCTGGCGGATGTGTTCCTGGTAGATGGGGCTTTGAGATACCTCTGGGATGTCCAGGTAGCCTACGAAGCGGTAGCAGATCTCGATTCGCTGGGTGCGGTTTCGGCCTGTTCCTTCCGTTTCGTGGATGATGATTTTCTCCACAAGTTCTGAAAGAAGCGGAGCTGTCAGGGTGTCCATTTCCAGGAACTTCCGAACGGCTCTCAAGAAACGCTGCTGGTCCTGTTCCGCACTGTCCGCTTCTGCCAATTGCTGGCGGAGGCGGGCAGTTTTGGTTTTCAGGTCCATGCGTTCCACCTCGTATTTGTGGGACAGCTGCATGAACCATTCGTCCGTGACCTTGCCGCTGACGTTATCCTCATAGAGGCGTTCGTACAGACGGGTCAAATCCCCCATACGGCACAGGGCTTTTTGAAGTTCCGCATTGGCATGGTTACGCTCCTGCTGGTGGAGCTGGCCGGTCTTTTGGGCCAAAAGCTCCGCAAAGGCTTCTTCATCGCTCACCAGCAGCTTTGCCATGCGGCGGAATTCCAGCAGAAGCACCTGTTCCAAAGAGTCCGCCCGGACGTAGTGCCGGGTCGGACAAGTGCCACGGTAATCCTTGGAATAATTGGAGCAGCTGAAAAAGCGGATATGATTGATGGTATTCACATGATACCACAGCTTACAGCCGCAATCTGCACAGTAGAGGTAATCTGCCAACAGATGCTTCGGGCCGTTCTCTGCCTTTGGCGGTCTGCGTTTTGTCTTACCGATACGCTGCTGCACCTGCTCCCAGACCTCCCGCTCGATGATGGGTTCGTGGACATTCTTGAACACGGCCCAATTTTCTTCCGGATTCGGAATGCGGGCCTTGTTCTTGAAAGACTTGGAATAGGTCTTGAAATTCACAATATCTCCGCAATACTCCTGCTGCCGCAGAATCTTTTCAACGGTAGACTTGCACCATTTGTAGGGATCAGGCTGGGATACCTTGCCGCCTCTGGGGAGTCCCTTTTCCCGCCAATAGGCCATGGGGATCAAGACTTTTCTAGCCTGTAGAATACCGGCGATGGTTTCGTTGCCCTTGCCCTCCATCGCCATGGCGAAAATGTCCCGCACCACAGCCGCCGCTTCCGGGTCGATGATCCACCGCTTCTTGTTCTCCGGGGATTTTTGATACCCATAAGGCGGCTGGGCCAGAGGCTCCCCGGCGTTGCCACGGAGGCGATGAGAGCTTCTGACCTTGCGACTGATGTCACGGGCATACATTTCGTTCATGACATTGCGGAAAGGGGCCAGCTCATTTTCTCCGTCATCACTGTCCACACAGTCGTTAATGGCAATAAAGCGGATGCTGTGATCCGGAAAATAGCTATCCGTGTAGTAGCCCACTTGCAGATAGTCACGGCCCAACCGGGACATATCCTTGACAATGACCGTGGAGACAAAGCCCATCTCAATGTCCTCCAGCAGCTTTTGGAAGCCTGGACGGTTGAAATTGGTGCCAGTGTAACCATCGTCCACATAGTAGCGTGGATTTTCCAGGTGATTTTCTTTTGCGTACTTCTGTAATAGTCTTTTTTGATTCATCACCGAGTTACTATCCCCCTCCATGCCATCGTCCCGGGACAGGCGGCAATAAAGGGCGGTGATGCCCACTTGTTCTTTCTTCTTTTTCGACTGCATTTAATACTCCTTTCCGGCAGTCGAACGCACAGATTCTGTGTCAATGGTACAAAGTTCCGGGAGCAATGTCAAATGTACAGGATCCTGCAAAATCCGCTCTACACGGCTTCGGATGGTATTCTTGCTTTCAACCTTGTCTTTTATGAATCTGCTGGAAACTTCATAATGGACACCGTTCAAATCATAGGTCTGCTTCTGTCCCAGACCGATAAAGAAACGCTGCATTCTTACCGCTCCTCTCTGGCCGTCCTACGTCTGGCTTCCCGCTGAAGGGCAGAGACGATGGCGTTTTCGATCTGCTGCTGGGAATAGCTCTTGGGGAAGAATTTCCGTATCTTCTCCATGGGAATTTTGAAGTTCTCCCGTTGATTTGGCTTTGGCTGGTTCAGAATCTGAAAAATACTATCCACGTCCAATGTCTCAGCTTGAGACTGACGGTGCAATTCTTTGGCCTGCGAGAGTGAGGGTGTGCAATCCTCGGACTCCATGGTGTAGAGTAGGTCAGCTTGTTCCTGTGGTTTTAAGTAAGAGATTTCCACAGCGGGTGTCAGGGAAATCCTGCCATTATCCACCATCTGGAGAATGCCGGGAATCAACTCGATTAAACGGATATACCGCTGCACCTGTCGGCCACTGTCCGTCTCTGAAATTTCCTCCCGGCTCCACTTCTGGCCAAGTTGTCCAGAAGTGCCCTGATGGCTCATTGCCTCCATTTTCAGTTTATAGGCAAACGCTTTTTCACTGGGCAGAATATGCTCCCGGTGCAAATTGCTGTCCACAAGCATAATGGCCGCTTCCTCTCGACTGATTTCGTAGACAAGGGCAGGGACTTCGGAGAGCCCTGCCCTTTGTGCCGCGTGTAATCTGCGGTGGCCGCTGATTACCTCGTATTCTTCTGTACCCTCCAATGGGCGAACGATCAGTGGGGAGAGAATACCCTCATTGTGAACACTCTCTATCAACGTTTCCATTTCCTCGTTGTCCAGAACCTTGTAAGGTTGGCCCTCGAAGGAGTGCAATTTCGCTATGGGAATCGCAATAGGATTACATAACTTCTTTTCTATAAACGTCATTCCTTTCGTCGTTGGGGGCGGGTGCTTCTGCCTGTCCTGGTGTTAATTGGTCAATCGGTATCGGGTCAAGGACTGCGGATAGAATGTTCTGTACCGCATCCCGAAATAGCTGAACGCCTTTGTCGTAGTGCTTGGCATCAATGGCGTTGAGTACGTGGGCCTTCATGGCAATCTGATTCAGGTTGTTCCCGATGGCATGAAGCTCCCGCATCATTGCCCAAAAGTCAGGAGGCGGTGCCTCCTTTGGGACAACTCCCGAAATCAGCATCCGCAAATAAGTTTCTCTGGACAATCCAGACGCGGCGACAAGCTGATTCAGGTAGGCCATTTCATCGGCTGCCAGCCGGACTTTTATTTCATAAATTCTTTTGTTCATGTTCCTCCTTTAAGTACATAGGGTTTCAGGGATGTGCCCTGACAGGCTGCCTTTTGGGGACAAAAGGCGATGCTTGCCAGACTAAAGACATAACCTTTTCTATCATGTTGAATCACCCCCACATTGCCCACAATTCAGTGATAAACAGCCCTGCCCTGAACGATACTGTGCATGAAAAAGTGTACACTAGGTCTGTTTTAGGCATCTGTCCCTGTGTAATTATGGTCGGATAAAGCCAGTGCTTTGGGGCGGTGCTTTTCTGCAAATACGCCGTCACATTGTCCAATTTTGACTCCGCAAACCGCCAAATGCGACGGCACATCGTTTTGAGACATTCGCACAGCGATGGCGTTTCCCCGAAAAAACGCCGTCATTTTGTCATTCCATGCCGTCGAAAGCATCCAAAAACGCCAGCGTTTGTTCGGCGTTTTCCTGTGTCGGCTGGGGAACCTCGTGAACGGGCTGAAAAGAGGCCACATTTCCAGCCGCTTTCAGTTCCTCCCGGAGCATCAGCCGGAATCTGCCCATGAAGGAATCTTCTCGACTTTCCGCTTCCTGAGCATCCAGGCAGTCGTTAATGGCCTGCACCACAGATTTGCTGAAAGAACTTCCCGCCGCTTTCCGATCCCTCAGATACTCCAACGCACGTGCATCCTCGGCACGGGACATCTTGAAGCGTATCGTGGTTTTCGTGGACCTCATTTCGCACCTCCCGTCACATTCTGTACCTCAGCCATGTATTCGTACCCCTTGGCTGTAGCGCAAATATCACTGATGATGACGATTCTACCGGGATCAATTGGGAAGAAATTTTTCAGCAGGCAGCCACCACCGCCCACCACGTAGAGCCTCATAATTCGGGGATCATAGCCATGCTCCCGGAGCTTGCGGAATACCTTTTTCGCATAGTCGCTGGCCGTCAGACTCATGGTCTTTTCCAGTTCCTCGTCGATACCGACTGTACCGTACCGCAAGAAATTGTGAATCATCTGTTCCTCCAGTTCGGCGTGATGTTCCCGCATAAGAGCTTCCCGGATGGCAAGCACGCACTGCTGAACGCCGTACTTTTCCGTAAACATTTGTCGCAAATCCACTTTGCTGTCCATGGTTTGCAGGATATTCATAGTGCCGTTGCCAATGTCGCAGAGCATATTACTTCCGGTGAAGTGGTTAACAATGGGCGCAATTGCGGCAAATCCCTGGGGATAGACTGCCGCACCCACAATTCGGATGCGGTAATCCTTTCTCCGAAAAGAAAACTCCACTTCACGATTCTGTAGCAGGTACGCCTGGAACGCCTTCCGCTGCTTCGTTACCCAGGACAGAGGCAAGCCCGCAGCCAGAAACACGTTGGCTTGGGTGATCTGTTCTCTGCTTAGCTCCCGGGCAATTGCTGCCAGGGTCAGAATGTAATAATCCTCGTCCATAACCTTTTCAGCAACATATTCTTTGTGCCCAACGCCAATCTGGTAGTAGCGACCTTGATAGATTAACAGGTCATTCTTGAAGGTCGGTTCTGCGTTGCTGCTTTCTACACCGGTAGGAAAGCAGTAGTTGGCTGTTTTGATGTTGCCATAGCCGTGGTCAACACCGATAATGTAAATTCCGTTTTTGTTTTTCATTCGTTTTCTCCTTTTCGTAAACTGCTTATATGTTAGTTCATTTCAATACAAATCTCCTCATCCAAGTGGATGAAATGCCACCCCCTTTCTCATCCAATTGGATGAAATTAAAAAACGCCATGGCATGACTGCATTCAGTACATACCATGGCGGTTCTACTATTTATTTTTTTCTAGGCATAGATAAGATCGTTCAAGACAATTTCATCTGCTCGATTCCGAATGTTGTCCATCCGGGCAACCCACTCCATTTGATTCTCTGCTTTTAGCTGTTCCGTTATGCCCTCCTGCTGTGCCAGCTGAGAAATAATCTGCTGTTCCATTTCCTGTGCTTGACGGTCAACATCTTCCAGATGGGGATTCAGTGTGCCGTTCATCAGCATTCCGGTATAAAGCCCCTCATGGTATTTCCGCAGATAATGATGCCGCAGCATTCCCCAGCGGCCCACCTTTGGGCTTTCCGGTGCGGCCAGATTTGGAAGATAGTAGTCTCCGACACGGGTGTAGGTTATTTTCATATATGTCCCTCCAATTCGATTTTCAGATGGTACACACATTATAAGTCTGTACCCTGCCCCTCGCAAATGTACCGCCCTATTGCTGCCCTATTCCAATGCCGTTCCTACCCCGGAATCTCACCGGAGCGTCGCCTCGCTCTTATCCTCGCAAAGTCGTATCCCATTTTCTGGCAGGTATGCACTTGTCAAGCTGCACAGCCTCACATCACAATCCCCGCTTTTGAACAAAACAAAAAGCACCGCAAGACACGAACCACACAGGCAGGATTTCTCCTGTCTGAAGATTCGCCTCTTACGGTGCTTGGTAGCTCAATGATGTTATATCACTGTCTCCGCTTGCGCGATTTGAGTACGGGGATTATTTAGTTATGATGACTTAACCTGTTCGCATTATAGAACATATATTCATAATTGTCAAGACTTTTTATTCGAAATACCCTTCTCTCGCCTTAACTCCGAAGCGCTGCTCCAACAGGTGCATCTGTTCATCGGTAATTGTATTCACCAGAGGCAGATGGGCGATCTTCATGTAGATCTCCGCTGCTTTCTCAGCGGTTTCAATCAGTCCGAAGGTTTCATCTAGGTCTTTGCCCGCGCCGTAAATGCCGTGCTGGGCCCAGACTACCAGGCGGGCAGTGCGCATTTTTTCTGCAGTGGCGAGGCCAATCTCATTGGTGCCGCAGAGCATCCAGGGCAGGACGTTCACGCCGTCCGGGAACACCACGATGCACTCGGTACACATCTGCCAGAGGGTGCGAGTAAAGGCTTTCTCGTCCAGGCTGTGGACGTAGGTCATGGCTAAGAGATTCGCCGGATGGCAGTGCATGATCACGCAGTTCTGGGGATCGACCTTCAGGCGCTCGGCGTGGCTCATCATATGGGCAGGGAATTCGGAGGTGAAGCGGCCACCGTCGGTGAAACCCCAGAGGAGTTCAGCGGTTTCGCCGTTATTTGTAAGGTGTACCAGGCCCAGATTGATTTCCGGGGCGTACTGGACATTTTTGAAATACTTGCCTGTGCCAGTGACAAGGAAGTATTTTCCGTCCAGAGTGGGTGCAACGAAGCCTGTTTCCATGGTGCGGATGACATTTTTCACATCCAGGTATTCGCTGACCTGGGCCTCGTCCAGCAGCAGGCTGATGTTGCCGCCGTTGCGCTCGTCCCAGCCGTGGTTGTACATATTGGTAGCGGTGCGGATCATCTCCACCATCCAGGGGGCGGTTAAAATATCTTTCATTGCTTGTTTCTCCTTTACCGGGTAAGGATATCTACCGGCACATTGAAGATTTTTGCGACCTTCAAGATGGTGTCGATATGACGGCCTACGGCAGCGGCCATGTGGTGGGTGGGTCCTGCCTCACTCCATTTATTGACAAACTCTCTGGCTCCGCAGGTGAAGCGGGTGCGCATATTGGTATCGCCAAAGGTGAAGATTGGCCCCTCCTCATTGACGCCCTCAGCCACCACAAATTTGAAATGGCCATCCTTGTCCTGGGTAATGCCCAGGTAGGTTACAGGGCCAACAGGCGGATAGAACTGGGTCAGATACCCGCCGCCGGTTTTGCCGTGGAACACGGGGACGATCTTCATGGTAGGCTTCCGTGCCTGGGAAATATCCGCGTCGCCGGAACCGGAGTGGCCGATGATGCAAATGTCCTCGTCGAAGTCGATGGAGTACATTTCGGACAGCTGGCCCGTGCCGGAAATGGTCTTGAGAATGCTCATGGCCATGGCCACCTTGATATCCCCCTCCACGGCGCAGGCAGTACCCTGCTTAATCAGCATGGAGAAGGCCGGAATCAGCATGGAGTCCAGCTTTCCCGCAATTCCCTGAGCGAAGCCGTCATAGTGAGAGGCAACGAAAGCGATCTGCTCGTCTTTGACCCACTGCTCGAAGGCGACCACATACTTTGCCATATCCCAGACGGTTTTCTCCGTGGCCCCGCCCTCAATGTCGAAGGTGTTCAGAATATCCTCGGCTTTGGCCCGGATGGCCGCTTCGTCCGTGATATGGTCGGCAATGGCCCACATCTTTTCCCAGTCGAACTGCTTGGTGTACAGCCACATCCGATGGTAGAGGTTGGTTTCGTCAATGTACAAATCCATCATGCCGGGGTAGGGCCGTCCGATTTGCGCTAAGTTCGTATCCCGGAACCGGCGGCGGACCTGGGCGGCTTTGCACCAGTCCTCGATTTCCGCCTGGGCCGCATCGTCCCCGCCCTCTACCACGCCGGTGATCACAGCATGGCGTTTTCCGGCCCGCTCCAGGTCGGCCACCATTTCCCCCAC
>CAKTJC010000062.1 GCA_934567355.1 uncultured Oscillospiraceae bacterium
ACGCCCAGTATTCTGCAAAAATTTCTAAAATAGAAAGAATAGCAGAATATTGGGCTATTTATTCAGAGGTTCCCTAACACATAAAGCAGATACTAAAATAACATATGCGCCATTGGGCATCGGTGTTTGTCCGTAATTGCATAATTCTGTGTCACATTTTTAGGATAAAGTCGGAGCAAATCAGCGTAAGCACCAACACTTTGGGCAATCAATAGAGCTTTGCACCTGCCGGAATGTGAGGATCGACCATCAGCAAATGCAACTTTTCTTCGCCGTTTTCGTGATGCACAGCGGAGATCAGCATACCGCAGGAGTCGACGCCCATCATGGGGCGAGGCGGCAGGTTGGTGATGGCGAGGAGCGTCTTGCCAACCAGCTCTTCGGGCTCATAATACGCATGAATGCCGCTCAAAATCGTCCGACTTGTGCCCGTTCCGTCGTCCAAAGTGAACTTTAAGAGCTTTTTAGACTTCTTCACGGCTTCGCATTCCAGAACCTTTACAGCTCTGAAATCGCTCTTGGAGAAGGTGTCAAAGTCCACGAAGTCCGCAAACAGCGGCTCAATTTCCACATTGGAAAAGTCAATTTTTTCCTCTACTTTGGCGGGAGCGGAAATTACCTCATTTTCCAACTTTTCGGTGGGTTTTTCCGCCTTGGGCAGGTCAGTGGGCTTCATTGTGGGGATTAGCACGTGAAAACCCATGTAACCCTACAAAATGCTTCATAATCCTTTACCATATTCAGTTTTCAAGCTTTGCGCTTTGTAAATCTACACAACTCTACGCCTGCACTGTTTCGACTGGCGTAAGCTGTGGCGTAATTGGCTTAAACAGCTTTCTGTGCCGCCGCTGTCGGTTGAAGAACGCTCTGTCCTTTGAAAAAGCTATCTAACCCGGCAAATTCTTCCTTTTTCAGTTCCTTTGTCACATCCGCATAAATGTTCAGTGTGGTCGAAATATCTGCATGCCCCAGAGTGTCTTGGATCACTTTGATATTTACGCCAGCCTCACACATTCGTGTTGTAAAGGTATGCCGGAGTGAATGGCAGCTGAAATGAGGAAGCAATACCGGATTTTCTTCACCTTTCTGCAGGACCTCATCATTGCAGTCCCGAATGATTCTTCGGATAGCCTTGTTAAGTGTCCCCTGATAGAAGGTCCCGCCTTCACGGTTGACAAATATGAAATCCGTATAGCCGTCAATGACCACATTACAGGCAATGCCAGTTTCCTGCTGATATTCACGTTCCATTTGAAATGCCTCTTTGACGAAGTCCAGCATGGGCACCTGCCGAATACCAGCTCTCGTCTTTGGCGTGTGAACGTTGAAATAACATCCTTGTTTGCTTTCTGAATCTCTGTGGTCGTAGTACACCAAAGTGTGGTTCACATCGATCATGCCATCCTCAAGGTCAATATCGCACCAGCGTAATCCAGCGACTTCGCCAATGCGCATACCAGTCCCGATTAAAACCGCAAAAATAGGATACCAATGGTTATAGGTAGGATGTGTACTCAGGTAGGTCAGCAGCAATTCCTGTTCCGGTTTCGTCAAACCTCTGCGTTTCTCTGTTTTGAAAACATGAGATTGCTTCAGCTCTTTCAGAACACCATCCGAAGGATTGTTTGCGATATACCTGTCATCTACCGCCATTTGCAGTACCTGATGAAGCACTGTGTGTATCGTGTCAACTGTGGATGCCTGTACATTCCGTTCATCGACTAAATGGTTGTAGAAACGTTTTACTTCTGATTTTTTCAGATCGTAAATTCGTTTCTTTCCAAAATTGGGGCGAACAAACAGATTGTACATATACTTGTAGTTCTCGAAAGTGTTGCCTTTTAATCCTCGCTTAATCTGACACCACAAATCAAACATCTCGTTGACAGTGACACATCTAGCTTCTGCCTTTAATCCTGAAAAGGAATCGTTCTGAATCTGCGATTCTTTTTCACGCAGCTCTTCCAGGTTTTTGGCATATACTGCATGGCGTTTTCCATCCGGTCCTGTCCAACGGTAATCATAGGTTCCGTTGGGGCGCTGGCTCTCACCGGCCTTTAGGACGATTCGATCTTTATCTTTTCTTTTCTGACCCTTTGTTGCCATAAATAAAGCTCCTTTCATGGTGCAACAAAGAGTGGTGCCACGGTTATTATACCGTAACACCACTCCGTTATCAAGTATCGGATTTGTAGAAAATGAGTATCTTATAGGGAATACATTCGATCTGTGTACTCATCCAATTTGCGCCGTTTTATCAATCGTTTGGAGCCAATCCAGAGGACAAAGGGACAGGTTTCAGTGTCCGACAGTTTCCTGAGTTTATTGATTCCAATACCAGAATAAGCTGCCGCTTCTTCCAATGTCAGATTACTTTTCTCCCATACGGGAATTTCTATCATAGGCAGGTCCTCCTCCGCTTTGTAGTGGCCGTTGTTGTTTCTTTCATTCGTTTCATTCCCTTCTAAAATTGATTGTGAATTGAAAAGTACATGTACCAGGTGTACCATGCGTACCGGATTGGTACACTTGGTACGGATAGTACACGTACTTTTGAGTTTGTTTTTATTTTTGCAGAAGTCGAATACCCCAAAAGCCTCTGGCATAGCGTCCGTCACCTATGGAGATTTTGTTGGTGTACTCCAGATTATACTGGCGGCTGTTTTGCTTTAAGTAGTTGATAACGGTTTTCTGCGCCAGGGGGCTTAGGGCATTGTCCATGCACCAGCGTAGATATACTGTGTAAAAATCTCTGGATGAAACCTCGCTGTCCGCTTGGAACCGGAAATAGCCCTCGGATTTCATGAACTCCACCAGATTATTCCCCTCTGCTATGGCAGCCTCCATATTCTCTTTTGCCTGTTGGCTCAGGGTAAAGTGAAAGTCGTTTGCCACCAGCCTTTGCAATCCTGCAAAAGCCCAGAGAAAAATACCCTCTTTTTCAGCGCATAGCCGCCGGGCTAGGTAGGGATCGTCTCGCCGGTCCGGCGGTCGCTCCCTTGCTTCCAACAGGATTTGCCTGCGGAAGAAGCCATAGCTCCGGTCGTGGAGTGCCTGCATTCTGCCATTGCCCAATGCCAGAAAGCGTACCCGCATATCCGCCTGATAGCTCTGCTGCCCCTTTCGCTCCAAATCCATGGGAAGCTCTGCCGTGACGATGGCCTTGATATTATTGGTCTGGGTCAGCGCCTCCATCTTCATGTCATCGTCCAGCATCACCAGCATATTTTGAAGGTCAGCCCTGGCAAAGGGACTGATCTCCACCTTGGCAATGGAGCCGGTTTTCAGATTACAGCCCAGCAATGCTTGAAGGACAACACCTACTCTGGATTTCCCTTCACCGCCCTTTCCGATCAGCAGAAGCATTTTCTGTCCTTTGGTGCTGGGAATCAGACAATAGCCGAAGAACTCCTGAAGCGTCAGAATATCTTCCTCCTGTAAAAGCTGAAAAAGAAAGGCTTTCCACTGCATCGGCTCCCCGGCATTGGGATTGTAGCACACAGGGAGACGGTTTCGGCAAAACGCCTTTTCTTCCGAAAAGCTGCCGTCTAAATACAGCGTTCCGTTCTCCACATGAATGCGATCCTCCTGGATAGGCAGGGGTTCCACACAGCATTCCATCCGCAGAACCTCCAACAACCCGGACACTTTTTTGGAAAGCCCAGCAGTAACAAAAGCTTTCAGTTCCTCATAGATTTGCTTTTTCAGCAGGGCTTCATCCGGCACAATACCATCTTTTGTAAAGAAGCTGCCGCCCAGACTTACCATTGGATGCGTTTGCAGGAACTCCTGGCAGAACAGGACTTCATTCAGCTTATCTCCGGAAAACCATACCGGTTGTTTATCGTCTTCGATTCTGATTCACCTCCATTCTTTTGTTTTTCTCGTACTGCGGATGCTCTGCCTCAAAGGCACGGTCCAGTGTGTCCTGGATTTCCAGAGAACGCTGCTCAATCTCCTTGCTGTCACGAATGTCTTTGCGGAGTGCCGTAATTTGGGCAGTAACTTCCGCTTTCTCTTTTCGGAGAAGAATTTTCTGTTCCGGGGACGCACGGCGAATTTTGTTCTGGAGCTTGGTGCGCTGAGTAGTCAACGCCTCCAACTGCGATTCCTTTTGGGAGCGGTCTGCCAACAGTTCTTCCACAGTTTCGATGTTATGACTGGCAAGATACCGGGTCTGCCGGTCAATATCATCCAGGTGCCGAAGGTCAGCCCGCAGCTGGGGGCTTGTCGGGTGGTAGGTCGTGCCTTTGGGCAAAATCCCCAGCTGATAGCAGTAGTAGAGGTACAGCCGGTAGATTTTGGTAGTGCGCTTTTGGGGCTGGTAGGCATCTCTTAACCAATCCGGTATATCCGGCTTGCGGGGTGGCTTGGAGCGGCTAGAAATCAGGTCGTCCCGGTCGTAAATCAAGTGCTCAATTCCCTGGTTTGTCCACTGTGGATTCAGGGTGTCCAGTCGGGTGAAATGCGGGTATTGGGGCAGACGGATTTTCAGGTTTGGTTCTGTGCTATCCACGATATAGCCCCGCCCCCGAAGATATTGCACCATGCCTCTGCCGGTGATGCTACTGTCGATGGCTTGCTGCACATCCGCCCGGTAGATGTTGTACCGGGTAGGCTTCCCCGCCTGTTCGTCCAGCCACACCTGCCGGGATGGGGCTTTGTTGGGATGCGCCGCCACGGAAAGGCCATGCTCCCAGCACAGGCGGTCAGAGGCATCTCGCAGGCGTTTTAGCTCCTTCTTGGAAAAATTGTATTTACCACCGTCCTTGAAAGACACGGAGTTAATGCAAAAGTGGTTGTGCAAATGCTTCTTGTCCAGATGGGTGGTGACAATGATCTGAAAACGGTCTCCCCACATCTGCCTTGCCAATTCCACACCCAGAGCGTGGCACTGCTCCGGCGTGACCTCTCCGGGTTTGAAGCTCTGGTAGCCATGCCACGCAATATAGCCGTCCTCCTTTCCGTAACGCTGTTTGGTTAAAATCATCTGCTGCAAAGCAATATCCTTCTGGCAGTTAATGGCGGTAACGAATTGACCGCCTGCTGTCTTGTTTGGATTCTGTGTATAAGAGAACACGTTGAAAAAATCCTGCAATCCCGGCTTGACTGTTTTCTCCGGATTCTCCACATAATCCACCAAATCTTTCAGCCGCCCCTGGATATGCCATAGCTTTGTAGTCGCCATCTACACCGCCTCCTGTAGCCGCAGAATCAACCCGGAAAGCCGCTGCTGTTCCGGCATTGGGAGAAGTGCCGTTATAGTGTACAATTCTTCCAGCAACTCCCAGAACACATCCGGCGGCTTACATTTTGGCTCTCTGGCCAGACAGCACTGACGGACATATCCGGATACACTCATACCGCAACGTTTGGCGTTGCGCTCCATTTGTTCTTTCTCTTTCAGGCTCAATCGCAATTGGAGCCTTGTGTTATTTTTCTTCATATACCTCCTGTTGTTTTTTAGAATGGTCCACACCCGGAAGCGGTGTGGATTCGGGATTTGTGCCAACAAATCCGATGCTCGTTACCTCTAAGGACATACCCTTCCTGTATCTCTTGACTCTCATCTTCCGGTGGAGAAAATGGAACACACGGGCCGGACTCTGTGTATTCCACTGGGGCGCGCGAGTGAATCCATCACAAACAATCCCGCCAAGTCCTGACGGCAAAGTGCCGTCACAGGCATTCCATGGCATAGAAGCCGTGACGGCACCAGAGGTACGCTTCTGCCGTCAATTACAGGGAGAAGATTTCCAGAAATTCATCGATTCCTTCCTCTACTTCTTCCGACTGCTGGACTATGGAGTCATCCGGCTGAGAAATCATCTGCGGCATTGCGGGAAGCCGTTCCTGCACATTTTGAAAGCACTTTTCTACGGCAATCTGGATTTCGTGTAAATACATTTTCTGCCGTTCTTCCTCCGACTGCCTAAAGCGCAGTGCATCCACCGCTTCCGTTATGATTTTTCGGTAGGGCTTTCTATCTGCCAAAAATTCATAGACCGCCTTTTCTTCCGGGACATCCATATTCAATCGCAGGGTGATTTTTTTATTTCCGGCATTTCTCATTCTTCGAAATTTCCCGCAATGCCAGATGTTCATACCCCTTTGCCGTAGCGCAAATGTCGTCATTGATGGTCACGGTGCTATTCTCCAGAGAAGCAAAGTTTTTCAGCATACAGCCTCCACCGCCCACCACATAGAGTTTCATAAGCCGTGAATCGTAGCCATGCTCCCGAAGCACACGAAAGACCTCCCCGGTATACTTCACCGCTGCGGCTCGCATGGTTTCTTCCAGGGCAGGGTCAAGTCCTGCTGCACCTTTGCGCAGAAATCTGTGGAGGGTCTTTTCGTTAGGGCTGGCGTTGTGTTCCCGCATCAGAGCCTCCCGCATAGCGAGAATGCACTGCTGGACACCGTATTTTTCCGTAAACATCTGCCGTCCGTCCGGCTTCCGATCAATGATTTGCAGGATGTTCATTGTGCCGTTTCCAATGTCGCAGAGCATATGACTTTCTGTGAATGTCTCCATACTCTGTACAACCGCCGCATATCCTTGCGGAAACACACCAGTTCCTACAAAGCGGATGCGGTAATGTGTATCCCGGAAATCAAATTCTGCGCTGCTGTTCCGCAGTAGATAGTCACGGAACGCTGCCCCCTGTTTCTTAGCCCAGGACAATGGCAGGCCGACAGCAAGATACACGCTGGCTTCTGTCATATTTTCTCTGCTCAGTTCCCGGGCAATGGCCGCCAGGGTCAGAATGTAGTAATCCTCGTCCATTACTTTTTCAGCGGCGTATTCCTTGTGTCCAACGCCAATCTGGTAGTAGCGGCCCTGATAAATCAGCAGGTCATTCTTGAAGGTCGGTTCCGTGTCGCTGCTTTCAATTCCCGTGGGGAAACAGCAGTTGGCTGTTTTGATGTTGCCATAACCATGGTCAACACCGATGATGTAAATTCCGTTTTTGTTTTTCATTTGATGTTCCTTTCAAAATTTAGATTCTTGCGCACCTATTTGACCTCGCCCCCGTGCGCTCTGGATTCATCTGACGCCCGATAGCGAATCGGGTCCATGGGAGTTTCACCCCTGCGCTTCCGCCCAGCTCTTTCGAGAAGTATCATTGTCCTGCCCCCGCCGTCATCGCCTTGCCGGTTGCTGTCCGGCATTTAGGGCCCGTGATTGTCGCTCGCATAACGTGGTCATGGCGCACGGCCTCCCGGCTCTGGTGGGGGAGAATGTATCAGATGAATGGTTATGAACTTGTCAAGGTACATGGAGGTGATTTAACGCCCTACCATTTCGTCTGGGAATTTTCAGCCAAAATGAGGAGGGGAAATTTTTAATCTCAGTTTGGCTTTTCCCGGGACTCCTGGGGACTGCAAATGCCCTCTCACTTATGGAGCCCACGAA
>CAKTJC010000063.1 GCA_934567355.1 uncultured Oscillospiraceae bacterium
GCGGGACTTGAACCCGCACGTCCGCAGTGAACACTAGAACCTGAATCTAGCGAGTCTACCAATTCCACCACTCGCCCGTATATTCGCTGACCTAACGCCTCAGCGCCCAAGTATAGTACCATTGTTTTTTCCGTTTGTCAACTGCTTTTTTCCGCTTCCGGCAAAAAATCCGTGCACCGCTTGCGGTGCACGGATCGATGGGAGTGAAGCGATTACGCCTTGCCGTCGGAACCCAGGACGTGAACGATCTTGTGAGCGACCATGTCCTTGACAGCCTGACGGGCAGGCTTCAGGTACTGGCGGGGGTCAAAGTGGTCGGGATGCTCGGCAAAGTACTTGCGGATATTGCCGGTCATGGCCAAACGGATGTCGGAGTCGATGTTGATCTTGCAGACGGCCAGCTTTGCAGCCTCACGCAGTTGGTCTTCGGGGATGCCGATTGCATCGGGCATATTGCCGCCGTAGGTATTGACCATCTTCACGAACTCCTGGGGAACGGAGGAAGAACCGTGCAGAACGATCGGGAAGCCCGGCAGACGCTTGATGCACTCCTTCAGCACGTCGAAACGCAGGGGAGGCGGAACCAGAACGCCGTCGGCATTGCGGGTGCACTGGGAAGCCTTGAACTTGTAAGCGCCGTGGCTGGTGCCGATGGCGATGGCCAGGGAGTCGCAGCCGGTGCGGCCAACGAACTCTTCCACCTGCTCAGGATGGGTGTAGCTCTCCTTGCCGTGCTCGACAGCAACCTCGTCTTCCACGCCGGCCAGAGTGCCCAGCTCAGCCTCGACCACAACGCCGTGGTCATGGGCGTACTCAACGACCTGACGGGTCAGGGCGATGTTCTCCTCGAAGGGCTTGGAGGAAGCATCAATCATGACGGAGGTGAAGCCGCCGTCGATGCAGCTCTTGCACAGCTCGAAGGAATCGCCATGGTCCAGGTGCAGCACGATGGGAATATCGGGGTTCTCAATCACAGCCGCCTCAACCAGCTTCACCAGGTAGGTGTGGTTGGCGTAGGCGCGGGCGCCCTTGGAAACCTGCAGGATAACGGGGCTGTGCAGCTCGCCTGCAGCTTCGGTAATGCCCTGAACAATCTCCATGTTGTTGACGTTGAAAGCGCCGATTGCATAGCCGCCATCGTATGCTTTCTTGAACATTTCGGTGGATGTAACAAGTGCCATTGGAATCAATCCTTTCCTTATTTAAGCAGAGCAAGCCCCGCTTAGTTTCGTCCCTATTATACCACAATTTTCAAAATTATCAACAATAATATTTGCCAAAAGGATTCTTTTGTGTTATAATGCGGAAGGTATGGGGCTTTTACCAGAATGCTCCGTCATTTTTCATAATAAACCATTAAAAAACATATTGGAGGTTATTCTTTATGTCTGAAAAAGCTCTGGTAGGTTCTCTGATTATCGGTCAGTCCGGCGGTCCTTCCTCCGTCATTAACTGCTCCGCCTACGGCGTCATCAAGACCGGCCTGGAGAACCCCAACATTACCACCGTATACGGTGCCTTCCACGGCATCAAGGGCGTGCTGAACGATCAGCTGATGATCATGGACGAGGAAGATCCCGCTGAACTGGCGAACATGATGCACACGCCCTCCTCTGCCCTGGGCTCCTGCCGCTATAAGATCGCTGATCCCGACGTAGACGACACCGACTATAAGAAGATCCTGGAAATCTTCAAGAAGTACAATGTCCGCTATTTCTTCTACAACGGCGGCAATGACTCCATGGATACCTGCAACAAGATCTCCAAGTACATGAACAAGGTCGGCTATGAGTGCCGCGTGATGGGCGTGCCCAAGACCATCGACAACGACCTGGCCGGCACCGATCACTGCCCCGGCTTTGCCTCCGCCGCCAAGTACATTGCCACCTCCTTCATGGAAGTTTCCCGTGACTGCCAGGTGTATGACACCGGCATGGTCACCATCATCGAGTGCATGGGCCGTCACGCCGGCTGGCTGACCGCCGCTGCTGCCTGCGCCAATGTCAAGGGCGACGGCCCCGATCTGGTCTATCTGCCCGAAGTCGACTTCGACATGGACAAGTTCATCGCCGATGTGAAGCGCGTCTACGCTGCCAAGAAGAACTGCCTGGTGGCTGTCTCTGAAGGCGTGCACTATGCTGACGGTACCTTCGTTTCCGAAGCAAAAACCTCCGGCACCGACGGCTTCGGCCATGCTCAGTTGGGCGGTCTGGCTGCAAGACTTGCCGACGTGGTCAAGGCTGCCACCGGCGCAAAGGTACGTCCCATTGAGCTGAGCCTGCTGCAGCGCTGCGCTGCTCACTGCGCTTCCGGCACCGACATGGCCGAGAGCTTTATGTCCGGCAAGGTCGCCGTGGAGTCCGCCGTATCCGGCATCACTGACAAGATGGTCGGCTTCAAGTGCACCCGCGATGCCAGCGGCTACAAGTGTGAGCCCGAGCTGTTCGACCTGAGCCTGGTCGCCAACACCGAGAAGAAGGTTCCCCGCGAGTGGATCAATGCCGAAGGCAACGGCGTGACCCAGGACTTCATCGACTACTGCCTGCCTCTGATTCAGGGCGAGACTGATATGGTCAAGGAAGACGGCCTGCCTCGTTTTGTGCACCTGAAGAGAGTTTTCGCGAAGTAATTTCATCATCTCTAAGTACCTGCCTTTCCGGAGGCAGGTGCTTTTTTCTTGCAAAGCGCTTTTTATTCTGGTATAATCCAAAAAGCTTGTGATTTGGCGGGATAATTGAACCATTGCCGTCACAAAGGAGGTGCTGCAGGTGGACAGGAAGAAACGCAGGTGGATGCTTTTCCTTGCAATTCTATACGCATGCGCCATGCTCTATCTGCTGCTCTGCCGCGAACCTGCGGTAACGGACACGCCCTATCTGCAGCAGCTCCCGCACCACCTGAACCTTCATCCGTTTCACACCATACGGCGTTTCCTGTGGGTATTTTCCCACTCCAGCAATGCCTGGCTGCTCCGTCAGGCATCCATCAACATCTATGGAAATATTCTTCTGTTTCTTCCTCTGGGCTTCTTTCCGCCGGTGCTGTGGGAAAGGATGCGAAAACTCTGGAAAACGGTTTTGCTTGCTGCCGGGATCATGGTCTGCATTGAGCTTCTTCAGATGCTTCTGCTGGTGGGAACCTGCGATGTGGACGATATTATTCTGAACGTCAGCGGCGCAGCCATTGGATACGGCATCTTCAAATTGACGCGCCATACTCCCGCTACCGAATAAGCTGAGCGGTATAGCCCAGATTGACCAGCGCCTGAAAAGCCTCCTGCACCTGGCAGGGAATGAACTGAGGGACCTGGTAACCCCGTTGGGCGTAAATATCCAGCCGCTGGAAATCACCCACGATCATATGGATGGTATCTTCCTCTGTGCGGTTCCAGCGATGCACACCGGCCACATATTCCTCAAAGCTCTGCTGCCAAGAGGTCACCTGCACCTCCGCTTCCGGCCAGTACACCGGGAACGCCGCAAAAAGTCTGCGCTCCATATAGGGTTTATGGACCCCGAGGATCCTCGGATGAAAGGGGACAAGATCTTTCAGCATTCTCCGGGAGAACAGCAGGTTTTCCCCGGAATTAGCAGACTTGTCCTCCAGCAAAATTTGGTCTTCCGGTACGCCTTCCTCTATGGCAATGCGTGCAAATCTTTCAGCTTCGCTCCGCGTCCACATGGTGCGGGTATTTCTGCCCAGCCCTCCGGAAAAGAGGATCCGAGGCGCATAGCCCGCAAGATACAGCTGCGCGGCTCTTCTTGCAACATCTTCATTGTAACAGCCAAAGCCAATGATACAGTCGGTCTTTTGAGGTATTTGATGCAGGCACATATAGTCCCACAAAATATGGATCGCTTCTGTCTTTTCCATCTTTGCCTCCAACTGATAAGCTCCCGGCGAAAAAAGCCGGGAGCTTATTTTAGCATGGAATTATTCTGGGGTCAACCAAAGGGATCACTGCGGTACGGGATTGGAAATACGAATGGTATGGTCGAACCAGGAACCGCTCTTTTTTCCCATGGCAGCGAAAGGGAGATCCTCATCCAGGGATGCAACGGGGATATCAAACCCGTTGGCCGTATCAGTAAATCCGTCGGGGTAGGTAACGGAATCCTTCACCGCATCGATCACGGCCGCGCCTTCCTTTTTTGCCTCCTCGGCAGAGCCCGGGAAGAGCTTACTGAAGCCGGTGCCGGAGAGCGTGATATGTGCCGTCATTCTGCCGTTCTCCACTGTAAGCGTCCCCTTCCCTTCCAGCGCCTCATTGGGCCGGAACATGCCGCCGTCGGTGGTTACATCCACCGTGTACACGCCGTCAGCCAGGGCACCCTCAGCAGAAGCGGCACTGCTGCCGGGAAGGGTTTGTACGCTGTTTGCTGTGCCTCCTGCCACGCTGGCAAGAAGGGCCACGGCGCAAAAAAGCGCAATCAATTTCTGCATGGTTTGCTCCGAAGTTACTTACCCAGGGTATCCATGGCAGCCTGCGTGTGGGCAATGTACAGACTCTCGACAGCCTCGATAGAGCCGAGGCCGGCGATCTGGCAGTCCACAGAATCAAAGGCACCGGAGGCCAGGAACATGGACTTCCAGGAATCCTCTTCATCGCCTGCCATATCGTTGTTGGCGTGGTCGCCTGCAACCACCATCAGGGGGCGCAGGACAATATGCTTATAACCGGCAGCGGATACCGCCTCAATCACATTCTCGCAGGCAGTCTCTTCCGGCTCGCCTTCAACAGTGCCAATGAATACATTGTTGTAGCCCAGGGTGTTCATCTGAGTCTGCATCTGGCTGTAGGTCACCTTTGCAGTGTGAGAGGTGCCATGACCCATGAATACGAAGGCAGTGCTGTCGTTCGCGGCATCTTCCATGGTCGCATAGTCGGTTTCAGCCAGGGCAGCACCGACAATGGCTTCGGCCACGGCAGCCTTATCCTCATTGATCACAGTCGCATCACTGCCGACCTCACCCAGCAGAGGCTCAGCAACTGCCACAGCCTCAAACTTGTCGGCGTAGGCATTGACGGATTCCATCAGCTCGTCGTACTCAGCACCGTGCATCAGATGGGTGGGCTGGATGATCAGCTGCTTGACACCGTTGGCAACGGCACGCTCCAAAGCCTGATCCACATTGTCGATGAATTCGCCGTCACGGGCCTGAATGTGGTTGATGATGATCTGTGCAGTGAAGGCGCGGCGGACAGACCAATCAGGGAATGCAGCGGCAATGGCATCCTCAATGCCCTTGATGTCCAGGGCGCGGCTGTTATTAAAGGAGGTGCCGAAGGAGACCACCAGGATTTCCTTCTCGCCAATCTCGTCGGCATTGCGGGGATCGTCCAGGGAGGCATCGCCGGTATCCAGGCCGAAATAATCGGGGCTGGCCTCTTCGCCCTCTACCAGTTCCTTCTGTGCATCGGTCAGGGCGTCCCATGCCTCCTTGGCGGCAGCGCACTGGGCGTCGGTGTCCTCGGTACGGGCTTGGACATAAATGGCATCGATCAGGGCTGCCACTGCATCGGCAGCCTCCTGGTCAGAAGGTGCGGCTGCGCCTGCGAAGCCTGCCATGCACACCAGCATGGACAGAGCGCTAAGGAATGCGATCAGTTTTTTCATGTGTTTTTCCTCCTGAAAAAAATTAAACCTCTCAGCCGAAAACACGACTGAGAGGTTTTTCACAAAATCATTTACACCTGCATTGCTGTCAAAAGGGCAAACTTACCCCCTCCAGGTGCTGCGGATCGTGTGACAAAACCAATTACTCGTGGTTTCCTCATCCAGATCGGCAGCAGGTCTCCTGGCTCACAGCAGCCCTGAGCGTCTTCCCGTTTCCAGTGACATTGTGCTCAGCGCTTATGCTGCATACAGTGACGAGTTCGCGCAGGCCTTGCACCTGCTTCCCTTTTCAACAGCCCCTATGGCTGTCACTGCCAATCTTTCCGGGGTGTATTCTATCATATTTTATCGAAATGTCAAGCCGAATTTTTTACTCCCACCCGTCCGATCCGTTTTCATTTAGGGCAACACCGCATAAACACCAAAAATCGCATTATACAATAGGTGCCCAATAAAAACGGTGGATAACCTC
>CAKTJC010000064.1 GCA_934567355.1 uncultured Oscillospiraceae bacterium
GTGTACCGTCCTCGGCCATCGTGCCCCGTTCCGGCGTCAGCATGAAGCTCTCCGCCGTGGTCATGTCGATGCCGTAGACGCGCACCATGTTGACGTAGTTGCCGGATACGATGTAGGCAGACTGCTGGTAGACCGGCGTCACCGCCTCCACACCGTCAATGCCCCGGAATGCTTCCAGCGCCTTGTCGTTCAGTACTGCCTTGCGGCCGTAGTCGCTGGTGGCGGGCGTCACGTCGATCTTCGTCAGGCTGCCCATGGCCTCGATGCTCTCGCGATATGCCTGCTCATAGCCCAGACCCACGGAGATCAGCACCACGATACACATGACGCCAACGGCCATGGAGAGCGCGGTCAAGGCCGCTCGGGTCTTTCGTCGAATCAGGTTCGTGTAGCCATAGCGGAAAAGATCTTTTGGATTCATACGGTCCCGTCCTTATGGCTTCCATCGTAGGCCAGCGGCTTTTCTCCAATATCCGGTGTGCCTCCATCCGCGTCAAAATCGTCGTCGAGGTTATCAAAATCACCGGTATCAGCTTTTGCGTCGGGCCCAATCTCGCCTCTCTGATAGCGGATGATCACATAGATGATGACTGCAATGATGAAAAGCACCAGCAGGATCACGATCAACCACAGCCACCAGCGGCTGCCTGTGCCGCTCTTCTGGGTGTTGACGCTGTTGGCGTCAGCATCCGCAGAGCTTTCCGCCACAGCCAGAGGAACGGAAATATCCTGAGAATACGTCTCGCCATTGGCATCCTCATATTGCAGGATCAGCTTACCCACGAACGCGCCGATTTTGGAGAAGCTCACCGTCACATCGGCGCTGGTGGAGCCGCCTGCCAGCAGGTCACCCACATAGCAGGGCGTAGGGGATGTCATACCGTCCGTAGCCATCACGCGGATGTTAAGGGCCTTTGCCCTACCCATGTTAGTCAAGGGAACGGAGATGGTGGCCTCCTTATCCTTGCTGGGGGTGCCATACACCTCCGGCGTACCGGCCAGAATGTCCATCTGCTGGCTGATGGGCAGCATGATGTTCTGGGCCGCCTTGCCCGCCACCGCCTCGGTGGTCTCGTAGGTCAGGTTGATGCCCAGCATGGCGGGGCCCACCTCCGCATCCTGCTTGGCCATGATCTTATACTTTAAGGTCGCTGTGCCGCCCGGCTTGATGGAGTCGGCATAGGCGGTGTCTGTGCCGCCCATAGCCAGCGTCAGGCCGGGAGAATTGGTAAATACCAGACTGCCAATGACTTTTTTTGCTGTATCGACTTTGGAGTTGTTGATAACGGTCAGGCGCAGCTCGGTTTCTTCCCCTGCCATCAGGCCGGACACCTCGGTATCGTCCACATAGAGCTTATAGCTCTGCACCATCACCGCCATGGCAGAAGCGTCATAACCGTCGATAATGGTAATCTGGGTGGAGAAGCTGCCCTCCGCGGGGGCGCTGTTCTCAAAGTAAGTAGCCTTGAATTTGATGCTTTTATTGCCAGAGGTGGCAAAGGGCGACACGGTAAATGTATAGTCCAGATACTTGATCTCACCACTGCCCCAATAGCTGAAATACTGGCTATAATTGGTGGAAGTCACCACGAACGGGAACTCGTCCAGAGAAGTGGATACTACGGGAGTAACCGTCACACCGGTCAGCGTACCGCCCACGTTGATCACGGGGATACGCATAGAGATGGTTTGATTCGGCGTACCGGTAGGCACGGTGTAAGAACCGTCCACGTTGGTGCCGGCCACCTGCAAGCTGCCGAAAGAAGTGGTCACGCCGGACATATCGCCGTTGTCGGTAACGGTCACATAGGCAGTAATCTTGAAGGTCACGTCCTCGGTGATTGAGGTGCCATTCACGGCATCTTCTCTCCACACGGTGGCATTGACCTTGAAGGGCACAGCGTACCGGCCCTGACTGGCAAACTCGCTGATTCTGAATTCATACCACACCTCGGCGGTGGAGTTATAGGACATATCCTTCAAGCGCTGTAGGTCGCTGGTATAAATCAGCTCGAAGGGCCAGTTGGACACGCTGCTGTCGGAGGGAATATCGGGATAGATATTGATGTTGCGCAGCATGTACTTCTCGCTGGGCAGGTACTCCTTGTTGACCGCCAGCGGCAGCACGATCTTCACCACCTGACCGGGGACACCTTTAGGAAACTGTGCGCCGACATCCATCAAAACAAGAGCGTTGGCATCACTGGGGATGATCTTGATGTCGGTGTTGGGCGTTTCGTCCTTGATGGGAATACCGCCACTGGAGCCGCTATCGTCTTCATCGTCCAGCACAGCCACATCGCTGTCGTCTTCGTTCTCATAAGTTGTGTAAGTTTCCGTACTGCCATCTATCGTATCATCCATGACCTCCTCCGCCATAGCGACGGTGGGCAGCATGGAAACTGCCATCAATACGCAGATCAACAATGCCAATACCCGTTTTGCCGTTTCTTTTTTCACTTCGTGCGCTCCTCTCCGGTGTGGTGATTTTCTGTCTCTATTTTTCCGTCGCTGAAATAGACGGTGCGATCCGTGTAACGCTCCATCTGGGGATCATGGGAGCTGAGGATGAAGGTGGTGTTCCGTTCCCGGAAGATCTCACACAGCAGCTCCATGACCTCCTCGCCGGTGCGGCTGTCCAGGTTTCCGGTAGGCTCGTCCGCCAGCACGATAGAGGGCTCCGTAATAATGGCCCGCGCAATACTGACACGCTGTTGTTGGCCGCCTGACAGCTCCGAGGGCCGGTGATCCACATGACCCCGCAGTCCCACGCGGCTCAACGCCTGCCGCGCCTTCCAGTTCCGTTCAGCCTCCGGTACGCCCCGGATCGCCAGCGGCAGGGCCACGTTCTCAAGAGCTGTATACTGAGGCAGGTTGTTGTAGCTCTGGAACACAAAGCCGATATAACGGCGGCGGAACTTCGTCCGCAGTTCCTCGTCCATGGCTTCTAAGTGGTGCTTCCCTCGAACAATGACTTCCCCCTCGGTGGGCGGCTCCAGTCCCGCCAGCATATTCAGCATGGTGGACTTACCGGAACCGCTGCGGCCCGCAATGCAGACGAACTCGCCCTGCTGCACGGACATATCCACGCCATCCAAAGCACGGACCGTGTTGCCGCCCACGGTATAGTATTTTTTCAGTCCCATCGTCTGTATGATGGTTTTTCGTTCGCTCATAGTTCTCTCTCGCTTATTTGAAATGTGGAGAGCGGCAATATGTAATTCCGCTCCTCCGCCGTCAGGCCAAACTTGATCTTGATGCGTTCCAGTTTCCGCACCCACGGGTCGCCCAGCGCCCACAGCACCAGAAACGTACACAGCCCGTGGCAGAAGTCAACAAAGAGACTGGACACATAGGCCATACCTATCGTCTGCCATGTAATGGGCTTGATCCAGCCAATGATGTAGTAAAGGTTCATGATCCAGCCGTACAGGAAACCGGACAAAAGGCCATAGATACATAGCCGCAGGGGTGCGTGGTCGGTGAGCTGCCGCACGAAATGTAGCAGATCGCCCCGGTTCGTATTCTCCGGACACAGCCTGTCCCACAGCTTTGCCGTGAAGTGCTGCCGGTTCTTTCCCTCGAACACACCGGCATTCTTCAGGATACCGGCCAGGAAGCCCACCAGCCCCCAGGTAAACATCTGCCACGGTGTCCACGGGCCTTGCCCGAAGATGAAGTTGCTGACAAAGCCTGTCAGCGCGCCGGTGAGAAAGCCTGCCTCCGGCCCAAAGGCTATCGCTGTAATGATGATAACAGCAGAGCAGGGCTTGAAGTTTGGCAATGGGATAATGGAGAATACTGTGCGGCCCACAACGGCAATGGCTGCCATCACCGCAATGGGAACCATCTCGCGGGCCTGGGGCTTCTTCTTGTCGAATACCAGAATGAAAGGTATCGAGGAAGCTATCAGGAACAGCAGGCCCAGCAGAATATCCGAGTTCAGAATGAGGTAATCCCAGAAGGTACGGGATCCTGCCGGATTGACCGTAGGCCGGTGTCCCTGATAATAGCCATAGGCTACCATCAGAGTGGGCAGCACCAGAAGGATCACCCACGCGGCGGCTCTGGTTCTTTTGCTGACAAAGAGCTTCGACACGACGCGATCACCTCCTCACAGGTAATGTCCGTGGGGAAATGCTCCGCCGCGATGCGGTTGGCGTCGGTGGTATAGAAGCGGTTGCCTGCGAAGAAGGCATGGGGCTCGCCCTCGGACAGCAGCAGGCCATCAAACATCAGGGCGCAGCGCGTAGCATAGCGGGCGGCGAACTCTACATCGTGGGTCACGATCAGGATAGACGTGCCCTCCCGGCACAGCGCCCGCAGCAGCTTCGCCAGCTCCGCCTTGGCGTAGGCGTCCAGTCCCTTGGTGGGCTCGTCCAGCAGCAGCACCGTGGCCTCCCGCAGCAGCAGCTTGCCCACCGCCAGACGCTGGATCTCGCCGCCGGACAGGTCGTAGGGATGCCGCGCCAGCAGAGGCGTCAGCTCCAGCTTCTCCGCCATCTGCATGGCCTTGGCCTGATCCTGACCGGCGCTGTCCAGCAGCTCCTTCTCCACCGTATCGGCCACGAACAGCGACCGTGCGTTCTGAGGCAACATGCAGAGCCGTTGCCCCTTTGCCAGCTTCACCTTGCCACGATAGGGCTTCTTGAAATTCGCCAGCGTTTGCAGCAGCGTGGTCTTGCCCGCGCCGTTGCCGCCCAGCAGGCACAGCAGCTCGCCCTCCCGGAGCGTCACATCCGTGCCGCGAAGAATGTCTTTGCTTTTTTCGGTATATCGGAACCAAAGTTCCTTGCCCTCCAGAACAGCAGGGCGCTTTGCTTCTTTCTCGTTTTTTGTAGCTTCAGGCGGGGAGACTTCCTCCGTGATGGGCAGCAGCCGCTCCAAGCGGCGGCGGCCATCCCGCACCGTCAGGGGCAGCTCGTCCGTCTGCTCCAGCTCACTGAAAATACGGACAGCGGCAGGCAGTCCGAAGTAAATGCGGCTCTTTTCCGCGCTGCCGGACAGCTGCCGCGCGATCTCAGCCGGTGCACCATCTGAAAGGATGCGGCCCTTGTCCATGGTCACCACCCTGTCAGCGGCGGGGAATACCTCGTCCAGCCGGTGTTCCGTCATGAGGATGGCAACGCCCAGCTCTCGATTGATCCGCTGGACGGTAGAAAGCAGATTGCGGGCCGCCAGTGGATCCAGCATGGAGGTAGGCTCGTCCAAGATCAGCAGCTTCGGCCCCATGGCCAGCGCCGAGGCCAGATTCATCAGCTGCTTCTGGCCACCGGACAGCTCCGTGGTCTTACTGCGGAACCAGGTCTCCATGCCGAAAAAAGCGGCCATCTCCGCCACACGGCGGCGGATCACAGGCACAGGCAGGGCCATATTTTCAAGGCCGAAGGCCAGCTCGTGCCACACGAAATCGGTGACGATCTGGTTATCCGGATTCTGCTGCACGAAGCCGATCTCCGCCGCAGCGGTCAGCTCTGGAAGCTGAGAGAGGGGGGTGTCCTTATAAAAGGTCTCGCCGGCCTTTGCCCCAACGGGCAGCAGGCCGGGCTTGGCATGGCGCAGCAGTGTGGTCTTGCCGCAGCCGGAGGGGCCGCACAGCACCACATACTCGCCTTTTTGTATCTCCAATGTCACTTCATCTAACGCCCGCGTTTCGGCCAGCGGGTAGGCGAAGCTCAGTTGGTCAAACCGTAAGAGCGCCATCTGATGCCCTCCTTT
>CAKTJC010000065.1 GCA_934567355.1 uncultured Oscillospiraceae bacterium
GCGGTTGCGCTCTGCACAGCGCTGCGGCGCTAGACTTGCAGCCTGTAGGGTATTTTCCGCCAGGTACACGCCCCGGCAGAAAATGATCTAACTCTATTTGCCGCCTGCGGGCGGCAAACTCTGCGAGGCTTTTTTGACACACTGGCGCGCTGCTTTTGCAGCGCGTCCCGAAGCATATATGGGGGTTGTATGTATTGACAGTTTCCTGCTCTGTCTGTAAATCCGGCCTCAAATATGCGTATCAGCATCCGCACAGATGCTGATCTGCGCAGAGGAGAGCTGCTCAATGCTGCCGTCTTCGTATCGAACCACCAGCCGGCAATCCTGGTCGATGTCCAGAACATGGGCGGTGCGCTCGCCGTCCGGCGTGATGATGCGGACGGTTTTGCCGATGACCATGCTTTTCTCGCGGTAAGCGCGGACATAGTCGGCAGTATCGCCGCTGCGGTAAATACGGAAAAAATGATTCAGGAAGGAAGCGGCAAGCCGGTTCTTTCCCTCGTCGGTCTGTTCAAAAAGAATGGAGTCCGCCGTGTCTGCAAGTTCAGCCGGGAAGCCCCCGGCGGGGGGATAGACATTGAAGCCGACACCCAAAACCACATCCTCCAGCTGGCCGGTTTCCAGATTGAAGGAGCCTTCCGTCAGAATGCCGCATACCTTCTTCCCGCCCAGAAGAATGTCATTGACCCATTTAATCTGCGGCGCTTTCTGCGTCTGCTCACTGATAGCGGCACAGGCGGCGACGGCGGCCATGGTGGTGATGTGTACCGCACGCATGGGCCGCAGCTCCCGGGGGCGGAGCAGGATGCTCATGTAAACGCCGGTATCCGGGGGAGAGTAGAATTCCCGTCCCAGCCGCCCGCGCCCGCGGGTCTGCTGATTGGCGAGGATCACCAGTCCCTCCGGCGCACCCTCGGCAGCGCGCTGACGCAGCAGGGAATTGGTGGAGGCTGTGCAGGGGATCAGCTCCAGCGTGCATTCTGCCGCAGCGGACTCCAGATTATTTTCGATTCCCCGGACGCTGAGCACATCCGTGCATGCATTCAGGCAGTACCCCCGATTCTGCGCCGCCTGGATTTCGTAACCGGCGGCACGCAGAGAATTGATCGCCTTCCAAACCGCTGTACGGGAAAGCGCCAGCGCCGCGGCCAGCTCTTCGCCGGAAAGATACTGCCCCTTGTGCGATTCCAGAAGTGCCAACACCTGTTCTTTTGTCCCCATGAAAGCGCCTCCTTTCTCTTCCATTATGGCGTCATATTCACTAATTGTCAACCTATATTTCAAGAGAATATCCCGATATTCTTAAAATGTTAACCAAGAATAAAGAATTTGGTTGACAAACGTGGCCGCGTCGTTTATTCTCTTGGTGAAAAAAGAAGAAAAGAGGCATTTCTATGAAAAAATCCGCCCTATTCAACATGACCAGCTGTGCACTGATGGCGGCGCTGATGTGCGTTCTCTGTCCTGTTTCGGTTCCAATCGGACCGATCCCGATTTCTCTGTCGATCCTGGTGATCTTGCTGACAGTCTGCGTCCTGGGCACCTGGCGGGCATTGGTGAGCTACACGGTGTATCTGCTGCTGGGAGCAGTGGGAATGCCGGTTTTCTCCGGCTTCCAGGGCGGCCTGACCAAACTGGCAGGCCCCACAGGGGGATATCTGGTGGGGTTCTGGGTGATGATCCTGGTAGGCGGCATCATCATGGAGCGGAGCCACCGCAATCTTTTTGGAACTGCGGTCGGTATGCTGCTGGGAATTGCGCTGGACTATGTGGTGGGCACCGCCTGGTTCGTCTTCCAGACCGGGAGCACCGTCATCCATGCACTGGATGTGTGTGTATATCCCTTCATTCCCTTTGATCTTGCCAAGCTTGTCATTGCGGTCGGGCTGGGCATGCTGCTGCACAAGGCGCTGGCAAAGGCCAAGCTTCTGTAACATACGAAGAGTCGGGAGGGCTCACGTTTTCTGTGAGTCCTCCCGGCTTTTTTAAATTGTTCCGTTCCCATGTAAACCAAAGCTTACCGCGATGGCGCTGTCCACCATGGACATTTGCTGATCGTCCAGGCGTCCCATATGCTCCCGTAGGCGGCGCTTATCGATGGTTCGGATCTGCTCCAGCAGGATGACGGAATCCTTGCTCAGCCCCACGCTGCCCCCGGCAATGTTGATATGGGTGGGGAGCTTTGCCTTTCCGGTCTGGCTGGTGATTGCTGCTGCGATCACGGTGGGGGAATGGCGGTTGCCGGTGTCATTCTGTACGATCAAAACCGGCCGGGTGCCGCCCTGCTCACTGCCCACCACGGGGGAAAGATCCGCATAGAAAATGTCCCCTCGCTTCACAGTGCTGTCCATTTGAAATCACACTCCGTGGCTCAGGAAGCCACAAAGAAACCATTTGCCGTTTGCTGATTTCATTCGGACTTCCCTAAAGAATCGGGCGCGCTTCCTGCGTTGCCGAAGCGCGGCTGTATCTTTATTCTCCCACGCCCGTTGGTTTTTTATACGGCGCAGCCCTCACATAATTCTATGCGCGAACCTGCGCGGATTCTACTGAATCGTGAAATTTTTGACATCCAGCGACAGTATCTTCCGTTCCCGGTACAATACCTCCGCCCGAAGGGGCGTGTCGGATTCATCCAGCCAGATGTCCAGATGCAGCGCATCGTCCTCATAGCTGTCGTCAATGCTCAGACGCAGCAGCTCCTTTTCCCGTCCGGCGGAGACGATATAGCCGCCCCGCAGGGTTTTCATCAGCAGCCAGGGCGCGCAGATCGGCGTGACCTGATTGTCGGCCAGCAGGGGAAAATGGAGCGCCGTGTCGTCAAACCGCAGCGTGCCCTTTGTCCCGTCCACGCTGCCCTGAATGCCGGAAATGCTGTCCGGCGCGGTGACGGTGAACCGAACCGTGCCCCGGTTGTCCACCAGGCACTGCATGGAGAAGGTGTGCAGCTTGTCCCCATAATCCGCTGCAATGTCTGCGTCGAAGCTGCACAGGGGGCTGCCCAGGATCTTTGTCCGCAGGGCAATGCCCCGCTCCAATTCCCGGTTTTTCCCGGAGCATCCGGCCAAGAGCATCAGCACGAGCAAAACAGCAACCGCTTTTTTCAAAAGAATCCCGCCCTATTTCATAAGTCGCGGCAGAACCCCCAGCATATCCGTTGGCAGCATCCCGTATTGCCCCAGCTCCTTGGCGCATCGATCTCCTGCCGCTCCGTGCAGCCAGCAGCCGCAGGCGGCGCAGAGGATCGGCGCAATGTGCTGACCGAGCAGGGAGGTGATGATGCCCGCCAGCACGTCCCCGCTGCCGCCCACCGCCATTCCGGGGTTGCCGGTGGGATTTATGTAATCCTGCATCCCGTCGGTTATGCAACTGCGGTGCCCCTTGAGCACCATGATGCACCCCAGTGCCTGAGCGGCAGAGCGGGCATCATCCATGGCGCTGCCGGTGAAGGGTGTGCCCAGCCTGGAAAATTCTCCCGGATGGGGTGTAAGGATGGTCGTCCCGGTTCTTCCGCGCAGTAGATCTATATGCCGCGCAGCCAGAGTTATGCCATCGGCATCCAGCACCAGGGGGCAGGATATGTTTTGGAGAGCCCAGCAGACAAGCGCCTCCGTGTCCTCGTTTATCCCTAAGCCGCAGCCCAGCAGTACCGCGTCCATCTGCGGCAGCCGCCGCTCAATTTCCGGAATGGCTTCTACGCTGAGCTTGCCGTCCCGATCGGGCAGGGGAAATACGATAGCCTCGTTGAGTTTGACGGCTTCTATTTCGTAGATGCATGCCGGAACCCCAAGGTATACCAGCCCCGCGCCGCTGCGCAGAGTGCCCATGGCGGCAAGATACGCCGCCCCCGTAAAGCCCTGGCTGCCGCACAGCAGAAGAATTTTTCCAAAGCAACCCTTGTGGGCGTTTTCGTCCCGGTCGGGCAGCAGGGCTAGCACCTGCTCATGGTTCAGAATCATTGCACGCCACCTGCTTCCGCCTGGTGCTGGCAGTACAGCTCCCACAGATCGTCGCTCATTTCATAAAGAATTCGCCGGGGGTGGAAGCGGTTCGGGGCGGTGCGGGTCAGTTCCATGGTCACGAGAATCTCGTCCCCCTCGCTGCATTGCCCCCGCGCCATGGATTCCTCCCGGTCGAGGTGCAGCCAGCCATCTGCCGTGACGGTTTCTCCGCACCAGGGGCATACATACCGCCGCAGCGCCTCGTCCGCCAGAGCGGCGCGGGGGGATTCGTAGGCGGTAAGGATGGGCGCTTCGGCAAAGGCACGGCTGACATACTCGCCGCCGTATTCTTCCAGATCCAGGTGATTGCAAACCAGTGCCGTGTTGCGGGAATCGTTCAGTGCATCGTGGGCAATGTCGCCCTTTTCGTTCAGCACCTTCAGCGCATCGTCCAGTGCCATCTTTCGGGGGATACGCATGATCTCATTGCAGAAGATTCGCTGCAGGTCATAGGTGTCCGGCAGATTTGAAATGTCGATGCCGTGCAGCAGCATATTGTCCACGAGGATCGGCAAATCGGATCGGCTCCAGGTCATGAAGCTGTATTCCTCCCCGCAGAATTCCATGAATTTTTCATAGGCCTGGGGGAAGGGAAGTCCCTTCTCGGCCAGCTCCTTGTCCCGCAGACCGGTGAGGCTGACAATGCGGTGGTGGAGCTTGGGGTAGTATTTTGGCTGGATCAAGAGCCGCAGCTCGTCAACCTTCTCAAAGGCGTCGTTCAGCTTTACTGCCCCGATCTCAATGATCTCGCCGGGCAGACATACCGGCTGGGTCAGAATTTCGCTTTCGGAGCCGCACTGGTTCCATTCCAGATCAAAAATGATGTAGTTCATTACAGCCGACCTCTTTCGCTCTTTTCCCTGTATTATATTCTTCATGCGACCCAATGTAAAGCAAAATCCCAGTCTATTTCCGGCTGCTGCCGCATATGCTCTTTTGGGAGGTGGAAGCGTGGAAGAAAACTACGCAGTCAGCCTGGGAGGCAAGCAGGTGGGCAGAGCGCAGGTGACGCGGCAGGGGCTATACTACCGCGTCGTCTGCCGCTGCAGCCTGTCCGGCGAGGTGATGTACCGCCTGGAGTGTGCCTGCGGGAGCCGGAGCACCAGCCTGGGCATTCTGATTCCCTGCGAAAGCGGCTTCGGCCTGGAGACCCGTTTCCCGGTCAGCCGGGTGGGGGAGGGAACGCTGACATTTACCCTCCAACCCAAACACGACCCGCTGGCAGGGAGAACCTTCGTCCCCATTTCCCCGGAGGAGCCGTTTGCATACCTTGCCCGGCTGAAGAATGCATTTTTAGAGATTCAGGACGGGAAAAAAGGGGCGAGTATTCTAAGGCAATCCCGCACAGAAAAAAGTGCCAGATACCGCCAAGTGTGATATAATAAAGCCATGGATAAACAAATG
>CAKTJC010000066.1 GCA_934567355.1 uncultured Oscillospiraceae bacterium
TTCAGAGGTTATCCACCGTTTTTATTGGGCACCTATTGTATAATGCGATTTTTGGTGTTTATGCGGTGTTGCCCTAACTTTTTGGGGTCACTTCATCCTTTGTAAAGCGGGTGCTGAAATATTTTTCATTGAAGTCCACATAGTCCGCCACTGTCCGCAGGGACAGCTCCGGATTGTTGAAATTATCCTGCATGAATCGCTTTGCCCGCTCCATGGTGCCCAGCTGCCGGCTCTGCCTGCCCTGCGCGCAGGCAGACTGCACCCGCCGCAGAATGCTCCGCACCCAGATCTCCCGCTCCTGACGGGTCTCAAATTCCCGCAGGGCGGCAGGGAAATCAATTTGTTCCGGGAAAATTTCGTAAAAATCCTGCCCGTATTGGCGCAGACGGTCGCCCATGCGGGCGATCATCACCAGCGCTTGCTCACAGCTGCGCTGCTGCGTACACTGTTTGAGCTGGCTGAGCCAACGCCCGATCTCCCGCTGTGCGTTGTCGTTGTCCTCACCGCACAGGGAAGCGATCAGCGGATCGCACTGCTCCGCTTCCGCTTCATAGCTCTGCGCCAGTGCGCCGTGCCCCCACTGGGTGCATACCTTTCCTTTCCCCCGCAGGGCAGAGAGCACTGCCAGCGTTTCGCAGCGGCGGCGTACATCCTCCAGCTGCTCCTGCGGCACCACGTCGCTGATCCCCACACCGACCTCCAGGTTCATAAAATCCCGCCAGACGCTCTGCACCTGACTGACCACGGACACGATGGTATCCCGTGCCCGGTTCCGGTCCCGCACTGCATAGTACATTTCGTACTGCCCCGGGTCATTTGCGCGAAATACAGCCCGCCCTTGGAGCCGGTGGATCTGGTTGGCCAATTACAGCATTGGCTTTTCCAGACTTTCCCGCAGATGGTCGCCAAAGCGTCTGGCGGCTCCGGCAAAGTCCTGAATCTGGAAGGCGGCTGCCATATAGTCCCCCGGCGGCAGCCTGGGTTCTGATTCTCCCGGAAGCTCTCTGCCATCCGCAGGAACATCCCGGAACAGTTTCTGCCGCAGGGAACGGAGCAAGCGCTCCAGCCCCACACTGTTGATGTCCGATTTCAGCAGATAGTCATAGGCGCCCAGGCGGAACGCTTCCCGCACCAGCTCGAATTCATCGTAGCCCGACAGGGCAATGGTCACCGGCATTCTCCCCTGCTGGCGCAGCCGCTGCATCAGCTCCAGACCGTTCAAACCGGGCATTTTGATGTCCGTGATCAGCAGGTCAATGGTGTGATTTTTCAGATAGCTCAGCGCCTGATTTCCGTTGCTGCAATCCTGCACCACGGTGTAGCCCAGCTTCTCCCATACCAGCAGGGAGCGAAGCGTCACATGGATCAGGGAATCATCATCCACGATCAGTACCCGAATCATTGCGTTCCTCCTCATCCTCACATTTTGTACAGGCATCCAGCGGCAGCTTGAAAATGATCTGCGTGAACTGCCCCGGGGTGCTTGCAATGGAAATATCCATCGCATCTCCGAAATTCAGCCGCAGCCGGGTCAGCACATTTTCCAGGCCAATGGACGTATTGTCGTCATGCCGCCGGATCCTGCCCTCCAGCAGCTGATGCACTTTTTTCGCAGACATGCCCCGGCCATTATCCCATACGCACAGGCACAGATACGCCGGCTCTTTGTAGACGGATACCCGTATTTGTCCCAATTCCTCTTCCAGCTCGGCCACGCCATGGGTAATGGAGTTCTCCACCACAGGCTGCAGGGTCAACCGGGGCAAGCGGTAATCCATGCATCCCTCCGCCACCTCGTAGCTGACCTCGAAGCTGTTGGAATAGCGGATACGCATGAGATATTCATAGGTCTTCAGCATTTCCAGCTCTTCCCGGACGGTATAAAAGCTGGTGTTGCTGCGGAAGGAGCAGGATACAATGCTGGCCAGCGCCTCCGCCATTTTGCGGATGCCGTCAAATTTGGCGACCTGCGCCATGAAGCGGATCGAGTTGAGGGTGTTGACGATGAAATGAGGATTGATCTGGCTCTGAAGCGCCTGGATCTCCGCCTGATGTTTTTTCCGCTCCGTCTCCTCTGTAAATGCGAGCATGTTCTTGATGGACAGGACCATCTGGTTAAAATAGGTCATCAGCTCCCGTATCTCCTGATGCCCGGTGGGCTCCAGCTGAAAATCAAGATCGCTGTTATCCAGCCGCGCCATGCCCTCGCACACCATGTGCACCGGAGCGATGATCGAGTTCAAAAAGTACCGGGAATAGAAGTAGAACAGAAGCAGCAGGACAGCGACCACCAGTGCCATCAGTCCCCCCGCCTCATAGAAGCGCTGCCCCAGGCTGTTTTCCACGACAAAGGTCACCACCGACCAATCCGTGTCCGGAATGGTTCTGGTGCGGAACAAATAGGTGCGGGAGGTATCGTCCAGCAGCTTCACCCGCTGTGTCCGGCTTCCGGGTAAAAACGTTCCCAGCCGTTCCTCAAAGAAATCCCGGATGCCATCCCGGCCCATGTCTCCGTAAATAACATGCCCTTCTCCATCCAGGATCACGCTGAATTCCTGCTCGGAGTCTCTGCGCTGCGCCGAAAGAATATCGCCGACCTGGGACAAAGTACAGAAAGCGACTACTTCCACCTCACCGCTCTTATCCGTCAGCATATCCGTCGCCATGGCGGTAACAACGACGAGCTGTCCCTTCTTCTGGGTGGTATAGGTCAGGCGGACCCTGCTGGAATCATACCCGCCCAGAATTACGGTGTTGGGGCGGGCGCAGCGCCTCCTGATACCAGGCTTCCCCGCGAACAGTGGCTTCCGGCAGGATCAGTTCATCCTTCATGTAAACAACACCGCTGTTTTTCATGTAAAAGCAGCCGGAAATGATCTTCTGCGAGGGTACCATGGCCGTTCGGAATGCCCTCTGCAGCGCCTGATCCGCCTCGTACCATTCGCTTCCGGTGCTGCCATGCACCCGCGCCGCCACCTGCACAAATTCGCCGTCGTTGACATACACGAAGTGAGAAAGCTGCAGCGCATTGGTCCTCACATCGTTGCTCAGCACGGTGGCAATATTCTCCTGAACCGCATCAATGGTCTCAATGGACGCACTGCGGATCAGATATCCGACAACGATCTCCGCCACAAGGAAAACGAGGATAAGGGGAATAACCACAAGCATCAGAAAATTCCGATAGTATGTATGGGTAAGCGTTGTGTCCCTTCGTTTCTTTTTCACTGTGCAGCAGCTCCCATCCCTGTTTCCGGACCACGAAGGGCCGGTTTTCTTTCTATTCTAACGAAATCTTGCGCAAAGGCAAGTTTTTTCTGTTTGCGGCAAGTATTTTTATTTTACTTAAAAAGCCAATTGCCAAGACAGTCGGTCATCATTCTTTTTTCGGCTCCTCGAAATCAAGAAAACCGACTGAACCTCCGGGAAGTTCAGTCGGTTTTGTGTCTGGATTCTCTGGCCTATGGCTTTCGGCAGGCCCGTGCGCTTTTAATACATCTTCGCGCCGGCGGGGATATGGTTATCCAGCATGATGAGATGCAGCTTTTCCTCGCCCTCCTCGTGGTGGACGGCGGAGATAAGCATACCGCAGGAATCAATACCCATCATGGGTCTGGGGGGCAGGTTGGTGATGGCGAGCAGGGTCTTGCCCACCAGCTCCTCCGGCTCATAGTAAGCGTGGATGCCGCTGAGGATGGTTCTGTCCGTGCCGGTGCCGTCATCCAGGGTGAACTTCAGCAGCTTCTTGGACTTCTTCACGGCTTCGCAGGCCTTGACCTTCACCGCCCGGAAATCGGACTTAGAGAAGGTATCAAAGTCAACGTAATCGGCAAACAGGGGCTCGATTTCCACCTTGCTAGAGTCAATGGGCTCGTCCTTCACTTCGGCGGCGGGCTGGGGCGCTGCATCGGCGGCGCTCTCCTCCTTGGCTGCTTCCTCGGCGGGCTTCTTGTCGGTGTCAATCGGTTTCATGGTGGGGATTTTCGTGACCAGCCTTAGGGAACCTCTGATTTAATCAAAGCTACCATCCCGCTGCCGGATATGGTATAATAGAGCCATCAAACAAAGGCGGTGCCCAAAATGAAGCAAAATACCTTTACCGACATCGAATACAGCTTCCGCAAGAAGAAAACCAAGCGGGAGGAATTTCTGGAAATCATGGACGAGATTATCCCCTGGGATGAATGGGTGGGTGTCATTGAACCCTATTATCCCAGAGGGAAGCGCGGCCGTCCTCCCATGGGAATTGAAAAAATGCTGCGGATGTATCTGCTTCAGATCTGGTTCAACCTGTCTGACCCGGCAACAGAGGATGCCATCTATGACAGCTACGCCATGCGGAAATTCACGGGCATTGACTTCATGACTGAAGCGGTTCCGGATGAAACAACGCTGTGCAAATTTCGGCATCTACTGGAAGAAAATGGACTGAACAAACTGTTTTTTGATGCAATCAACCGAGTTATGGTACAAACCGGGCATATGATGAAGGGCGGAACCATCGTAGATGCAACGATCATCAATGCCCCCAGCTCCACGAAGAATGCCCAAAAAGCCCGTGATCCAGAGATGCACCAGACGAAAAAGGGCAACGAATGGCGCTTTGGAATGAAGTGCCATATTGGTGTAGATGCTGGCAGTGGACTGGTTCATACAATAACTGTCACAGGGGCAAATAAGCATGACATAACCGAAACAGCCAAATTACTCCGTGAAGATGATGAGGTCGTGTATGGGGATTCTGGTTATCTCGGCATTCAGAAACGTCCTGAAATCAGACAGAATACGCATTTTTCAAATATTGATTTTCGTATCAACCGCCGTCCCAGGAGTTTGCCCCAAGTGAGTGACAATGCAATTGATTGGGAACGATACATCGAGAACCGCAAATCTTCCGTTCGCTGTAAAGTGGAACACGTATTCCGAATTATAAAGTGCCAGTTTGGCTACAAAAAAGTGGTATACAGAGGTTTGAAGAAAAATGAGAATCGTCTGTACGCGATGTTCGCCTGTGCAAATTTATATTCGCTTGCAATTGCCGGTCGAAAACTTTCCACAACCTGAGATAGGGGCAGTCTGCCCTTTTTCAGGGAATAGCGGTTAAAAATGCTTGAAACTCATGTGAATGAAGCTTTTTTACGCCCAGTATTCTGCAAAATTTTCTAAAACAGAGAGAATAGCAGAATACTGGGCTATTTATTCAGAGGTTCC
>CAKTJC010000067.1 GCA_934567355.1 uncultured Oscillospiraceae bacterium
GATTTTGTTCCCAGGCAAAGGATGAAAAATGGAGGAATACTGTATGTATTTCCCATTTTTCATCCTGCGGCATGGGGACAAAAGGCCCGCTGTCCGGCCGCAGACGATTTGTTCAGAGGTTCCTTAGAAAAAGCTTTTCCCCTTTTCTTCTTTCTGCGTGTATAGAGGTGAAGAAACAAAAAGGAGACATGCACTGTTATGGATGACAGCGAACTGCCCAGCCGTATCAAAATGGTTTCAAGATTCCCGGAAGGCCCAGGCTTTCCGGGAATTTTCTATGCTGTATCCAATCTGCGTTGCCTGAGCCATAGCCCCGGGCATCCCGGGAAATGGCCAAATTGCTTGCTTTCTTTTGGGTTTTGCTGTATAATTCAGGCTGCTTCCGTGGATATTGGCCCCGGTTTTGGAATGCATGGAGGACGGACAATGGCATTATATACAAAGAAGCTCATCATGACCACGTTCCAGGCAATGCTGGAGGAGCTGCCCTTTGATAAAATCACCGTAGCGGCGCTGGTCAAGCGGGCCGGAATCAGCCCCAATACCGCCGTAACCAGCCCTTCAACGAAAACATGCTGCGCCCCTGCCCCGTGCTGGATAACCCCGGCCGCCTGACCCAGATGGTGGAGGAATCCGGTGCCCATTCCACCGACCTGCAAAGCCCGGAGCGTGCCTGCGACTACTGCAACCGCTGCATCCCCGCTGCCGAAAAGTGGGCTCCGGTTGCCGATGAAATCTGGAATTCCCTTCCCAACAAGCGGGGAGTCCAGCTGGCCGGCAAAATGGCAAAGAAATCCTAAAGGCCCTCCGGAAGGGAACATTTTTGCAATACAATCCATTCCAATAGGTAATATTTTAGGGCAAGAAGCCCGGGGGAATTCCCGGCTTCTTGCCCTTTTTAATGGGATTGCATCGGTGCAACTCTGCGCAGCAATCAAAAATACCCTTTTACGTCTTCGGTATCTCCACCGCTATGGTGGTGCCGTTTTCCGAGCTTTTTTCCACCTGCACCGAGCCGCCGTGGAGGGAGGCAATCTCCCACACCAATGACAGCCCCAGGCCCACGCCGCCGTATTCCCGGCTGCGGGACTTGTCTACCCGGAAAAAGGGCTGGAAAATACTCCGCCAGTGGGCCTCGGGGATGCCGCATCCGGTGTCCGCAATTCGGATAACCTGCGCTTTCTCCCCTTCGGATGTGGAAATGCACACCGTTCCGTTGGGGCGGTTGTACCGAATGGCATTCTCCGTTAAATTAAACAGGAGCCGGTAAATCAGGGTGTCACTGCCGGTAATGACACCGTCGCCCTCCTGCACCAGGGAAATTCCCCTCTTTTCTGCCAGCGGGGCAAGGTCGGTAAAGATTTCCTCCACCATGGGGGCTATCTCAATCCGGTCGTTGCAGGGCACGGCCCGAAGGGCACTCATTTCCAGAAGCGTTTTTGTCATCTGAGTCATCCGCTCTGTCTGCTCTCCCAGGAGGCGGAGAAAATCCGCCGTCTCCGGGTGCACATTGGGATGCTCGGCGGAGAAAAGCTCCAGCTGGGCCTGCATCAGTGCCAGGGGGGTACGCAGTTCATGGGCGGCATTCCCGGCAAACTGGCGCTGGACGGCAAAGCCCTCATCCAGCCGGTCCAGCATCTGATTGAAGGAATCGGCAAACTGCCGAAAATCCGGCAGCACCTCTTCGGTAATCTTCATATCCGCCAGATTGTTGGGCTGCACCCGCTCCACCTTTGCCACAAAGCTGCGCAGAGGGCGCAGGGCATGGCCGCTGACAAAATAGGCGAGAATGCCGCTGAGCAGGGTCACTGCCGCCGTAATATACCAGTTGGTGGCGGTAAAGGAGGTTTGGGCTCCGTAAATCACAATGGTCAAATCCTGGTCCGGCCCGCTGCGGCCGGGGTCAAAGTAGTCCGGCTCCCCCTCCGCCGTATCGCCGGAGGCGAACAGATAGGTTCCGATGGAATCCATATAGTGCCTGCCGGAGCAGCCAATCAGCCAGTTCATCGCCACGCAGGTGAGGCCGATGAGCAGCGCCGTCATTAACGTTATCCGCCATTGCAGCGACAGCTTCTTCATGGCTTTTCCTCCTCCATCACATAACCCTCGCCGATGCGATTGCGGACAGGGTCATACCCCAGCGCCGTGCGCAGCTTCTTCCGCAGGGCGGAAATATGTACCCGGATGGAATTGCTGAAATTATCCACGCTGTTGTCCCACACATGCTCCATCAGTTCCTCCTGGCTCACCGGGCGGCCCCGATGAAGCATCAGGTACTCCAGAATCCCTGTCTCCTTCCGGGTCAGGGTCAGTGGCTGCCCGGCGGCATTGGCTGTGCGGGACTTGGTATCAAAGGACAGGGGCCCGCAGGTCAGCACCACATCGTTCTGGGTGAACTGCCGTAGGGTCAGGCTGCGAATCCGGGCCTCCAGCTCCTCCAGATGGAAGGGCTTGGCCAGATAGTCGTTGGCTCCGGCATCCAGGCCCTCCACCTTATCGGCCACCTCACTGCGTGCCGAAAGGATAAGCACCTTTGTATTCCGGTCGGTCTGCCGCAGGGTGCGCAGCACCGACATTCCATCCGCCCCCGGCAGGTTCAAATCCAGAAGCACCAAATCATACTGCTCCGAGCCCAGCAGCTCCATTGCCGTGTTCCCGTCATAGCAGGGATCTACGCTATAGGCAAGACGGCGCAGGCTGCGGACAATGGTCTGGCAAAGCGCACGTTCATCTTCTACCACAAGAATACGCATACTATCCTCCCGCACTGTAATCTAGTAACGGCTTTATTATAGCACAGAAACATAAGATTTCTGTTAATTTTCTTTTCTTAACAAAGATCTTAACATCCATGTGCTACAATGGGGGCGTAACGAAAGGAGTGAGCAAATTGTCTCTATCAAAAAAAGCCGTTGCCCAGGCGGTGCTCCTGGCTGCCGGGGTGGCCATGGTGTGCTATGGCGCTCTGCGGGGCGAGGCAGCAACGGTGCTGAGCAAGGCCATTAAATTATGTCTGGAGTGTGTGGGTATTGGATAAGAAAGCTTCCGGAATTTCCCAGTTCCTGGCCCGCTTCCGTGGGTGGATTCAGGCAGGGGCAACGCTGCTCACCAACTGGCACCTGCCGAATTTTTGGAAGGGGCGGCTTTACCAGGGCCCCGGAAAAACCGTCTGCGTGCCGGGGCTGAACTGCTACTCCTGCCCCGCAGCATCCGGGGCCTGCCCCATTGGGGCGTTTCAGGCGGTGGTGGGATCATCGAAATTCCACTTCTGCTATTATATCACCGGCATTCTCATTCTGCTGGGGGTGCTGCTGGGGCGGTTTATCTGCGGCTTCCTGTGCCCCTTTGGCTGGCTGCAGGAGCTGCTGCATAAAATCCCCACAAAGAAGCTCTCCACCAAGAAGCTCAAGCCCCTGACCTATCTGAAATATGCGGTTCTGGTGGTAATGGTCTTCCTGCTGCCGGCTCTGGCGGTAAACGATGTGGGCATGGGCGACCCCTTCTTCTGCAAATACCTCTGCCCCCAGGGCGTGCTGGAGGGAGCAATCCCCCTGTCCATTGTCAATTCCGGTATTCGCACGGCGCTGGGCAAGCTATTCACCTGGAAATTCAGCATTCTTCTGACTGTGGTGGTGCTGAGTGTGGTGTTCTATCGCCCCTTCTGCAAGTGGCTTTGCCCCCTGGGCGCATTTTACGCCCTGCTTAACAAAGTATCCCTCTTCCAAATCAAGGTGGATGCCAATAAATGCATCTCCTGCGGAAAATGCGCCAGGAGCTGCAAAATGGACGTGGACGTAACCAAAAGTCCCAATCACACCGAATGCATCCGCTGCGGCATGTGCATCCGGGCCTGTCCCACAAATGCCATCCGCTTCCGCTACGGATTTGGAGACGGAAAAGAAAAAATCACAAAATCAAATACGGAGGAAACAAAATGAACATGAACACTAAAAAACTTACCGCACTGCTGCTGGCTGCCCTGATGGTACTGGCCCTGGCCGCCTGCGGCGCTAAGGACGCAACCAAGGCCCCCGAAACCGCAACCACCAAGGCAGCCGCAGCCGACACCACCGAAGCTGCCACCGAGGCTGCTACCGCCGCTGACAGCGAGGAGCCGAAGAACGAGGAGGAGGCCACCGCCCTGTATAACTCCCTGATGAACCGGGAAAATGAGATTCTTTCCGAGAATACCGCCCTGTGGGAGAAGGTCTTCCTCAGCGCCGACAAGGGCATGGCCATGCTGGAGGACGGCAAGAACTATGGCGACTTCCTGCTGGACACCATTGAGTCCGCCAAGAAGGAGTTCACCGACGATGAGTTGGCTATGCTGAAGGAAGGTGCCGCCGAAATCAGCCGGATTGAAAACCAGCTCACCGCCCTGGAAGAGAAGTACCCCAACATTGTAGACACCGGCATGGGCGGCGGCATGAGCGTTCCCGCCGACAGCGCCATGCAGAAGTTCCCTGCCTTCGAGGGTAAGGATTTGGAGGGGAATGTGGTGAAGAGCGACGAGCTGTTCTCCAAGAACGCCGTCACTGTGGTGAATTTCTGGTTCACCACCTGCAGCCCCTGCGTGGGTGAGCTTTCCGATCTGGAAGCCCTGAGCAAGACTCTGGCCGAAAAGGGCGGCGCCCTCATCGGCATCAACAGCTTCACCCTGGACGGCGACGAGACTGCCATTGCCGATGCAAAGGAAGTGCTGTCCAAGAAGGGCGCAACCTATCCCAACGTGTATTTCGATTCCAACAGCGAGGCCGGTAAGTTCACCACCAACATCTTTGCCTTCCCCACCACCTATGTGGTAGACCGGAACGGCTATATCGTGGGTGAGCCCATTCTGGGCGCCGTCACCGAAGAGAGCCAGGCAGCCACCCTGCAAAAGCTCATCGACCAGGCCATCGCCGCCGATATGGGCTGACAAACGAATTTATCTTCTCAGAAAGGAGGGATACACCATGTATCGGAGAGTATTGCCGC
>CAKTJC010000068.1 GCA_934567355.1 uncultured Oscillospiraceae bacterium
TGGTGAGGTGGGGGAACCGAACTGTGGAATTTAAGGTGACGATAAACCCCGCCGCTTGACGAAGCGAGGTAACCTGACTTTAAAGTCTTCTTTAAACTAAATTCCGAGCATCTGTGTTCGCACGTACTCAGACAAAGGTGCAAGGCACCTTTGTCAAGCGAGGTAACCTGACTTTAAAGTCTTCTTTAAACTAAATTCCGAGCATTTTTTCGGAAATAATTGCTCAAAAGTGTTGACAAATCCTTTTCTCGGTGATAGAATATATGGGAAGATGGTATAAAGGGCATCCTTATACCCAAATCACGCCGGCGTGAGCCGGATACATAAAAAAGACCGGCGCTGACCGGTCGCAAAAAAACGACAATCTGCAATTCGCGTGTTGCGTCTGCCTTAATTTTATGCCGCCCGGTGGCGGCCGGGGCGGGTGCGGTGCGCGGCTCCGCAATGACCGCAAAGGACCGGCTTTTCTGCCTCGTCGGCTAAGTTCCCGCAAGGGGATTTGAGGGAGAAGGGTAAGGTCTGAACACGAACAAATCTCGTCGGCTAAGCATTACATAATAAAGTAGTGTTTGAGATGCGTGCGTGATCAGGTCGGGACGGAAAATTGCTGTTGTATACAAGAATTTCAGGAGGAAAGACAAGAAATGAAATCAGTTTCTAATCTCTCTCATGCCAAGGCCGTGCATGCGGTCAAAAGCATAGGGAAGGTATTGCTCCCTGTGGCTCTGCTGCTCGCGGCAATACTCTGTATCGGCGTCCTTGCCGGTGCTACCGTTGCTGATGAAGATGCCAAGTACATCTACATCGACGGAAGCTCCCACGTAAAGACTGTCGGCGGCAAGTCGGAAGTTGAGCCTCACCAGTACGCTGGCCCCGGCTGCGCTTCTGTTTGGACCTGCCCCTGTGGTGCTACCCAGGCTCACGAGTCTGACGGTAACCACGTAGAAAACTTTGTAGTTGCTCCCCAGTACCTCAAAAAGGCTGGCAAGTGCGCTGCTACAAGCACATACTACACAAGCTGCACTGCTTGTAACAAGGTTCTTACAAATACCTTTGTCGCCGGCGAGAAGTTCACCGACGGCAGATATCACTCCTTCACTGTAGAGAAGGTCGATGCCAAGTATCTTGACAACAACCCTGTCTGCAACAATGCTGTTGAGTACTACAAGAGCTGCGCTTGCGGCGAATCCTCCGCTAAATATCCGGAGTACGCTGTTAAGTTCGCAACTTCCAGCACATGGCCCCACACCCTTAAGCAGTACAACGGCGAGACTGATGATCAGCTCCCCGGCAACCTTAAGGTAAAGGATCTGCTTGTAAAGGCTGCTACCTGCAGCGAAGCAGGCGTATACCATGACTACTGCGGCGTTTGCGGTGCCGTTCTTGCTTCCACCAGCACCTACGGTTCTGCTGAACACTCCTATGCTAAGTACTACAACGCAACCTCTCACTGGGAAGCCTGCAAGATCTGCGGCGCTGTCAAAGAGGGTTCTGCCGTTGCTCACTTCTATGCAGAGGATGACAAGGCTACCTGCGATCATGAAGTAAAGTGCGTAGGCTGCAATTACGTTGCCCAGGCAAAGCTTGCTCATGAGCTCGTTCACACTGCTGAAAAGCCCGCTACCTGCATCGCAAGCGGTATTAAAGAATATTGGACCTGCAAGAACTGCAAGAAGATGTTCAGCGATGCTGCCGGAACCAAGGTGATCACAGAAACCGAAACCATCAAGGCTCTCGGTCATGTTATCGATCCCAACGCTCCTGCCTGCAACCCCGGCAAGTGCCAGCGCGAAGGCTGCAACGAGACCATCAACGCATGGGAAGCTCACAAGTATGCTTCTGATGCTTACAAAATCACCAACGTAGAAGGCAAGAAAGTCACCGTCCAGAGCCCCGTCTGCGATGCCAAGTGCACCGTCTGCGGAACTCAGGTAAAGGCTAAAGGCCATGACTACGAGACCAAGAAGGTCGAACCCACCTGCACCGAAAAGGGCAAAGAGTGGAAAGAGTGCAAGGTCTGCCACAACGTCATCGACGTTAAGGAACTTGCTCCCGCCGGTCATAAGTTCAACACCACTGCTCTCTGCATGACTCCTGCAACCTGCACAGTCTGCGGCGTAACAGTTGAGTCCCATCACGTTCTTCCTGCCAACTTCGATGCCTCCACTCTTAAGTGCACCGACTCTGTCAGATGCACAAGATGCGGCATGGAGCTTGCGGGTCATACAATGCATGATACAACCGCAGTTGAAGGTAAGGATGCTACCTGCACCGAAAAGGGCAACAAGTCCGGTTATAAGTGCTCTGCCGTTATCACCATCAACGGTGTTGAGTACTCCTGCACCTACCACGAGGGCGGCGAAGAGATCCCTGCAAAGGGTCACAAGTGGTCCGCTTGGAAGGTAACTGTTGAGCCCACCTGCCAGACAGTCGGTAAACAGGTTCGCACCTGCTCCGAGTGCCTGGAAACCGAGGAAAAGGATGTCGCCAAGACTCCCGATACTCACAAGTGGAGCGAGGATTACAAGTACAGTGGTGAAAAGCACTGGCGTTACTGCACTGTTCCCGGTTGCAACGAGATCAGCGAGTTCGAAGGTCACAGCTATCACTACACCAAAGACGGCAAGAACTGGATCGATTCCAACGGTGCTGTCTGCCAGTACGACGGTGTCTGCAAGGTCTGCGGCTATGTCCAGAAGGCTTCTGCTGATCACAAGTACGGTTGGGCACATGACGATAATAACCACTGGAAGGTCTGCTCCGTTTGCGGAACTACCACTGACAAGGTTAGACATGATCTTGTAAACGTTCCCAAGAAGGACGCTACCTGCGGTAAGGACGGCTACGAGGCTCACAAGGCTTGCGAGTGCGGTTGGTCCAACGAGACCTGGAACGTCATCAAGGCGACAGGCAAGCACACTTGGTCTGCATACACTAAGTGCGACAAGGACGGCAAGGCCAACAAGGATGCCAAGACTGCATATCAGTATCACATCAGAACTTGCACGACCTGTAAGCAGACTGAAAAAGCTAAGTGCGTAAGCGACGGCAAGCGCGACTGCCTTACCAGCAATAAGTGCAAGACCTGCAAGATTGATATGATGAATACAAAGGGCAAACCGAGCGGCGCTGCTTACGGCCACGACTTTGCTAAGTCCGAGACCGTTATCTCCGCTGATGCTCACTCCTGGACCTGCGCTCGCTGCGGTCTCGTAGCCAGCGAAAAGCATGTTACCGACGCTGCACATCCCTGCCTCGCAGGTAAGTGCAAAGTCTGCGGAACTGCTATGAAGGCAACCGAAGAGCATAAGCCCGGAAGAGTCGTTGGCACTGCCAGCGGTCACTCCTACACCTGCACGGTGTGCGGAACTGTTGTTACTTCCGAGCCTCACTACGTAACCGAAAACATGAACGACTGCACCAAGGGCCTCTACTGCAGCATCTGCAACTGGGAAATCCTTAAGCCCCAGGAAGGTCATGACTTCGACTACGCTAACGCTATCCCTGCTGTTGAGCCCACTTGCACCACCGACGGTCACACCGCCTGCTACAAGTGCAAGAAGTGCGCTGTCACCACCGCGTCCGCTGTGATTCCCGCAACCGGACACAAGTGGGTTGACGTTGCTGCTAAGGCTCCCACCGCTACCGAAGACGGCTACACTGCTCACAAGGCTTGCTCCGTCTGCGGCGAAAAGGACGCTTCCTACAAGGTTCTTCCTAAGACCGGCGTCGTTCGCGGTGACCTTGACAACGATGGTAAGGTAACTCGTGCAGATGCTATCTATCTGCTCAGATCCACCATCCTCTCCGCTCAGTATCCTCTGAACCAGGATTGCGACTTCGTGAAGGACGGTAAGGTAACTCGTGCAGATGCTCTCTATCTGCTCAGACATACCCTTATGCCTTCTCAGTACCCCCTGGACTGAGTTATAAAGCGATCCTCTCACGGTAAGTGAGATAAAATGCCGGCTGTCATGCAGTGGCAGCCGGTTGGATAAACTAACTGCATTCCTGAAATCCCGTGGGTGCCGCGTCCGCGCGGTACCTGCGGAAAAGGAATATAATATAATACCTGAAGGTCTCTTCTTCAGGTATAATAAAAGCGGAACCGATGCTCGTCATCGCTTCCGCTTTTATTGTATTTACCGCCCGTGGGCGGTTTTTTGCTTACTCCGGCATTTTTGCCGAGTATCTTCTTACGCCGCGCACAGTGTCGC
>CAKTJC010000069.1 GCA_934567355.1 uncultured Oscillospiraceae bacterium
GGGCGGAGCGAGGCAAAATTACAGGCTTTGGAGAAAGAACTTAAGGCTGAAAACATCGATTGTGCTTTTTGCGCAGGAGATCCGGCAAAGGAAGAAGATGTTATCGGCATCGTTAAAGCCTGTGTTGCACGCTACAAGGAAATCAATATTTTGGCTGTCTGTCACGGATACAATAAACCGCAGCCCATGTTGGAGCAGTCTGTTGCTGACTGGCAGAAGATCATGGACGCCGATTGTAAGAGCGTATATATCGTTTTGAAATATGTTGCCGAGCAGATGGTCGACCAGGGGAAGGGCGGCAAGATGGTTGTGGTTACATCGCAGCGCTCCAAACGCGGTATGGCCGGCTATACGGGGTACTGTACCTCCAAGGGGGGAGTGGATCTGATGGTGAGCTCTTTGGCCTGCGAACTGAGCGGCAAGTACGGCATTAATATCAACTCCCTTTGCCCCACGGTGTTTCGCAGTGCGCTGACGGAGTGGATGTTCGATCCCGAGTCGGCCGTGTACCAAAACTTTTTAAAGCGGGAGCCTATTGGCCGTCTGGCAGAACCGGCTGATTTTGTGGGATATGCGCTGTTTTTGTCCAGCGATGCATCCAATTACATTACCGGCGCAAACTGCGATTGCTCCGGCGGATATTTGACCTGCTAAAAATAAGTACATAACGGAGGTTTGGTTTTATGGGAAAAAAGATTTTTGTTGACTTGACGCATCCTTTTGGAGCGGAGATCCCCCGGTGGCCGTATTTTGACAAGCCGGAAATCGATAACACACACACCATGGCTAAGGGGGGCGTGCTGACACAATCTATTAAATGCACCATGCATACAGGTACACATTGCGATGCCCCCCGCCATGTGATGGAGTATGAATTTGACGGCCGTCGCGCCAGATATACGCACGAAATGCCTGTAGATGCCTATACAGGCGAGGCAGTGGTTCTGAAAATAGACATTGAACCGTGGGGGCTTATTACGGATAAGCATCTGGATGCTGCCTGCCGAGCCTGCGGCATTGATCCAAAGGAGCTTGCCGGCAAGGTGGTTTGCTTGAATACGGGGATGCATCGGCTTTTTGATGATTCCAAGGCATACTATCACTACGCCTGCGGCACAGGAGTCGAAAGCGGCAAATGGTTTGTCAAGTACGGGGTTAAATGCGTTGCAATGGACTCGCAGGCACTGGATCATCCGCTGCACACGGCCATGGGAAATAATGGGATGACGCGCATGAACCTGCTGGGTGCAACCGGGAAAACTCTGGCGGAAGAATACAAAGAGCTGTTCGGAGAAGAGGCTTACGCCAAGTTTGATAAGTTTGAATACATCCGCATTTTCGGCCAGAAGGCGTATAACCAGTTATACGGAGATCTGGAAGACATCGGCGTGTGGGGAACATGGGAGCCCTGTCACAAGGAAATGCTGGGACATGGAATTGTTGGCGTTGAAAACCTTGGTGGTGATTTGGATAAGATCCCGGCCGGAAAGTGGTTCCGATTTAATTGCTTCCCGCTTCGCTGGTGGATGGGTGATGGATCCATGGCGCGCTGTGTAGCTGAAATTGATGAGGACCTGCTGGATAAATCCGTGCCGGATCGCACATACGCCTATGGAGGAACGGGATACGGCACGCAGGAGCAGGGTGGTGCTTCCGGTCTGGAGTATATGCAAAAGCTGTTTAACAGAAAAAAGTAATCCTATTTGACAAGCTACCTCTCTCAAGCAAAAATGGCGGGATGTGCCGAAAGAAGCCTTCCCGCCCTTTTTGAAATGTAAAGCATACAGGAGAAAAAATATGGCGAGGAAAACGATTATTACAGTGGCCACCACCGGCGCATGGCCAAAAAAAGAGCACAATCCTCATGTTCCGATAACTCCTTCAGAAATTGCTGAGGATGTTTATGACTGCTGGAGAGCGGGTGCGGCGGTGGCGCATCTGCACATGAGAGATGACCAGGGCTGCGGAACCATGTCTACGGAGAAGTTTCGGGAAACAGTGGCACTACTGCATGGGAATCACCCGGACTGTGATGTGATTCTGAATCTGACGACTTCCGGAGATCTTAATGCAACGGATGAGACCCGGCAGGCACATTTGAAGGAGCTGCGCCCGGAAATGGCCTCCTTTGACTGCGGATCCATGAATTGGATGAATAGCGGCCTGTTTATCAACAGCCCCGCTTTTCTGGAGAGCCTGGGACAAAATATGCAGAGCTGGGGCGTTAAACCGGAGATAGAAGCTTTCGATCCCGGCATGATCGCCAATGCAGCTTATTATTTGAAACGAGGGATTTTGCAGGCGCCGCTGCATTTTCAGTTTTGCATGGGATGCGCCAACGGGATTCCCGGCAGTATGAAAAATCTGCTGTTTATGAAGGAGACCATGGAGCAGCTTTGCCCCGGCTCCACATGGAGCTGCTTTGGTGTGGGACACAGTGCGATGGAAATGCTCTATGGAGCGGTGGCTCTGGGCGGTCATGTCCGCGTGGGCATGGAGGACAATGTGCTGTATGCCAAGGGGCAGCCGGCACAAAACAACCGTCAGTTTGTAGAAAGAGCGGTTCGGATTATCCACGAGTTTGGAAATGAGGCAGCTACGCCTGCTGAAGCCCGCGAGATACTGGGACTGAAAAAATGAGCTGGGGACCCTGCTATATGTATTATCACTGCCCTCAATGCAGCATGAAATTCAAATATGAACAGGACCTGATCCCTATGTTTGCAGACGCATTCGGACAGTGCCCCGTGTGTGGGGCAGCCGGGGTGTTTGAAAAGGATGCCCCCTGTGCTGGAGACGACAGGGATTATTTAGAGGTGGAGGAGTTCGGCAATGAAAAAAGCAAATGAAATCAGAAATGTTCTAATCGTTGGCGGTGGATTGATGGGGAAAAACATCGCTTTTGTCATGACGGCCAATCCGATCTTTCAGGTGACTGTGTATGATGTGCGGCCTACGAATATAAGAGAGGGTATTCAAAACAGCACTCGGCAGCTGCTGGAAAAGGGGGTCCTGTCAGCAGAGGAATGGGAGGAACGAATGGCGCGGATCCGGTTTACGGACGACATAGAGGATCCGGCTTTTCCCGAGGCTGACCTGGTGATCGAAGCTGTGTTTGAGGATTTGGCTGTTAAGCAGGATACCTTTGCCAAACTGGAAGACCGCTGCCGCCGGGATGCCTGCTTCTGCACAAACTCCAGCGTTATGAGCCCCAGCCAGATCAGTGCCAATTTGCGTTACCGGGAACGATTTGTCGGCACACACTTTTGGAACCCGGCTCACCTGCTTCCGCTGGTTGAGGTTATTAAAACCGACGCAACTGCCGACGGTGTGGCCGAAACTGTGATGGAGGTTCTGTCCGGCGTAGGCAAGAAACCATGCCTGTGCAAAAAGGATGTTCCGGGCTTTATAGCCAATCGGCTGCAGCATGCTTTGTGGCGGGAAGCAATCTCTATTGTGGAACACGGAATAGCCGACGCACAAACTGTTGACATTGCCATAAAAAATTCCTTTGGCCTGCGGCTGCCGCAGCTGGGCGTATTGGAAAATTCGGATATGGTGGGTACACAGCTTACATGGAATATCCACTCCTATGTGCTGCCTTATTTGGAGGACAGTCATGCTCCATCACCGCTTTTACAGCAAATGCTGCAGGAGGAAAAAATGGGCTTTTCCTCCGGATGTGGTTTTTATTGCTGGGAGGGAAACAGCGCAGACAAATGCAGCGCAGAACTGAACGACTATCTGATACGGATGCTTTACGGCAGATAAAGAGGAAAAAGCGCACAGACATCATCTGCGCGCCTATTCTCAGAAGGATTTATCCAGTTGCTGCAAAAAATCTGCCAAAAGCGGGTTGCCATTATCATCATTCCAGGCCGCGGTGACCTGGTGAGTGATGCCAATGTCAAGGCTGCGGAAATTGTTATATTTTCTGATTTCCGGGCATGAGAACTGATCCATAACACCCACCCCGGCGCCGGACCCCAGCATAAGCAGCATGGAGGATGGGT
>CAKTJC010000070.1 GCA_934567355.1 uncultured Oscillospiraceae bacterium
CGTCCAGATCGCCCGCAGACATTTCTCGCTTGTCTGCGATTTCGTCCAGCTCCTTGCAGAGCATTTCACGAAGATTTCTCAAATCGTACATGTTTCTTCCTCCTTTCATGATACGCGTTCTATCACCATATTGCTATTCGCGAAACTGATCGCCTGGGCGCTGGTGTTCTTTGCCGCTACAGTCAGGCAGCAGCCGCGCGGGACTTCCACGAATGCGGAAACGAAGATGTTGAAATAGTTCTCAACAGCCGCAGGGGTTACGGTCGCTGTGGCGCTGTTCAGAGGTTCGCCGTTAATTGCAAGCGCAGCGGTAATAGCTCCGACTGTTCCGCCTGTAGGGACGGCGATATTCGCACCAAAGGATACGCGGAACTTCGACTTGCATTGCTGCGTAAGCCCGCGCAGCGTAACGAGCCCGCTTCCTTCTCGATGTACGATGCACGGCTTTCCGCAAGCCGCCGTGGAGATCAGAGGGACGTTCTGCCCAGCGGCGACAATTTGAATTCCGGATGATGTAAATTCAGCCATAAAATCATTCCTTTCATAAAAATATAGCGGCGGGACGATTGCCCCGCCGCGTTGCTGTCGAGTATCGGCAATGGGGCCGACCATTTTCGTGAGGCCACGAAAAAGCTCTACGATGTGGAGTTGTTACGCGCAGTTGCCGCAGCCGTAGTTGTAACCGCTGTTGCATCCTGCGTACTGGTACGGGGCCGGAACGCCGAATGCCGGAACCGGGCGCGGGTTGTAATACGCCAACTGCCCGCTCACGTAGTTACGCAGATCGAGCGTCTGAGCGTTCTGGCTTGCCGCAAGCTGCGCAACAAAGAGCTGCTGGTTCTGCTCGGCGATCTTCGCGTCCTTCGCCGCAAGCTCCTGCGCCGTCAGACGCTGGTCGATGCTGCGGAAGCCGCAGTTCATGGCGTCGATGATGTCGCGGGTGGTGTTCTGCACGGTGTTGCGGGTGTCGCACGCCTGCGTCGCCATGTCATAGCGCACCTGGGCGATTGCAGCGCGGTTTTCGCAGCAGCACTCCTGTGCCTGCATCGCCATGTTATTCAGTTGCTGCATAAGCGCGGCCTGCTGATTGCAGCGGGAAAGTTCAGCGTTCGAGAAGCCGGAAGTCACAGCCTGTGTCACACCTGCAAAGCCGTTGAGCATGCCCGTATTCATGGCGTAGAAGCCATCACAGATACCGTTGTTTACGTTGTCAAGCTTGCGCTCGATGTTGGAGAAGTCAGAGGCCAGCACATAGCCGTCTACAACGCCGCCGGAATTTCTGCCGTTGTTGCCGAAGCCGTTTCCATAGCCGCCCCAGCCGCAGAAAATGGCAAGGAACAGGATGATGATCCACCAGCCATTATCGCCGCCGAAGCCGCCCCAGCCGCCGCCTGTCATGCCGGTAGGCGCGACGGGCATTGTCATGGTCGGGGAGCCGTCATTCAAACTCATATTTTTCATTCCTTTCGTAGATTCAAAAGATTTATCTCAATCGTGGCCACGATTTTGATCGTTCAACTGTTCGGAATTCCCGAACTATTGCAGCAGTTGCCGGAATTGCCCCGCCACCTGCTGCAGATGATTCAACTGCTGCTGCGAGATTTTCCCGCTTTGCACCAGCTTTTCGACCTCTGCTTTTGGATCACCCTGAAAGCTGTTCTGGAATTGCCGGAACTGCTGTATCATGTTCTGGAACTGCCCCATCGGGCCGGGCATCTGTCCTCCGCCTGGGGCGTTAAACAGTGGGTTCATTGTCCGCCTCCTTCATCTTTCGCGGCCTGACGCTTGGGGCGGCCAGCTTCGCCACAAGCTCTTCAAACTCCCTGCGAGTCACATATTCTTCGCTCATGTCTTTTCGCGCCGCTGTGGGCGTTATAACGGCCTGTGCGCGCTCCACAAGATCATACGTTGTCATGCTTGGCTTGCCGCTTGCATCGGCCTTTTTCACATACACGACCGGAGCGTTCATATCCCAAAGCGTTACCGCGTTGTTGGGCGCGACAATAAAGTCATTCGCCGCCTGCTCGTTCGGAACCCAGATGATCGACTGGTTCTGCGGCTGCTGCGGCTGCTGCGGCTGCGGCTGGTAAGCCGGCATCTGTGACGCGGGCTGATACTGCGGACGCATCATTGGCTCCTGCATCGGCTGGCTGATCGGCTGGCCGATTGGCTGATTATAAATCGGCTGCTGATACACATACGGCTGTTGTCCAAACATCATTTATCCTCCTTTGCCCAGTAGAACAGCGGGATCTCATTGCCGCTGTCCCATGTGTCGAAATAGCTTCCGTTCTCCGCACAGACCACATGGCTGGACAGAGCAAGCACGTACACGCCGCGCGGATGGTCTGCGCAGAAATCCGCGACGGTATAGCAGTCCGGGCATGTGTTCGGGATCACGTTCCGGGTAAAGCCCTGCTGCCGCAGGTAAGCGCTCCACACGCTGTTTGCGCTCGGCAGATCGCCCATGATAAGCCCCTGCAGGCAAAGGCCGATGTACGTCTCGTCCCAGCTCTTCCCGGTCGCTTTTGCAATGGCCCGGACGGTGCAGTCCCCGACCATCCGCCCTACAGGGTTTGGATTGAAATAAAAAAAGCCCATACCGAACACTCCTTTGATGTGTCCAGTATGGGCTTTTTTGCGTTTTGATGTGCCTCAGCTGCGTATCACTTGTGCATCATTTCCACTCAGTTTGGAAGACTGCCGGACGCGGCCTTCATCCGCGCCATGATCTCCGGCAGGCGGCGCTGTACCGTGGCGCGGCCTAGAAACAGCTCCGTCGCGACGTCGACTTGGGGGAGCTTGTCCACGAAATAGAGCTGTGCGATCTTCTCATTTTCCCGGCCAAGATTGGCCTGATAGATCACGGTCTCCATGTCCTTCCGCGTCAGCCTGCCGAGCTCCGGCGGCAGATTGACTCGTGCCTGCGGTGCCATCGCGCCGCCTCCTTACTTCATAGCCGCAGCCAGTTTTTTCAACAGGTCATCGCCGTACTTGTAATCGGCAAGATATTTGATCGTGTTGTCCGCAAGTCCGGCCTTTGCCTTGATCGTCTCCTTTGCCGCCTCGACGGCCTTATCGACGGTTTCCGTGTCGTAGTCCACCCACGGGAGCTTGCCGTGCTTCTTCCACACACGGCTGTTGTAGCCGCCCTTAAGGCCGATGTTGCCGACACACGTAATCTGTACGCCGTTATCCCAGATCGGGGTACACTCGACCGCAAGGCCGTCGCCGATGTACATGCCCCAGTGTCCGGGCATCCAGAGGCCCTCGCCGGGAATCAGCTTGTCCCAGCCGGTCGTTGACACGTCCTTGCATTTTGCAATCATGCCGTCGGCGGAGACATCCGGCACGCTGTTCGAGGCATACCTTGCGCCGCCGTAGTAGGCGTTTTTGTTGCCGTTCCAGCCCCAGAGAATGCCCTTTGTCAGGTTCACGCAGTCGAAGCCATAGATGATCTTCCCGATGAGGCTGCGCAGATATGTGACTCTGCCGCCGGTGTACCAGTCCGGGTACTGGGCAGATTTCTCGTCAATGATCGTTTTGCTCACGGGGGAGCCGAAGCAGCCCCACATGTAGACGGTCTTGTAGTTCTTCGCAACGTCAATGTGCCTGCGCACAAGTTCGGATGCTTTCATCATTTCTGTTCGCCCTCCTGCGGTTTGCATGCCGCATCGATGGCGTCCTGCGCTTTCTGTGACTGCGTGCCGAAATAGAACGTGATGACCGTCAGGA
>CAKTJC010000071.1 GCA_934567355.1 uncultured Oscillospiraceae bacterium
ACCGTCTCACCGCTGTTGTCGGCTGCGGTGATCGTCACCGTTTGCGTGTCCTTAAAGAACAGACCGAAGGTGATATTGTTGAGGAACGCTTTCCAACTGTTCTCGCTGATTTTAATTTCGCCCGTGGGCTTTTCGCTGTCTTTCCACCGTGCAGTAAGCGTTATATTCTCGGCAGGCATGGTTGTGGGAATTGCTTTGTCCCAGCCGATGAAGGTATAGCCCTCTCTTGTCGGGTCGGCAGGAGCGGTAATTGCCGTGCCGTAGTCCTGCGTAATGGGTGCGACGGTACTACCGCCTGCAGTGTCGAAGGTGATCGTGTACGAATTGACCTTCCACTGCGCGGTGACAGTCATGTTTTCAGCAGGCATAGTCGCAGGAATTGCCTTGTCCCAACCCATAAAGGTATAACCTTCTCTTGTCGGGTTGGCGGGAGCGGTGACTGCCGTGCCGTAGTCTTGTGTGATGGGGGCGATGGCACTGCCGCCGACGGTGTCAAAGGTGATGGTGTACTGATTGATTTTCCACTGCGCTTTGATCGTCATGTTTTCCGCGGGCATGGTCGTGGGAATCGCTTTGTCCCAGCCGATGAAGGTATATCCTTCTCTTGTCGGATCGGCAGGTGTGGTAATCGCCGTGCCGTAGTCTTGTGTAATGGGTGCGATTTCGCTGCCGCCTACAGTGTCAAAGGTTATTGTGTACTGATTAACTGTCCATCCGGCGTACAGATTCAGTTCCCCGGTCACCCAGTCGTCAAAGTTCCACGCCTGTGTAAGGGCGCTGTCCGTATACCAGCCGGTAAAGGTATATCCCGCTTTGGTGGGATCGCTCGGCTTTGCAATGGGCGTGTTCAATTTGTGCAGCACTTCGACAGGCCCTGTCATAGTGCCGCCGCATGTGTTGAAATAGACCATACGCGAGGGAGCCTCCGCCCACTGTGCGTACAAAGTGGTGTCTCCATCCTTATCATACGGACTTGTGCTTTTACCGTCGCTGCCCCCGTAGCATTTGCCTCCCACGAGAGCATCATACCAACCAAGGAAAATATAGCCCTCGCGCCGTGGCACGGGCATGTCGCCGAGCTGCTCGCCGTATGTGACGGCCATAGTTTTTTCTATCACCTCGCTGCCACCTGTGGAATCAAAGGTCACCGTGTAGTGGTGCCGCCTGTATGTTCTGACTGTCGCCGTAGTCTCGTTTCCCGCGTTGTCAGTCGCGACCACGGTATATTCCGCTCCCGCGTCATTGTTGCCGCCATCCGGCGCGGGGAGACGATAGGTGGGGCCGTCTTGCGGCTCGCCGTTGATGGTCACCGACTTGATGCCGGAGGACATCTCTCCCGATGCAGCCGGGTCGCTCACGGTGAAGGTGTACGCGCCGGGATTTCCATCGATGGTATCCTCGACGGTGTAGCTCTCACCGTCCTTCAAACCCTCCAGCACCGGCGCCTTCGTGTCCGTTCCCATCACATGGCCGCACACAGTGCAGAGCTGCTTCTGATTGCTCCAGTCGCCGGGAATGTGTTTGGCGTTTTGTTTGGACATTTCCGCGGCGGGGTCTCGTGCGCCGCAGTTCACGCAGGCCCAGATGTGGCAGCCGTCCCTGTTCACCCAGCCAAATTCATGGCTACATGTGCTTTCCTCGCAGCGCAGCTCCAGCTTGCTGATCACTCTGCCGTAATTGTAGGCATATGGCAGGCTCAACCGCTGCAGGTCCACGCGCCCATTTTCGTTGGGGATAAGAAGCTCCGTTGTGGTGCCCCAGTACTTCTTATACGGTTCCTGGTTGTGGCGCCACTGCCACCCTGTCGCGCTCAGCCACACGGACTTCCCGTCCGAGGCTCCGATTTTGATGTTCTCTTCTATAATCATTGCAAATTCCTGATCTTGCATCACTGCCATGTAGTACGCCCGGTTCGAGCCTCTTCCGACCGCGGATGCAGACAGCTCTGTATAACCGTAGTCCTGATAAAGCGGAAAGGCCAGCGCAGTCAGCGTTGTGTCCTTGATCAGAATGTTCCCGCTGTTGCCGTTCATGCCGCCGCCGATGCCCGCGCCCAAGTAGCCCTGCGCCCTCACCACGCCGCCAGTGATGGAAATGTCATAGCCCGAACCGCCTCTTCCGCCACCGATTCCTGCGCCGGCATAGTTACTCCAAGCTTCGACCGTTCCACCGGAAATCTCGATATGATGCGCATCTTCCGACTTGTTCTGTCCGTCTTGATCGCCGCTGCCTATTCCTGCTCCGCCTGACTCGCTGCCGGCATTCACCGTGCCGCCCTTGATATAAATAAAGCGTCCGGGGCCGCCCTGACCGCCACCGATCCCTGCGCCTTCCGAAACGGACCGCACCGTCAGCTTGCCGGAATACACATAAATCTGCTCGCCGACGCCGCCCTGACCGCCGCCGATACCCGCACCGTATACGCCGCTGGTCGCAAGAATCTCACCGCCATAGATACCCGTCGCCAGAGAGCCGAAATGAAGGTTCATGCCGTGTCCCTGCGAGAAGTTCTTGATTCCAACCTTTGAGCCTCCGATGCCAGCGCCATACCTGCCGCCTTCACACGTGAGCTTTGTCCCCGTCTGCACCAGAACCCGGAGATAGCCATCGGTTTTGTTTTTCTGCAGCGCGGCGAAGTTCTCCGCGCCGATCAGCTCGCTGTCCCTGCCGATAAAGTACAGGCAGGCGGAGGCGCCGCCGTAAAGCTCGATGGCAGGGCCGTCCTTGGGCGCCTGAAGGCGGACGCCGTCCAGAAAGATGTGCGGCGTATTGTTCTTACCATCGATTTTGATCCGGTATTGAAAATACCAGTTCGGATCTGTGGAGCCCTTGATCAGATAGGTCTTGCTGTCCTTGATTTTCA
>CAKTJC010000072.1 GCA_934567355.1 uncultured Oscillospiraceae bacterium
AAATCCTCTCCCTTGCCCAGCGACCGGGAAACAAAGACCGACAGCATGGGGATGAACAGCATCGGGAAATAGTAGAAGTACCACAGCCAGCGCTCTGCATCCGTGTTTTCGATGGAGAACTTGATTGAGCGCAGGAGAATCCACAGCACCATCATCGCCGAAATCGCCAGCAGATAGCGCCGCACCTGTGTCTGCACAATGCGGACCCATAGAGAGTAGCACCACACGCTGAACAACACCACATAGATCCCGCTTCGCAGGTAGCTGACCGACGGAGAATGAAAAATATGCCGGCTTGCATATCGGAGCCACATGGCAAACGCAATGAGCGCCAACACACCCAGCGCATACAGGATGCTCTTTTTTGTCGCTTTGCTCATGCCGCATACCTCCCGGCTCTGCACATTTGTACTGATAGTATATCATGCGAATAGGAAAAAGACAACACAGTTTTCCCCTTTGCCGAGAAGATCCGGCCTGACCGTGACCTTTGCGAAAAAAATAATTGCAAATCCTATCCAATCGGCGGGGGCAAAAGGGAGCGGTAACGGCTAAAATATAAATAGAACATGCAAAAGAAGAGAAAGGCGGTGGAAAAGAGCAAATGCGAAGGATTGTGCTGGATATGAAAGGCGGTCTTCTGGCGGAGGCGGTCATGCAGTCACTTTCAGGATTCGATCCAGATTTTCTTGTCTACCGTTCTTCAAAACCGGAGGAAACGCTTGCCCTATGCCGGACCTGCCGTGCCAATGTGTTGGTGATGGAGGTCATCCGGCAGGGCATCTGGAAGCTGAGCGAGCGGCTCAGGCTCTGCAGCGCCGTAAGGCAGCTCGGTTGGGTCTGCAAGGTCCTGCTTCTGGTGGATGAGAATGCGGACGAAATGCTTGCAGCCGATGTGCGTCAGGCTGTCAAGGATCAGTTGGTCGACAATTTTATCTATGCGTCGGTATCGCCAACCTACCTCGCGGGCGTGATCGACACGCTTTAGAAAGGAGCGGTTATATGCTGGTTACCATTCAGAAAATGCCGGAAAATTTGCCGGAGTTTGAAGCGCTTGCGGCGGAAGACCGTCAGCCGGAACGCATCTGTGCCCTGTTCCTGTGTGCGCTTGCGCTGTTCAACAGAGACAAGGACGCCGGAACTGCCGCAATGAATCTCCTGCGCGGCCCGCGGCCCATGACGCCCTACGACGCGCAGTTCCTGCGCGACCGGCTGCGCGGAAAGCCCTATCTGCCGCTGGCGTATTTTGAAGACGCGACGCCGGAAAACGGCTATCAGCCGCAGTCGCCGTACACACTAAACGTGCTGGCAGACCCCAGGCCGCAGGATCTGGAGCCGGGCTATCTGCGCTTATTTCTCAAAACAGCCGGCGCAGATTCGCCGCGGCCCATAAAACTGCGGCAGAAGGCCTCGACTGGCGACTGGTTCCTTTGGGAGTATTCCAGCATTCTCAGCGGCATCCGTATCCCTTCGGCGGAAAACCCGTGGGCATAGTTAAGAGAGAAAGGAAGTATCCAAAATGGAATTCACCAATGCGGCATTAGACGCAACCGGCAGACCCGGCACATCCGCTGAAATTCTGCCCAGAGTATGGCAATCCGTTTAACGACGGCGATTTGACGTGAGGAAAACATTGAAAATTGCTTTGATCATCATCTCGATGATCGTATTTATCACACTGGCAGGTGCCTTGCTGTACTGGTTCTTCATTGGAAGCCGGATTCAAGATGGAGGCAGAACGGAAAACCCGGATACATACAGAACAGGCAAGGAACTGGTGGAGTTTGAGTGGCAGCAGAACCACAAAAACTACTACAGTTGCTTTTCACTGAAATTCTATCAGGAGAACGATATGCCGCTGCTGACCGGCTGGTTTCCCAGCCAATCTGGCGGCGACGAGGTAAGGAAAAGCAGGACAGATGCGTTTTCCAACACGGATCCCTGGCAGCTAACATGGGTGCAGTGGTTTGAGCTTCAGAATGTGCTGGCAGAGTCAGATCTTCCGGCGTATAAAAAACCGTCTTCTGACATCTATGATGAAATTGACAGCGAGATCCGGATCGTCTGGCGTACCGCTGACGGGGATGAAACCCAAAAATTCAGTGGCAGCCATGCGGAGACATTGGAGGCTTTGGTGCTGGATATTGCCGAGGAAGCATATGCTGTGTCAAAGCTCGAAACAGAGCAGCGTGGGGTGCGTGAAACGGCAGATCTGATCGGAATCTGCTGGGAGCAAAATGCCCCATCTGCGCGTGACTGCTTCGGCTTCCTTCTTGGTGAACGGCCGCAGCTCCTTATGTATAGAATGTGGAGTCATGCGCCCTGTAAAATAATTAAAACAACAGGGAGGAATTATTATGAATGGACACAAGTTTTTGAAGGTAACCGGGATTTTGATGATCATTGCGGCTGTATTTTCCATCATTGCGGGTGTACTTGTCGGTGGACTGGGTGCGCTGGCGGCGGGAGTCGGTGCGGCATCTGGTCTGACATTTGCCTATTGGGCAGCGCTGTTCCTAACACTGGTCGGGGGAATTTGTCAGCTGATTGCCGGTATCAAGGGTGTCAAGCACAGCAAGCGCAGCGAAAAAGCAGGCAACCTGATCATATGGGGCGCAATCGTGGCTGTATTCAGCGTCTTGAGCATCGTGATGAATCTGGTCAACGGCGGCGAGTTTAACGTC
>CAKTJC010000073.1 GCA_934567355.1 uncultured Oscillospiraceae bacterium
ATGGATGATGATTTCTTTTCCGAGGCACTGGATGGAAAGATTGAAGCGGTAGAATTTATTTTGCAGGTGGTGCTGGAACGGGATGATCTGAAGGTGATCGAGACGAAAGCACAGGTGGAGTACAAGAGCGCCACGAAACGGTCGATTCGGCTGGATATAAAGGCGGTGGATCGGGAAAATGAACGGTTTAATCTGGAGATTCAGAGAGCGGAAGAAGGCAGTGGCTCGAAAAGAGACGGCGGAACGAGTTGCAAAGGAAACGGCGAGATCGCTTCTGGCACTTGGAAAGTTTTCACATGAAGATATTTCGCAAGGAACAGGTCTTCCGTTAGAGGTGGTGGAAGAACTGGCTGCGCAGAAGACGGCATAAGGATATGTTGGAGAATCAGGTGAAAGCGATTGGAGCGTGGTATGGAATGATCCGGAGATAGGATAAAAACACGAGGAGGGGTAATTGGATGAGAGTGAGAAGAATGTTACAACGGGGATGTGCATTGGTTATGGCAGCGATTTTGTTGGTGCTGTCGAATGGCGTGGATACGTTTGCGGCAAATCAGTATAAGGGTGGAATCGTTATACAGAACAGCACACCACGGAAGGTGGAGAAGGGCCTCATGCCATCAAAAGGAAATGTAAAGGCAGCGGTTCTTATGGTGGAGTTCCCGGATTATGCCGCAACCCATACAAGAGGGTATGTCGCAGAGGAGCTTTTCGGGGAGACGGAGAGTGTATCGAGTTATTATAGAACAAGTTCCTATCAGATGTTGAATCTGGGTGGAGATGTCTATGACTGGTACAAAGCATCCAATCCAAGGGCTTATTATGAGGATAATACTCGGGAATATCCAAGGGAAGAGTATCTGATTCGTGAGGTGGTACAGGCGATGGATGCGCAGGTCGATTTCTCACAGTATGACAGCGATAATGATGGGTATGTAGATGCAGTATATCTGGTTTGCTCCGGTAAAAATACAGGCTATAAGTCTATGTGGTGGGCGTATGAGAAGACTTTGCTAAATGGTATGATCGTGGATGGGAAAAAGATTGGACGTTTTGTCTTGCTTCCCGAAGATTCTCTTGATTATTTTTCGGTTGCGCATGAAACAGGACATTTGATGGGGCTGCAGGACTATTATGATTCGGAACAGGGGATATTTGGAGGAACGGCACATTATGGAACGGATACTTTGATGAACAATTCGTCCGGAGATCTGGATGTGTTTTCAAAATGGATGCTTGGATGGATTACGCCGAAGAACATTACGGACAATGCGGCGATTACGCTTCGACCATGCAATGAATATCCGGATGCAGCAGTGATTCGCCCCAGAAATGCAAGTGCAAACAACACATTTTTTATGGTGGACTATCGGACCGCGACGAAGAACAACAAATTTGCCAAGGTTGGAGGAGTAACCGTATACAGGGTAAATGCAACCATTGATTCAGAGACGGGACAGTACAAATACGACGTATCCTCGCATGCACCACGTTTGATTGAAAGTGTGGCGGTGAATGTAAAAGAAGGGTATGCAATTGGCACGTCGAAGATGCCATATAGTTATATTGCCGAGGAGGTTGGCACGGATGTTGTATACAGTCAGACAGGTGTGGTGATCGATAATGTAGCTATTCAGAATAACGTGGCAACTGCGAATGTGTTATATAGTAATGTGGTAAATACAGAGACCCTGACAGCGGAAGTTGAGAAACTGTTTGCGGATAATCGTGCGGGATATCTGCTTTCTTTCCCGATGGAGGTAACTTATAATCAGGCATCGCTTTATGCCAGCGGCGATGGGGAGGAAATCCCGCTTATTGTGGAACGAAGCGATTATGCGAATTCGAAAAACATGAACGATTATTGCCTGTATACGAGTCAGGAGCTCGCACCGGGGAAGACGTATAAGGTTTCAATTCCTGCAGGGACATTTACGGCGGTAGATGGACGTCTGTCACAGGCGATAGAATTCACATGGACGAGTGAGAATTATCAGTTTAAAAAAGAATACGAGAAGACATATCCGGGTTGTGAAGAGTGTTCCAATACATTGTTGTACGGAAATAATGGGTTCGTGTATTTTGCGAATCATCTGGGTACAGTGTATATGGTAACGGTGGATGATAATGGTCAGGAACATGTGCAGCGGGTGTATACGATATCAGATTATAGTGGAGTATTGACGCTATATGAAAGTGGCGTGCAGGCGTGCAGGCTTGAAAACGGCAATTATGTATTGGTTGTGCGAAACGGAGAGAATTCTATCATCCTGAAGGTAAGTCCGGATGGACAGTGCCAATATCTGGGAGAAAAGAAATTTCGAAAGCAGATGATATGTAGTTCGGTTGGGAATATCGCAATTCTCGACCGGTTGGACGATTACAAATGTCTGATCCTGGATGCGGATGGAACATTGAAAGAAGTGGCGGATACAAGTACGTATTCCTGCTATCTGAAATG
>CAKTJC010000074.1 GCA_934567355.1 uncultured Oscillospiraceae bacterium
GAAGAACTCCGCGGTATGCGTGATGTGTGGAAGGAAGTTATGAAGAAGGCGAAAGGGCCACAGCTTTCTCTTGATCCGCTGTAAGCAACATGGAGTTGTGATAACCGGATGAAAAAGCAGAAGCGTACGGGAGGTATCTATGGATCAGACAGGAACATATGTGAAGATTATGAGGGAATCTCTCGAACGGAAGCAGAATTATCTGACTGAGATTTTGCAATTGACGAACAGCCAGGCTGTGCTTGCAAATGCAGAGAAGTTTGATGAGGATGAATTTGCATCGATCGTTGACAGGAAGGACATGCTGATCGGGAACATCAACGAGATTGACAAAGGTTTTTCTTCTGTCTATGACCGTGTGCGAAGTGAAATCCAGAGCAACCCGGCGGCATACCGGGAGGACCTGAAAACAGTACAACAGCTGATCCGCACATGCGTGGATCTGGGTATGCAGATTGAAGCGGCCGAAGAGAGAAACCGCGCGGTGATGGAGCAGGTATTCTCTGCAAAGTTTCAGGGGGTCCGCCAGATGAAACAGTCAAAGTCTGTAGCAAACAAATATTATAAGTCGATGGCAAACGGTATGGTGAACGATTCCCTGCTCTATGACCGGAAACAATAATCATTTGAGCCGGAAGGAACCACGCAGAAAAGTATATTAAAAAAAATAATAAAAAATCATAAAAAGGGGTTAAGGATATAAATTCATAACCGATATATAAGGTGTAAGGAACAAACAAGACAAGTTCCTACAGATTTAACCAAGGTTATTACCCGAGCGGGTTCTAACATACATACTATTCACGGGGCGGTGCCCCAGTACTTCTCGCAAGGACGCGGGAATAAATTCAAGGAGGAATTATTATGGTAGTACAGCACAATTTGCAGGCAGCAAACACAAACAGAATGTTGGGCGCTAACGTTAAGGCAGTATCTAAGTCAACTGAGAAGTTGTCTTCAGGATATCAGGTTAACAGAGCAGCTGATGACGCAGCAGGTCTTTCCATCAGTGAGAAGATGAGAAACCAGATCAGAGGTATCAACCAGTCAGTTAAGAATGCTGAGGATGGTGTATCTCTTATTCAGACAGCAGAAGGAAACATGAGTGAGATTCACAGCATCCTTCAGCGTATGGGTGAGCTTGCTACAAAGGCAGCCAACGATGTAAACGCATCTGTAGATCGTAAGGCAATCCAGGATGAGATTGGTGAGCTCGCTAAGGAGATCGATTCTATCTCTACAAAGGCCGCATTCAACGGTACAAAGCTTTTGAATGGTGACTTCTCTGAAAAGCAGCTTCAGGTTGGTGCCGTTAAGGGCGAGAACATGGAGATTACAATCAAGAAGATGAGTGCTTCTAAGCTCTTCGGTGTAACAGGATCTACAATCGCAGGTCTTAAGACATCAGCAGGTCTTAAAACATCTGTTGCTGGATCATCAGGAGTATCTCACATGAACATGTTCACACACAGTGGTGCTTCAGCAGCTATGGCTCTTATCACTTCAGCTATCAAGACAGTATCTGCAGCAAGATCTGAGCTTGGTGCTAAGCAGAACAGACTTGAGTACACAATCGATAATCTCGAGAACTACTCAGAGAACCTGACATCTGCAGAATCACAGATTCGTGATACTGATATGGCTACAGAGATGACCAACTACACGAAGAATAATATTCTTCAGCAGGCTGCACAGTCTATGTTGGCTCAGGCAAATCAGTCTACACAGGGTGTACTCTCATTACTTCAGTAATTTCATATTATTGAACAATTTATTGGCTGGCTCGCTTGCGGGTCAGCCATATTTTGTATAAGGAGGTTTTTATGGAACAGGAATTAATACAAGATACAAAAGAAACATTGCTTACAATTGCAGATACCTTATATCAGGGACGTGTATCGGATGGGATAGCTGCAATGAATGGTGTGATTCCAAGCTTATCGCTAATTGCGTCAGGTATACAGGATGAGGGATTACAGCAGCGGTTAATCACAGATGCGTTGACGCCGATTTTATCAGCGATGGAAGAAGAGGACGGAACCTTGATGGCAGATCTGATCACATATGAACTTGTGGAGATACTTGATTTATTATAAAATGTAGTTAGAGTTTCGATATAGCGAGGTATACGATGAAAACCATATATGAGAACAACCTAAATACATTAGAACAACATCATAAGA
>CAKTJC010000075.1 GCA_934567355.1 uncultured Oscillospiraceae bacterium
AACATATGCTTGCAACTCTTCCACCGTCGTAAATTGATACTCTGTCAGTTTCGCTTCGAATACGTCCTGCAGCTGTTTTGCATCCTGTTCCTGTTTTGCAATCAGCTTCCGGTTCGTCTCAACCTCGGTCAGTGCGCGCGTCTTTGCGTCCTCTGCCTGCCGCTTCACTTCGGCAGCTGTCTCTATCGTTTGATTGATCTGATTCAGGCGCTGAATCGCAAGATTTCCTTCGTTCTTTGCGGTATTCCAATCCGGGAAGGCAAGTGTCTGCAGCTTCTCAAGCTTCGCCTTCGTCTCCGCCTGCCTAGCAATCAGTTCCTGCTTTTCCTGTGCAAGCTGATTACGCACATATGCAAGCTGTGTCGTTTCTTCCCCCTGTGCGGACTGCAGTGCCTGTTCCGTCTCTTTCAACCGATTGCAGCTTTGTTGCAAGTCTTCCACCTTTGCTTCCTGCTGCTTCAATTGCTCCATAAGAAGCGTTCGCTGCCCATGAAATACTTCGACCAGATCTTCAAGTTTTGCCGCCTGCGCTGCAAACTCCGCTTTCATGCAGATGCGGATATCCTTCTCCAGCTGGGTTTCCTGCGCTTGCAAGCTTTCCTTACACGCAGTTGCTTTGTTCATGGCTGCGTTCATTTCCAGCTGTTTTGTCTCTTCTTCCTGCTTGAGTGCCTTCCAGCGTTCCTCCGTCACGGACGCTTCCACAAGCGGTGCCAGATGCTCATGATGTGTGGAACCACAGACCGGACAGGCATCGCCCTCGCTTAGGTTTTGTGCCAGAATCCCAATCAGGTTGGCACGGTACAACCGGTCAGCCCGGTCATACGCTTCCCTCGCATTTTCATACGCTGCCCGACATGCCATATAGCTGTGAGCCACAGCCTGATGCGCCTGCTTCTTTGCCTCCCATGCCGGAATCTCCACATCCGCGATCTCGTTGGTCTTTTCCTTCATATCATGAAAATCCTTATAGATTTCCTTTTCTTTATAAAGTTCATCCGGCTTTCCGGCTAACTGCTGCTTTCTTGCAAGCAGATTCCGGATTTTCTGCTGCAACACCTGTTCTTCTGTGACAAGCGCCATCTCTCTGCGCTGCAGGGCTGCCTGCTGTGCCTGGATATCCAGATGCAATCGTTTCAGGTCTTCGCGGCTCTTATAATCATTTTCTTCTTCCTGAATCTTATGGATTTTCTGCTGACAGGCATCTGCTTCCGGACGCAGCTTCTCCGCTTCGGTCACACCTGCATCTGCCTGTGCCACACGCTTCTCACACGCTTTGATCCGGACCTGTCCCGCTTCGATCTGCTGCCTCGTCTGCGCACATTCCGCCTGCTTCGTCTGCCATGCCACATAGTCCGGCTTTACTTTATAGGTTGCCTGCTTACAGCGTTCCAGCGTTGCCTGTCTGTCCGCATACGCATCTTTCTGCGATTCTAAAACGACCAGTGCTTCCTTCGCTTTCGCATAACTTGTGAGGATTTCATTGTTCATCTTCGCAGTTGCAAGTCTGTCCTGCAAATTGCGGAGTGTCTCCTCTGCTTCCTTTAACTGCTTCTGTTTTTTTGTTTCCTTATCCGCATCTTCCTGCAGGATTTCCGCTATCCACGTAAGCATATCCTCGATATTCCAGACAGTTTTATCTTTTTTCTTATCCTGCTTCTTATCCAGATTCTTCAGTTTCTCCTGCAAATCTACAATCTTCTGTGCCGGGGAGAGTAGCTGACGATCTGCCTGTGCATCGTCACCGGCAGACGAATTCTCCATCTCCGGCTGTCCGACAGCATCTGTGTCTATCTGATCTTCCAAGGCTGCTAACTTTGCATTATCTGCATCTGTCTGATCTACATCAGCCAGGGTTGATTTTCCTCTATCCTCAGGCACCTGCACATCGCCAAACGCCTCGGTAATTGTCTGTGCGATTGCATTTTTGCGGTCATCACTTGCATCCATCCGACTCTTCAATTTGAATTCCAACGCCTTATAGCTTCCGGTCTGAAAGATATTCCGAAGAATGGTTGTCCGATCGGCTGTACTCGCATTTAACAGCTTCCAGAATTCGCCCTGCGCGATCATCGCCACCTGCTTGAACTGGCTGACATTGATATTCAGAAGCAGCGGAATCGCCCCCGGCTGATTCTTTGAACCATCGACCTGCTTTACATTCT
>CAKTJC010000076.1 GCA_934567355.1 uncultured Oscillospiraceae bacterium
CTGGATGCCATCGCGCTGCTCCTTGCTTTCACTATCAAGGATGACTTTGTTGGACGAAACTGATCGAAACGGAGGATGAACCATGAATTTTTCCATTAAGCCTCTCCACTGCGGAATGAGCGTCAGCGATTTGGACGCCTCGATTCGCTGGTTCCATGATATTCTCGGATTTGAAGAGGTCAGCCGCAGCGAACTGCCGGATGTTGGGTTTCGTCTGGCCTTTCTGCGCAACGGAACTTTTGAAGTGGAACTGTTTCAGTGCTACGAGTTCAAGCCCCTGCCGGAAGAACGAAAAATGCCCAATGACGATGTGAAAACCCTGGGCACAAAGCACATTTGCTTTGCGGTGGACAATCTGGATAAACTGGCAGACCATTGCCGGGCAAACGGCGTGGATTTTGCGATGGAGCCGTTTCGCCTGCTGGGCAATTATGCCTGCTTTATCCATGGACCGGATGATATACTGATTGAATTTATCGAGCGTTGATCCCGAAGTGCGGATCCCGACATGGCATGAACAACGGTTTCCCGGCTCGGAGATGGGACGAGAGTGAAAACACTCCGTTCCATTTCCGACCGACGGAAATGGTCTTGGCTCTTGGAGGCAATATGAAACTTAGAACAGAACCTTTAGCAAAGAATATTGATTGGATTGGCTATGATGACCTGGATGGGCGTCCGGCCTTCCAGATGGCCATGCAAAAAGCGAATGGTCACTACTACCTATACACGGCCTCCTGGAGGCATAACGGCTGGACGATTTTGGATGTTACGAACCCTGCTGCACCTAGAAAGGTACGCTGGGTGCAGGGCCCCTGGTTTTTTGACGGGGTTCGAGACGGACAAAACACCTGTAAAATTCAAGTGGCTGACGGACTGATGATCACTGCTCACGGGACCATGGCCAGTTTTCTGACGGGGTGCGACCCGGACCTGCCCGCCTGGTGTGGGATGATGGTGTGGGATGTGCAGACCGATCCTGAAAACCCGCGGCTGCTTAGCCAGTTTGAATGCCCGGGAGGGCAAGGCGTACACCGGTCTTTTTACGGTGGCGGACGCTACGCCTACATCACAGGGTGCTGTGAGGGGTATGAGAGCTTCATCCTGCGAATTATAGACCTGCAGGATCCGACTCATCCGGTGGAGGCATCCCACTGGTGCGTCCCGGAGCAGATCATATCCACACAAAGTCACACAAAGTTCGGAGAGCATTTGCTGCGCCCGTTTGTGCATGCCGTCACGGTTAAAGATGACATTGCATACTTGGCCTATGCCAATGTGGGCATGGTTATGCTGGATGTGAAGGACAAGAGCAATCCCCGTTTTATAGGAAAGGTTCCGCTGAACCCACCTTTTAGTCGCGGAGCATCCGGCGCACCGGTACACAGTGCCTTCCCGCTGGGAGATCGTCCCTATGTAGTCGTTTCCACAGAAGGGGAGCGCAGCCGCTTTTTCGACGGAAAGAAAACTTGTGGATTTGGCAGCCGCATCAAGACACAGGCGATGAATATGATCGGGATTATCGAGGTTACGGAGCCGGAAAATCCAAATTTGATCTCTGTATTCCCGTATCCCGAGGTGCCGGAGGGATACACCCACGGAAGCAACTTCAACTATGTGGAGGGTGTGCGTGTTCCCTTTGGCCCACATAATTGCTTTGATGCTTTCGGCACGGATGTTTACAAAAAACTCAATAATAAGGTGCTTAACTGCTACTTCCATGCGGGACTTCGCATTTTTGATGTGTCGGATCCTTTCCGCCCTCGGGAGGATGCTTATTTCCTGCCACCTGATCCGCCCAAAATGCTCACGGACAACCGAACGCACGATGTTATGCCCGGAACGCCGATTGCAATAACTGAGGATGTCCTGGTGGACGATAGGGGATATATCTATATCAGCACCCAGCAGGACGGCGTCTACATACTGAAGTATACCGGTGCAGAAGGTTTGTCCTAAAATCTACCCGGAAACTGTGAAAGCAGTCCCATTCTCTCTGGGACTGCTTTTCACATAACACTGTTTTTCTGAGGAGGAGTAATATGAATCAGAATCGAATTGTTATCATGGATGGCAATGAAGCGGCGGCGTATATATCCTACGCCTTTACGG
>CAKTJC010000077.1 GCA_934567355.1 uncultured Oscillospiraceae bacterium
CCACCGACCCGAATTTCCGTGAAGGCCGCCCGCCCAAGTTCGACACCGAGCAGCTTGACCATGCGATGGCGCTGCTCGATGACCATTCCTACGCGCAGGTCGTCAAGCTCACCGGCATCAGCAAGTCCACGCTTATCCGCGAGAGGAAGCGGAGAAAAATTCAATCCATCTGCCAAGTGGTTTAAGAACACACGTGTAAAAGAATTAACTTGTATCATTGTATCAATTGCGCTACAATGGTATTAAAGATTTACTTTTCCTGTAAATCCTGTATTTCTAAAAGGGGATTATGAAATGAAAAAAAGAATTACCTCATTAGCACTGGCGGCGGCATTGGCGGCAAGCATGACGGCATCCGCCTTTGCGGCATCTAATTTCAGCGACGTGCCGTCCAACCACTGGGCTACCTCTTACATCAACAAGATGTCCGAAGGTGGTCTTATTAAGGGCTACGGCAACGGTAAGTATGGCCCCGAAGACAAGCTCACGATTGGCCAGATGGCAAAGCTGATTTGTTCTGCAAAGGGCTATGCGGGCAAGAGTGCAAACAATACTAAGTATTGGGCTTATGGCGTTGTTGATTACTGCATCAACGATCTGCAGTGTCTGCCGAACCTCGGTGCGATCACTTCTCAGAACTATGATAAGAACTGCTCGCGTGAGCTGGCTTTCTACATGCTAGAGAAGGGCCTCGGCGCCGGTCCGGATGCAGAGCTGACCCAGAAGCCGCTGCTGACCGCTGCGGACATCCCGGACTTTGCAAACATCACTTATACCTATGCAGATACCATCCTTCGCGCATATCAGGAAGGCGTTTGCGTCGGCAATGACGCCAAGGGCACCTTCAATCCGAAGGCAGCGCTGAGCCGCGCCCAGGCAGCGACAATGTTTGTTCGTGCCGGCTGGACTAAGGCGGCAGATGTTGCTGAGATTGGCGAAGGTGAAACTAATGCCGTAATTTATGATGAAATCAAGGCGCTTGGCCTCTGGACCGAGGGTACAGATTTTGTTCATGGTGGTAAACAGCTGACAGCAAAAGACCCGAAGTATGGTGGCCTCACTGTAACTCAGGTCGGCAATCTTCTGTATATCGACATGAAAGAATGGAATTCGGCTGCATGGGGAAATGATCCCAATAGTTTCAAGGCTGTTGACGGTAGCACCGTAAAGGATATGTACGATTCCAATGGCAAAATGCTTTTGTCCAGCGGATTTAGCTATGACTCTCGCATGTTGGCCAAACAGATTCTGCAGATTGCATATCCGAATCATCCGGATGAGGCCATCAATGCATTTAAATCTGCATTTATGCAGGAAATTTGGGAGACCAATGAATATCCTTCTGCTCTACGTTGGATTGATAGTCGTGGCTTCAAATGCGGATATGGGGACCACTCCTTCCGACTTGCTATTTATGAGCTGAATGATGAAGATCACTATAATGAAGTACGCGCCAGCATCTCCATCGGTAACAAGTATAAGTTCTCTTCCTACACCGGGAGTATCGCTAACGATATCAAGGCATGGGAGCTTACGAAGTGGTAAATTCATTTTCCTCCAAGAAAAGAAAAGCGACAGGTATTTGCCTGTCGCTTTTCTGTATAGTAATCTCCGATCTTTTCATTGGAAAAAGTAAAATCTGTTTCAACAGAAAGTCTCTTCCCATGTTTGGCGGGACGTCCTCTGCGGCCGGTATGTGCAGGAGCAGGATCATACATGACAGAATCAATCCTGGCATTGCCGATAAGATCCAGCTTCTGGTATTCATCAACGATTGAAACCAGATTTTGCTTTGTGTACCAGCTGTCACAGAGGATAATAACCTGCTTTTTCTCCTGAAATTCAGGCATGACCTGACGGATCATGGATGCAGCAAGTTCCAGCTTTGATTCTTTTTTCTGCCACATGCGATATCCAAGAGGAAGTGAAAGATAAGATACCCTGTCATTCTTCCATACAGGTATGCAAAGCATAATACTTACAAAGCAGTGTCCATTCAGATAATTGGAAC
>CAKTJC010000078.1 GCA_934567355.1 uncultured Oscillospiraceae bacterium
AACCGCTGCTTCAGATTTTGAAGATTCTTGTTCCGGGTCATCGCCATGTTGTCAGTTTCTTTTAATAATCTTTTGTTGGCTATCTTTTAATCCTAGCATTACTATATTTTCAAGTATATCTTTAAATTGAGTTTTAAGTTCTGATTCTCCCATATCGTGCAAGCACGTGGAAAAATATCGAATCGTTGTGGAAACAGGAAAAAGCAGATAAAACGTGTCATGTTACGGTTATTCTGCCGCCATATTATGAGAAGTCTGCCTTAGGCGGATTTGGTGCAATGCATGATGAAAGCGGACTTCTGCCGGATTATGTGGAGGTGACACCATATGATGCATATGATTTTGAACATATGCTTCCGGATGTCATCTATACGCAGAATCCGTATGATGAATGCAATTATACGACAAGTGTGCATCCGTTTTTCTATACGAGAAATCTGAAGAAATACACGGACAAGCTTGTCTATATTCCGTGGTTTACGATGCATAATTGTGATACAGACGATGGAAAGATGTATCAGACAATGGATTATTTCTGCACGGTTCCGGGCGTAGTACTTGCGGATGAGGTGTGGCTGCCTTCCCGGCAGACAAAAGGTGCCTATATCAAGAAATTGACAGAGTTTGCAGGTGAAGATACCCGCGCGACATGGGAAGAAAAAATCATTGTTCGTAAGATACCTGCAAGCAAAGAAAATACTAGATCTATATATGAAAAATCAGCAAGTAAAACAAGAATTCTGCTTGAAGACGCATCGGATAAAAAGAAACCGGTTGTGTTATACGATATTTCTGCAGTCTCTGTGCTTCAGGAAACAGAAAAAGCGTTAGAAAAGATAGAGCGGGTGCTTGCATTTTTTGAAAAACAGGCGGAGTATATGACATTTATGTGGAGACATAATTCTGTCACAGAAGATGTGTTAGCTGCATTGAAGCCGGAAATATATACAATATATAAGGCAATCGTTGATCGATACAAGTCAGATGCATGGGGAATCTATGAGGAAGAGCTGTCTTATCAGGAACAGGTCGCAATCGCAGATGCGTATTACGGGGATGCAGGGTATGTGTCACGGTATGCTGAGTCGCTTGGAAAACCTGTGATGCTTCAGAAAATAGGTGAGAGAAGGGATTATTTTGGAAATCCACGTCTAGAGATAAAGAAAGATACAGAGGGAAATTATCCATTCCATATCCGGGCATATGAAATTGTAGATGATATCATGTATTTCCTTCCGGATGAGATGAATCTGCTTTGTTCTATGAATGTACGGGATGGTTCCATCGCGGTAATCAGCAGCGTTCAGGAAGAACAGATGAATCAAACAGGACTTTTCATGGAGTTAGAATACTATAAAGGCAGGTTGATACTGATCCCATCAATCGCAAAAACACTTTGGGTGTATGAGATTGCAGACGGAACATGGGGGAAAATAGAAATCAGGAATCAGGAGCAGAATTATAAGTTTAGCAAATCTGTGATTTATGAAGACCAGTTATTTTTGTTCCCGGATTGTTATAAGTGTGTTGTAGTTATCAATCTGGATTGCACAGACTATGAAGTGCGGTATCTCGAGAATGTCTATCGCGATTTCAGACAGATATCAGAGAACGAAAACTGCCAGCTCACCGGGAATTGCACAAGAGCGGATGATGTTCTGTACATTCCCGCGATTCTTTCCGGATGTATCTTAAAGTTTGATCTGAAGACAGAAGCATATGCGTGGATCTGGATTAGCGATATGGCAAAACCGATCAGCGCTTGTGCATGGGACGGAACGTATTTTTATTTTGCGCCATTGAGACAGGATGTATTATTGCGCTGGGACGGACAGGATGTTGTGGAATATCCGATGCCACAGGAATGTACGTACGAAGAGTGTGGACCTTCCGATGCGAATATTATCGACGGAAAGCTTGTGTTACAGGGGAATAATTGCGATACGATAGTTTTTGATTTGGAGGATATGACATGCTATACAGAGCCGGTGCGTTATAG
>CAKTJC010000079.1 GCA_934567355.1 uncultured Oscillospiraceae bacterium
TCTACGTCCTCCACAATCGGTTCGACAATCCGGTACTCACATGCCGCATCGCCCCACGCATCCGTCTCATCCTCAGAAAGTCCGCAGATTACGCCCTGATCCAGGAATCCAGCATCCGCAATATCCATGATACCCTGTCTTGGACGATCCTTATCTACAATTCCTTTTGGTGAACATACTATCTTCATGTTATAATCTCCACTTCTAAGATTTCGGTCATTTCATCCGTGCATACATTACTTTCCAAACCGATTGCTATAGCCTCTCACGAATCTCCGTCGAACTGATTCCCTTCGTATAATCAAAAAATACGAGATCTGCGCCATGCTTGTTCAAATATTCCTTCTCTGCAAGCCAGCTTCCATCATCACCATGATCATCACCGGAAAACTGCACGTCGAACTGAAACATCTTATACGCATCCCGGATTCCTCCAAAACCTGTCGGAAGTGCTTCCACCTGATCTGCATACCGGCATGCCTTGACAACCTCGACACGATCCTCACAGGAAATCACCGGATACTTGTTCTTCTGCCGGTAACAATCTTCATCCGACACCACACCTACAATCAGATAATCACACAACTCCTTGGCTCTCTGCAACAGTCGCACATGTCCTGTATGGAACATGTCAAATACACCTGCAACATATCCGATATGGTATTTCTTCTTTTCTACCTTTGCGGCGTCGTCACTTTTCGTGTTTGCTCCTAAATCTGTCTTTGATTCAACCGGTTCCTGCCTATATACCGGCTTTGCGTAAGAACGACTTGTATCAAAGATTCCATAATCTGTAATCCCCATTGATTCCAACTGCTTCGCTACGGATACATAGCTCTTGATACAGATTAAAACCTTATAGTCTTCTTTCGAAAGTTCATTTAGATATTCCGGAGATTTGATTTCATAGCCATCCAACCGCTGCCCCCAGCGGTCCTCATTGTTGTCCAGAATACATGCAATCTCATAAGATTTCCCATACATAGCAATAAACCGCTTTGTAAATGCGCCAGAGCCAAAGAGAATCAGCTTCCGGTCCCCCAGGTTACGGAAGATATCAACAAATTTGCGTTGGTATTCTTCCTCGGAGTAGTTCATGCGCTGTCGGTTCGCATTGACGACTTCCGGGTTGCGGCGGTACGTTTCATGATAAACCTGCAATTCCTTTTCTTTCCGCAGCGTACTTAAGAACTTCCATTCCATCTCCTGCCAATGTTCTAATTTTGCAGTCAATCCATAACGTTCCAGCAATTCCCGCATAGGCAGGAGCTTTTCAAACTGGATATTTCCAGAATAAAAAGTGGAAATCATGCGATAAATAACCATATTAGCGGGGTAATTTTCTGCACAAAATTCCTGATCATAAAACATAAACCCGCCATCTTTGTAGAAACTGTTTAACGGCACCATATCTACATATGCTTTCTTCAGGATTGCTCCATTTCCATCTCCACGATCCGGGGAAACAATCTCCGAAGACTGTAAAATCAAATCACGGAAACGATCCATCGCCTGAAAAAAAGCTTCTCTATCCTGTTGAATCAATCGTTTCAGATATACCTGTCCAACCTCCGCCTCTATATATGGCATAACATAACTTTGACCATCCAGAGCCGCTTCTACTACAGAAATCCCATGTTGTTTCAAGTCCGTGGCATTCGCTATTAACTGTTCTAACCGATGCTGCCCTTCTGGATATGCAGCTCTTTTTTCGACAATCCCTGATTTATGTATAATTGTAAATAACGCATCTTCTCTCCCGCGTTCCAGAGACGCCGTTACATGGTCGACATCTGAAAGCGCTCCATCCTTAGAACATTCTATCAGATATGCATTTGCCATTGAATGGAACATTCCATTCTCTAACAGGCCTGCATATAAGGCTTCTTCCTCCAGGAAAACAGAATCCGGATAGTTATATGTCGGAAACACCCGATTTGCCAGATCC
>CAKTJC010000080.1 GCA_934567355.1 uncultured Oscillospiraceae bacterium
GACCTCGCGCGCATCCGGCGCATCGACCAGCTTGCCGCCGCGGCGGGCCGCCTCATTCAGGATGAGATCCGGGAGCTGTCCGGCTAAACAGCAAGGGCGCGTTCAAAATGAACCGCAACCCGTCAAGAGGACAGTGAAAAAATATAAAGTTTTCTCGGCCGGCAGCCAAGCACTGCTGGCCGTTTTTTATGCAGCGAGGCAAAGCGTGTGCTTTTCCATCGGCGTCAGGATACCCAGACTGCGCTGCACCCGCCTGGTGTTGTAATAATGGACATAGGTTTCAATCATCTGGACAAGTTCACGTTTGCTGGTAAACCGTCTGCCGTAATAGCGTTCCCGCTTCAAAATGCCCCAGAAGCCCTCCATCGGGCCGTTGTCAATGCAATGCGCCACACGGGACATACTCTGCGTCATGCCTGCCTGCACGAGCTTGTGGTGGAAAGCGCGGTTGGTGTACTGGAACCCTCTGTCGCTATGGAACAGGGGCTGTGCGTCCGGATTGGCCTGCACAGCCTTGTCGAAGGTTTTGAAAACCAACGGATTATCGTTGCGTTCGCTGAGCACAAAGGACACGATGCGCCGGTCACAAAGATCTAAGATGGCGCTCAGATAGAGCTTGTGGATCTCGCTTCCCTCGTACCACTTGAATTCTGTCACATCGGTGAGCCACTTCTCATTGGGCTTTGCGGCGTAAAATTGCCTGTCCAAAAGATTCTCAGCAAGATACTGCGGGTTCTTCGCCTGTCTGGTGCAGCCACGGTTGTTATATTTCACGGTAGAGCGGATATCTCTGGCCCGGCAGATGCGGAGCACCCGCTTGTCATTGACATGGATGCCGCAGTCATGGCGCAGATCGTCGTTGAGCCGCCGGTATCCCTTATCCGGGCTTTCGGCGTGGAGCTGTTCGAGCTTTTCAGCAAGCCGCTCATTCTCCGCAGTCCGCCGGCTCAGCTTGCCGGAAGCCCATCTGTGGTAGGCCGAGCGTGCCACATGGAGCAGCTTACAGGCCAATTCAATGGGATAGCCCGTTTCCTCGTGTGCCTCCCGGATCGCGGCATAGATGCGGCGCTGTCTCACTTCCGAAAGGCATCTCTCCTCTCGACCTCGTCCAATTTTTTTAGCAGATCACGCTCCATTTCCGCCAGATACAGCTTATGCCTGAGCTGTTCAATCTCGATCTGAGCCTTCTCCAGCTCGGTTCTCGGGGCCTGATCCTTCTTCCTCTTTCCGCGCCGGTCCTCCAGACCGGCCTCGCCCATCGCCTCAAACCGCAGCGTCCATGTGCGCACCTGCTGATAACTCACTTTGTACTTCAAGGCCATCTCGCCGTAGTTTTTACCGCTGGCCAGACAGTCCTTGACGATCTGAATGCGCTCTTCCTGCGTGGTGTCCCGTCCCTGCTTCATGTAGCTTCCGCCTCCTGAATTCTTTCTGGAGTTGAAATCTCCATGAGCATTATACACCTGAATCCACGCTTGCAGCTGCATTCGTTTTCGAATGTGATATTTCCTGCAAATTTCAGACTGGCTTCCCATACCGGACAAATAGTCTTCTACGGCTTGCCGCTTAAGCTCCGGACTGTACACACGGTTCTTGCACGTTATAAATGCGGCCATTCCATCCGCTTCATAGTTTCGTGCCCATTGACTGATCGTATCTCGCGCAACACCCCCTTGCCGCGCTGCTTCACTCAGACTGATCCTGTTATTGATGTAATCCTCAATGACTTTTGCTTTTTCCTCTGCACTTAATTTCTGCTTCTGTGGCATAGTAATGCTCCCTCCATGATTGACAGTGTTTTATTTCACTGTCTCTCATAGAGGGAGCATATCACCGCTGGGCAGCGTCCTTTGTTGTGTTTTTCGGTGTTACTTTCTCTTGTAGCCGCGGTTGAGACGCATCTCAAGGGCGTCAA
>CAKTJC010000081.1 GCA_934567355.1 uncultured Oscillospiraceae bacterium
AGAATATATTGCAGCTGAAAACGAGCCTTGTGAGTTTACAAAAAAGGACAAAATGCTGGACGTGACTGAACCCAAACGCCTGACAATGTTCCGCAGCTTATTCTACCAGATGATAGATGATACCAGATTTCAGATTTTGAAGAAACTGCAAGACATTCAAAAGCTAAAGGAAATGGAAGCAGAATCTGCGAAAAAGAAGGCTGCAACAGAGCAGGACATGGAATGGGCGAGAGGCGTTTTATTCTTGGAAAACAAAGAATGCTCTCCAGAAGAAATCAAAAAGCAGCAAAAGAAACTGATGCGAATGTTTCACCCAGATATTCACCCTGAGCTTGGCGATGATTATGCAAAGAAAATCAATAAGGCAGCAGAAATTTTGCTGAGAGAGAAGTAATATAATTGCCTGTTCTGTAACGGAGCAGGCTTTTGTATACTTGCACAAAAATGGTGACAAATATCACATAGATTTTTTATATGCAGAGCTATCTAAGTGGCTTGACATTTGTACACTACTGTGCTATAATTATAAGTACAAGGAAACAAATCGCAAGGCTATATAAAGGAGCGATAACTATGAAATATGCAATTTATTCGGACGGTTCTTATAAAGACGGCATTTGGGGTTCTGGTGCAGTTATTCTGCAAGAAACTCCCTTCGGATTTAATCCGGTTCAGGAACTTTCTTTCTACGGCGAAGATGCTGACGGAATCCGTAATGTTGCCGGAGAAATCTATGGGGTGCTGGAAGCTCTGCGTCTGCTATTTAAGATGAATCAGAAGCTTCATGATGTGGAATCTGTTACAGTGTACCACGATTACGAAGGGTTGCAGAAATGGGCTGACAGCGAATGGAATGCAAAGAAACCTGCAACACAGGACTATCAGCAAAGAATTGCAATGGCAAGACAGTATTTTCCGATTAAGTTTGTCAAGGTGAAAGCACATTCTGATAATGTGTTGAATGAGGCAGCAGATGCACTGGCAAAGCAGACGCAGAAAGAGTGCGAGGAACTCCGCGCAAAGACAGAGGAAGAATGTGACAGACAGACACAGGAGACGAGTGATGCCTGCCGCCAGATGTCAGAGGAGACAACCGCAGAGTGCCAGCGTATGCATGCAGAGACTGTGGCTGCCTGTGAGAGACTCGAGGCAGAGACAAAGAGTAAATGCCAGGAGCGCAAGGAATCTGCCTATGCAGAGAGTGAGCGTGTCAAACGTGAGGCAAGAGAAGAAGCAGAAAATCTTCGTACACAGACAGAAGCTGCCTGCCAGTCATTGAATGACCACACAGAAGAGACTTGTGCAAACATGCGTGCAGAAGCGGCTGCAGACTGTGAGGAGATGCGGAGCAAAGCAAGCACAGACGCATATACGATGCGTATGAATGTAAAACGGGAATGCGAGAGCGTAAATGAATTTATGAAGCAGATGAAGGCGGCGTTAGATGGCGTAGAACAGGCAGTTACAAGCGCAAATGCACAGATGAGCGAAGCAGTCAGCAATGTTTCAGAAGCCGTTGACAAGTCAATCGAAGTTGCGAGCCAGGCATTCTCGGAGACGGATGGAAACTAATACACGAGCAGAGAAGTTTGAAAGCTGTATAGAAGGGGCTGTCACATGGGTGTGGCAGCCTTATTGATTCATATAAAAGTACGAAGGGGGCGAAGGGGCTATGGTAATCGAGAACAAATATCTTAGAAAAGCAATTGAAAAAACCGGATACGTTGTGCTTGTCAAGCGCTACATCCAGGGACTGCCGGGATCAAGCCTGGTCTATATATCCCCAAATGCATCGGCGATGGGGATGAACGTCGAGCTTTTAAACAAAGGATTAAAACTGTCGGAGGATT
>CAKTJC010000082.1 GCA_934567355.1 uncultured Oscillospiraceae bacterium
AGACACTCATCCCGGTGGGACTCATACTTGGAGTAGGCGTTGGTCTGGTTGGAAGTATACTGACAACGAGAAAACATCTGAGAGTGTGATGACATAAAGTTCACAGAAAGTTTGATTTTTTTTGAGGGCATTGTGTGATATACTATCGGCGAGTGGGGAGATTGATGGGATTTGGATATATGATGTTGAGTAAACAAGTTTAACATAGAACAAACTTATTTGAGAATATGCGATTAGGAGGCATGACTGATGAAGATGAGTTTATATACATTGAAGAGAAGCGGTTCAAGGGTTGCTCTTGTTACTGCAGGCGCTCTTCTTTTATCGCTGACACCGGCATTTAACACGCCACAGTTTGCAGTATACGCTGAGGAGACAAAGGAAGATGTTCAGCAGCAGAAGGATGAGGCTGAGGCTGGGCAGGCTGAGGCTGAGGCGAATGCGGCAAAGTATCAGAAGCAGGTAGACAGTCTTGTGAAGACGGTGACAGAGCTGGATGCACAGATGAATGATATCAGCGTACAGATCGTAGAGAAAAAGCAGGAGGCGTCAGACCTCCAGACAGAGATTGACGATACACAGAAGAAGCTGGCTGCAGCTCAGGTGAGCGAGGACAACCAGTATGAGGCTATGAAGAAGAGAATACAGTACCTCTATGAGGAGGGTGATGTTGAGTATATAGATGCTCTTTTGTCATCTGCTTCATTTGAGGATAGCCTGAATAAGTCTGAGTATGTTGACCAGATCAGTTCATATGATCAGAAGCAGCTCAACAAGCTTGTGAAGACCAAGAATGATATAGCATCTTATGAGAAGACCCTGGAGAAGGATCTTGCTGATGTTGAGACAGTGAAGGCTGATCTGGAGCAGAAGCAGAGTGATCTTGATGATGTCATAACTCAGAAGAATGATGAGATCAACAAGTACAGCGGAGACGTTGCAGTTCAGCAGGCTATAGCGGCAGAATTTGCGCAGAAAGCATCGGATCTCGATGATAAACTGGCGAATATAGCCATACAGGAGGCAGCAGCCAGAGAGGCAGAACTAAAGAGGCAGCAGGAAGAGCAGAAGCAGCAGCAACAGCAGCAGGTGGAAGACAACAATAATAACGGCGACAACGACGACAATGGTGGCGGCAGCAATGATGACAATGGTGGCGGCAGCAATGATGACAATGGCGGTGGCAGCAGTGGCGGTTCAACGACAGGTACAGGTCAGTTTATATGGCCAGTTTCCACAGGCGGTGTTATCACAGATACATATGGTCCAAGAGATGCTCCTACAGCGGGTGCAAGTACATGGCACAGAGGTCTTGACATAGGATGTGGATATGGAGATGCCATCCTTGCAGCGGACTCTGGAGTAGTTACAGTAGCCGAGTGGGGCGAGAGTGGTGGTAACTATGTCATGATAGATCACGGCAACGGATTTGTTACAATGTACCTTCACAACTCTTCACTGGCTGTAAGCGTTGGAGATGTGGTATCACAGGGACAGACCATAGCATATGCAGGTTCCACAGGATATTCCACAGGAACGCATTGCCACTTCTCAGTATTCCTGAATGGCGAGTATGTTAATCCACAGGATTATTTATAAATCGAATAAAGATACGAGGTATAACTGCGCAGGCTGATCAAGGCCTGCGCAGTTTTTTGTGCCATACCAAAGGGGTCAGGCACCCTTTCGTGCGTTAAAGTGGTGGAGGGTGCCTGACCCCGGTTTGTGGCAGAAGAAACGAGAGCCCCCATATAT
>CAKTJC010000083.1 GCA_934567355.1 uncultured Oscillospiraceae bacterium
CACCTTGTGCTCCCCAGCACTCCATTTTATAGCTTCCAGCTACTGGAGTTGTGAATTTTTCCACACTCTGCGTGCAAGTGTAGACGCGAGCGAGGTAGTAGAAGTCGGCATCTGTTTTGATTTCTTTTGACATAACAGCATTTTTGGCTACATTGAAAGTGCAGGGAGTGAGAGTTCCCCATGCGGAGCGAGGTTTACCTGATTCATCAGATGCCTCGAAGGATATATTGGTGGAAGGCTTGACAATCTGGATATAACGATTCGCAGTAGAGGTCTTGTATGGAATATTGCCAGAGAAGGCGGTGGAGGCACTCACTGGCTCTGTGGCGGTATCATCAGTGTAATCAGTATCCTTCGTTGGCTTGGTTGTTACACGACCAGTTAAATTAGGATAATAATAAGTATAACTATTATTCTTGAATCTACGTGTCTTGGCAATATTCTTACTTTCAAGATTCAGAACCGCAAGTCCCATACTGTGCTCCATTGTGAATTTTAGAGTGGAAGCATCTTGACCTACTACACCCGTCGCTACCTGCAAATCCTGAGAAAGCAACGCTGAATGCTGATCCTGAGCAGGATTCCAATTACTGATCTTGTCGGCAAAGAAAGTCGATGCGTCAGATGCTGAGGTATTTACATTCTGAGCATCTGAATTATCTGAATTATATGGATAGTATGCGAAATACTTATATCCTGCTAACTTCAAGAACTTCTTGCCTGTGGTCCATTTACCGTCACTTCCCAATGTAAGCTTCACGTTTTTTTCCACTATCTGATTATTCTTATCAAGCACATAGAGACCGATAGCATCGTTTGTTGTGAAGGATGACTTAGGGAATGATGACGCTGTCCATGAGCTAGGATACGTTACATCAGTAGCGTCCAGGGTATTGATTGCCTTGGCAGAGAGCTTGTAGATGACACTCTTTCCTGCCTCCCATTTTTGTCCATTCAAAGGGACTGTCAAGACCTGAGGCTGATCATTCAGCTTGAACGTAAACACCAACTTTGCCCCATCAGGCAAGGTCTGCGGAATCATCATCAAGGTCTGATTATCATCAGTAAGAGCCATATTAGAACCCACAGTGACATTCTTTGTTGAAAGATTAAATGTATAGGTGTCTGTAGCAGAACTGAGTTTCCAATTTGCGGATGAAGAGTCATGTTTGCCATCCTTCGCAATCAGCTGACAATCACCTTCGTTAGGAATACCCATCAGAGATACGCTTGTTGGTTTTGCACCAGTACCAATCACCTCTGCCAAATCACTACTCATCGCAAAAGAAACTGCCGTGAGGGCATGAGAGAACTGCAAAGCTACGGGTGTATTCGCAGCAGTTTTACTTCGCTGTTCCGCATTCGTTGCAACAATTAAATCTGGCTGTTTTTCAATATCGGCAGTAGATACCTTAGCCTCATAATGAATATTGGTTTGAACATTTGTAGGGTCAGGTTTTGAGCGCAGCATACTATTTGATTCTGAGCTATGAGGCGCATAAGCATGGAAAGATACTATGGAACCAATAGGCCAGGTGTTGGAGGCATCTGGAATATTCCAATATTTTCCAGTAGAATTGGTTGCAGTAGCATCATCGAATAATGAAACATAAGCATCTCCATTTTGATATAAAGCAGTGACACCAAAATTCGAATAAGCACTGAGATTATCTTTCTTGCTGCCACGAGTCTGCACTACCCTCTCCTGCTCCACATCTTCGATGGGT
>CAKTJC010000084.1 GCA_934567355.1 uncultured Oscillospiraceae bacterium
CGAGTCCGCCAACATAGATGCGGATATCCGGCAGCTGCAAATCCTTTTTCAGCGTGCGGAACATATGCAAGAACTTAGGTGCATAGACGGCCGCGCGCGCCGGGTTGCAGTCGGCTTCGCCCTGATGCCACAAAATGGCCTTGATGTTGCTTATGCGCATAGCAAGCCGTGCTTCGCTTACGGCATGGTCATATAACGCTTCGCCCGGCTGCCATTCGTCGATGGATGAACCGCCGTCGGAGGCCGGAATCAAGCCGACCTGTTCGCCGGTCTGCTTTAGGTATTCGAGCGCAAACGCCGGCGCAAGGCTGGCTCCGGCAAACACGCGGTCGGCCGAAAGCGGTTCCCACATGGTCTGCCAACGACCGTTGACAAGACGGAGGATACGACCGTCAAAAATGCGGTTTTCGGCTGTTAAAACGCCGCGTCCGGACATATTGGACTGCCCGATAAGAAGAAACGATGAAAGCATGAAATTGCCGCCTCTCTGAATAGATACTCTTATTATAGAGAGTAAAGCGGAAAAAGTCAAGAAAAAACCGAAAGTTTTCCGCTGCACTTTGCAGAAAAAATCAGTTTTTCGTTACAGATAATGGTTATTACGCGGTCGCCGTCGTACATATATGCGCATTTGCCCTTTTTTGCAAGCCGACAAAGCACCGAAATATTAGCAAGCGTATGATCGCATTCTCCGCCCGCCGCGCAATAAAGAAAAAACTTGTTATACCCGAGTTCTTCAGCCGCTTTAACCGCCGCAAGAGTATCGGTATCGTCTTTTTCTTTGGGCAATAAAGTAACGTTTTCGCCGCTCGGAACAAAACCCAACGAATCGAAATCGCCGATTACCGCGTCGTAAGCAATGCCTGCTTCGCGGCAATATTTAAGCCCGCCGTCGGCTGCAATAACGTAATCTTCGTCTTTTTTTACGAACAATCTGCTTTTTTCGCCCGCGCATACTATGCGGACAAAACCATTTTTGTTATCGCTCATCGTTATAAACTTTTAAGAATTTTTTCAATAAGTTCGGTATGCTTTTCGGCGGCAATCGTAGAAAAACGATCGTAATCCATTGCCGAGCAATCGTCGCTTACCGTCTTTATAATAACGCACGGCGTATTGTTGCGGTTTGCCGTCAGCAGCACGCCCGCAGACTCCATTTCGCAGATATCCGCGCCGTATTTTTTAACCAGTTCGGCTTTGTCGCTTTCTTCGGCAATGAATTTATCACCAGATGCGCAGACCGCCGTAACGATTTCGGGGTCGAGCGACATAACGAGTTTTTGCGGATATTCGGGCGCGGGAATGTAAACGCTTTCGTACTCCGAATACTTGCCCGCTTCCACGTTATCTATAGCCGACGTGTCGAATTGATAATGCACGACCGATTTAACCACCGCCGTCTGTAATAATTTCATTTTATCGCCGAGTTTGCCGCATATTCCGAAGTTCAAAATAAAATCCACAGAAAAGGCGGTTATAAGGTACTGCGTCGCGGCGGCGGCGGCAATTTCGCCCACACCGGAACGCATTATGTATAAAGTCTTATCGGCGTATCTTGCGCGATATACTTCGTATGCGGAATTATGCACTAACCTTTCCGATTCGCTGACCACCCGCATAATACCCGTCATTTCTTTGTCCATTGCTATTATAAGTCCGATTTTCATGAT
>CAKTJC010000085.1 GCA_934567355.1 uncultured Oscillospiraceae bacterium
ATTCCGATGTCATCATGGTCCTCGACCACGGCCGCATCATCGAACGCGGCAGCCACGAAAAGCTGATTGCGGAAAAGGGAAAATTGGCGAAAATGCATATATCATTAAAGAATGGATAGAATATAAGCACAATGGAAGGATGGAGCGAATATGACAAAAAATATTGCAGATACAGAAGTAAAAAATGAAAATGTACAGGAAACCAAGACTGATACAACTCAGGCAGGAAAGAAACAGACAACAAAGAAAGAGGCAGCGAAGAAAGAAATGACAAAGAAAGAGACAACAAAGACGACCAAAAACACAGCCAAGGATGCGGAAGATGCTAATATTTTGTCTTCGGAACAGATGAAGGAGCATCTTGAAAACTTAGTTGATATGGCAAAGAAAAATGACAATACACTGTTTGACAATGAGATTGTCAATTATTTTGCAGGCAAACCGGATATTGCGTTGACGACAGATATGATGACAAAGATTTTTGACTATCTTGATGAGCATCATGTCGCTGTTTTGTCTGAGACCGAAGATGATGATGAGATTTTGGATGATATGATCCTTGAAGATCCGGAGGATGCGGATATTGATGTGGAGAAGATCGATTTGTCTGTTCCGGATGGTGTCAGCATAGAAGATCCGGTTCGTATGTATTTGAAGGAAATCGGAAAGGTGCCGCTTTTGACAGCGGAGGAAGAAATTGAGCTTGCAAAGCGGATGGAACAGGGCGATGAAAAAGCAAAGCAGAAGCTTGCGGAGGCAAACCTTCGTCTGGTGGTCAGCATTGCAAAGCGTTATGTCGGACGTGGTATGTTGTTTTTGGATCTGATTCAGGAAGGAAATCTGGGTCTGATCAAAGCGGTTGAAAAGTTTGACTATGAAAAAGGATATAAATTTAGTACGTATGCTACATGGTGGATCCGTCAGGCAATCACGAGAGCAATTGCAGACCAGGCAAGAACAATCCGAATCCCGGTTCATATGGTTGAGACAATCAACAAATTGATTCGTGTATCCAGACAGCTGCTTCAGGAGCTTGGAAGGGAACCGTTGCCGGAAGAAATTGCAGCAGAGATGGATATTTCGGTTGATCGTGTCCGTGAGATATTGAAGATTTCACAGGAACCGGTATCACTGGAGACTCCAATCGGTGAAGAGGAAGACAGCCATCTTGGAGATTTCATTCAGGATCAGAATGTCCCGGTACCGGCAGAAGCTGCAGCAAGCAACCTGCTTCGGGATCAGCTGAACGAAGTGCTTGACACACTGACAGAGAGAGAACAAAAGGTTCTTCGCCTGCGGTTTGGTATGGATGATGGACGTGCACGTACATTGGAAGAAGTTGGAAAAGAGTTTCAGGTGACACGGGAACGTATCCGTCAGATTGAAGCAAAAGCGCTCCGTAAACTGAAACATCCGAGCAGAAGCAGAAAGTTAAAGGATTACCTGGATGCTAACGAATAATACAAAACAAGATACTGTCAAACTTCCGTTATCCCTGCGTATGCAGGGGATTCTGGATATGTTGCGCGATGAGAAAGATAGATATGGAACAATCGGCTGCGTGGCTGATATTGGTTGCGACCATGCGTTTGTTTCGATGGCATGTATAGAGC
>CAKTJC010000086.1 GCA_934567355.1 uncultured Oscillospiraceae bacterium
TTGTCCATCATATCTTCAATATTACCGGTTTCCTCTCCGATCTTTGTCATCTGTGGAAGCATCGGTGGGAAGAGTCCGCAGTCACGAAGCGGCTTGGACAGTGGGACACCTTTTGCAATCTGTGTCTTTGCATCCAGGAGTGCTTCCCGGATGATTCGGTTGTTGATCATCTTTGCTACCTGTTCGACTGCATCAATCAGGCTGATACCGGATGCCATCAAAGTGGCCATCGTACGGGAGAATGTCGCTGCAGCTGACTTGATTGTCAGATTTCCAAACAGTGGGAACTTGATGCCAATCTTCGCATACAACAGAGATCCCGCTTCTGTCTTGCCGAACGCTTTCAAGCCAAACACAACTGCCGCCACAATAATTATCACAATATACCATTTGTGTTGCAGGAAATCGCTGAAATTCACAAGCATCTGCGTAGCTGCCGGAAGATCCGATCCAAGTTCGTCAAACATCTCCGCAAACTGCGGGATGACGCCGACCATCAAAACTGTCACAACTGCCGCTACGACAATCAGGATAACAATCGGGTATGTAACTGCACCTTTGACCTTAGATTTTAATGCATTCGCAGTTTCAAAGTGTGTTGTCAGTCTGTCAAAGCAGACCTCCAAGTTACCGGACATCTCACCGGCTGCTGTCATGTTCACCATAATCGGCGGGAATACCTTTGGATTCAGCTTAAATGCATCTGCCAGCGTACCACCCTTCTGTACATATGCCTGTGCTTCCTGCAGTGCCCGCTGCAATGTTTTGTTATCCAGCTGTTCTGACATCATCTCCAGTGCACTAATAATCGTAACACCGGCATTTAACACAGCGGAAAACTGCTTACAGAAGACTGCCAAGTCTTTGTCTTTGACTTTCTTTCCGCCACCGCTCTTCTTTCCTACGCCCTGTTCTTTGATATCCTGGACGATTAAGCCTTCGGACTTCAGCTTTTCTTTTGCTTTGTCAAGGTTGATAGCTTCGATCGAGCCTTTCTTCGCCTTGCCGCTTTTGTCCATGGCTTTGTAGTTGTATTGTGCCATTTTAACTCCTCCGACCCTCTTATTTTTCTAAAAAATGAACATTTTATGAACAAATCTTATACTGATACTACTCTATTTGATTGTTTTTTGCAATAAAGTTCAATAAAATAATTAAATTTTGTGAAACATGCACAAACGATTACATCTGTTTTTTCATTGCCACCTGGTCCTGAGCATATACAAGTGCCATATCTCTCGAGATTCTACCGCTCTTGTAGAGATCTAAGATGAAATCATCCAATGTAATCATGCCCTGTGCACGGCTTGTCTGGATCGTCGACTGAATCTGATGGTTCTTCTGCTCACGGATCAGGCTTCGGATTGCCGGACTTGCAAGCATAACCTCGAAGGCTGCGACTCGTCCATGTCCATCGGCGGTCGGAATCAGCGCCTGAGAGATAACTCCCTCTAAGATCATCGCAAGCTGGATTCGCGTCTGCTGCTGCTGATGTGTCGGGAACACATCGATGATACGGTCGATCGTGGATGCCGCACCGATTGTATGCAGTGTCGAGAATACCAGGTGTCCGGTCTCGGCTGCAGTGATTGCAGTGGAGATTGTCTCGAG
>CAKTJC010000087.1 GCA_934567355.1 uncultured Oscillospiraceae bacterium
GTGCTGTCGTAACCGCCTCCTCCGGTGTAGCTTCTGCATTAAATACTTCTCCGCCATTTTCTGTGATATAGCGGTCAACAATCGATGTAATGCTGACGTTTGCGTCCGTATATACGAACTCACCTGCCAGTGCTTTATATGTGTATGTACCCATGGACGATGCAAAGATACAACCTGTAGCTGCTACCGCCAACCACTTTTTTGATGGTTTTTTCATGTTCTTACCTCCAACTTGTTACAAATATGTTACAACTTATTACATTGCCCATTATAGCAACCAGTAATATTATTGTCAACCTGTTTTTGAAGGTTTTTTCGAAAATTCACATTTTTTCGCATTATTGCTTGATTTGCAGCATTTTTTCGTTTTCTTTTTCTGTAAACTTCCACGTGTTTATAGTTCACATAAAATTGTTACATTTCGTAACAATTTGAAATATTTGATACACTATATTGATATCATCCTAAGTAAAATACAATATATAGAAAACCCTGTGGGTGCATCCACAGGGTCTTGCGAATTTTATTGTTTTATTAAATAGGCATGCTGGCCATCCACATTATACATTCCATATCCGGACAAAATGGTTTCATTATAGCCTGCATTTAATCTTTTTACATCATCCAAAAATGTCTGCGGCAACGCACTGACCGCCGTCCCCGGCAGATATAACTCAAACGTCTTTCCATCCATGACTCCATATGCTTCGGATGATTCGTAGTGACGGCCATTCTGTGTCCATTCACTCTGCGGGGTATCATACTCTAATGTATCAAGTTCCATCGTGAAGGTATAGTCATTTTTCTTCATGACATTCTTAAATGACCCATGAAAATCACACTCCCAACCTTCCATCCTCGTACTGGCATGTCCAGAGTACTCTCCGGTAAATGTTCCATCCGGATTGATCGTAATCGATGTCCCGGAACGCAGGGATTCCCACCACTGCAATGTCTGTGCTGTCGTAAACGGAAGCGTAGATGTATCGGATCCCGGAGTTTCTGCCTGTGCCTGCTGCCCGCCGGAAAGCAGCGCGATCGCCTCATCATAGCTCAAAGCCTCCTGCGGCGTCGTACCAAGCTCTTCGCCGGATAGATTCCGGAGCAACAGTTTTTCTCTTCCGTTTTTCAGTTCATCCATCTTCTTGTTGTATGTATTTGCATCCACCGTCTGACCGTCTACGGTATATGTTGTGATTGTCTGGGTATCATCCTCATTTGGTGTCTCATAACATTCTGCTACTGTCACAACCGTGAGTGTGCCATCCGTCTGTTCATCAAACCGGCAAATCTCCGTCGTCCAGGACATATCCCCCAATTCATAATAATAATATAAACGATCATCTCCGTTAATTTTGAACAAATAGTAGCGTGCTCCTCCTCCAGCCTGTATATCCCAATTATCTTTTGCATAAAGCTGCTTTACTTTTCCATCCTGGCAGGTATAAATGTTCAGGTTTCCATCATACTGCATCCACGTCATATAGATTAGTTCCGGCACCCCGTCCCCGGTGATGTCTTCGATTGCAACCGCTTTTTTCGCATTCACATCCTGTCCGTCCATAGCACCATAAATAGACATACCACTCTCATATGCACGGATGTTCGT
>CAKTJC010000088.1 GCA_934567355.1 uncultured Oscillospiraceae bacterium
CATTTACGGTGCCCTTTAGCTGACTTATCTCATGGTTTCCGGATACGACAAGATCTGCACCATTCGTTCCTTCGGCGGTCAGAGATGTAATCGTTCCTCCTGCATAGTTAATAATCGGATTCAACCCAGTATAATTCATTACATTCAAAGAAGAAATCGTTCCCGCATTCATGTTGACTGTCGCAGTACTGTCAGAATATCCAGGATTTTGAACATTCAGGGTATCTATCGTTCCACTATTTGTCAAAGTGGATATCGAACTATATGTCGCGGATATAATATGTCCGGCATTTGTAATGCCGACTGAACTTTGAAGATCCTGGATGGTGGCTCCCGCCTGATTATCAACTGCTATATTTCCTTCAATTTTATTGATGGATCCCTGATTGACAATTGTTCCGCCAGATCCATACACCGTTCCGGTGATATTTCCGTCAGATGAAACAGTCAGCGTGCAATCAGTCACAGCATAGTCATTACTGTCATTCGTTGAAATCGTCGTATCCTCCATAACAGAAATTGTATCCGCAACTACACGCATGGCATCCACGCCAAACAATTCCACAAACATCACGACCACTAATATAATCGCTTTTAACGCCCGAATTCGTTTCTCCATAGATTGTACCTCTCCCGCTTACAACAAACTCTAGTTACTTATGGTAAATTTACCATAAGCATCAAATGTATGTCAAACAAATTCAAGGTTAAATTGATGCATTTCATCTTGTTGTTAGATTAAATTCATTTTTTTGTGTTTAAATAGATTTTTGAATTGAAAATAATGTGCAGTTTCTCTTACCATCAGTCCTTACCGGAGGCGCTTTTTTTATCATTTATAGCTCTCATCACGATCTGCGCGTCGTACTGCTTCATGGTTGGATCTAAAATTTCTTTTATTGAATTACTATGGGCGGTGCCATACACATTATCATTGATATATCCCCCATAGCTTTCCGTGTAGTCATACACCTTGAACGTCACATCAAATGGTGTCTGCGCCCGTACAATCTCCGCCGTCGCTTCTTTGTCGTCCCTGTCCCCGGTTTCACCGGTTCTTGTCCACACTCCCGTTATATAGCCGTTACACCCCGCCAATACCGGGAACTTATCATACACCTGATCCATCTTTGCAGTTTTCCCATCCAATGTAGCGGTTCCTTCCACTTCTATCTTTAAGTCATGGTCCGTCTTATTTTCCACATAGAAATATGGATCATTGGAAAATGCATTTTTGTCAAGCTCGTCAATGATATAGGAACCAATGTACGTGATCCGTACCTGATCATTATCCACGACTACCTCGTCCCCTTCTTTTGGTTTGCGCTCATAGTTCGGAGCAATCTTGTCCTTATCCGTAAAATACACATCCTGTATTTCATAGTCAAGCTGTTCTGCAAGCCCTCGTCATTCATCATCCACACATACAGCTCTGTATTTGCCCATGTAAGCGAATCCCTTCCCGTGCTCCCAATAAGGCGATCGGGATTGTTCATGCATATCGTCATTTCATCGTCAGCATCCAGATACCATGTCGTCTCCGTCTCCCGGTCATCATCCATCCATTCTCCATTTGCGCTCAAGAAACGGAACTCAT
>CAKTJC010000089.1 GCA_934567355.1 uncultured Oscillospiraceae bacterium
GACCGTATCCCTGCTGGCCGTACGTCTGCTGCTGACCGTATCCCTGCTGACCGTATGTCTGTTGCTGGCCATATTCCTGCTGGCCGTACGTCTGCTGCTGGTCATATCCCTGCTGGCCGTACGTCTGCTGACCATATCCCTGCTGGCCGTACGTCTGCTGGCCATATCCCTGCTGGCCGTAACCTTGCTGGCCATATCCCTGCTGACCGTACGTCTGCTGGCCATATCCCTGCTGACCATACATCTGTTGCTGGTCAAATCCCTGCTGCGAATTCCCCTGACTCTGTGATGAACCATTTTCAAGATCAATTGATCCGCAATTTGGACAGACATCTATATTATCCGCTACACCACATCCGCATTTCTTGCATTTCTTCATGTTTCGTACCTCCCTGTCATTACTTTTATATCTCATTTTTCGATTTGATACTACATAAATAGTAACACACTGCTCCTTAAAACACAAAAATAATTTATGAAAACTTAATTTGAAAAAACTCTTATTTCACCTTAATTCATCTATTTATGTAGTAATTTATTTGACACTTATACTGTAAAAAAGTATACTAATAGATAATTATGTTCAAAACTATGGACATATTGGTTACAGGAGTAAAAAAGAGATGGAAACAGAAAAAAAGATAACATTGTCGGTTGTCATGCCAGCTTACAATGAAGAACAGCATATCAAAGAAAACTTATTAGAAACAAGCCGTATACTTAGTACTTTCCTTCACCGCTATGAGATAATTGCGGTGAACGACGGCAGTACCGATTCCACAGCGCAGCTTATTTGTGAAGCCGCCAAGGAAGATCCGCATATAATAGATGCGGGATATGAGGATAATCAGGGCAAGGGGCACGCCATAACAATGGGTATCAGACGGGCTTCTGGAACATATATCGCTTTTCTGGATTCAGACCTTGAGCTCAGTCCTACACTCCTTAAGCCGTTCATGAAACAGATGAAAAGCACCGACTCAGACATAGTCATCGGCTCTAAGCTTCATCCGGAATCCAAGCTGGATTATCCACCTATACGAAGATTCATGAGCTACAGCTACTATGTCATGCTCAAGATGCTTTTCCATCTTGGTATCCATGACACACAGACAGGAATCAAGCTGTTCAGATCTGAGGTCATCAAACCTATTGCTGAGAATCTGTCTGTATCCGGCTACGCATTTGATATCGAGATTCTCGTTGCAGCACACAGGCAGGGCTATACTATATCAGAGGCTCCTATCGTGCTCAACTATAGCAGAGACGATTCCAATGGCCGCAGGATCAAGTTCAAAGACATATGGAAGGTTTTCACAGATACTATCGCTATCAAGAAAAAGTATCACTGATTTTGTTACACGGAGAGAGAATTTCAGACACTACACATTTATTAAGGAGAAATTTATGAACTACGAAAGCGCATACAAACTGCTGGAAGAGAAAAACCAGCTTCATTTACTCAGATACTATAACACTTTAAGTGATTCAGACAAAGCTGCACTGCTTTCACAGATCGAGGAGATTGATTTTTCTCTCATCGATATGATCGGCAAAGACAACTCAGACAAAGATTCAGAC
>CAKTJC010000090.1 GCA_934567355.1 uncultured Oscillospiraceae bacterium
GCTCGTTGGTGATGATCGACTCGGCATCATCGTCAAGCTCTTCCTCGGCGGCTTTGATATCCTTTTCGATATGTGCCAGCGTTTCGGGAGCTATATTCAGCTTCTCAAGCACCTTGTCGTCGCGCTCGAAGATCTTTATGGCGTACCATCTCTGCTGTTCCTCGGGCATGCCGTGAACAGCCGCTTCCTCAATGTGAGCGATAGCGTGCTCAACACATCCGGAGAAGGTGTGCTGCGGGATGGTCTTTACGTTCTTGGCGGCATTGATAGCAGCCTCGGCTGCTTCCATAATGCCTGTTCCCTTCAGAGCCGAGATCTCAACGATCTTGCAGCCGAGCTGTCTGGAAAGCTCATCGGTGTTGATCTTATCGCCGTTCTTCTTCACAACGTCCATCATGTTGATGGCGATAACTACCGGGATGCCCAGCTCTGTGAGCTGTGTGGTGAGGTAGAGGTTACGCTCAAGGTTAGTACCGTCGATGATATTGAGGATGGCATCGGGGCGCTCATCTATAAGGTAATTTCTCGCTACGACTTCCTCCAGTGTGTAAGGAGAAAGCGAATAAATACCGGGAAGGTCGGTGATGATAACGCCGTCATGCTTTTTAAGCTTACCTTCCTTCTTCTCTACCGTAACTCCGGGCCAGTTACCAACGAACTGATTGGAGCCGGTAAGAGCATTGAACAATGTTGTTTTGCCGCTGTTGGGGTTACCCGCAAGGGCAATTCTTAATTCACTCATGTCTTGATCCTTTCCTGAATGCGGTCAGAATTTGCTGACCGTTAATCTTTGAATATGGGGATCGGCGTCCCCGTGTATTATGCCGGTAAGAAGATCACTCAACTTCGATCATGTCGGAATCCGCCTTGCGGAGCGAAAGCTCGTATCCGCGCACGGTGACTTCAATGGGGTCGCCAAGCGGTGCAACCTTGCGAACGTAAACCTCGACACCCTTGGTAATACCCATGTCCATGATACGGCGCTTCACCGCACCCTCGCCATGCAGCTTTACGACTTTAACGGTATCTCCGATCTTTGCCTGCCTTAAGGTCTTCATGCCTATGTATCCTCCTTGATAAAATTACTTATGTCTTTATTGCTTGGGCACAAGCGTGCCTTCAAACCATGATTTTTCTTGCCATCTCTTCGCTGATGGCAACGCGCGACTCCTTGACGTTCACTATAACGTTTCCGCCCAGAGCCGTGATGACAGTCACATTCCCGCCGACGACAAACCCGAGATTTTCAAGATGCTGCTTTACCTCGGCGCTTCCGCCTATTTTCTTTATCGTGTTTTCCTCGCCGATATCGGCAAGACTCAGTGGCAACATTTTTTCTCCGTCTCCGCCTTGTGATTAGCAGATGCTAACTCAAGGGCTTTATTATTGGTTAGCCCTCGCTAACCGTGCATAATGATACACCATGTATTCGATTTTGTCAAGAGTTTTTCGCAAAAAAAATCCTCTTTTCGTCAGATTCGGCGCAATCCACACTAAGTTAGCCCGGGCTAACCATTTAATTGGTCATTTTGCCTATCGGAAAAGTAGGATTTATTTC
>CAKTJC010000091.1 GCA_934567355.1 uncultured Oscillospiraceae bacterium
CAGCAGTATGACGGAGATTATATGCTGGCGTCGAAGGGAGTCTCCCTGACCACGATTTTGTCCGTGCTGACAATCCCTCTGGTATCGGCAATTGTAATGTAAAAAGAAAAAGGAGTGATGATTATGGCAACGTTACAGGAATACATGGATCAAAGTACGATTCCGAATATGTTTGAATCGGAGGTGTTTTCCGAAGTCTGGGGGACGGATTTCGGCGTAGACAACTCGGTAGGAAAAATTCGGAAGATGTTAGTGCACAGGCCGGGTGATGAAATTGAACAGCTAAAGGATGGCGTCTTCGAGGAAGAGGCAGGCGCAAGAATCCTGCGGGGGGCAAATGGAAGAATCCGGAATTATTTTAAGGATACGGAACTGCCGGATCTTGGGAAAATGCAGTATCAGCATGACATGATGACGCAGATTTTAAGAGAGGAAGGCATAGAGCTTGTCAATCTGGAGGATGAAAGTCATTATTGGACAAACCTGTTGTTTGCGCGGGATGTTGCACTGATGGTTCCAAAGGGGGCAATCCTGACACGGTTTGCGATGTATTTTCATGCAGGGGATCCATTTGTGACACAGAAGATGCTGGCAGAACAGAAGATTCCGATTCTTGGAGCGATTCAGGGAGCAGGAAGCATAGAGGGTGGATCATTTTCTATGCTTGATCCAAAGACTGCGATTGTCGGACGTTCCGTCCGCATCAATGATGCGGGAATCGAGCAGCTGCGTGCCTTGCTTTCTTATCAGGGAATCGAATTGATCGTTGTGGATCTTCCGGCGTATTACATCCATCTGGATGAAGCCTTTCTTCCTGTAGATAAGGATAAGATTCTGGTCAGCACATTTATATTGCCACACTGGTTTTTGAAGATGCTGAAGGAACGGGGCTACACATTGATTGAGACGGACATGGATGATCCGAAACTTACGAATAACTGTATTGCTTTGGAACCGGGTAAGGTATTGTTCTCAGAGACCGGTGTGCGGACACGTAAGAATCTGGAGAAAGCCGGTGTGGAAGTACTTACCGTGGATATTACAGAAATCAATAAAATGGGTGGTGGTATTCACTGCTCTACATTGCCATTGAAGAGGGATAGTCTTGCATAGTGCAGGATTGATGTTTAAATACAAAGGAGGTACAAGTCTATGATTGATCAGACACAGCGCGCATGGTGCCATGCAGTATCCCATATGTTTCCATCGGAGGCAGAGCCTTGCTTTGAGACACCGGAGCTTCTGGAAAAATATTGGGCAGGAAGAAAATGGGGCATGAACAGTGAGATGGGGCAGCTTCGTATGGTTATGTTGCATCGCCCGGACGAGGAGATCAATACGATTGATGAAAACAAGTATGATCCTTCGTTAAATGCCATTATTGATGTAGAAAAAGGATATTATTACGGTGGTAAGACAAAGCCGGATCTAGCCAAAATGCAGGCAGAGCATGATGCATATGCAGATGTGCTTCGGAAGAATGGGGTGGAAGTTATCTATAATAACAAATATACAAACCCCGGTCTGGTAAACTGCATCAATACAAGAGATATAGG
>CAKTJC010000092.1 GCA_934567355.1 uncultured Oscillospiraceae bacterium
CATTTGTTGGAATACATTGTAAATAGATTTTCTGAAATGCAACAAATTGTAGCATTTTTGTGGATATGTGGAAATTTACTTGCCAAAAAACACACTCCGCAAGCCACGCTTTTTTCAGCTTGGAAAAGCACTATTTTCCGTCATTTGTCATACTATATACAAAGAGAGATTCCGAGGGCCGCCATGCAGACGTTTCATCACCCGCTCTCTCCCGAAGAGGAATCCATTTATCTGCAGAAAGCAAAAGCAGGCGATCTATCCGCGCGCAATATCCTTGTAGAATACAATCTGCGTCTGGTTGCACATATTGTCAAAAAATATCAGACAGGAAACCGTTCAACGGAAGACCTGATTTCCATAGGCACGATCGGCTTGATCAAAGCAGTCAACACCTACGATACCGACAAAGGATCAAAGCTTGTCACCTACGCCAGCCGATGCATCGAAAACGAGCTTCTGATGCGGCTTCGGCAGGAACGGAAAGAAGCAAGGGAGATATCTTTATATGAGCCAATCGGAACCGACCGGGAAGGAAATGAAATCAGCCTGATGGATGTCATCCGGGTCGATGAAGAAAATGTACTATCGAATGTCATCACATCCGAAAGTCTAAGAAATATAGACAAAATATATTCTGATATCCTCGATACGCGTGAGCAGCAAGTGATTGCGCTTCGTTATGGATTAAATGATGGCAAAGAGCTTACCCAGAGCGAGATTGCAGAAAAGCTCCATATCTCCCGTTCCTATGTCTCACGCATAGAGAAAAAGGCACTGCTTAAGCTGCGCAGTGCCTTGTGCGTATAATCATACCTTTTCTGATTTTCTCTGAATTGGAAACCTTCACATAGAGTAACTGTTTTGGATGCCGTGCAGATTCCATCTCTGTACCGTGTTCGTCGTGGATTGTAAGCACCTCCACATCCACATTCTCGCCGTCAAACGCCATAACCTCGATTATGTCTCCCACACAGAATTTGTTCTTCTGTGTGATTTTCGCAAATCCCTCTTCTGTGACCTCTTCAATGCTTCCCAGATAAATATATTCGTTGATATAGGTATTGGAATCATAAATCTGCGTATTCTCATCCGGCTTTCCAAAATAAAAGCCTGTTGTAAACTGCCGATAGGTACACTTGGAAATTTCCTCTCTGTACCAGTCCATATTCCTTCGGTAGGTTTCCTCCGAAATGAAATAATCATCTATCGCCCGCCTGTAGGTCCGTGCAACCGCTGCAACATACAGCGCCGTTTTCATTCTGCCTTCGATTTTAAAGCTGTCGATTCCGGCATTTACAAGCTCAGGAATATATTCTATCATGCACAAATCCTTTGAATTAAAAAGAAAGGTGCCTCTCTCATTTTCATAAACCGGCAGATACTCGCCCGGTCTGGTCTCCTCCACAACCGCGTATTTCCAGCGGCAGGGATGCGTACATGCGCCATGGTTGGCATCACGTCCGGTAAAATAATTGCTCAGAAGACATCTGCCCGAATAGGAAATGCAC